>NZ_JAAVVD010000002.1:0-639229 GCF_018449755.1 Variovorax sp. dw_954 | reverse complement strand
CCTTGCCGGCGCGGGCGCCGGCGCCGGTGCATCCGGCACCGCGTCCGGGGCGAGTTCGCGCCCGCCGGCCTGTCGTTGTTCCTGCAACTGGCGATCGAGCGCCTGCTGGAGGGCCTGCACTGTCGGGTTGTTGGCGTAGTCGACGTCCATCAGATCGAGCTTGCGTTCCGCGGCCACGAGGTCGCCCTCCTTCAGGGCGCCGCGCACGGCTTCGACATTCGCCTTGAACTCGCGCAACTTGGCGGCATCGCGTTGCTTGTCGAGATAGAAATGGTCGTATGCGAAAGCGAATCCGAGCAAGGCCACCAGTGCGGCCCCGATGCCGAGGATCAGGCGATTGGGTGTGACGGGGCTGTCGGCCCAATCCACCCTGCCCTCGTCTGCCGGCGTGCCCTGCCGCCAGGGCACGCCGGGGCGCACGAAGCCCACGCTGGAGCCGACCTCCTCCATGATCGCGGTCGACGGGACGGGGTGGCTGCCGACCTCGTGCGGGTCCTGCGGGTCCATGAGCGGATAGTCGATCTCGTAGGGCGCCAGCGCCCGGCCGGTGCCGTGCTCGATGGCCACCTCGACATCGAACCTCGGATCGCGCGCGCCCTCTTCGCCGGTTCGATCGGTTCCGCAGAACGGGCAGAAGCGCTCCCGCTCCTGCAGCAGCTCTCCACAATGTTTGCAGGGCTCCAGAAACGATGTGTCGGAAAAATCGGCCAGATTCACCATGACTCGGATCGAAGGTCGTGCGCGGGTCGGGGCATGCTGGTTTCATTTTGGCTCTGAATTTGCATTTGCACCAACTCTGCCGGGCGGCTGACTTGACAGCCGGATCGGGTGTTTTCCCAATGAAGAAGCGCTGATCGGGAGTGCCTCGCGCAACGGGCCGGCCATGCAACCTATGGCGTTCGGCCAATGGCGCTGCACGAGCCTTTTCAGTCTTCGTGCGCCTGCAGCCAGGCGGCGATGGCGGCGGCGCTGCGGAAGTCGTCGCAGGCCCGCGCGGGGATGTCGGGATAGCGTTGATTCCACATGCGGGTGAGAGCCTGGCCCGGGCCGACCTCCAGCACGCAGCGCACCTGGCGCTCGGCGATGTTCTGCATGCATTCGTCCCAGCGAACGGTCCGCGCGATCTGGGCCGCAAGCGCCGTCCTTGCCGCCCCGGCATCGAGGATGCGATCGGCGGCATTGCTGGCCAGCACGATGCGTGGGGAGCGGAACGGCACATCGGCCAACACCTGCGAGAAGCGCTCCGCTGCCTCCTGCATCCACGGCGTGTGGGAGGCGACGTTGACGCGCAGGCGCGTGCACTGCGCGCCCTGCCCCGTCGCGATGTGTTGCGCCTGCTCCAGGGCTGCGCCGGGGCCGCCGAGCACGACGCTTTCGATGCCGTTGCGGATGGCCAGCGCCAGCCCCGTGACTGCGCGCAGTTGCACCAGCGCGGGTTCCGCCAGGCCGGTGACGGCGAGCAGCCCACCGGGATGGCGCGCGGCACTCTCGTCCATGGCCGCGGCGCGCAATGGCGCAAGGGAAGCCGCGACCTCGCTGTCGATCACGCCCGCCGCGCTGAAGGCCGCCAGTTCGCCGACGCTGTAGCCCGCGACGACCGAGGGCGACGAAACGTGCGGGGCCAGCTGGCCCCACGCCGCGAGCGCAAGCGCCGTCAGCAGCGTCTGCGCATGTGCATTGTTCGCAGCCCAGTCCGGGTCTGCGAGGGCGGCGCGCCAATCGTCCACGCCGAGCCGGGTGCGCATCTGCTGGACCCGCCCATCATCTGCCAGCCAGGGCAGCATGGCAGGGTGCTGGTTGCCCTGGCCGGAGAAGATCAGCGCGAAGCTCATGGAGCGGCACAGATGCGCACGACCCAGCACGCGGCAGCCAGCGTGTCGGCCGCTCCGCCGGGCGACAGGCGGCGTGCGACGAAGTCATCGGCAATGGCCTCGGCCTTCGCGAGCGCCCCGGACCTGGCGCTGCCGCCGCTGTCGATGAATCCTTGCGCGGCGGCCTGTGCGTAGCGCAAGCCGGCGAGGCCGCCGCGATGCGCGAGGTTGCTGTCGTCCAGCACGGCCATCACGTGGAACAGCGTGTCGAGCCGTGCCAGCCGAGGCGACAGGCCCTTGGCGAGGCCTCGTAACAGCGTTGGCACCGCCGTCTCAAATAGCACCGGAAAGCCCATCGCCGCCTCCTGCGACGCACCGCGCAGGCCGAGCTTGCGCGCGGCGATGCCGCCGGGCAGTGTCGACGCGCGCAGGCTGCGTGCGGCGAGCGCATCGCCCCAGTGCACTTGCAGTGCGTCGCGCAGCGTCGTCGGTGTCATCGCCGTGGCGCCGCCGCGCGCAACGGCGCCGGCCGCTGCGCACAGCAGGCCCAGCATGAAGATCGCGCCGCGATGCGTGTTGATGCCCCTCGTCCCGGCCAGCATGCGCGCCTCGGCCTCGATGCCGCAGCGCTCGAGTTCGGGGAACGCCGCGCCGCAGCGGCCCGCGTCGGCGATCTGCACGAAGTAGCGGCGCAGCGCGAACAGGCTGCGCATGAAGGTGTGGGCATCCATGTCGTCGTGGCTGCCGTTGTCGACCAGCGTGACCAGGCCCGGCTTGGGCGCCAGCGCGAGTTCATCGTGCAGGGCCAGCGTGGCCGCATGGCCGATGGCCGTGGAGGTGAGCGGCCTGTCGGCGCGCAGTGGCAGGGTCGCGCGGTTCATGTCGCCAGCGCCGCATCGCGCGCGCCCTCGCACCAGTCGGCGTCGTAGCGCAGCGCCGCGCCCGTGAGGCGCTTGACCATCACGCCGCGCGCGCGGCCTGCGCGCCAGTCGGACCATTCGCGCCAAGCCACCGCCGTACCGTCGGCGAACATGAGTTCGCCATCGAGCCGCAGGCGCGACGAGGCGAAGCGATCCAGCTGCCGGGCCACATCGTCGGCGTGCGCCGTGCTGTGCACCGCCACCCACAGATCGAGGTCGGAACCGGGTCGCACGTGATCGAGCCCGCTCAACGCCTGCCAGCCATAGCTGCCATAGACGTGCGCCGTGGCACCGGATGACGCGAGCCCGGCCTGCAGGTCGCCGGCCGTGCGCTCCGAGAGCGGCAGCAACACCACGACCTCGGCCAGTTCGGGAAACTCCTCGAAGCGCTCGACAGCCGAGCGCGGAACATGCACCGCGAGCCGCCGTCGCGCCCAGCGGCCCGGTGCAGGCAGGCCCAGCGCGATCAGCTCGCAGTCTCCGGCATCGGCCGTCTGCCGCGTCACGACCAGCGGCAATCCATATCGTGCCCAATGCGCCAGGCATTCGTGCGCCTGCGCGTCCCACGGTCGGGCCAGCACACCCTGCCAGCCTTCGCTGGAGAGCCGGGCCAGTCGATGTCTGCGAAGCGTTTCCATGGCCGGGGCCCTCGCGCGTCAGGCCGCAGCCAGCACGCGCTCCACGACGGACGCAGAGAGCTTTCGCCCGCCGCGCGCGGCGCCGTCCTGCGCGCGTGTGTCCTTGACCGGCGTGTCCGCCAGGGCATCGCGCAACGCGGCCTGCAGGTCGCCCTGCCAGAGCGCGCGGACGCCACCCATCGCCACGTAGTTGCCCACGCCCGGCGCGAACACGGGGTTCGACTCCGACAGCGCCGTGAGCGTTTCCTCGGACAGCTTGGTGACCCGGGCCATCGCCGGAATGCGCATCACGCGGATCTCGGCTTCGGGCAGCGCGTAGCAGCCGTCCGCGATCAGGCCGGAGGTGATGAAGCCGCCCGACAGCGCCTGGTCGTACACCAGCCCGATCACCTGGTGGCCGCGTCGGCGCGCAAGGTCGATGCACATGCCCAGGTGCGCCATGGCGCGGTTGATGCCGAGGGTCTCATCGCGGCGGCGCAACTGCTGGCCCTGCGTGTCGATGAACAACAGGATCGGGCGCTTCGGATGCCGCGCGATGGTGTCGAGGATCACGCGGGCCTGCGCCAGCGCGAGCGCCACGCCAATCGGCGCGTGGTTGGTGGTGCCGACGACCGTGATCGGCTGGCCCTCGAACACCACGTCGCCGTGCAGGAAGTCATCGTCGGCCTGGATGCCGTGGGAGGACCCGAAGAGCTGGGTCGCGAGCTGGTTCCATTGCATGCTGGTTCTCCTGTTCATGCCGCGCGCAGCGCGCGCACATCGTCCACATCCAGATCGGGCACGCGCTCGGCCTTGTCGATACCGAGTTCGCGCCACAGGAGCGTGGCTTGGTCGATTCCATCGTTTTCCAGCGGCAGCATCGCCAGCCGAGCGCCGAGCAGCGCGTGCTCCGCCTCCAGGGCTTCCAGCGTCACCGGCCGCGACACCTTCATCGCCGCGATGGCAGCGGCGCGGAACGCCGCCACGTCGTCTTCCACCAGCGCGTCGCAATCTCCGGTCAGCCAGCGATGCTTGCCGCCGCTCGTGCGCCACACCAGCGCCCGGTCGCGCGAGTCGTATTCCTCCACGCCGTGCGAGGCTTCGATGACCTCGGGGCCCGACATCGCGAGCCGGCCCACATCGCTCATCACGATGAAGTCCGCGCAGCGCGCGACGATGCCCATGCCGCCGAAGCACCCATTGGCCCCGCCGATGAGAAAGACCACCGGAATGCCGGCCGCGCGCACGTCGAGCACCGCTCGCATCACCTCCGACACGGCGATGAGCCCGGCGTTGGCTTCATGCAGCCGCACGCCGCCGGACTCGGCCAACACCACCACCGCGGCAGGCTTGTCGCGCAGGGCACGTTGCAACATGCCGACCAGCTTGGCGCCGTGCACCTCGCCGACGCCGCCACCCATGAACTCGCCTTCCTGCGCGGCAACGAACACCGTGTGCCCGTCGAGCTTCGCGCGCCCGATCGCCACGCCGTCGTCGAAGGCCGAGGGCACGCCGAGCTGTGCCAGGTGCGGGCTGGTCAGGCGCTCGGCCGGCGGAATCCATTCATGAAAACTGCCCTTGTCGAACAACAGGGCGATGCGCTCGCGAGCGGAGCATTCGGCGAAGCTGATCATGCGCGGCCTCCTTGGGGCAGTTCGGCCACGGCCTGGTCCAGGCGCAGGCTCACCACGGCGGGCGTCGCCCCCATGTCGTTGATGGAAACGCGCAAGCCGCCGATCGGATGGCGCGCGAAGAAGTCGTCCGCAACGGCCTGCCAGATCGGCCCGAAGCCGCGCGCCGAAGTCTCCACGCGCACGGCGCAGGCGTCGCCTGCCGCCGCTTCGAGCATCACTTCGAGGTTGCCGGAGCCGACCACGCCGACCAGCACCGGTGCGAAGCCGCCGACGGGCCGGCCGCCAGCGAAAGAAAAGTCCAGGGTCTCAATGCCCACGGGGATGTCGCTCATGTCCATTCCTTTACCAGTTGCGGAAGCGCTTGGGCGGCTGATACAGCCCGCCGGATGCGCGCACCAGGTCGCGCATGCTGCGCGCGGCCAGCAGGTTGCGGGTGGCGTCGCGCGGGTCGATGCCGAGGTCTTGCGGCCGCCTGATCACGCCGCGGTCGCGCAGGTTCTCTACCGCGCGCTTGTCGCGGCCCAGCCCCACCGCCGTGTAGCCGGCCACGCCACGGATCGCCTGCTCGCGCTCTTCGTCGCTGCGGCACAGCAGCAGGTTGGCAATGCCCTCCTCGGTGAGCACATGCGTCACGTCGTCGCCGTAAATCATGATCGGGGGCAGTTCCATGCCGGCCTGCTCCTGCAGCGTCCAGGCGTCGAGCCGGTCGACGAAGGCGGGCTGCATGTGCTCGCGGAAGGTCTCGACCATCTGCACGACCAGCTTCTGCCCGCGTGGGGTGCCCGCCGCGCCGCTGCGGCCTGCGCGCGCCTCGCGGCCGGCCTTGAGCCACGCCGGGCTCGAGTGGCGCCGGCCGCGCGCGTCGGCGCCCATGTTCGGCGCGCCGCCGAAGCCGGCGATGCGGCCCAGCGTCGCAGTCGAGCTGTTGCCGTCGAGGTCCATCTGCAAGGTCGAGCCGATGAACAGGTCGCAGGCGTAGTGCCCCGCCGCCTGGCAGAAGGCCCGGTTGCTGCGCAGGCTGCCGTCGGGGCCGGTGAAGAACACGTCGGAGCGCGCGCGGATGTAGTCCTCCATGCCCAGCTCGGAGCCGAAGGAATGGACAGACTGCACCCAGCCCGCCTCGATGGCCGGGATCAGCGCCGGATGCGGGTTCAGTGCCCAGTGCTTGGCGATCTTGCCCTTGAGCCCCAGCGATTCGGCATAGGTCGGCAGCAGCAGTTCAATGGCTGCCGTGTCGAAGCCGATGCCGTGGTTCAGGCGTTGCACGCCGTACTCGGCATAGATGCCCTTGATGGCCATCATCGCCATCAGCACCTGGATCTCGCTGATCTGCGCCGGGTCGCGCGTGAACAGCGGCTCGATGAAATTGGGCTTGGGCGCCTTCACCACGAAGCTGACCCAGTCGGCCGGGATGTCGATGCGCGGCAGCGTGGTGGTCTTGCCGTCGACCAGTTCATTGACCTGCGCGATGACGATGCCGCCGGAGAAAGCCGTGGCCTCGACGATGGCCGGCGTGTCCTCGGTGTTGGGGCCGGTGTAGAGATTGCCCTCTGCATCGGCCGCCTGCGCCGCCACGAGAGCCACCTTGGGCGTGAGGTCGACGAAGTAGCGCGCGAACAGCTCCAGGTAGGTATGGATCGCGCCGATCTCGATGCGCCCGGCCGACACCAGCTTGGCCAGCCTGGCGCCCTGCGGCCCCGAGAAGCTGAAGTCCAGCCGCGAGGCCACGCCGTTCTCGAAGATGTCCAGGTGCTCCGGCAGCGCCAGCACCGACTGCACCATGTGCAGGTGATGCACGCGCTGCGGATCGACCTGCACCAGCGCCCTGGCCAGGAAGTCGGCCTGCTTCTGGTTGTTGCCTTCGAGGCAGACCCGGTCGCCGGGTTCTATCGCGGCTTCGAGCAGCTTGCCGATGGCCTCCGTTGCCACGACCTTGCCGACGCGCTGCGCGCCGAGTGCTTGCGAGACACGTGCCAGCCGCGCCGTGCGGTTGGCTGTCTTGGTGTTCCAGTTCATGCGATCCATGGTGTTGACCTCAATGCACGATGGCCTTGACGGCGAAGAAGAGCAGCGACGGGCCAAGCAGGCAACCGAGGCCGGTGTGGAAGGTCGCGACCAGTGCGCCGTAGGGCACCAGCTTGCGGTCGGTGGCGGCAAGGCCCGCCGACACGCCGCTCACCGTGCCCGCCAGCCCGCCGAAGACCATCGCCGAGCGCGGTGTCTTCAGCACGAGGAACTTCGCCGCGATCGGCGTGCCGACCATCACGATGATGGCCTTGACCAGGCCGGTGGCGATGCTCAGCGCCATCACGTCCGGGCTGGCGCCGATGGCTGCACCGGTCACCGGGCCGACGATGTAGGTCACCGCACCGGCGCCGATGGTCGTCATGCTTACCGCATCCGAATAGCCGAAGCTCCAGGCGATAGACGCGCCGACGACGAAGGGAATCAGCGTGCCCAGCAACAGCGCGACCACGCCGATCAATCCTGCCTTGCGCGCCTCGGTGGCCTGCACTTCAAAGGCCGTCGCGACGATGGCGAAATCGCGCAGCATTGCACCGCCCATCAGCCCGATGCCACTGAACAGCGACATGTCGGCCAGGCCCTTGTGGCCACCGGTCTGCGTGCCGCCCCAGTAAGCCAGCGCCAGGCCGATCACGATCGCGATGGCCGAGCCATGCACGCGGCCGAAGGTCAGGCGCTTCGAGATCTGCCCCGAGACCAGGACGATGAGGCCGACGATGGCGAAGGCGGTGACGAGGCCGTTCAGGGCCGCGGCTTTTTCAAGGATTTCGAGCATGGTGTTTTTCACTCCGCTTCGGCGAGCAAGGGGTTGTCGTGGAGGGTCGGGGCGGTGTCCGCTTCGGGCGCCGGTCGCTCCGTGCGGTTGATCAACGAGATCACGATGGCGCAGGCGCCTGCCGCAGCGAAGGCAGACAGCAGCGCAACCGGGCCGCCGCGCAGCGCGGAGACCATGTCCTGCTGGGCCGCCATGGCGACGACCACGGGGATGTACATCGCGCCCCAGTACTCCACGCCCAGCTCGGTGAGCTTGGGCAGCATGTCTTTCTTCTGCATGTAGAGCCGGGCGAAGATGAGCAGCAGCATCGCGATACCGACTCCGCCCACGTTGGTCTTGACGCCCAGGGCCTGCCCGAGCAGGTCACCGATGAAGATGCCGAGCAGATGGCAGAGTGCCAAGAGCGCGGTGCCGTAGATGATCATGGGTTTGTCTCCTGGGTTCGCGCCGGGCGAACTGCCCGATGCGGAGGAATCTGGCGCTTTGACTGCCTTGCAGATGCAGCGCCGTTCCCTGGAGACGAAAGGTACCGAAGGGGGTGAGTTGGATCAATTAACCACCTGCGTGGCAAAACGCCTGGGGTGAAACGATCGAGGGTTAACCCAGATTTCGCGGGATGGTGCGGTGCATTGCCATGCGACTGTGCGGGGTGCGTGTCGTACCTTCGAAAACGCGCTGTCACCGTCGTTACTTCAACAGGGCGAACTGATCATCACCGCTGGCCTAGATTCAACCACCGTGCCTAACTCGGCACTCAAGCCAACCGCCGACAACGTCGCCGAATCTTATTCGCTAAGCAGCATAGGAAATCTCGTGGTTACACATCCAATCCAGCTAAGTGCTCATCAATACCGTGGCAGTGATCCTCAAAAAATGCCGCTGGCATTCCGAAGAGGCTCGATGCGATGGCGTTTGAAATTTTTATCAATGAGATGTTCCTTGCGCAGGCACAGCCAATTCAGGACTATAAGTAACACAAGATTGCACGTATGCCATCCAATTGAACGGATTCGCAAACTTTGCTTCGCATTAGACTGCGGAAGTAATGGATTTAACCCCCACAAAACCAGGCATGACGTATGAAGAAGCCGTGCGCGCGCATCGTGCCGCATAGTTCATCAACGTGGCGATGACGCCGTTGCAGTTGCATAACCCCGGCGGTCGGGCCGCCAGCACGGGCGTCGTCTCCCCTCGTCCGCTATAAATCGGATCGTTTACGCCGTTGCGCCAATAGCACCGCTGCCGCAGCCCCGAACTGCCCCCGACGAGCAGCAACGCCATTCGAGGAAACGCCTTGGAATTGGCGACATTGCCGGATACGATGCCTGTACCCTTCGAGCAGAAAACAATCGGAGAGAGGGAGAGCGAGAGAGGCAGAGTGGGAGGACCTCGAACTCCAGACGAAAAGCAAGATTTAAAGAACTATGGCTCGCGCAGGGCCCGCCTTATCCGTAGGGCCAATGAATTCAATAAATTCTTCATTGGCTATGAGCCGACTCCCACTCATCTCAAACTTTAGCCATCTGAAGGAGAAAGCATGAACCCCACGAGCATCTTTCTGAGCCATAACAGAGAAGACAAAGAGTTTGTTCGCCGTCTTGCAGACGATCTGCGACGCGCGGGCGTGATCGCTTGGGTGGACGAGGCTGAAATTAGGATCGGTGACAGCATCATTGGAAAAATTGAAGATGGCATTCTGGGAAGCGAGTACCTTGGCGTCGTCTTGTCACCCAATTCTGTGGCTTCACAGTGGGTTAAAGAAGAGCTACGAGCGGTACTTCACTACCAAGTCACCAAGAAATCAAAAACAATTCTCCCCTTGCTCTATCGCTCATGCGATATTCCTCCATTTCTTGTAGACAAGCTTTACGCAGATTTTACTGATCCCACACAGTACGAATTCGTACTACGTCAGCTTCTAAGCCGGCTGGACTCGACGTTTGAGCCTCCTGCCTTCGTTAGTCGGGCAGACCTGCAGCATTTACTCGACATGCTCCCTTTGCCGGCGAAAAGGGGGTCAATTATGCGCGAACCGGACGAAAATGACGTTGACTATGTAAGCAGTAATGCGTTTGATCTCTCCGAGCTTGGCGGACTCGTGTCTTGGCCGAGCACGAAACTCGCCTCTGCACTTCGTGAACTGCTTGCGGCAAACAAAGTAGAACTTTTCTTATTTAAAGGCGAAATTTCGAATAATGATCACCCCAAAATTCCTGCAGGGACGAAGTTCGTCCTGCCCATGGTTTTTAGGGGACTTCTGCCTCCAAACCTTCGGTCAAAAGACGCGGAAATTGAGAGTATCTTGCGCAGCATTGAAGCAAGATAAATTCAGGCTAACCCGTTTCGGCCGACGGCTTTCGGCCGCGACTCACAGCGGGAGTGGGCGCTTCAAAAAATTTCAGATACGCCACCGAATCAAAGCTCCGCCCGAGCCTTTCGACACACCGCCAGCAGCGCCAACAAATTCGGATCCCGCTCCCGCGTCCGCAAAAAGCTAACCCCGATCTTCTGGCACATCAAATAGCGCCTCTGCAGCGGAATCAGTTGCACGCGCTCCGGCATCACGCTGCGCACGCGGCCGGGCAGCAACGTGAAGCCGATACCGCCGCTCACCAGGTTCATGAGAGAAAAAATGTCGCCGGTCTCCATGACGACGTTGGGCGTGAAGCCGGCGATGCGAAACGACTCCTGGAAGCCGCTGTAGGTCACGAAGCCTTCGCCCAGGCTCACGAAGTGCTCGTCGGCGCAGGCGCTCAGGTCGATCTCCGCAAGCCCGGCATAGCGGGAGCCCGTCGGCGCGGCGAAGAAGATGTCGTCCTCGAACAGCAGCTCCGACTCGACATCGGCCGCACCTTCGGGCCGGCCAATCAGCGCCGCGTCGACCGTGCCGTCGCGCAGGCGCTGCAGCAGGTCGGCATTGGAGCCGAGCACCAGTTCCAGTTGCAGTTCAGGCTTGCGGACCTTCATGCCCATCACGATCGCCGGCACCGTGCGGCTGGTCAGCGAAAAGAGCGAACCGATGCGGATGCGGTCGGCCGAATAGCCGGCCACTTCGCGCGTCGAGCGGATGCCGTCGGACATGGTCCGCAACACCTCCCGCGCCACTTCAGCGAGTTCGCGCGCGGCGTCGGTGGGGAGCAGGTTGCGGCCTTCATGGCGGAACAGTGCGCATCGAACGCCGGCCTCCAATGAATGCAGCGCACGGTGGACGCTCACCGTGCTGACGTCGAGCCGCTCGGCCGCCCGCGCGAGGTTGCCGGTCTCCATGAAGGCCAGCAGGATCTCGAGCTTGCGAAAGGTGATTTCCTCGTCGATGCGGATGAGCATGTGCGGGCTTCGTGGATGGGTTTCCGGGTGAGGCGGATTATTGGAGCGTTTGGAGTGTCCCGCAGCGAACAGTCCACGCGAACCCACTCCCATAATCAGGCGCTTCACAGGAAGCCAGGAAAGCGGCAAGACGAAATGCCCACCGACGTATTGGTCCTCGGCGCCGGAATGGTCGGCGCCTGCACCGCCCTTCAGCTCGCGCGCCGCGGGCATTCGGTCGCGCTGGTCGACCGGCAGGCGCCGGGCCGCGAGACCTCCTATGGCAACGCCGGCATCATCCAGCGCGAAGCGGTCGAGCCCTATGCGTTCCCCCGCGAATGGGCGACCGTGCTCGACGTCGCCTTGAAGCGCAGCGTCGACGCCACCTATCACCTCGACGCATTGCCATCCGTCGTGCCGCAGCTGATGCGCTATTGGCACGAATCAGCGCCGGGCCGTTACGCCGCCATTGCCCGCGACTACAGCCGCCTGATCGAGCACTGCCTCAGCGAGCACGATGCGCTCATCGCCGAATCGAACGCGGCCCAGTTGGTGCGCAAGGAGGGCTATCGCGTCGGCTTTCGCACCCGGGCCGCGATGGACGCGGCCGCGACGAACGCGGCCGACTTGCGGGACCGCTACGGCGTTCGCTTCGAACTGCTCGATGGCGATGCGCTGGCCCGTGCCGAGCCCGGACTGCATGCCCGCCTCCCGGGCGCCCTGCATTGGCTGGACCCGTGGTCCGTCAGCGACCCGGGCGCGCTGGTCGACCGCTACGTGCAGCGCTTCATCGACCTGGGTGGCCGCCTTGTCCAGGGCGATGCCGCCAGCCTGCAGCCCGAGGCGCAAGGTTGGCAGGTCCGGACGACGGACGGCCCGCTGCAGGCGCGCCATGCGGTGATCGCGCTGGGTCCGTGGGCCGGCGAGTTGACCACCACGCTCGGCTACCGGCTGCCGCTGTTCGTCAAGCGCGGCTACCACCGTCACTACCGCGGCGGCCCCGGCCTGCGCCTGCCGCTGCTGGATGCGGAGCGCGGCCTGGTGATCGCGCCGATGGCGGCCGGCCTGCGCGTCACCACCGGCGCCGAGTTCGCCCGCATCGGCGCGCCTTCGACGCCGGTGCAACTGGGCAAGGCCGAAATCGCGGCGCGCGAACTGATCGACCTGCCAGAGCCGGTGGAATCCGTGCCATGGCTGGGCAACCGCCCCTGCACGGTCGACATGAAGCCGATCATGGGCCCGGCGCCCAGGCACCCGGGGCTGTGGTTCAACTTCGGCCACTCGCACCAGGGCTTCACGCTCGGGCCTGTCAGCGGACGGCTGCTGGCGGAGATGATCGAAGGCTCGCAACCCCTGGTCGATCCGGCACCCTACGCGCCGACACGGTTCTGATTCGCAGGGGCCGGGCCGCCGCAGCCGAGGCGTCCCAAGCGCGTCGGGGCCGGGTCCGATTCACCGGCAGAATGGACGACGGGAGTATTCCCTTCCGGCACACAACAAAGACAACTGGAGACGAGCAACCGTGCAAATGCAATCCAAGGCCGTGGTCTTCCGCGGCGAAAACCTGACCGTCCACGTCGAAGACATCTTGGTCGATCCGCCCGGCCCGGGCGAGGTGATGATCAAGATGGCCGCCTGCGGGGTCTGCCACAGCGACCTCTCGGTCACCAACGGCACCCTGCCCTTGCCGCCGCCCATCATCCTCGGGCACGAGGGCGCGGGCGTGATCGCGCAGGTGGGCCCCGGCGTGGCCGACTTCCAGGTCGGCGACCACGTGATCAGCAGCTTCGTCAACACCTGCGGCAAGTGCCGCTACTGCGTGACCGGCCGCGCCAACCTCTGCAGCGTGGCCATCGGCACGCCAGGCACGTTGCTCGGCGGCCACCTGCGCACCCGCGACGCCAGCGGCCAGCCGCTCAACGTGATGGCCGGCTGCGGCGTCATGGCCGAATACGCGACGCTGCACGAGAACAGCGTGGTCAAGATCGAGCCGGTCGCGCCACTGGACCGTTGCGCGCTGATCGGCTGCGGCGTGATGACCGGCTGGGGCGCGGTCTGCAACACGGCCAAGGTCGAGGCGGGTTCGATCTGCGTGGTGTTCGGCGCCGGCGGGGTCGGGTTGAGCGCCATCCAGGGCTGCGTGGCTGCCGGCGCGACCATGATCGTGGCGGTGGACATGCTGGCCAACAAGCTCGAGATGGCCAGGACCTTCGGCGCCACGCACGTCGTCGACGCATCGAAGTCCGCCAACCTCGTGAAGGACTTGCGAAAGCTCACCGACGGCGGCGCCGACTATGCCTTCGAATGCGTGGGACATGGCGACATCGTGGCGCAGGCCTATGCCACCGTGCGCAAGGGCGGCACGGCCATCGTGGTGGGCGTTGCGCGCCCGGACAACACCACCACCATTCGCACCGCCAGCCTCGCCTTCGAGGAGAAGACGCTCAAGGGAAGCTACTACGGCTCGACCCGGCCGCGCCATGACTTTCCGCGCCTCGTGTCGCTCTACCAGGCCGGCAAGCTCAAGCTCGACGAACTGATCACGCAGCGCTACTCGATCGACCAGGCGCCGCAGGCCTTCGACGACCTGGCGCAGGGCCGCAACGCCCGCGGCGTGATCATCTTCTAGAAATCAGGCGGGCGGGCGCGTCGTTTCCAACGGCGCAGGCGGCACGATCGGCACCGCGACCGCCACCGCGACGGGCTGCACCACCGGCCCGTCCGCTTCCTTGTCGTCCAGCCACGCATCGATCAGCGTGTAGGCCACGGCCAGCATCACCGGGCCGACGAAGATGCCGACCAGGCCGAAGCCCAGCAAGCCGCCGATCACGCCGGCGAAGATCAGCAGCAGCGGCAGGTCGGCGCCGCGCTTGATGAGCATGGGACGGATGAAGTTGTCCATGGTGCCGACGACGAGGGTCCACACGGCCAGGAAGATGCCCCACCCCGTCGAGCCGTTCCAGAACAGCCAGACCGTGGCCGGCGCCAGCACCAGCGTCGGGCCGATCTGCACGATGCAGAGCATGAACATCACGGCGGTCAGCAGGCTCGCGAACGGGATGCCCGCGATGGCCAGGCCGATCCCGCCGATCACCGCCTGCAGGATGGCCGTGACGCCGACGCCCATGGCCACGCCACGGATCGCCTTGCCGGCCAGGATCACGGCATCCTCGCCGCGCGAGCCGCCGAGGCGGCGGCCAAAGCGGCGCATGTACTGGGCGGCATCCTCGCCGTTGGCGTACATCACGCCGGCAATGGCCACGGTCAGCACGAACTGCACCGACAGCGCCCCCACCACGCCCAGCTGCGACACCAGCCAGCTCGTCACCTGCCGGGCATAGGGCGTGACCTTGGCCTCCACACCCGACATGCCCGAGGCCACCAATTCATTCCATGCGGTCGCGAGCTTCGGCCCGGCCAGGGGCAACTGCGCGACCCAGTCAGGAAGCAGCAGCGGGCCATCGCGCGTGAGCGACTTGACCCAGACGATGACGTCATCGGCATTGGCGGCGATGGTCGAGATCGCCATCGTGAGCGGCAGTACGAACAGCAGCAGCAGGATCAGCACCATGACCAGCACCGCCGGGCCGCGCCGTCTCCAGAGGCGCGCCTCGAACCACAGCAGCGCCGGCCAGGTGGCCACCACCAGCATGGCGGCCCAGATCGTCGCGCCCAGGAAGGGTCGCAGGATCCACAACGACGAAAGGATCAGTAGGACGATCGTCAAGACGCCAAACGTGAGCTTGGCCAGGTCGACACGGGGCTCGGGCATGATGCGCACCTCCTATTGCGGCAATGCCCGGAGTGTGCGCGACGCGGGGCCAGGAGGTGTCGTGTAGGTGCCACAAGTGGGGGAAATGCAAAAGGTCATTCCCCCGGACCGCCGGCAGGGTCAGGCCGCGGCTTCCACCTGAGCCATGAGTTCCTGCTTGCGCGCCGCCAGTTGTTCCTTGAGTTCGACCAGGTCCATCCCGGAGGCGCGGGCCTTGGGGAACATTTCCTCGCGTTCTTCCTTGACGTGGTGGTCGATCTGCTCGCCCAGCACGACGACCTTCGCATCGAACAGCGGCTCGTCGGCGCCCATGGCCTCGATCTGCGCGATCAGTTCCTTGGCGCTCGCATGCTCGACGGTCGCCTCGTCCATCATCGGCTCGTCATGCACTTCCGCGCGGGCCGCGGGATAGAAGATCTCTTCCTCGATGGTGGTGTGCACCGTCAGCGAGCGGCAGATCTCGTCCGCAAGCGCCTTGCGCTTGGCCGCGGGGGCCTTGGCTTCGGCGAGCTTGCCGAATTCCTGGAACAGCTTCTTGACCGCGATGTGGTCGGCATCGAGGAAGTCGACCGCATCATTCTTTTTCGGGGGAGCCTTGCTCATGGTGATTCCTTGGGTTGTGTCGTGGGGTGGATCGCCGCGCGTGGCAGCAATTGGCAAACATATAGACGGCGATGCGCGGCCCTGTGAGGCGGCGCACCCCGTGGCTGTAGGACGCGGGCAGCGGAGCCGTGCCAGGCATCCCGAAACCGTGCCCTCGGCAAGGGCACGGCGCGCTCACGCAGGATGCTTTCCGACCGCCGTGAAGGACAAGCGCTCTTCCTCACGCAGTACAGGGACGGGAACCCCCAAATGGCCGATTCGGTTCACCGATGATTGACACTTCACCGGCACAGGTCGCCGGTGGTTTTTCAATGAGGAGAATTTCCATGATCAAGATCGGCATCGTCGACGACCACGCCATCGTCCGCAACGGACTGCGCGACTACTTTGCGAACCATGTCGATCTCCGGGTGGTCGGCGAGGCCGCGAGCGGCCGGGAAGCCATCGACCTGGTGCGCAACAACGAGATCGACGTCCTGGTGATGGACCTGCTGATGCCCGGGCAAAGCGGCATCGACGCCATTGCCATGATCCGCGCCAAGGCGCCGGAAGTCGGCATCCTCATCCTGAGCGGCTACCCCGAAGAGCACTACGCGATGAACATGATTCGCCAGGGCGCCTCGGGCTACCTGAACAAGGACTGCGATCCGGCAGAGATCGTGAAGGCCATCCATGTGGTCGCCCTGGGCCGGCGCTACATCACGCCGGCCGTGGCCGACCTGCTGGCGCGCCAACTGGACCGCAAGGACAACGCGCCCGTGCATGAGCACCTGTCGGAGCGCGAGTTCCAGGTGTTCCTGAAGCTGGCAAAGGGCGAGACCATCGGAGCGATCGGCGAGGCGCTGTCGCTTTCGGTGAAGACCGTGAGCACCTATCGCACGCGGCTGATGGAGAAGATGAACCTCGCCAGCAACAGCGACCTCACCTACTACGCGCTGAAGTCTCAACTGATCGATTGATGGCGGGACGGCCGGTGGTCAGGCGCAACGCCGGACCGCCGGCCACGAAACCTGCAACCCCCTGAGGGCGCGCGCATAGAGGTAGTTGAGCCGGGCCTTTTCGCTCAGCGAATCCATGTCGACGTTGCCGAGCGCATCGCACGGGAACGCATAGAGCTGGTTGCCGTCCTGCAAACGGCAAAAACAAAGTACAAATCCACTGGGTGCTTGCGATGCGGTCATCTTGAATCTCCTGCCGTCAACTCATGGACTCAGTGTGGACCGCAGGGCACTGGATGGATGTCAGCAGGCAGGCCCGCGCCGCACGCGCACGCAAGCTGTGTGAAGGTAGGACGCGAGCCGCCTCGCGCGCAGTCTCCGCGGTACGCAGATTCTTCCCATTGCTCTTTCTCCGGCGAACAACCACACTGCCAAGTCACGGAGAAAAGCCATGAAGACACCTGACGCAGCGCTCCCGGCATCTGTCGAATCGACACCGCAAGGCTTCTGGCCCCACGGCTGGTGGAAGGTGATGGAGTTCCGCATCGGCATCATCCCGCTGCCGGTCTACGTGCTGGCCGGCGCGCTCATCGCGGGGCTCGTGTACACAGGCAAGCTGCCCAACGAGATCTCGCTGGCGATCGTGATGTTCGCCTTCTTCGGCTTCACGCTGGCCGAGATCGGCAAGCGGATTCCGATCATCCGCAACATCGGCGCCGCGGCCATCTTCGCGACCTTCATTCCGTCGGCGTTGGTCTACTACCACCTGCTGCCGGAGCAGATCGTCAAGGTCACGACCGACTTCACCAAGGTGTCGAACTTCCTCTACCTGTTCATCGCGTCGATCATCGTCGGCAGCATCCTGAGCATGGACCGGCAGGTGTTGATCAAGGGCTTCCTGAAGATCTTCGTGCCGCTGGCGGCGGGCACGGTCGCGGCAGGCGCGGTGGGCACGCTCGTCGGCACGCTGCTCGGGCTGGGCGCGTACCACACCTTCTTCTTCATCGTGGTGCCGATCATGGCGGGCGGCGTCGGCGAAGGCGCGATCCCGCTGTCGATCGGCTATGCCGACATCCTGCACCAGGACCAGGGCGCGCTGTTCGCGACGGTGCTGCCGCCGGTGATGCTCGGCAGCCTGACGGCCATCATCCTGGCCGGCACCTTGAACTACGTCGGCAAGCGCTACCCGCACCTGACCGGCGAGGGCCGGCTGCAGCCCGGCGAGCATGACGACATGGACCCGGCGAAGGAAGAGATCACCGGCCACATGGACGTGACCCACATCGCAGCCGCGGGCATCACCGCGCTGACGCTGTACCTCGTGGGCATCATGTGCCAGCGCCTGTTCGGCCTGCCGGCGCCGGTCGCAATGCTCTTCATCGCCGTCATCGTGAAGCTCACGCAAGCGGTGTCGCCGCAACTGCAGGAAGGCGCGTTCGTGGTCTACAAGTTCTTCTCGACCGCCGTGACCTATCCGCTGCTGTTCGCCATCGGCGTTTCGCTCACGCCATGGGACAAGCTGGTGGCCGCCTTCAACCTGCCGACCATCATCACCATCGTGTGCACCGTCATGACGCTGATGGGTGTGGGTGCATTCGTCGGCAAGCTGCTGAAGATGTACCCGATCGAAGCGGCCATCGTGAATGCGTGCCACAGCGGCCAGGGCGGCACCGGCGACGTCGCGATCCTGACGGCCGCCAACCGCATGACGCTGATGCCTTTCGCGCAGATCGCGACACGCATCGGCGGCGCGATCACGGTGACGGTGGTGTTGATCGTGCTGACGCGGATCAGTTGACGCGCCTTCGCGGGGGCGGGCGGCGGGGATCGGGATCGGACAGCCGAACGCAGAGGTCGCAAAGGTTTCGCAGAGGTCGCAAAGAAGAAGACCAAAAATTTCTTGTTGGATTTTTTGCGACTTTTGCGTTCCTTCGCGATCTCCGCGTTGGGTCAAGTCCGCACTTGCGACAACCTCAAACGAGTTGCGTCAGAGCATTCTCAAACGCGGTCTTCGCGATGCCGGTGTGCGCCTTCGAGCGGCCGTGGCAAGCCTCCAGCGCCGTGGCGATCGTGGCCGACACGTCGCGGAAGATGGCGTCGTCCGAGATCTCCGCATCGCCCTGCATCATGAACGCGAACGCGCGTGCCATGCCGCAGTTCGCGATGAAGTCGGGGATCACGGCGACCTTGTGGTCGGCATGCTCGTAGATGGGGCCGTAGAAGATTTCCTTGTCGGCGAAGGGCACGTTGGCGCCGCTGGCCACCACTTCGAGGCCGCCGTCAATCAGTTGCTCGACCTGCTCCTGCGTGACCAGGCGCGAGCCAGCGCAAGGCAGGAAGATTTCCGCGCCCACGCTCCACACCAGCTTGTTGATCTCGTCGAAGGAGAGCATGTCCTCGGTGCTCAACTGGTTGCCCTTCTTGTTGAGGAACATCGTGCGGATCTGGGCGAAGCTGAAGCCCTCGGCATTGAGCACGCCGCCCTGGCGGTCGATGATGCCGACCACCTTGGCGCCGGCTTGCGCGAGGTAGTACGCCGCAGCAGCGCCGACGTTGCCCCAGCCCTGCACCACCACGCGCTTGCCGAGGATCTTGCCGCCGTAGAGGCTGTAGTAATGCAGCACCGATTCGGCCACGCCCCAGCCGGTGATCAGGTCCGCCACCACGTACTTGCGGCCGCTGATCGGCGTGTAGCGCGGGTCCTCGACGACCTTGGCCACGCCCATGCGCAATTGGCCGACCTTCTGGATGCGCTCGCTTTCGGTCGGCTGGTAGTGGCCGTTGACCACGCCTTCCTGCGGATGCCACAAACCGTAGCTCTCGGTGATCGGGATCACCTCGTGCACTTCGTCGACGTTGAGGTCGCCGCCCGTGCCGTAGTAGGTCTTGAGCAGCGGCGTCACGGCCTTGTACCAGCGTTGCAGCACGCCTACCTTGCGCGGGTCGGCTGGGTCGAAGTCGATGCCCGACTTGGCGCCGCCGATGGCCGGGCCGGAGACGCTGAACTTGACTTCCATCGTCTTGGCCAGCGACACCACTTCGCGCCGGTCGAGACCGGGGCGCATGCGCGTGCCGCCGCCGGCCGCGCCGCCGCGCAGGGAGTTGATGACCACCCAGCCCTTGGCGGGCGTCTCGGCGTCATGCCATTCGAAGACGATCTCGGGAGACTTGTTCTCGAAGCGGTTCAGGAGTTCTTTCATTTCGATCTTTCGGAATTGGGTGTGAGGTATCAAGCGAGCAGGAGCTTGTCGTCGTCCAGCTTCTCGCCGCGGGTCCTCTCGAACATGTGCAGCAGGTCGGGCACGTCCATGCCCGCGCGTTCCTCGCCTTCGACGTCGAGGATCACGCGGCCTTCATGCAGCATCACGGTGCGTGTGCCGTAGTCCAGCGCCTGGCGCATGCTGTGCGTGACCATCATGGCCGTCAGCTTGCTGCCTTCGACGATCTTCGCGGTGAGTTCGAGCACGAACGCCGCCGTCTTGGGGTCGAGCGCCGCGGTGTGCTCGTCGAGCAGCAGGATGCGCGACGGTTGCAGCGACGCCATCAACAGGCTCACGGCCTGGCGCTGGCCGCCCGAGAGCAGGCCCATGCGGTCGGCGAGCCGGTTTTCCAGCCCGAGGTTGAGCATGCTCAGCTTCTCGCGGAAGAACTCGCGCAGGCTGCGCTTCACGGCAAAGCCGAAGCTGCGCCGCGCGCCGCGCTTGAACGCGAGCGCCATGTTCTCCTCGATGGTCAGCGCTTCGCAGGTGCCGGCCATCGGGTCCTGGAACACGCGCGCCACCAGGTCGGAGCGCTGCCATGCCGCCAGGCGCGTGACGTCTGCATCGTCGATCCGGATGCTGCCGCTGTCGACCATCAGGTCGCCGCTGACGGCGTTCAGGAAGGTCGACTTGCCGGCGCCGTTGGAACCGATGACGGTGACGAACTGGCCCGTCGGAATGGTGAGGTTCAACCCGCGCAGCACGCGGTTCTCGATCGGCGTACCGGCGTTGAACGTGATCTCGAGTCCTTTTGCGCGCAACATTACTTGGCCTCCTTGACCGCAGCGACGTGGGTGTTGCGCGCGCCGGCAAACATGCCCGCCAGCTTGCGCCTGAAGTTGGGAACGAGCAGCGCGAGCGCCACCAGCACGGCCGTGACGAGGTTCAGGTCCTGTGCCTTCAACCCGATGAAATCGCTGTTCAGCGCCAGCGCGATGAAGAAGCGATACAGCACCGCCCCCAGCACGCAGGCCAGCGTCGTGATGACGAGGCTGCGGGCCGGCAGGATGGTCTCGCCGATGATCACCGCGGCCAGGCCGACGACGATGGTGCCGATGCCCATCGAGATGTCCGCCCCGCCCTGCGACTGCACGAACAGCGCACCGGCCAGCGCGACCAGCGCGTTGGAGATCGCGAGGCCCCAGACCGTCTGGCGGTCCGTCGAGATGCCCTGCGCCCGCGCCATGCGCGGATTGCCGCCGGTGGCGCGCATCGCCAGGCCGATCTCCGAAGCGAAGAACAGGTCGATCAGCACCTTGGCCACCACCACGATCACCAGCAGCACGATGGGCTTGAGCCAGTAGTCGGGCATGCCACCGAAGTCGAGCATGCTGAACACCGTCGCATCGTTGATCAGCGCGACATTGGGCTTGCCCATGATGCGCAGGTTCACCGAATAGAGCCCGATCATCACGAGGATGCTGGCGAGCAGTTGCATGATGCGCAGCCGCACGTTGAGCCAGGCCGTGAGGTAGCCCGACATGGCGCCGGCCACGATGGCTGCGGCCGTGGCGGCAAACGGATTCCAGCCAGCGACGATCAGCGTCGCCGCCACGGCGCCGCCGAGCGGGAAGCTGCCGTCGACCGTCAGGTCCGGGAAGTTGATGATGCGGAAGGAGAGGAAGACACCCAGCGCGACCAACCCGAATATCAGGCCGATCTCGATGGCGCCAAGCGAGGCGATGAGCGACATGTTCTGCGGCCCTGCTTACTTGACGACGACCTGGGCCGACTGGATGAGTGCTTCGGACAGCTTCACGCCCTGCTTCTCCGCGGCCGCCGGGTTCACGTGCAGTTCGAAGGTGTTGCTGGTCTGCGAGGCGATCGTGCCCGGCGCCTTGCCCTGGAGGATGCTGACGACGATCTTGCCGGTCTGGTGGCCGATGTCGTAGTAGTTCAGGCCCAGTGCCGCGACGGCGCCGCGCTTGACGGCGTCGGTGTCGGCCGCCACCACCGGGATCTTGGCTTGCTGCGCGACCTTGACGATGCCTTCGAAGGCGGACATCACGTTGTTGTCGGTCGGCGCATAGATCACGTCGACCTTGCCGACCAGGCTCTGTGCCGCGCTCGCCACGTCGACCGTGCGTGCAGCGGAGGCTTCCACCAGCGTCATGCCCGAGGCCGGCATGGCCTTCTTCAGCGCCTCGACGATGGCCACCGAGTTGGCTTCACCCGGGCTGTAGATCACGCCCACGCGCTTGGCATTCGGCACCACGCGCTTGATCAGGTCCAGGTGCTTTTCCAGCGGCGACAGGTCCGACACGCCGGTCACGTTGGTGCCCGATGCATCCCAGCTCTTGACCAGCTTGGCCGCGACCGGGTCGGTCACGGCGCTGTAGACGACCGGGATGTCCTTGCTCGCGGCCACCACGGCCTGCGCCGATGGCGTGGCGATGGCCACGATCACGTCCGGACGCTCGCCGACGTACTTGCGGGCGATCTGCGCGGCCGTGCCGGTGTTGCCTTGCGCGCTCTGGAACTCGTACTTCAGGTTCTTGCCGGGCTCGAAGCCGGCGGCCTTCAACTCGTCTCGGACGCCATCGCGCACGGCGTCGAGCGCCTTGTGCTCGACGATCGAGGTGACGGCGACAGACTTCTCGGTGGCAAAGGACGGCGCAGCGGCAACGCCGGCGAGGGCAACGGCGAGCAGCGACAGGGGGGTGCGCAGGAAAGAATATTTCACGGTGAGGTCCAAATATGAAGAGGAGCGGATGGCCCGAATTCGAAAAACCGTCCGAGTGAGGAAGCTTGTGATTCCCGTCGCTGAACTGCTTTCGAGGAGGAGAAGTGTGAACTTATGCACAAACAATCTGCTTTCATCCCAAGCTAGGGCGAACCCTCAGCGGCGCAATATGATTGCGCGTTTGGTTTACATTAGGAGACGATATTGCATGACCTTGAATTCGACCGGATCGACCGCAAGATCCTGGCCTTTTTGCAGGACCACGGACGCGCGTCGAACCTCGAATTGGCCGAGGCCGCGGGGCTGTCTCCGGCGCAGTGCCACCGCCGGCACAAGCGACTGGAGGAAGCTGGCTTCATCGCGCGCTACGAAACCCGCCTGACCGCCGCCAAGCTGGACCTGCACGTCGTCGCCTTCATCCACGTGGCGATGGAAAAGGGCCACATCCGCGAGATGTCCAAGTTCACCGACGTCGTGGTGGACCTGCCCGAAGTGCTGGAGTGCTACTCCACCACCGGCGACTACGACTTCATGATCAAGGTGATCGCCCGCGACCTGAAGTCGCTGTCCCAGTTCCTCATCGACAAGCTGATGCGCCTGCCGGGCGTGGATGCCGTGCGGTCGAGTGTGTGCCTGGACGAGTTCAAGTGCACGAGTGCGTTGCCGCTGCCGGAGTGACCGGTTCAGCCAGCTTCAAGTCCGGCGCTTCCGGAGCGTAGCGCCTCCCGCGCCTACAACCCATCCCACTCTTTGCCGACGAAACGCGCGCCGCCTGGGCATTACCGTCCGTGGGCCACGTCGGCAAGATGGAGTTCCAGCATGCTCGCAGTTGCGGTTCCCGCTCACAACGAAGCGGAGTTCATCCCTTCCGTGTTGCCCACAACCTGATCGGCCATGGCGGAGGTTCTCGACCTGATCCAGTGGCCTGCCTTCGCGACCTCGGTGGCTGCGGCGTACCTGGTCGGATCGAACGCCAGGGGCCGTCGCAACCTCGGGTTCTGGATCTTCCTGCTCAGCAACGTCCTGTGGGTTGGCTGGGGTCTCCATACCGGCGCGTGGGCACTGATCGCGCTGCAGCTGTGCCTGGCCGCGCTCAACATCCGCGGCCTGTTCAAGACGGAGCCGGCCGGATGACCGGGTTCGCCGATCTCTTTGGTTGACCATCATGGCGACAGCTCGCGGCAATGCGTTGGCTTCGGAAGTCGCCGCGGGCGGTGAAGCGCTTCTCATCATCGACATGATCAGCTGCTGGGACTTCCCGGATGCCGGGAAGCTGCGCCCCGGCGCCCTGGCGATTGCGCCGGCGATCGCGGCGTTCAAGAAGAGGTGTGGCCGCGCCGGTGTGCCGACGATCTACGCGAACGACAACCTCGGCCGCTGGCGATCGGACTGGAAGGCGCTGGTCGAGAGCTCGATCGCGTGCGGGGGCGACGCGGCGACGGTGACCACTCTCCTGCTGCCAGGCCCGGAGGACTACTTCGTGCTGAAGCCCAAGCACTCCGCGTTCCACGCCACGCCCCTGACGCTGCTCCTCCATCACCTCCGCGTGCGCAAGATCTACGTCGCCGGCGTCTCCAGCGATCAGTGCGTCATGACCACCGTGGCCGAGGCGCGGATGCGCGATCTCGAGGTGGAAGTGCCACGCGACCTGGTTGCCACGCAAAGCAGCGCTCGCAACGAGGCGGTCCTCCTGCAGTACGAGAGGACCCATGGGCTGAACACGGCGGCCGCCCCACGGATTCGGCTTGCCGCGGGCAAGTCCCGATCCGGGCGGCTGCGATAGGACTGTCGACCCCGACGGCATCGCGATGCGATTCGAGACACGCTTGTGCTGCTGCGCAGCGCCGTCGACGAGGAATGGTGTGAGGTGGCGTAGGTCCCGGCTGCCTCGATTTGCCGAAGTGCGCCTTCATCGTGTCCCGGCGCGGCGCGCAAACTTCTCTTTTCAACCTGCTGGAGGTGACTCATGGGCATGCTTTCCGAGATAGTCGGCGGATTCGTCCACAGTGCACTCGGCACACGCGGGGCCGCGCGGCCCGGCGGCGGCGTGCGAGGTCCATTGCTGATGGCGTTGCTTCCCATACTTCTGAGCATGCTGAGCCGGCAGGGCGCCCAGGACGGTGGCGCCTACAACGGGGCGACAGCGAGCGCAGGCGGGCTCGGAGGCTTGGGCGATCTGCTGGGCCGGCTCACTCAGAAAGGCTATGGGCGACAAGCCGCTTCCTGGGTAGGCGACAGCGACAACGAGCCGTTGCCGCCCGGCGCGATCGATGAAATATTCGATGCCAACGAACTGCAACATGTGGCCGACCAGGCTGGCATCAGCAGTGACGAGGCGCGAGCAGGGATCTCCGAACTGCTGCCCGATGTCGTCGACCACCTGACGCCGCAGGGCATCGTGCCGGAGGACACCGCGCTGACGGACAGCGTCGATACCTATCTGAGACGGTTGGCCTGAGCGCTGCCGGGTCAGCGGGGCATGAACTCATCTTCTTTCGTCCTCTACGGCGCACCGGGTTCCGGCGCGACGCCGATCCATGCAGCCCTGACGCTGATCGGCGCGCCAGTGGAGGTGATCGACGTCGCGCCATGGTGCGGCGACAGCGAACGGGACAAGCTCAGCGAAATCAACCCGATGCGACAAGTTCCGGTGCTCGTTCTCCCTTCGGGCGAGGTGATGACCGAAAGCGCAGCGATCCTGATCTGGCTGGGCGACCGTTATCCCTCAGCCCGCCTGGTACCCACCGTCGACGACCCGAGGCGCGCGCAGTACCTGCGGTGGATGAGCTTCGTATCGGCGTCGATCTATGCGCTCTACTGGGTGCGTGACAAACCGTCGCGACTCGCCCTCGACAGTGCCGCCGCGACCGTGATCGAGGAGCGCAGCGCAGAACGGATCGCTGCCTGCTGGCGCGTGATGGACGCCCAGATGCGAGGGGGGTCACGCTACCTGCTGGGCGACGACATCAGCGTTCTCGACTTGTACGTCACGGTGGTCTCGCGCTGGCAGCCGCGCCGGCTGAGGTTCTACCGCGAGGCGCCGCGGATGGCCGACATCGTGCGCCGCGTCGACGCCGAGCCGCGACTGTCGCAATCCTGGGCGGCGCGATACCCCTTCACGAGCGATTGGGAAAGCCACGGGCCGTGACACCATGAAGCAGCCCACCATTGCACCGCTGCGCCGCCATCCGGTGTTGACCACCTTCGGGGTGCTGGCACTGCTGTTGGTCGCGTTCGTCATCCTGTTCGACTGGAACTGGGTGCGTCCACCGCTCGAGCGCTATATCTCCACGAAGACCGAGCGCGAATTCCGGATCTCCGACCTGCACGTCAAGCTCGGGCTGACGCCGACGATTCGCATGCGCGACGTCTATTTCGGCAACGCCAAATGGTCGAAGGACGAGCCTGCCATGGCGAAGATCGAAGCGCTTGAGTTCTCGGTTGCACTGCGCGACCTGCCAGAAAAAATCCTCGTTCCGCGCGTGGCGCTCACACGTCCTGAACTGGTCTTCGAACGGCTGCCGGACAACCGCAAGAACTGGATCCTCTCGGACCCCTCGGACACGTCGCCGAGCAAGTTGCGAATCAGCACGCTCTCGGTGGACCACGGCCACTTGCGCTACATCGACCATGGCGAGCCCTTCGTGCTCGACGTCCTCGGCAGCACCTTCGATCCCGCGAGCCAGGAAAAGGTGAAGGACGCCGATGCCAAGCCGTCCAACAATCGCTATACGACGCAGTACGACTTCAAGGGTACTTACCACGACGCAGGGTTTTCCGGCCGCGCGCTGACCGGTGATGTGCTGAGCTTCCAGGAGTCCGGCGTGCCCTTCCCGCTCAAGGGCCAACTCGATGCAGGGACCACCAAACTTGCCGTGGAAGGGACGATCGCCGACGCGGCGAACATCTCCGCCATCGACGCGCAACTGCGCATCGAGGGCCAGACGCTGGCCAACCTCTATCCGTTCCTGCTGCTGCCGCTGCCCGCCTCCCCGCCTTACCAGCTGCAGGGCCACCTGGTCCTGAAGGGCAACCGCTACACGATGGACGACCTGGCGGGCAGGATCGGCTCCAGCGATGTCACCGGCAAGGGCGCCTATGTCGACCAGAAGCCGCGCCCGCTGCTGACCGCCGACCTGCACAGCAAGCTGCTCGACATCGCCGACCTGGGCCCCCTCGTCGGCGTGCAGACCCGGCAGAGCGGCGGCAAGCCAGCGATGTCCCAAAGCGAAACCAGCAACCGCCCCGTTGCCAAGGCCAAGGAAAAGGCGATCGATCCCGACCACGTGCTGCCGGCGGGCACCTTCGAAGGGAGCCGATTGCAGAAGATTGATGCCGACGTCGATTTCGTCGCCACCAAGCTCGTCGTGCCGGACGCGCTGCCGCTGCAAAGCCTGAAGGCCTCGCTGCACCTGCACGACGCGATCCTGAAAGTCGAGCCGCTCGATTTCGGCTTCGCGGGCGGGACCATCGCGTCGCGGGTGTCGCTCGATGCGAGGGAACCCACGCTCAAGTCGGATGTCCAGGTCGATCTGCAACGCGTGCGTGTCGACCAGCTCGTCCCCGACAACGAAACCATCGCGAAGGGTGCGGGCCGCGTCGGCGCGACCCTCCACCTCAAGGGCACCGGCAATTCGATTGCCGACGCGGCTGCAAAGGCCGACGGGCGCATCGCCGCGACGGTGGTCAATGGCCGTATCTCCAACCTGCTCGACGCGGCCAGCGGATTGAACGGCGGCAAGGTGCTCGCGCTGCTGGCCGAAGGGGACAAGGACATCGTCATCCGTTGCGGCGGCGTGGCCTTCGACGTTGCGGGCGGGCGCGGCAAGTCGACGCTGTTCGTGATCGACACCGAGCAGACGCAGGTGCTGGGCAGCGGCTGGTTCGACCTGGAGCACGAACGCTTCGACATGACTGTCGCACCGAAGCCGAAGCAGGTCGGCCTGCTCTCCCTGCGAACCCCGGTGCGCGTCCATGGCAGCTTCAAGAAGCCGGACTACGAGATCGTGAAGGGCCCCCTCCTCCTTCGCGCAGGCGGCGTGGTGGCGCTGGCGACCATCAACCCGATCGCGGCGCTGCTGCCCCTGATCGAGACCGGACCCGGCGAGGAAACGAACTGCGCGAACGTACAGCGCACGGTGGGAGGCGCCGCCAAGCAAGCGGGCGGCGCCAGCAAGCCCGCCGCGGCCGGGAAAGGAAGGACACCGTGAGCCCCAAGCACCTTTTCGATCTCTGCCGCAAGGCGGTGATGGCCTGGATCGACGACTTCGCGCCGAGCATGGGCGCCGCGATCTCCTACTACACCATCTTCTCGCTCGCGCCGCTGCTGGTGATCGTCATCGCTGTCGCGGGGGCGATCTTCGGCCGGGATGCGGCCCAGGACCAGATCGTCGCGCAGATCGGCGGGCTGGTCGGCCAGGATGGCGCGACCGCCGTGGAAGCCATGCTGCGCGCCGCGTCCGACACCGACAAGGGCCTGGTAGCCGGCATCATCAGTTTCGTGGTGCTGCTGGTCGGTGCGACGACGGTCTTCGCCGAGCTGCAGAGCGCGCTCGACAGGATCTGGCATGTCCCGGAAAAGGAGAAGCCGACTGGCGTGTGGGCCGTGCTGCGCGCGCGGGTGCTGTCGTTCGGGCTCATTCTGGGCGTGGCCTTCCTGCTCATCGTCTCGTTGATGGTGAGCGCCGGACTGGCTGCCTTCGACACCTGGTTCGGCGGACTGATGCCGGGTTGGGAGGCATTGATGCAGACGCTCAACCTGCTCATCTCGTTTGGCATCGTCACCCTGCTCTTCGCCATGATCTTCAAGCTGATGCCGACCGCGAAGATTGCCTGGCGCGACGTGTGGATCGGCGCGGGCGTGACGGCGCTGCTGTTCGAGCTCGGCAAGCTGGGGATCGGATCGGCTTGTACCTGGGCAAGAGCGGCGTCACCGAGTCTTTCGCGGCCGCCGGATCGCTGGTGGTGTTGGTCGCCTGGGTCTACTACGCTGCGCAGATCTTCCTGCTCGGTGCGGAGTTCACCAAGGTCTATGCCGATGCCCATGGCTCGCTCGCCGGAGAGAAAGCCGTGGACGCGACCAAGGTCGCGGCCGATGTCCAGGCTGCCGGCTCATCGCGGACCGAGCTTGCGCACGCAACGGGACAGGGAGCAGTTTTGGCCGTTGCCGCGGACGTGCCCGACTACGCCGCGCTTGCGCGTGTCGCAGCGACCCAGCGCGAGGTGGACACCCGCGTGGCCCTCGGCACGCGCATGCTGACGCGGCAACTCGTCCTGCTCGTCGCCGTCACGCTGGGGAACGCATTCGCCCGCAAGCAGATTCGACGGCAGAAGAACAGGACGAAGTGAGGCCTGCGGGACGCTGCGGTCCGGCGCTCACGCCTTCTTCATCGCAATCACGCGAAACGGACACACCACCGCGCAATCGCTGCAGCCCGTGCACCGCTCGGCGTCGTGCAGCACCGAAGTCTTTCGCCATTGCACGACTTCCAGGCTCAACAGGTGCAGGTCGCACGCGGCCACGCACCAGCCGCAGCCCGTGCAACGCGCGGCGTCGACGACGGGTAGCCAGCCCGGGCGGGCCGGCCTGAGGCGCCTCTCTGGCGCTGGGGTGGATTCGGTGGACGGGGTGGTCATGGGCCGCAACCCGCATTCAGGCCGGGTTTTGATCAGTCTTGAGTCATCATAGCCACCGAATTTCCGGCGCTCGCTGCCCGCCCCGCAAGGCCTTTTTTGCAGTGGGTCGGCAAAAATTCGTCCTATCCACTCCCAAGCCCGATGCCCATGCCCACGTTCCCAGCCGACATCTACACCGAGCCCTCCGACCTGGACGGCCAGACCCTCGCCAACCTCGGCCCCTTGGCCCGCATGGCCGGCCTGTGGCGCGGCGAGAAGGGCGTGGATGTGAAGCCCAAGGCGCAGGGCCCGAAGACGCAGACCTACGTCGAACACTACGAGTTGCAACCGATCGACCCGCAGACCAACGGCCCGCAGGTGCTCTATGGCTTGCGCTATCACACCTTCATCCACAAGACCGGCTTCACCAAGATGTACCACGACCAGGTCGGCTACTGGCTGTGGGAGCCGGCCACGGAAACGGTCATGCTCACGTTGGCCATTCCGCGCGGCCAGATCGCCATGGCCAGCGGCAAGGTCAGTGCCGACGCGGAGAGCTTCGAACTCGTGGCCACGCATGGCAGCCTGGTGAACGGCATCGTGTCCAACCCCTTCATCGAGCATGCGTTCACCACGCTGGAGTGGCGCATCAAGGTCGCGTTCCAGCCGGAGGGCACCTGGTCGTACGACCAGGACACCGTGATGCAGATCCAGGGCCTCGCCGAGCCCTTTCATCACACCGACCGCAACACGCTCGCCAAGGTCGGCGAGCCCTCCCCGAACCCGCTCGCCTTGCAGGCGCGGTGATGCGCGCCGGCAGCGGGCCTTCCCGGCGGCCCGCTACGGCGATCCGAGAGCGAGGACGTCCCTATTGCGGTTGTGCAGCGTCCATCGACGCCCGATACACCAGCCCGGCGGCCGCGATGTCTTCCACCGCCACCCCCACCGACTTGAAAAGGGTGATGTCGTCGGCATGCTGCCGCCCCGGACGGCTTCCATCGATGACCTCGCCCAGCTCCGCGAAGATGTGACCGGCCGCGATGACATCGCCCGACTCGCGCGACGCGGCCTCGCGCGCCTCCACGTACAGGCGGCAACGGCCCAGTGCTTCGTCGTCCAGCTCGCGCCAGTCGGGCCGGGGCGCGCCCACCGTGTTGATGTGGACGCCCGGCGACAGCCAGCTGCCCTGGAGCACCGGCGTGCGTGACGTAGTGGCGACCACGATGACGTCGGCGCCCAGCACCGCATCCTCCGCCGAGGCGGCCGCGCGCACGCCGTGTTCGCGCGCAAAGGCCTCGCCGTGGTTCGGGCTCCACACGGTCACTTGCTCGAACGGACGAACCAGCCGCAGCGCCTCCAGGTGGCTGCGCGCCTGAACGCCGGAGCCCAGGATCGCCAGCGAGCGCGCGTCCTTGCGGGCCAGCAGCCGCGTGGCCACGGCCGACACGGCGGCAGTGCGCATCTCCGTGATGAGCCGTCCGTCCATCACGGCCAGCGGCTCGCCAGTCTCCATGCGAAACAGCATGATCAGCGCGTGGTGCGTGTGCACGCCCTTGTTCTCGGGATAGAAGGTCACGAGCTTGGCGCCGAGCTGACCCGAGACGCTCGCCGGCATCGTGAAGAAGAAGCCGCCTTGTCCCGGCACGGACAGCACGTTGCGCAAGGGCTGGACGGCCCCGCCGGAGGACAGTGCGTGCAGCGCCTCTTCCATGGCGGGAATCAAGGCGCCCATGTGCAGGAACCGGCGGACCGCATGCTCGTCGAGGAATTTCATGAGACTGGTTTTGTCAGGCGAATCTCATGCCAGTATCCATGTCGCTGCGTGGGCCGCCTCCCCCGCAGGGGGGAGCGCAGCTTCGGGGGTGAGTCAATGAATAGCGGCGTACATGATCTTCTCCTGCGTCGCCTCCAGCGCGGAGAACTCGACCACCACCTTTCCCTGCTTCGCCACCAGGATCCGGTCGGACAGCGACATCACCTCCGGCAGGTAGGACGAGATCACGACCACGGCCTTGCCGGCGTCGGCCAGGCGGTTGATCTCGGCATGGATCTCGGCGATGGCGCCCACGTCCACGCCGCGCGTGGGCTCGTCGAAGATGATCACGTCCGGGTCCTGCACCAGCGACCTGGCGATCACCACCTTCTGCTGGTTGCCGCCGGAAAGCTCGATCACCTTCACGTCCTTGCTGATCGCGCGCACGTTGAGCAGCCTGGTCCAGTGCTCGCCCACCGCCCTCGCCTTCGCGCCCGAGACCAGCCCGAAGGCGCTGCCCACGCGGCCCAGCAGGCCCATGTAGATGTTCTGCTGGATCGACATGGTTTCGAAGAAGCCCTCGATCTTGCGGTCCTCGGTGATGTAGGCGATGCCGTCGCGCACCGCGGAGCGCGCCACCTTGTAGCGCACCGGCTTGCCGCGCAGGAGCACCTCGCCGCCGTGGAAGAAGTCGCGCTTGATGAGGCCGGCCACCACCTTGAAAGTCTCGGTTCGCCCCGCGCCCACCAGCCCGAACACGCCGGTCACCTGCCCCGCGAACACCGACAGCGAATTGTTCTTGACCATCGACGCCATGCGCAGGTTGCGCACCGCCAGCAGGCATTCGCCCTGCGGCCGCACGGTGGTCTTCTTCTGGCCATACAGGGTCTGCGACAGGTCGCGCCCCACCATGGCCTTGACGATGCGGGCGCGGTCGAAGTTGGCCTTGTCGTCGGTCACCACATGCCGGCCGTCGCGCAGCACCGTGATGCGGTCGGCCAGCAGCAGCGCCTCTTCCAGCGCGTGCGAGATGAAGATGATCGACACGCCCCGCGCCTTCAGGTTGAAGATGAGGTCGAAGAAGTACTTCTTCTCCTCCGGCGTGAGGCTGGCCGTCGGCTCGTCGAAGATGATGATGCGGGCCTTGTGCAGCACCGCACGCGCGATCTCCACCATCTGCTTCTTGGCGGCGCCCAGCATGCCGACGGTGGCCGTCGGGTCCACGTCGAAATTGAGCGACTGCATGAACTGCTGCGCCGCGATGTAGACGCCGCGCAGCCGGTTGAAGAAAGCTTCCTGCCCGAGGTAGAGGTTCTGCGCGACGGTCATGGTCGGCACCAGGCTGGTTTCCTGGAACACCATCGCGATGCCCTTGTGGCGCGCCTCCAGCGGCGTGCGCAGGTCGACCGGCTGCCCTTCGACCAGCATCTGCCCGCCGGAGAGCGACACCACGCCGGCCATCACCTTGGTCAGCGTCGACTTGCCCGCCCCGTTCTCGCCGACCAACGCATGGATCTCGCCCCGGCGCAACGTGAAGTCGACGTCCTCGATGGCCGGCACGCCGGCGTACTTCTTTGTGGCGGCGCGCAGTTCGAGCACGTTGTCGAAGGCGGCGCCTGTCGATGCAGCGCCTGCGATCGCATCGGTTGCCATGTCCGTCATGCCGCTTCCTCCATGGCGTCGAACGGGACGCGCAACAAGCGTCCGGCGCCCTTCGAGGCGGCATACAGCGCACCGTGGTACTCGGCCACGGCCGTGATGCCGTGGTGCCGGCCATCGACCTGGCTGTGCAGCGAGCGCGTCGTGCGGCCAGCGGCGTCGACGTGCAGCACCAGGCCATAGGAACGCGGCGGCGCCCAGGGCTTGAGCACACCCATCTGCTTGACGCCGGCACCCTGCAGCGGCTCCAGGAAACTCGCCCCCGAGCGCAGCGCGGGCGCGACCCACAGGCTCGGCTCGATCTCCTGCAGCATGCGCTTGCGATAGGCGTCCTCGCGCAGGATGAACTCCACGAGTTGCGTTCGGCAGACGAAGCAGGTCAGCCAGAAGCCACCCGCCGCCGCGTGCGCCATGCGCGAGGGATAGCCCGGCAGGTCCGACAGCATGGGCGCCGGCCTCGCGCCTGCAGCGCCCCCCGCGCGCATGACACGATGCCGCCAACTCTCGCTGAAGATGACCTCGCCATCGAGTGGCAACACGCCGAAGGCATGCTCCAGGCCGCTGACCAGCAACTCGGCCTGGCCGCCGCTGCCCCAGCGCACGACCCGCCCGCTGTGGCCCTTCTCCATGAGGTCGCGGCACCAGTCGGCCGGCGCATGCTCGGCCGAGCCGTCGCTCAGCAGGATGTTCTCGCCGGACTCGTCGAAACAAAGCGCATTGACACCCCGCAACGGCACGCCCGAGACCTGCTCCAGCCTGGCCCGCTCGCCCCATCCCGTGCGTCCCCGCGACATCACGCGCATACCCTTGCCGCCCACCGCCAGCGCCACCGCGCCGTTCTCGTGCACGGCCAGCGCGGTGATCTCCGCCTCCATCCGAAGCATCTCGACCAGGCTGCCGCCCTCCAGGCCGTAGAGCACCGGGCCGGCCGTCGCATACAGCCTGAAGCCGTCGGTTGCCAGATCGTCGATGCCCTCCAGTTCCGCCACCACCTGCGCGTTGTCGAGCACGCGGTTGGGCTTGAGCGCACCGTCCATCACCGGCACCGTGATCGCCGCACTGCCGCGCCCCAGCACGCGATCGACAAAGCCGCCCAGCGCGCCCCGCATCAGGCGGCCCTCCAGCGGCGTTCGTACTGCGAGAAGGTGGCGTCCGCGCCGGGCAGCTTGTACACGCCGATGCGGTTGTTGGAAATGCCGCCCAGGTAGAGGTGGCCCTTGTGCTCGCGCATCGAGGTGATCATCGGATGGTTCTCTCCGCCCAGGTCCCACAGCGTCTCCAGCACCTCGCCCGCTTCGTTGAACTTGAGCACGCAGCCGGTGTTGATGTTCGGGAACAGCCACTCGTCCAGTGGCAGGCGCTGGGCCATGCGCTTGCGGAAGCCCGGCATGCGCATCGCCAAGTCGTACGAGGGCGAGCGCATGCCGACCATCGCCAGCCAGTAGTTGCCATCCGATGCGAGGTTGATGTTGTCCGGGTAGCCCGGCAGGTTGTCGATCACGCTCTCGACGCAGCCCTTCTTCGGCCCGTCGAACCAGTAGCGCTTGATACAGCAGCCCCAGGTCTCGGCGAACAGGATCGACTGGCCGTCGCTGGCGATGCAGATGCCGTTCGGGAACTTGAGGTCGCGCAGCACGGTGCGCGTCGAGTTGTCGCGTGGGTCCCAGCAGACGATACGGCCATTGCCGCGCGCCTCCAGCCCGTCGACCGGCCACTCGTCCATCTCGTAGCGCACCGTCGCCTCGCTGAAGAAGATGCGGCCGTCGTCGGCGATGTCGAGGTCGTCGGCCAGGCGCAGGCGGCTGTCGTCGTTGATGGAGCGCCAGCTCCGGTTGGTTTCATCGGTCACACGCTCGACCGTCTTGTCGGGCTTGATGCGGTACAGCCCCATGCCGCCGATGCAGACGTACAGGTTGTGCTCGCGGTCGAAAGCCATGCCCAGCGGCTGCCCGCCGATGTGCGCGAAGACTTCCATGCGCTCGTAGTCCGGCGCGAAGAAGCGGATGATGTCGCCGTGCCGCGATCCGGCGTAGAGGTTGTCGTCGCGGTCGAGGATCACGTCCTCCGGGGACTCGATGCGGCCCAGGCCGATCAGCGTCACGTCGCGCAGCTTGTTGTTGAGCGCGAAGGCGCCGCCACCGCCCATGCTGCAGTCCGGCGAAACGCCCAGCCGGTGATAGGTCGGGCTCACATAGACCTTGCTGATGATGCGTTGCCTGTTCTTGAGCCAGCGCACGTCGATCACCGCCGCCAGGATCAGGATGCCCGCCAGCACCATGCGGATCACGCCGCCCGAGGCCGACATCGACGTGAGCCCGTTGGTGATGAGCAGCACCAGCAGCGTGCCGACCATCGCCTTGGTGACCGAGCCGCGCCCTCCCCCCAGGCTGATGCCGCCGATCACCGCCGCGGTGAGCACCAGCACTTCCATGCCGATGCCGATGTCCGCCCCGGCCGTCGCAAGTCGCGAGGCGAAGAAGCAGCCCGCCGCGCCGGAGAGCACGCCGCAGCCCACGTAGCAAAGAAAGACCGTGCGACGCACCGCGATGCCGCCGTTGTAGGCCGAGCGGCGCGAGCCGCCGATCGCCATGATGTGCCAGCCCACGCGCAGCCGCGTCAGCATGATGTGTCCCGCGACCGCCACGAAGGCATAGAACCAGGCGACGGTCGGCAACCCCAGGAAGGCGCCGCTGCCGATGAAGTCCCACACCTCGGAATCCGGCAGGTTGCCCGCGATCGCGGTCGAATACTGCCCGCTGAGGATCTCGTACACCGAGCGGAAGATGATCAGCGTGATCAGCGTCGTGAGAAAGGCGCGCAGCCGCAGGTAGCCGATCAGGTAGCCGTTGACCGCGCCGAGCGCCGCGCCGCACAGCAGCGTCGCCGGCACCGCCAGCAACACCGGCCACTTCAGCACGTGGATGAACAGCAGCGCGAAGAAATTCGTCAGCGCGAACATCGACCCCACCGAGAGGTCGATGCCGCCGACGATCATCACCAGCCCCATGCCCAGCACGATGAGGCCGATCTCGCCGGCCTGCCGCAAGGTGTCGGCCAGCGCGCCGGCCGTGTAGAAGTTGCCGATCAGCCGCCCCGAGACGAAGACGACGACGCCCAGCAACAGCACCGGGATGGCGGTCTCCGTCCACCGCTTGGACAGGATCTCGCCGACCCAGTGGTCGGGCCAGTAGCGGTAGCGCAGCCGCGTGAGGGTTTCGGTCACCCGGGGTTCACTTGCTGGCGGTCAGCTTCCAGCAGGTGCCGTCGGCGCTGGCGTTGTCCTTGGTGATCGGGATCAGCGTGGTGTAGATGTTCTGCTTGGCCACGCCCGGCTTCATGCCGCCTTGCACCAGCCACTTGATCATCGCGGCCATGTTGCTGGCCTGCGTGGGCACGTCATAGCTCAGGTCGTAGTCGATGGCGCCGGCCTTCACCTGGTCGCAGGCGCCCTTCTGCTCGCCGCCGCCCGAGGTGGCCAGGAACACCTTGCCGGTCAGGCCCGCCTCCTTGATGGCCGCGGCCGTGCCGATGTCCATGCCGTCCCAGAAGCCGACGATGCCGCAGAGGTCCGGGTTCTGCTTGAGCACCGTTTGCGTGAGCGCCTTGGCCTTGGCCGCGTCCCAGTCGGCGGCCTGGTTGGACACCACCTTGACGTCGGCGTTCTTCGCCAGCACGTTCTCCACGCCCTTGAGCGTGTACGCGCTCGCAGCGGCGGTCGGCGCGCCCTGCACGATCGCGATCTTGTTCGACTTGCCCTTGCAGGCATTGACCACCGCCGTGGTGGTGCGCTCGCCGATGTCGACCCAGTCGGCCCCGACGAAGGCGGTCGACGCCTGCGCCGAGCGCATGTTGATCTGCACCACGTAGATGCCCTCGGACTCGGCCTTGGAGATCAGCTTGGCGTAGGTGGCGACGTCGGGGTTGTGGATGACGATGACGGCCGGCTTCTCCGCGATGAGCGCGGTGAAGGCCTGCGCGCCGGCGTTGGTGTTCCAGTTCGGGTCGCGCACGACCACCTTCATGCCCGAAGGCTCCAGTTCCTTCTTCAGCCCGTTGAACCAGCCCTGCGAGAGGTCGAAGCCCATGGCCACCGGAATGAAGCCGACCGTCTTGCCGTCGAGCGCCTTCTTGTAGCCCTCGCGGAACGGCTCGTCCAGGCCCTTGCCCTGCGCCAACGCCTGCTGCGCGCCCGCCAGGCCCAGTGTCAGAAAGGCTGCGATAGCCAAGCTCTTGCCGAGATACATGAGAGTCTCCTTCGTTCGTCTACTTGGCGCCAATGGAGGCCTGGCGTGTGGCACTTGAAATCTAGATGTCGCCCTGCTGGGCGGTCTCCTCGTTGCGCGGATTGAAGACCGAGTCCACGAGGATCGCGACGAGCAGCACCACGCCCTTGACGATGTTCTGCACCGAATACGACACGTCCAGGATGGTCATGCCATTGAGCATGGTGCCGATGAGCAGCGTGCCGATGATCACGTTGAGCACGCCGCCGCGCCCGCCACTGAGGCCGATGCCGCCCAGCACCACCACCAGCACCACGTCGTAGATCATGGTCGAGTTGAAGATGCGCGTGGGCATGCTGTTGACCGACGCGGCCATCACGATGCCGGCGAACACGCCGATCAGCGCCGCCATCACGTACTGCAGCACCATGATCGGCCGCGTGGGCAGTCCGGCCGCGCGCGCACCGAAGGGGTTGTCGCCGATGGCGTAGATGAAGGCGCCCGCGCGCAGCCGTTTCAGGAACAGCGCCAGCGCCGCGGCGGCAATGCCGAACATCACCACCGGCATCGGCACGCCGGCGAAGGTGCCGCGGCCCATCCAGGCGATCCCGTCGAGTTCGGCCGGCCACTGCACCACTTCGAGCTGGAAGAAGAAGGCCTGGCCGCAGCCCGCCAGGAAGAGCCCGGAGGCCAGCGTGGTAAACAGCGAGGGCACTTCCGCATACGCGATGAGCCAGCCGTTGACCAGCCCGAACAGCAGCGACAGCCCGATGGCCACCGCGCAGGCCGCCGCCATCGGCATGCCGTTCTGCACCAGTTGCAGCAGCAGGCCCGAGGGCACCGCCAGCGCCGCGATCATCGAGATGTCGATGCCGCGCCCGATCACCACCACCGACATGCCGAGCCCGAGGATGCCGAGGATGGCCACGTTCTGCAGCAGCGTGAGCAGGTTGTCCAGCTGCGCAAAGCCCCGCAGGAACAGCGCGAAGCCGGCGAACATGATCACGAACAGGACGAAGACGATGCCCTGTTGCGAGACGTGGAACTTCTTCAATCTCTGCATCCTGTTCGGGCCGTCATCGCGTGCAGTGCATGGCGCACGCTGCGCGGCATTGCCTCGCCTTGCCTACCGCAGCGAGTCTCAGTCCTCACAGGCGCGGGCTGCATCCTGATTTGCCCTTAGGGGGAGCCACTGCACCGCGAAAGGGCGATGCGTGGGCTACGCGACCTGGCGCGCGCGCCCTTCCCAATAGGGCTTGCGCAGGTCCTTCTTCAGCACCTTGCCTGTGGGGTTGCGCGGCAGTGCGTCGACGACGTCGAAGGACTTGGGGCACTTGAAGGACGCCAGGCGCTCGCGGCACCAGGCCATCATCTGCTGCGTGTCGATGGTGGCGCCGGCCCGCGCGACGATGACGGCCTTGGGCACCTCGCCCCACTTCTCGTCCGGCACGCCGATCACGGCCACGTCTTCGATCAAGGGGTGCTCCACCATGACCCGCTCGATCTCCGCGGGATAGATGTTCTCGCCGCCGCTGATGATCATGTCCTTGATGCGGTCGGTGACGTAGATGTAGCCGTCCGCATCGAAGTGGCCGCCGTCGCCCGAGCGCAGCCAGCCATCCGGCGTGATCGCCGCGGTGGTGGCCTCGGGCTTGCCCCAGTAGCCGCCCATGACCTGTTCGCTGCGCACCCAGATCTCGCCCGGCTCACCCGCAGGCACCGGCTCGCCGGTGACCGGATCGCAGACCTTGATCTCGACGCCGTGGATCGGCTTGCCCGCCGATACCAGCCGATGCGCCACCGCCGGGTCCGCATGGTCCGGCGCGCCGAGCACGCTCACGACGCCGCATTGCTCGGTCATGCCGTAGACCTGCTGCATCACGCCGGGGAAGATCTCGAGGGTCGCGCGCATCACCGGCAGCGGCATGGGAGAAGCGCCATAGGACAAGGTCTTGAGGGCGGAGTAGTCACGCCCGGCAGCGCCCGGCACCTTGACCATCATGGCCAGCAGCGCAGGCACGAGGAAGGTGTGCGTGATCTTCTCGCGCTCCAGCATCTCCAGCACCGCCGCCGGGTCCGGCATGCGCACCATGAAGATGTGCGCGCCCTGGCTCAGTGCCGCGAGCGAATAGCTGGTGCCGCCCACATGGAACAGCGGCATCGCGACCTGCACGGCCGAATCGGGGTTGATCGACTGGTCGACGCAGACGTTGTGCGCGTGCGCGACCATCCCGCGGTGGGTGAGCATCGCACCCTTGGGAAAGCCGGTGGTGCCCGACGTATAGAGCTGGACGAAGCAGTCGCCGGGCGCCGACGGGTGGACCGCGGCATCGGGCGCCTGCGCCGCCAGCCACGCCTCGTACTCGTCGCCGGGGCCGCCGATGCGGATCACGCGCTCGACGCTCGGCAGCTTGTCGCGCAACTGCTCGACGGCGGCGGCAAACTCCGGCCCGACGAAGAGGATGCGTGCCCGCGCATCGTTGATCACGAAGGCGATCTCGGGCGGAGCCAGCCGGAAGTTGACGACGGCATTGGCCGTGCCGATCTGGGCGCAGGCCAGCGTGAGTTCGAGGCACGAGGGATGGTTGAGATCCAGCACGGCGACGCGGTCCCCGGGCACGAGCCCGGCGGCGCGCTGGGCCGCCGCGTTGCGCCGCACGCGCGTGGCCAGTTGGCCCCAAGTCCAACTCGACGCGCCGAAGGTGATGGCCACGGTATCGGGTTGCTCTGCCTCCCATTTGGCGAGGATGGCTGTGAAGTCTGTCGGCTTGGACATGGTGGTTCCGGTCTCCTGGATATTGATTTGATTGTTCTGGCGCGAAGCCTGCGCCGCCTGGAATCGTAGGGCTTGTTCCAGCCCCGGCAACGCCACCGCGCTACTGGAGCACGCTGCCCCCCATGCCCGGCACCCACGCGACCAGCGCGAGCTTCAGCAGCACGCGTCCATCGCGGTCTGGGCCGTGGTCACGATGTTGCGCAAGCGCGCTGCCCACGCTCGAGAGTGCCAGTGTGGCGGAGATCAGACGGATTGCACCTGCAATTCGCGCGTTGCGCTGACATCAACAACGACAGGCAAGGCGCAAGGTCGATCAATGAAGCGAATAGATGATTCCCCAGCGGACCTCGAGACACTGACAGACAAGGACCTCATTGCGTCAACCCGGCACTGGCAGGCCCGGCGTTGCGAGCGAACGCCCGATGCCGAGCGGATGGTCTGGCTGTACGAGGACGAAATGAACAGACGTTTTGGTGGCGTCACGACGGTCAAATCGCCTCTGAGCAGCGATGAGCAACGCGAGGCGAGGCCTTGGTGGCGCTTTTGGCAAACATCTCATCAGGTTGCTTCGATCGAGACAGCAGATGAAAAACACGAGCTTTGAACACCATGGGCATCAGGTCATAACTGACGCGTGGCAAAGCGGAGATCGGTGGAGCTGGTCGTATCGGATCGACGACCGGGAGCCCGTCAACCTTGCGGAGTCGGGCTCGCGGTCCAGGCGACAGGCGTTTCACGAGGCAAGGCATGAAGCCATCGCCGCAATCACGGCGCTGCACGCCGGGCTGTAGCTACATACGGGTCATTTCGGCGTGAGCCGATACAAGCCGCCGTCGTGGTCATCCTCGATCAACCACAGCGCGCCATCCGGCGCCTGCTCGACGTCGCGGACGCGGAATCCGACCGTCCAGTGCTCGGCCGGCGTCGCGATCGCGCCGTGCACCTCGATCCGGTGCAGGGCACGGCTGACGAGGCCGGGCGCGAACGCTGAGCCCTTCCACTGCGGAAACATCGCGCCGCTGTAGAACATCAGGTTGCCGGGCGCGAGGACGGGCGTCCAGTAGATCGCGGGCTTGGCGAGGTCGGGGCGCGTGTCGGGGTTCGCAATGGGCACGCCGTCGTAGTTCACTGCATAGGAGACGAGCGGCCAACCGTAGTTCTTGCCCGGCTCGATCAGGTTGAGTTCGTCGCCGCCGCGCGGCCCATGCTCGAGTTCCCAAAGGCGGCCATCCGGCGCGAACGCGAGGCCGTAGGGCGTGCGATGCCCCGAGGTCCATGTCTCGGACGGCGTCAGATTGGGGCCGTCGAAAACATGGGTGCGCACGACGGGCGCAGTCTTGGCGGCCTCCGTGTCTCGTGGCGGATCGATCACCGGGACCGATGGTGCGCCGGTCTTGCCCTCCATGGGGTTGCCTCGTGCGGGCTTGCCGTCCAGGGTCAGTCGCAGGATCTTGCCGGCCGGTTGGTTCGGGTCTTGGGCGGGGGTGAATCGCTGCCGATCGCCAGCCGTGAGGAAGAGAAATTTCTGGTCAGGCGAAAAGGCCACGGCAGCGCCGACCTGGCCCCCCTTGCCCTTGATCGGGTCGCGCCAGACCACCTTCAGGTCCTCCAGCGAGGCAGTGCCGGCGCCGATCTTGAGCGTCGCCCGGGCGAGCGCCAGGCTTGAGGTGCCCCAGTCCTGTCCGGGTTCCGAATAGGTCAGGTAGATCGCCCCATCGCTCGAATAGGACGGGGCCAGGTAGACGCCGAGCAGGCCGTTCTGCCTTTCGTACAGCACCGGCGGCACGCCAGTGACTTCGAGCTTCTGTCCGGATTGGCTCGCCAGGAAGAGCTTGCCGATCTTCTCGGTGATCAGCATGCGTCCGTCCGGCAGGAAGGCGATGCGCCATGGCAGGTCGAACTGCGCGACCTTCGTGAGCTTGAACGGAGGCGATGGGTCGGGGGGCAGAGTTCCGGCGTTGATCTGCGCAACCACTGGCGTGGCACCGAGGAGCAACCAGGGGATGAGTCCGAACTTCGGGAGTTGCATGCTTCGCTCGTCAGTGGGTGGTCCGAACAGTATCCGGCGACAGTGAAAGCAGTGCCTGGCGCCGGGCCATCGGCACCACGAGCGCCGAGCCTCGCTTTCCAATCAAAGCCGCGCTCCTCGACCCCGCCCTCCGGCATTCGAGCGTAGTTCCGAGTCCCTCGATGCGGCGAGTCGTGGACACGACTCGGGCTTCGATCCTGCTGGCTTGATCCACCTTTGCAATGCGTCGCGCGTCACTTGCGTCATCTCGAACTGCACTGCGGTGGGTCCTTCGCCCTTGGAGCGTTCACATCGCTTCATCCGTTGGCCGTTGATCCGCTTGCCTGCACCAATGGGCAATGCCCACGCCCAAGTGATCTGTCTACAGTGGAATCTTGAGCGGAGGTACTGTCATGCCCACTCGGAAGTCTTCTGTCCTGCTCGCTGCCGCCTCACTTGCTGGCGGCGTGGCTGATTCGACATCGGTCGGCGGCCAGCAAGTCGAGCCTCATGGCTGGCTCGGCACGGAGACTTTGAAGAGCCGATCCGGGAATTTCGAGTTCAAGAACGGCTACCCCGAGGGCGATACCGCCCAGCGCCTCCTTGACCTGCAGACCCTCAATCGGGCCACCGAGGTTTACCTCACCCAATTGATGCCGGTCAGCGAAGTGGCCTTGCGAGAAGGGCTTCGTGCCTTCGGCGCGACAAAGCCGGCGCAGGTGGTCGTTTGGGAAAAGCTCATGGGGCCACAGACAGTCCTCCTGACCGCCAACACCGAGACCGTCTACGGCATCTCCCACCTCGCACTCGGGGCGGATGGGCCCACGGTGGTAGAGGCGCCTGCGCACATGCTCGGCTTCCTGCAGGATGGGCTACAGCGGTATCTCGCGGACATTGGACCGCTGGGGCCGGACGAGGGGAAAGGCGGCAAGTTTCTTGTCCTGCCGCCGGGTTTCAAGGGAGCTGTGCCAAAGGGCTATTTCGTCGTCCGTTCGCCCACCTACTCGGTGACGTTCGCGGTACGCGGCTTCCAGGCAGAAGGCAAGACGGATCAAGCCGTCAGCCTCATGAAGCAGATCAAGGTGTATCCGCTCGCGGCTGCGAAGACCCCTCCCGAGATGGAATTCCTGAATGGCTCCGGCAAGGACATCGACACCTTGTTTCCCGATAACTTCCGCTTCTTTGAGTTGCTCTCCGTGATCGTGAACGAGGAACCACTCGAGAGCTTCGGCCCGCTGGAACGCTCCATGATGCAGTCCATCGGCATCGAGAAGGGGAAGCCTTTCAAGCCGGACGACAGGATGAAGGCGCTCCTGTCCGAAGCTGCGCGGCTGGGTGGCGCCATGGCCCGGGCCAATACGTATGCAACCGGCTCACCGTACTACCCCGACCGCAAGTGGCAAGGCATCCCGGACGGCATGACCTACACGTTCTCGCGTGATGGAGCGCCGCAGATCGACGCGAGGAACAACGTTTACTACATGGCCGCTGGCAACTCGCCCGCCATGATGGAAAAGAATGTCGGCCAAGGTTCGCAGTACCTCTGGACATACCGGGATGCGGACGGGCGCTTCCTCGATGGCGCCAAGAGTTATCAGCTTCATGTCCTACCCCGGATTCCAGCCGGCAATTTCTGGTCGGTCGTTGTGTACGACTCACTGAGCAGGTCGGAATTGCAGAACGGAGAGCCACTCCCTTCGGTCAGCAGCTATACCAGGCCCGAAGTCAATCCTGACGGCTCCATCGACATCTACTTCGGGCCGAGCGCGCCCACGAAGGCGAAGAACTGGATCAAGACTGTTGCCGGCAAGGGATGGTTTCCGATCTTCCGCTTCTATGGGCCATCTCAAGCCTATTTCGACAAGACGTGGAAGCTGGAGGACATCGTGGCAACCCCGTAGCCAACGAACAGCCGCTTCGAGCCCTGAACTGCCCTACCCATCGGCGACATTTGCGCCTCCGAGCAGTCACTCGCGCCATGTCCCGACGCAATCAAATCAAGCTTGCTTCATGATCGGCGGAAGACGATAGGACCCATCCAGCACCGACGTCATGGGCCCGTAGAGGCGCATGGTGACATTGAACGGGCCTGCAGGGGCCGGGAGCCAGTTGGACGTGTCGTCGGGCTTCGCGCTCTGAATGACGATGCGCAAGGAACTGTCGGCCGCTTGCTTCAGCCCATCGGTCGTGCTGCCGATGCTGCAGCGCCCGAATTCGTTCTCGACGAACAGCATGTCGGCGCCGTACATCGCCAGGTTCCAGAAGACCGACACAGGGGGCTGCTGGCCCTTTGCGAAGTGCAGGACATAACTGTTCGCGCCATCCAGAGGGGCGCCATGCGCATCGACGGCGCAATTCGGGTAGATGACCTGGTCCGACAACTGCGCGCCAAGTTCGTACCTGGCGAGCGCCGCCCGAAGCGCGAGGTCGTGCCCGGCGCGGCCGCCTGAGAACGTGTACTTCCAGCCATTCGTCGTCTCCCCGGTCGAGGCCCACGCCGCATCCACGATCTGCTCGCCCGAACTGACCGCTCGCGCAAGGCCCCGCTTCACCGGCTCGCCGAGCTCGGCCCATTCAAAGCCACGCGGGGTGCTCAGTCCGATTTTCTGAAAGCTGTTGACCAGGGTATCGCTGTTGCCCGTTGTCGCGGGCAGCCAGGACTTCATCCAGTGTCCGAGCTGCTCGAAGAAGCGAAGACCCTCCGGTGCATCAGCGGAGGGAAGCTGGGGCAATGCGTAGATGGAACTCTCCTGCGGCCGAAAGGCGAGGCCTTGCTTCAGGTACGCCGATAAGGGCATCAGCTGGAAGCCCTTCTGGGCCTCGACGGCCGCTGGCAAGTCTGCGTCGCCGTTCACGAAGACGCGCAGCCCGGCGGCGGCCCAGCGGGTGCGTGAGCGCAATTGCGTCATCTCTCCCGGGATTGCGCCACTGAAGTCCGGCCCCGTCACCAGATACACGCCAGGCTGCTGCCCCTTGATGCCGCCGATGTTGTGGAAGATCTCGTCGTAGTGGTCGCCGAGCTGCACGATGTACCAGCGATCATCTGCCAGCCTGGGTACGAAGATGACCGCGGGCTCGTCGCGCAGATCGCAAACCCCGTAACCGTCGATCGTGACGTTGTTCGGCGTCACGATGAAGCGGTCTTTGGCGGTCTTCAGCGCCGGATATTTGTGAAAGCTGTTCAGTGCGACAGCTCGGGCCTTCACACCGCCGACCGAGGTCTTCCCGTACTCCACGAAGGGCACGCCCCACAGGTAAGCCTGAACGCCAAGCGTGTACGCGGCCTCTTCGGTCGCCCAGTCCGCAGGCCTTCCGGTCTTCGTGGCGGTGGTCGTCTGTTCCATGATTTTTTCGCTCCTTTGAACTTGCGTCCGTCCGACCTATTCAACCGATCCTTTCGATGTCCGGCAGCACCCAGGTCTTGTCGAACAGCGGCTTCCCGGGACCGTAGAAGCGGAACAGCGCCTCGAAACGGCCGTTGGCATCGGCCGGAATCCAGTTCGATGCCTTGCCGTCGGGCGCCTTCGGCGAGAAGTACACATCGACCGAGCCATCGGGATGTGTCTGCAAACCAGGTGACTGCGAGGAACGGCTGGCGCAGGGCATGTCGCGAATGAGCGCGTGCGTTGCGAAGTCATAGAGGACTGCAGACCAGTATTGGCGGACGGGAGGATTGGGCGGCACACGCAGACGATAGGTGCCGCCGCCATCGAGCGGATTGCCATCGCTGTCGCGGCTGACGAACAGGTAGAACTGTCCCGCACCGAGGTGCTTGACCATGCTGTACGCAAAGTAAAAGAGCGTTCCCCGGCCGTCCGTCGGATAGACATCGGCTTTGGTGAATCCGGTCTGCACGGAATCCATCAGCGTCTTGTCGGCGGGCAGGAACCATCGCTTGCCCTCGTTGTGCGGCTCGTAGGTGGTCTCGTAGCGCAGGTCGAACAGCGCCAGCGCCTCCTGTGCGGCGGATTCGAGCAGTCCGGTCGTGGCCGCATCGGGCTTGAACGGCTTGCCCTGTTCGATGCCGAGCGACCTCAGCGGATCGATCATGGCGCGATCGCGTTCGATCCACGGCTCAGCCTGGACCATGCGATCGAGAGACTCGAAGAACCGCGTGTCGTAAGGAATGACCCCGGAGACCACGACGTCGATGGCGTCGATGAGCGCGGTCTCGGGAGGGCGTGATGCAGCAGAAAGCGGATAAAGCTTGATGCGCTTGCCGTAGGCGACCGCCTTGGCAATATCTTCGTCCGTGCGGCTCTTCAGTATCGAGCGCAGGAGGGCGTAGCCCTGGAAGGTGGCCGACGCCAGCGGCGGGAAGCCCTCAGGAACCGGCTCCTTGTATCCCGGCGGCAGGATCAGGTACTTGCCGCCCTTGCCGGCATCCAGACCGGCCGGGCCGACGTCTTCAAGGGCTACCTGCCAGCTGTCCATGATCGTGCCGGTGATCGAACCGTCATCACCCGCGGGCGGGATTTCGAGCACCATCGGACCCGTGCCGTGGGTACTGAAAAAGGGCATGAAGTAGATCGTGTCGGGGTTGGGCGTCAGGAACTGGTTCTTCCAGTCCGCCAGGCGCGACCAGTACAGGATCTGGTTCACCGCGCCCTTGGCATCGCGGACCATCGACTGGAACATCAAGTCGTAGTTCACCGCAGGAATGCCCCAGATGACGGCCTCCACGGCGCGGCGATGGATGGTGCGGTGCTTCAACTCCGCTGGACCGATGGGGCTGCCTGCGCCAGGTTGAACACTCATTCGAAGTTGCTCCTACGCTGATGCGAACGCCCACGCTCGCGGCGTCCGATCTTCAGGCCGGCCATCTCGTGGCGTCAAGCCGTGCGTTTTCGGCGGCGAAAGCGCGGATCGGACCCAAGAACCGACACCGCAACCCAAAGCACCCGCCCGCGCCCGCCATGCGTCGATGCGAGCCAGCATCAACGTCGTATCCGCCGGCTTGACGAAGTGCTTGTTGAAACCCGCATCGACCGCGGCCTGCCGGTCGCTGAGTTGGCCGTAGCCGGTCAGCGCGATGAGCAGGGTGTTCTTGCCCTCCGGCCGCAGCCGGATGCGCCGCGCCACCTCGTAACCCTCAAGCACTGGCAGCCCGATGTCGAGGATGACGACGTGTGGCTTGAGCCGCCCGCAACTGCGCCACGGACAAGATCCGTGCGACGAATAGCCCAACTGACCCAGTCGACCGACAGCGGCCTCGAAATTACAGAAGAACGGTCGCGTTACCTTGGAGGGGCGGCCGGCCCAGGGAGCGTCGGAGCAACCGCCGGTGCCGCAATTTCAGACCGAGCACCGATCAGGGCTGACGGGCCGGGAGCCGCACCAGCGGCGGTTGGCACGCTCGTTTGACCCCCATTTGCATTCGCCACGGGATCTCGAATACCGTCATTTATCCCGAAGGTTTCTTTTGCCCTTTGATAATATTTCGATAAACCATCAAGTCGAAGGAGTCCTCCACTGACTCGCCTCTGAATTGTTGAAATATCACCAACATCTGCAAATTTATTCAACCCTTTCTCTTCCCAGAAATCTGCGCCAATCAGAATAGCCACCTCGGGCGTGCTCATTAATTCCGGATTCGAAATAAAGTCCATGTCCAGAAGTTTTCCGAAGCGCGCATAGTTGTAGCGCCCCGTAATCAACACTACGCCCCTGCCTTTGAATCGCTGACCGTCACCCGGCTGTGTGTTACCCAAGGATTTATTCATCTCGTATTTCAGCTGGAAGGCATTCGGCCCCCAAATCTCCTCCAGGACTCGCAGCTCCGCCGATTCGTGAGCAATGATCGCGAGAAATGCGGCCTGGCGCAGTGGCGTATTGATTCCGAATTCGTGCATCACAACTTGCAGGTATGGAAGATATACCTCCGCCTTCTGCTCTGGCAGGCTCGGCATGATATGTCGCAGATTCTCCAATCGCAGCTCGCGGAATTCCTGGCCTTGATCTTCCTTCCGGGCGCGAATGAGGGAACCTTTCCCCACCAGCAGCAGAACGGCCTGGAGTCTTTCCGTTTTTGCAAGCGCATCCTTTCGTGCCTGGATCGCCCAGGAAGCCGTAGCACTTGCGGCAACGGCGAGCATGGCAAAAATCACCACGACGGCGAGCAGCTGTCGCCGCTGACGGCGCGCCTGGGCCCGTGCCGCAGTAGTGGACGCCTCGATGTAGCCGACGACCGTCCCGTCCAGTTCATCCCGGCGCCGTTGCAGCAGATCCTCGGCTTCGGCCAGCGGCAAGCCGGTGGGCAGCAAACGGCTGGTGCGGTCGGCTCCCTGCGCGTTCTGCCATAGTGACGCGGCCTCCTTCAGGCGATCCCGCGTCTGCAGATCGGCACGATCGTGCAGGAGTTGTTCCTTCGCGCGATTCCAATGCGTCAGCAGTGCCTCATGCGTCACCCGCAGCTGCTGTCCTTCCTCCTCGTCGCCCCAGACCAACAGCAGCCGCGCCTTGGGCGCCAGAAAGGCGTCCACCAACTGCCGCGGCGGGCTGCCGGGGACGAAATCCTTCAGCGGAACAACCCGCGCCGTCACTGCGCCCCGGGAGCCCTGGCCCGTTGTCGCCAGTGCCCGCAGGACCTGCGGCAGAGCGGACTGGACCTCGACCGGAAGCTGGGCAAATTCTTCTTCAGCGCGGCGGCCCAGGGCACCCTCCAGGCCGCCCATTTCATCGTAAGCGGCGAAGGTCAGCTCATCCCTCGCGGTGCGGCGTTGCCAAAGCTGGTCCAGGGTGAATTCGAGCAGGGGAAGGGCCGACGGCGCCCGGGCCGCTGCCTGGCAGAGTTCGTCGTCGAGGCCCAGGCCGCGTGCCCGATCGAACTCGAAGCGCAACCCGGCTTCACGAGCCGGCTGGCGGACGATCTGGCCGATTTCCGCGGGCGTTGGGAGCGTCAAGAGATAACGCGCCTCGCCGGCGGCGAGTTGGGCCAGGGCCGGCACACTGTCCAACCGGTCGAAGAAGTCGCTGCGCATGGTCGCCACGACCCAGACCAGGCCCGATTTCGCCAGCCCCTCAAGCGCCGCAACAAAGGCAATCTTGTCCAGAGGGGGCAGCCCGTCCAGCGTGAACAGTTCCTCCAGCTGGTCGATCACGAGCAGCAGTCGCGCCTCGGCGCGCTCGGTGAGTCGCTCTGTTTTCCCGACGGCCGTCAGGCCCTGCAGGATAGGCTGCCTCGCCTGGTTGGGGGCTTCCCGCAGCAGCTTCGCCAGCGTGGCCGGGTCGTACTGCAGGTCCGCCAGTTCGGGCAGGGCAGTAGCGCTGAGGATCGCAGTGGCGAGATGGCTTAGCAAGTCGCCCCGGGCATCGGCCGGACGCAACACTGCGTGGCGGCACACGGCGACCTGGCCAATCATGCCGGGCAGTTTGAGGTCCGGCAGCAATCCCGCCTTGACCAGGGACGACTTGCCGCTGCCACTGGCGCCAAAAACCAGGACGAAGGCGCAACCGGCATCCGCCTGGCGTGCCAGGCGTTCTCGTATTTCGTTGCGCGCCCGAGTCCGGCCGAAGAACACCTGGGCATGCTCCAGCTCGAAGGACTCCAGGCCCCGGTAGGGACTGCCCTGATGCCATCGAATGCCGCCCTCCACCGACGCACCTTCGGCCAGGTTCAGCCGCCTTTCCAGGAGCTCCCGCAAATGCGTCTCCAGGGTTTCCTCGAAGTCGGCCGTGTCGACGAAACTGCTGTAGGCAAGCTTGAAGGATTTGGAAGCCGCGTCCACGAACCATCGCTGGATGAAATCCAGGACCCGCTTCTTCTGGTCGAGCTGTTGGAGCAATGCGGTTTCGTCCTCCAGCGAACCCTTGACCTCGGCGGTTTTCAGGTAGAACAGCAGTTCGGGTTCGCCGCCCTGCCGTGCTGCCGCGAAGGCATCCTCGAACTCCCATTCGGTCCCGGTGACGGGGCGGCCGGTGATGGCCCCCAGGAACTTGTCGGTCGGCAACGGCACGCCGAGCCGGGACCACAGAATCACGACCACGATGTTCGTCTCGCGAGGCGGCGTAATCGAGTCCTGGAAATGTCCTGTGGCTACGAGCGGCTCCCATTCCCACAGCACCGGTTCCACCCGGAAGTGATGCCCGAACTCGCGATCCAGCTTTTCGATCAGGCGTTTCGTGTTCAGCCGCTCCGGGCGAACGTCGCTGGGGGAGGATATGAAAATCCTGATATTTCGCCGTGCGATACCGGCTTGCTCGCTGGCGGGAACGTCGGAGCCGGGCTTCGCATCGGGGTCGGGGGACATGCTGTTGAGGTGTCGGTCAATCGATACCGAAGATGGAATTTCGTGGGCATTCTCGAAACTCAAGCCGAACCGTCGTTTGCAAACAGTTTCTCCACGCTGTTAGTCATAGTCAATGGATTTCGTGTCGAGTGCCCTGGGAACTGCATCACGTTCAGTGTCTGCGCCTAGGCCGAATCTCGTCGGGGAGGGATGCCTCCGGACGGCGCTCAATCAGGTGTGCGCAAGGATATTGACCAGCTTCCCGAATGGGTCGCGAACGAAGAACCGGCGGACTCCCCAGGGTTCGTCAGCAGGTCCGTATTCGATGGAGAAGCCGGCAGCCCTCATGCGTTCGAGCGCAGCGTTCACATCATCCACTTCAATCGACAGGTCCGGCACCGGAGTGCCGGAGCCACCTTCCGCGGCGAAGCTCACCTGAACGGCCATCTCGGTCGGAGAGCCATAGGTCTGAATCCAGCCGTGGTCCATCAAAAGCTCGAGGCCAAGGACGTCCTGATAGAACGCCCGGGCCCGGGAGGGGTCATGCGCCTCGAAATTGGCGACTATCCGTTTGACTTGCAACTTGCTTCCTTTCGCGCTTGTGGACGGCGCTGCTGCGCTTGAACCGGACGATGGGCTCAATTGACCGATTGTGCGAGAGCGGTAGGCGCTCTCAGGAATCCCAGGAACCAACAGCGCGTCAACATGGGATCGCCGGACGGCTGCACACCTCCTCAACCCGAAGCACCCGCCCGCGCCCGCCATGCGTCGATGCAAGCCAGCATCAACGTCGTATCCGCCGGCTTGACGAAGTGCTTGTCGAATCCCGCATCGACCGCGGCTTGCCGGTCGCTGAGCTGGCCGTAGCCGGTCAGCGCGATGAGCAGGATGCCTCGGCCCTCGGCCAGCAGCCGGATGCGCCGCGCCACCTCATAACATTCGAGCACCGGCAGCCCGATGTCGAGGATGACGACGTGCGGCTTGAACGCGGCCAGTTCGGCCAGCGCCTGCTGGCCGTCGCGCGCCACGCGCACCTCGTGCCCGTCCAGCTTGGCGCGATGGCAACGGCCGCGTCAAGCGTAGAACAAGGCGGCGCGCCGCAGACAGTGCTGTAGCACGGCAAGGCGATCCAACGCAGTTATGCGTTTGATCGCGAAGTCGTATTCGGCCGCGGCCCGGACGTCGGCGCGCGACTGCAGCAAAAGTCACTATTCATGCCAGGTAGCCGCGCGCGCGAACTGACTGGCATCGCTTAGACTCGCCCTGTTTTTCACAACAAAGAAGCACAGGGAGTAGCCCATGAATCGCTCGATTCAGGCGGAGTTGCGCGAGCTCATCGCGGCCGAAGCGTTGTCCCAATCACGGCGCGCCTTGCGGCTGAAGGTGGGCCGCAACAACATCATTGGTGCCGACCTGCTGCTGCAGCGCATCGATGTGCAGGAAGCCCTCAACGACGGCATCGCGGCGCGGCTGACCTGCCTCAGTGTCAATGCCAACCTGCCTCTGAAATCCTTCATCGGCCAATCGGTCGAAGTCCAGATCGTCACCGATCAGGGTGCTCTCCGGCGCATCTGCGCCATCGTCACCGGCGCCAAGGCAGGCCAGTCGGATGGCAGTTTGACCGTCTACGAACTCGAAGCACGCGACGCGCTCAGCGTGCTGGAACGACGAATCAACAGCCGCATTTTTCGGGACAAGAGCGATCTCGACATCGTCGAAGTCCTGCTCGGCGAATGGCGCCAGCGCAGCTCCGCCTTGGCCGCATGCTTCAACCATGTCACCCGCGTCTCCCGGCCAGAAGACTACCCGCCTCGCGCGTTCGTCCATCAGTTCAACGAGTCCGATGCGGCCTTCCTGCGGCGCCTGCTCAAGCGCTCCGGCATCTCCTGGTTCTTCCGCGCCGGCGCCGATGACGGCCAGATCCCGCAGCACGAGATGGTGCTCTTCGACCACACCTCCCGCCTCGAATCGTACGCGGGCGGGCCGTTGCGCTACCACGGCGACCGCGCCACCGAACGCCGCGACGCCATCACCCGCATCGTGCATGAGCAGACGCTGGTCGCTGGTGCCGTCGAGCGCCTGACAAGGGACTACAAGGCAGCACGCATCGACCTGTCGAGCGACCGCAATGGCGTCGACCAAGGCGACGAAGGCGCCGCACTCGCAGCCCTCCTGCTCGACGTCCAGGTCGACACCCCGCATGCAGGCGACGACTGGGCGGACATGGGTCGCCGCACCCGCCGGCGCATGGGCCACCACGAATTCGAAGCACAGTGCCTGCGCGGAGAAAGCGGCGTGCGCGATCTCGCCGTGGGCGAATGCATCCAGCTCATCGGCCACCCCCGCATCGACACGCTGCCAGACCATGAGCGCGAATTCGTCGTGCTGGAAGTGACGCACCGCGCCGAGAACAACCTGCCAAAGGAACTCGACGCCCAAGTCCACCTGCTGACGGGCCACGGCGAACACACCCTCGACGACGACAAGCGCTACAAGAACGCCTTCAGGCTCGTGCGACGCGACACGCCGATCGCGCCGAAGTGGAACCCGGCGCTCGATCTGCCGCAGATTCACCCGCTGACCGCCATCGTCGTCGGGCCTGAAGGCGAAGAGGTCTTCACCGACGAACTTGGCCGCGTGAAGATCCAGTTCCAGGGCTACAAACCGCAAGACCACGAACACGCCCAAGGCGCTGGCACCAACGGCAATGGCAGCGACAGCGCGTGGGTGCGCTTCGTCATGGCGCTGGCGGGGAATCGATTCGGCGCCAACTTCATTCCGCGCATCGGCATGGAGGTGTACATCGACTTCGAGGGCGGGGACCCCGACAAGCCCGTCGTCGTCGGCATCGTCCACAACGGCCGCAACATGCCTGCGGAATGGAGCAACGTGGGCGAGTTGCCGGGCAACCGCTATGTCTCAGGCATCAAGACGCGCGAGATTCGAGGCTCGGGCTACAACCAACTGCGATACGACGACACGCCGGGGCAGATCAGCATCCAGTGGAGCTCGTCGTACGCCGCCACGCAGCTCAACGGCGGTTGGCTGACGCAGCCCCGCAGCGATGGGAAGGGCGAGCCGCGTGGCGAAGGGCTGGAAGCGCGCAGCGATGCGCAGGTGGCGGTTCGCGGTGGCAAAGGCGTTTATGTCACCGCGCAACCGCAATCCCGCGCTGGCGGCAACATGCTGGAGCGGCAGGCGTTGCTCGGCCTGGCGGAGCGACTACAGGGCATCGTCAAGACCTTGGGCGAACTGTCCAGCACCCATCACGCCGATGACACCGACACGGCGCGCATCGAGAAGATCGTCACGCAACTGAAGAACTGGGACGGCGGCAGCAACGTCAACGAGCAAGGCCGGGGCGGCGGCGCGCCGATGGTGGCAATCGACGCGCCGGCAGGCATTGCGGTGACCAGCCAGGATGCCTTGCTGCTTGGCGCGCAGAGCCACATCGATACGGTCAGTGCGGGCAACACGCAGGTCAGCGCCGGCCGCAAGCTGTTGATGCGCGCAGCCGACATCTTCAGCGCTTTCGCGCACAAGGGAATGAAGCTTGTGACGGCGGAAGGCGACCTGCAGATCGAGGCGCACAAGGACGATGTGAAGGTCATCGCGGCCAAGCGAATCATGCTCATCGCGGGCGAGGAATTCATCGTCCAGTCGCCCAGGATCACCCATGTCGCTCAGGGCGTGCAAGTCGACTACGCCAGCGGCCGCATCGTGGAGCAAAGCCAGAGCCTGCACCACATCATGTCGCCGGACTTCAGCATCGGTGGGGCGGGTGTGGGAAGTCCGCAAGCCCCCTCGAAATTCGATGCTCCAACGCATGACCAGTACGTAGTCTTGACCGATGCCAACACGGGCGAGCCACTGAAAAATCAGCGCTATCGGATCACCGTTGAGGACGGCTCGGTCGTCGAAGGAAGGACGGACGGCCAAGGCAAGACCCAAACCATCCAGTCCCAGATTGCATTCGCTCGCTACACAGTCGAAGCACTCCGAGACTGACTCGCTACTTAAAACACAACTTCAATGGCTACAGGCTACCAACTCCCCACCCGGCCCGAGGCAAAGCAAGGGCGCGAATCTGAGGGCTTTCTGACTCCGACACAGGAGAAACGCGGCCAAGTCATGGCGGTGCCCCCAAAGCGCGTCATACCCATCGTTTTCCTGCCTGGAATCATGGGCTCCAACCTGCGAATGAGCAAGGAGCGACAGGAGACGTTGAAGAAGAAGAACAACATCGCCTGGCGTCCTGAAAGAAAAGCGGAAGCCGCTGCTCTGATCGGCGCTGACCTCGAAACGAGACAACTCCAACTCGATCCGTTGTCAACGGAGGTGGACATCTATGACCCCGAGACAAATCCCACGGGCGACAAGGAAAAAAGCGCAGACCAGCGGCACGACAACGCCAAGGCGACCTTCAAGCTGAACGTTGGAATCGACACTCCACTGCTGATGGAAGATCCACCCACTGCTCAGCCCCGCAAGACCAAAGAGAGAAAGGCCCGCGAGCGCGGCTGGGGTGAGATCTACTTCGGCAGCTATCGCGAGCTGCTAGAGATGTGCGAGGAGCGACTCAATGCCATCTACTCGAGCGGCAATCTGGACCCATGGTGGAAAGACAACCTACTGGGCGTGTCTCCAGTCAAATGGCAGGCGAATCCGCAGCCAGCGTTGCAACCGCTGACCGACGATGACCTAAAGAAGATCGCCAAGGATTGCTGGTATCCGGTGCACGCAATGGGGTACAACTGGCTGCAATCGAACCAAGACTCGGGCTTGAAGTTGGCCTCACGCATTGCGGCGTTGGTCGAACGATACAACAAGGAATGGGGCTTCGAGTGCAAGAAGGTCATCTTGGTGACCCACAGCATGGGCGGCTTGGCCGCAAGGGCAGTGATCCATCCTGAGATTGGTGGACTTCAGGGTCAAATCTTGGGCGTTGTGCATGGCGTGATGCCGGCCATTGGTGCAGGCGCGGCCTACAAACGCATGCGCTGCGGATTCGAGGACAGTCCGGTCAGCATTGTTCCGAAGGTGCTCGGCAACGAGGGTTCGGAAGTGACCGTGGTCTTGGGCAACGCGCCTGGAGGTTTGGAACTTCTGCCGAGCCAAGCGTATGGCAATGAGTGGTTGCACATTCGGTGCGGTAGCCAGCCCAGCATCGATCTGCCCAAGCACGGCGATCCCTACGAGGAAATCTACAAACTGCGCAACGAATGGTATGGGCTGCTGCGTGAGCAATGGTTGAATCCAGCGAACGTTCGATTTGCAGGAGTCGATCGCACGCACGGCTATCTTGACGATGCCAAGACGTTTCATAACCGGATTGCCAACACCTATCACCCGCAGAGCTACGCCCACTACGGGGCAGATGACGCGCACCGGGCGTGGCATCACGTTGTGTGGCAGGTCGATTCGCGCTCGACTGTGCCAAACGTTTCCGCCCTTCGGATTCATTTTGACGGAGAGATGGGAGAGATGGGCATGAAGGCTGAAGGTGCGAGTACGCGCGTCGGCCATCGCACAACCGAGATCGTCCCGGTGAAACTCGTGCCGGCATCCGATCCAGGCGACCAGACTGTGCCGGCGCATTCAGCCGATCATCAGTTGCGAAGCGGTGTTTTCAAAGGCATCTTTCGTCAGACAGGCTACGAACATCAGGACAGCTACAAGGACGCAGGCGCCCTGCATTCGACTCTCTACAGCCTGGTGCGCATCGCGCAATCGATGGATTGGTGATGCGCGCAGCCATGAAACAAGTTTCCCCGTCTGCTTGGTTGCATCTCATTACCGCGTCAATCCTGACGCTATTCATATGTGCTTGCCAGCGCCTTCCCGAATCTTTCAACCCGCCCAACATGACCGCTCTTTCCACACGTCTGCAACCCTTGTTCGAGAAAACCAAGACCGCGTGCTTCGGTCGATTTGCAATTGATGTGCCGGAGACCGCAACGGTCGTGTTTGGCGAGTCGCAGGTGCCTTTCAATACGGACCGGGTTGAGGGAGAGGGAAGGAACTTGGCAGAATGGGTTCGCAAAGCGGAAGGGAAACTTCGGGCCAGCAAGCGCGTACCAACTACGAGTGGATTGACCCTCTTTGAAAAAACTATTGACGGCGAACTCCCGGGTCAAAAAATCGTCATTGGATACCAGAGTTCATCTGGCTCGATTTACACCATTAGCTCTTTCATAGCAGCAGGCGACGACCTCTTCGTTCAATCTTCCACCGCGGGCGTCGAACCTAATGCGCCGGGCAGTGACTGGACCCTTGCGAAGGAATTGGTCACCCTGAACAAATTCGCACGGCGGTTGATCCCAAGACTCAACGACGAAATTCCCGCAGAACCCGGCGTCTGCATAGACGGCGGATTCATTGCCGATGCATCTGGTCTCTCCCACGAGACGATTCCGATCGGCATTCGTTTCAACGAATTCTCTGATGTGCACCTATCGATCAAAGTCACCAAGAAGGACGTGCTCGTTCCCTCCGACGCTATCGATCCACGCCTCGAGAAGGCGAAGCGCAATGCCGAAGAGTCGGGAATGGAAGATTGGTATTCGAGCATTAAATTTCTCCGGCGCGGTGAGCGGCAGATCGAAGGCTGGAATGGCTTCGAGGTGCTTGCCCGCGTCCCTGTTCAAGGGAATGCGTCGGAGAACCACGAATTCAAATTCAAGAGCCAGGGTGAGCCCAACAACGCGCTCAAGCCGGTGCTCGACGTGCAATTGGATACAGGCGTCAAGGGCAATGTCACCGCAAGCCAGAAACCCAGCCTGACCGATGAAGAGGCCGTCGCGTTGTGGGACAAGCTCACCAGTTCCATCCGTGTCAGGCCAGTGAGCAGCACCGCCAAGAAAACAAGCGACGCCAATCCGCGGCGCCCCTTGGGCGAACTCGCTGCGACTGGCCGCACCTGCCCCCAAACCGGAATCTGGCAGTGCGACGACGAAGGCAATATCCAGAACGGCAGGCGCCGGCACTTCAAGGCGGGCGAGGTCATGCCCGGCATCGTGCGTGCGGGGGAGCAAAGTTTCCTGCAAAAACTGAAGGGTGAGCAAGCGACCTACCGCACCGGAACTGTGTGGAAGTTGGTGGACTACGAAGAAGGCGGAGGCACTTCGTGATCCGCATGGCCGCGGCCGATGCCCCCGCATCGGCTTTACGAGGTTGGGTGTCTTCGCATGCGCGCATGCAGACGGCGAACCCGAGATCGAGATGAAGTATCGCAATATGCGCTGCGTCACCGGTGCCGACGGTGTGGTGACGAGCTAGGCCCCGACGCGCAATGATGCCCAAACGCAGCAAACCATGAGTTCCCAAACCATCATCCTCAATCACGACAAGTGGCGAAAAGGTATCGGGGGTGCGCCGGCAGGCCTCGCGGGTCAAGCCGACAGCAATGCCTACGCTGGCCTGGACCTGAATCTGGCGGTATTCGCCAGCAGCACATTCATGGGCAGCAGCTTTACTGCCACGACATTCCATCAAGGCCAATGGAATGCCTGCACATTCACCGGCGCAAGTTTCACCGCGTGTGACTTCGAGGGCATCACGATGGCGGGGTGCACGTTCAACCAGTGCACCTTCAGCCAGAGCCAACTGACGCGATCCACTCTGAACGACTGCACCTTCGAGTCCTGCGAGCTGAATACGGTCACGCTCGATGCCGGCCAGTGGTCAGGCGTAAGGCTGTTGAACTGTTTTGGCACGGAGCTTGCGGGCCACGACCTCCGCGGCGAACACGTGAAGTGGGAGGGCAGCCATTTCAGGAACATCCGGCTGGTCAACGCGCGAATCAATCTCTCCATGTAGGGAGAGCCCGGTGTGCACCCGGCCTTGCGCGCCCTCGCTTCGCCTCAACGCAACGCGCCCGCCCGAGCCCGCCATGCGTCGATGCAAGCCAGCATCAGCGTCGTATCCGCCGGCTTGACGAAGTGCTTGTCGAAACCCGCATCGACCGCGGCTTGCCGGTCGCTGAGTTGGCCGTAGCCGGTCAGCGCGATGAGCAGAATGCCTTGGCCCTCCGGCAGCAGCCGGATGCGCCGCGCCACCTCATAACCATCGAGCACCGGCAACCCGATGTCGAGGACGACGACCTGCGGCTTGAACGCGGCCAGTTCGGCCAGGGCCTCCTGCCCGTCGCGCGCCACGCGCACCTCATGCCCGTCCAGCTCCAGCACGGCAGCGATGGCGACGGCCGCATCGTGGTTGTCGTCCACCACCAAGATGCGCTCCACCTCGCGGCGCGCAGGCGTGGCCGACACCGCGCCCAAGATGTCAGGCGCCTTGTCCCGCATCACATCGGGCAGGCGCACCTTGAACTCGGAACCCTTGTCGAAGCCGGCGCTGATGACCTCGATGTCTCCGCCATGCAACTGCGCCAGCCTGCGCGCAAGCGTGAGCCCGACGCCCAGGCCGCCTTGCGAGCGGTCCAGCCCGCGCTTGCCCTGCGCGAACAGGTCGAAGATCCGCGGCAGCAGTTCCGGGTCGATGCCCATGCCCTGGTCGACCACCGACACGACAACGTCCTCGCCCTCGACGTGCGAGCGCAGCACGATGGCGGTGCCCTCCGGGCTGTACTTGGACGCGTTGTGCAGCAGGTTGGCCACCACCTGCGTCAGCCGCGCCACGTCGCCCTGCAGCCAGACCGGGTGCGCCGGCAGTTCCACGACGAGTGACTGCCGGCGGCTCTCCACGAGCCCGTGCACCGTCTCCACGCCTTGCGAAATCACCGCATTGAGGTCCAGCCGCTCGCGCTTCAGGACGATCTTGCCCTGGCTGATGCGCGTGACGTCGAGCAGTTCCTCGATCAGCCGCGTGATCTGCCGAAGCTGCCGGTTGGCGATGTCGATGGCCCAGTCCACCTTGGGATGCGGGGCGGCCGTGCGGCGCACCACTTCCACCGCCATCTGGATCGGCGCCAGCGGGTTGCGCAGCTCGTGCGACATCATCGCGAGGAACTCGTCCTTGCGGCGGTTCGACTCCTGCAGTTCCTCCTGAGCCGCCATGCGCTCGTGCACCTCGCGCTGCAGCACGCCGTAGAGCCGCACGTTCTCGAAGGCGCTGGCCGCACGCGCGGCGATCTCCTCCAGCAGCATGGTCAGGTGCGCCTTCCAGGCGCTCTCGTCATCCGGCGCGATCAGGATGGCGCCCAGCACACGTTCGCCCACGCGCAGCGGCACGGCGATGAACGTATCCAGCGTTGCCAGCCGGCGCGCATGGATCAACTCCAACGCCGGCGAGCCGGCGGCAGACTCGCGCAAGGCGGTCCGGACCACGCGGCGTTCGCGCGAGACGATCGCGTCGGCCAGCGTGTCGCGCAGCAGCGGGTCGAGGTCGGCCTCGGGTTGCCGCGAGGTGTAGACACGACCTTCGGAGGCCGACGCGACCAAGGCCCCGGACTGGCCGAAGTCGGGGTCGGTCAGTTGCACCACGGCAAAGGAGGCCAACTCGGGTATCAGCAACTCGGCGCACTGGTTCATCGCCACCTCGGCCTGCAGCGAGCCGCTGAGCATGCGGCTGGCCCGCGCCAGGAAGGCGGAACACCTGTCGTTCTCCTCGGCGATGCGCCGTGCGGCTTCGGCCGCCAGCACTGCGGCCTTGCTGTCGGCCTGGCGGCGGATCTGGCGCGTCATGAGGTAGAGCGAGACGAACACGCCGACCTTGCTGCGCAGGATCTCCGGCACCACCGGCGAGAGGATGTAGTCGACGGCGCCCAGCGAATAGCCCCGCGCTGTCTGCACCTCGTCGGCATACGAGGTGATGAAGATGATCGGCGTGTGGGCCGAGCGGCGGTGCTTGCGGATCAGCGCCGCCGTCTCGAAGCCGTCGATCTCCGGCATGTTGACGTCCAGCAGGATCACCGCGAACTCGCGCTTCAGGATCTCGCGAAGCGCCGCCGCGCCCGACTGCACCGGCACGAGGTTCTGGCCCAGTTCCTCCAGCACGGTCTGGAACACCAGCAGTTTCTCGGGCAGGTCGTCCACGATCAGGATGTCGGCCTTCTCCTGGCCGCTCGAGCCCACCAGTGCGTCTTCCATCGGGATGTCGCTCATGCGGGCTACTTGCATAGCCAGCCTCGCAGCACGACCAGCAGGTGCGCCGTTTCAACGGGCTTGGACAGGTAGTCCCAGGCGCCGGCCTCGATGCATTTCTCGCGGTCGCCCTTCATCGCCTTGGCCGTCACCGCGATCAGCGGCAGGTGCTTGCCGCTCGGCAGCTTGCGCAGCTCGCGCATGGTCTGCATGCCGTCCATCTCCGGCATCATGATGTCCATCAGCACCACGTCGATGTCGGGGTCGTCCTGCACCAGCTGGATCGCGTCGCGCCCGTTCTCGGCGGAGACGACCTCCATGCCCTGCTCTTCCAGCACCGTCGCCAGCGCGAAGATGTTGCGCACGTCGTCGTCGACGATCAGGGCCTTCTTGCCGGTGAGGATGCGCGAGGCATCGTTCGCGGCCTCCACCGCGATGCGCTCCTGCTGCGTCATCGAGGCCACGCCGCGATGCAGGAGGAAGGCTGTCGCGTCGATCAGGCTCTCAAGCGAATCCGCGGTGCGCAAGGTCGAACCCTGCTGCCCGTATTCCCATTGCGAGGCCGAGCCTCCCTCGGAGGTGCGATGCAGCAACACCGGCAACTGCCGGGCCGCGGTGCGTGCATCGATGTATTCGGCCAGGTCGTTGCGGCTGAAGCCCTTCAGCTGGCCGTCGGTCACGAGGCAGTCGACGTCGCCCTTGGCCAGTTCCCCGCGCAGCGCATCGGCGGCCTCGACCACGACCGGCCGCAGGTCGCCGTTGCCCAGCGCCGCAAGGTATTTCTCGCGCACCGGCGAAGGCTGCATGACGACGAGCAGCTTCTTCGCGCTCGACTGCACGAAGGCATGCAGGTGGCGCAGCGCCACGTCGACCTCGTCGATCGATTGCAGCGGCTTGGCCAGGAAGCCGATGGCGCCGGAGTTGAGTGCGCGTTCGCGCGAGTCGTCGGTGGAGACGACACAGATCGGTATGTGCCGCGTGCCCAGGTCCGCCTTGAGCCGCTCGAGGATGCGCAAGCCCTGCATGTCCGGCAGGTGGATGTCGAGCGTGATGAGCGCCGGCCGGTAGTCGCGGATCAATGCCAGCGAGCCCGCGCCGGTCGGGCTCACCAGGCCCTTGAAGCCGCAGCGCCGGGCCGCCTGCAGCAGCATCTTCGAGAACGGCAGGTCGTTCTCCACGATGAGCAGCACCAACTCGCCGGGCAGGATGCTTTCGCGGTCGTCATCGGCCACGTTGATGGAGGTGAGGTCCTCGGCATGCAGTTGCGCAGGCACGGACGTCGAAAGCGAGGGCTGCAGCACGCGTTGCAGCGTCTCGTCGGCCAGGCTGCGTTTCACCAGCGCCGACTCGATCGCGGCGGTCCGGCCCGGCCGCAAGCTGCGCGACGGGCTGTAGCTTTGCGGCAGGTACAGCGTGAAGGTGCTGCCCTCGGTCGGCGCGCTGACCAGCCGGATCTCACCGCCCAGCAGCCTTGCAAGCTCGCGGCTGATGGCCAGGCCCAGGCCCGTGCCGCCGTACTTGCGCGAGGTGGACCCGTCCGCCTGCTGGAAGGCCTCGAACACGATCTGCTGCTTGTCCGCCGAGATGCCGATGCCGGTGTCGGACACCGAGAAGGCGATCACGCTGCTGGCGCGGTTGAGCTCCTCGTTGTCGCGCGACCAGCCGCCATCGGCCGTATTGATCGACAGCGCCACCGAGCCCTGGTGCGTGAACTTGAAGGCGTTCGACAGCAGGTTCTTGACGATCTGCTGCAGCCGCTTGACGTCGGTGACGATGGTCTCGGGGAGCATGCCTGTCGCGCGGATCTCGAAGCCCACGTGCTTGGCCTCGGCCACGTGCTGGAAGCTGCGTTGCACCGAGCGCTGGAGATCGTCCAGCCGAAGCTCGCTCACCTCCACTGCCACGGTGCCCGACTCGATCTTCGACAGGTCGAGGATGTCGTTGATGAGCATCAGCAGGTCGTTGCCCGACAGGTGGATGGTCTTCGCGAACTCGACCTGCTTCGACGTCAGGTTGCCGCCGCTGTTCTTGCACAACTGGTCCGACAGGATCAGCAGGCTGTTGAGTGGCGTGCGCAGCTCGTGCGACATGTTTGCGAGGAATTCCGACTTGTACTTGGAGGTGAGCGCGAGTTGCTCCGCCTTCTCTTCCAGCGCCTGCCGGGCCTGCTCCACTTCCTGGTTCTTGCGCTCCACTTCCTGGTTCTGGTGCACCAGCAGGCGGGCCTTTTCCTGCAGTTCCTCATTGGTCTGCTGGAGTTCCTGCTGCCGGTTCTGCAACTCTTCGGCCAGCGACTGTGACTGCGTCAGCAAGTGCTCAGTCCGCATGTTGGCCGAGATGGTGTTGATCACGATGCCGATCGATTCGGTCAACTGGTCGAGGAAGGCCTGGTGCGACGGATTGAAGCGCTCCAGCGAGGCCAGCTCCATCACGCCGCGCACCTCGCCCTCGAAGATGATGGGCAGCACGATGACGTCCATCGCCGCGCTTTCGCTGAGGCCAGTGGCGACGCGGAAGGCGGTGCTCGGCACGTTGGTGAGCAGGATCTTGGCCTTGTCGACCGCGCACTGGCCGACGAGGCCCTGGCCCAGTTCGAGCTCCTTGCCGTGCGCGTTCTGGCCGCCGGAGGCGTAGCTGGCGACCAGCTTGAGCTTGGTGGTGTTGCCGGCGTTGCCGAGCACATAGAACTCGGCCTGCTGCGCACCGACCACGGGTGCGAGTTCGGACAGGATCAACTGGCCGACGGTGAGCAGGTCCTTCTGGCCTTGCAGCATGCGGCTGAACTTGGCGAGGTTGGTCTTGAGCCAGTCCTGCTCGGTGTTCTTCTGCGTGGTGTCCTTCAGGTTGCGGATCATCTCGTTGATGGTGTCCTTGAGGGCGGCCACTTCGCCTTGCGCCTTCACCGTGATGGAGCGCGTCAAGTCGCCTTGCGTCACGGCGGTCGCCACTTCTGCAATGGCGCGCACCTGTGTCGTGAGGTTGGCGGCCAGCTGGTTCACGTTTTCGGTGAGGCCCTTCCACGTGCCCGCGGCGCCGGGTACCTTGGCCTGGCCGCCGAGCTTGCCTTCCACGCCGACTTCGCGTGCCACGGTGGTCACCTGGTCGGCGAAGGTGGCGAGCGTGTCGGTCATGCTGTTGATGGTCTCGGCCAGGGCCGCGATCTCGCCCTTGGCTTCCACGGTGAGCTTCTGCTTCAGGTCGCCGGTGGCCACGGCGGTCACCACCTTGGCGATGCCGCGCACCTGGCCGGTGAGGTTCCCGGCCATGAAGTTCACGTTCTCGGTGAGGTCCTTCCAGGTGCCCGAGACGTCGCGCACCTGTGCCTGCCCGCCAAGCCGCCCTTCCGTGCCCACCTCGCGCGCCACCCGCGTGACTTCGGCGGCGAAGGACGAGAGCTGATCCACCATCGTGTTGATCGTGGCCTTCAGCTCCAGGATCTCGCCCTTCACGTCCACCGTGATCTGCTTGGACAAGTCGCCAGCCGCCACGGCCTTGGTCACGTCTGCGATGTTGCGCACCTGCGAGGTGAGGTTCGACGCCATCAGGTTCACCGAGTCGGTCAAGTCTTTCCACGTGCCGGCCACGCCCTGCACGTCGGCCTGCCCGCCCAGGATGCCCTCTGTTCCCACTTCCAGTGCCACGCGCGTCACTTCCGCGGCGAAGGAACGCAACTGGTCCACCATCGTGTTGACGGTGTTCTTCAACTCCGAGATCTCGCCCTTCACGTCCACGGTGATCTTCTTGGACAGGTCGCCCGCTGCCACCGCCGTCGTCACTTCCGCGATGTTGCGGACCTGGGACGTGAGGTTGCCGGCCATGAAGTTCACCGACTCGGTCAGGTCCTTCCACGTGCCGGCCACCCCCTGCACGTCGGCCTGCCCGCCCAGGATGCCTTCCGTGCCTACCTCGCGCGCCACGCGCGTCACTTCGGCGGCGAAGGAACGCAACTGGTCCACCATCGTGTTCACCGTGGCCTTGAGTTCCAGGATTTCGCCCTTCACGTCGACCGTCACCTTCTTCGACAAGTCGCCCGCCGCCACGGCCTTCGTCACGTCCGCGATGTTGCGCACCTGCGAGGTGAGGTTCGACGCCATCGAGTTCACCGACTCGGTCAAGTCCTTCCACGTGCCGGCCACGCCCTGCACGTCGGCCTGGCCGCCCAGCTTGCCTTCGCTGCCCACCTCACGGGCCACGCGCGTCACTTCAGCGGCGAAGGACGAGAGCTGGTCCACCATCGTGTTGATGGTGTTCTTCAGTTCGGAGATCTCGCCTTTCACTTCCACGGTGATCTTCTTGGTCAGGTCGCCCGCAGCCACGGCCGTCGTCACTTCCGCGATGTTGCGCACCTGCGAGGTCAAGTTGCCGGCCATGAAGTTCACCGACTCGGTCAAGTCCTTCCAGGTGCCGGCCACGCCCTGCACGTCAGCCTGCCCGCCGAGCCGTCCTTCGGTGCCGACCTCGCGCGCCACCCGCGTCACTTCCGCGGCGAAGGAACGCAGCTGGTCCACCATCGTGTTGATGGTGGCCTTGAGCTCCAGGATCTCGCCCTTCACCGCCACGGTGATCTTCTTGGAGAGGTCGCCTGCGGCCACGGCCTTCGTCACGTCCGCGATGTTTCGGACTTGCGACGTCAGGTTGCCGGCCATCGAATTGACCGAGTCGGTCAGGTCCTTCCAGGTGCCCGACACGCCTTCCACTTCCGCCTGGCCACCAAGCCGGCCCTCGGTGCCCACTTCACGCGCCACCCGCGTCACTTCGGCGGCGAAAGATGACAGCTGGTCCACCATCGTGTTGACCGTCGCCTTCAGCTCGAGGATTTCGCCCTTCACGTCCACGGTGATCTTCTTGGAAAGATCGCCCGCCGCCACCGCCTTCGTCACGTCCGCGATGTTGCGCACTTGCGAGGTGAGGTTCGACGCCATCGAGTTCACCGAATCGGTCAAGTCCTTCCACGTGCCGGCCACGCCCTGCACTTCGGCCTGCCCGCCGAGCTTGCCTTCGCTGCCCACTTCCCGCGCCACGCGCGTCACCTCGGCGGCGAAGGACCGCAACTGGTCCACCATCGTGTTGATGGTGTTCTTGAGTTCTGAGATCTCGCCCTTCACGTCAACGGTGATCTTCTTGGACAGGTCGCCGGCGGCCACGGCGGTCGTCACCTCGGCGATGTTGCGCACCTGCGACGTGAGGTTGCCGGCCATGAAGTTCACCGATTCGGTCAGGTCCTTCCACGTGCCCGCAACGCCCTGCACGTCGGCCTGCCCGCCGAGCTTGCCCTCCGTGCCCACTTCGCGCGCGACCCGCGTCACCTCCGCCGCGAAAGAACGCAGCTGGTCCACCATCGTGTTGACGGTGTTCTTCAGTTCCAGGATCTCGCCCTTCACGTCCACGGTGATCTTCTTCGAGAGGTCGCCCGCAGCCACCGCCTTCGTCACGTCCGCGATGTTGCGCACCTGCGAAGTCAAGTTGCCGGCCATCGAGTTCACCGAGTCGGTCAGGTCCTTCCACGTCCCCGACACGCCTTCCACCCGCGCCTGCCCGCCCAGCGAGCCTTCCGTCCCCACCTCGCGCGCCACCCGCGTCACTTCCGACGCGAAGGACCGGAGCTGGTCGACCATCGTGTTGATCGTGTTCTTCAGCGTGAGGAACTCGCCCTTCACATCCACGTCGATCTTCTTGGAGAGGTCGCCCTTGGCAACGGCAGTCGTCACGTCCGCGATGTTGCGCACCTGGTCGGTCAGGTTGCCGGCCATCGAGTTCACCGAGTCGGTCAGGTCCTTCCACGTCCCGGCCACGCCCTTCACCTTGGCCTGCCCGCCCAGCTTGCCCTCGGTGCCCACCTCGCGCGCGACGCGCGTCACCTCGGCGGAGAAGTCGCCGAGTTGTTCCACCATCTTGTTGATCGTCTTGGCCGTGCGCAGGAACTCGCCTTCGAGTTCGCGGCCGTCGACTTCGAGCGCCATGCTCTTGGACAGGTCGCCCTGCGCCACCGCGCCGATCACGCGCGCCACTTCGGTGGTCGGATGCACCAGGTCGTCGATCAGCGCATTCACGCATTCGATCGACTGCCCCCAGAAGCCGCGTGTCTCGGAAAGCATGGCGCGCTGCTTGAGCTTGCCTTCCCTGCCCACCACGCGGCGCAGACGGACCAGCTCTGCAGCCAGCGTGGCGTTCTGGTCGACCACGTCGTTGAACACTTCCGCCACCCGGCCGGCGATGCCGGTCCAGTGCATCGGCAGCCGTACCTTCGCGTCGCCGAGGCGCAACCTGGAAAGCGCATCCAGCAAGAACTCGTATTCCTCCTGCGGCGCGGCCAATTGGAGCGTGTCGGGTGCATTCATGTTCGATCTTTCAGTCGATGGAGCAATACAGGTTCGCGCCTGCGAACTCGCAGGCCAGAGGCTGGCATGACGCCGAACTGTGTTGCCCTCATCCCATGGAAACACCGGCTGGGCCTCGACGACGAGGCCCAAAAACCCGGTATTCCGCTCTCCCGGCGCCGATATTTCAGGTTGACTCCCACAACCTTCACAGCGCCGTTGGCCAGTTCAGATGCGCAATCCCCTCGCGGCACGCACGCCTCGCCCGGGGGGATGTTGCACGCGGTCACATTCACCCCTTGTAGGAGAAATTCGCTCCTTCTCGTCGCTCCCCGCCCATGCGCCGCTGCAGGAAGTGGCAGGCCGGCGAACGCAAGCGTGTTGCCAAGCCTTCCCGCCCTTGTGGGACAACACGCCGCCGACGACAAGGAAAAATGCGCGTCAAAGGCGCCTGCAGGCACTTTGCATGGGTTCGAGGTTGACTATCTGTCACACTTGAAAAGCAATGCCCAAGGAGGGTCGCCACTTGTCTCCAACACTTCACCGAAGAATCCGATGACCCCTGACAACGCCGCGATCGACGCGCTTCTCACCGACTTGCACAGCGACATCACCCGCCAATGGCTCGATGACGTGGCCGCCTCGTCGCCGATGGGCGCCAATGCAGCCAATGCCACGGGCGAGGCGCAAGGCCTGATGAACGGGCTGCGCTCGGGGCTGCGCTCCGGCGCCGACCCGGCGCGCCTGGACCAGGCCGCCTGGGCGTCCCTGCGCGCGGCATTGGAGACGCTGTCCCAGTCGCGCGCCGCGCAAGGCGCCACGGCGGGCGAGACCAGCCACTTCGTGCTCGCGCTGAAGAAGCCTTTGTTCAGCGCGCTGCAAGAGCGGCTCGGCAAGGAGCCCAAGCAGTTGTTCGACGCGATCTTGGCAGTCTCGACCCTCCTCGACCACATGGCGCAGTGGACGGTCACCACCTATCAGGCCACGCGCGAAGACATCATCCGGCGCCAGCAGGAAGAGCTGCTAGAACTGTCGACGCCGGTCGTCAAGCTGTGGGAAGGCGTGCTGGCCGTACCCATGATCGGCACGCTGGACAGCAACCGGACCCAGCTGGTCATGGAATCGCTGCTCCAGCGCATCGTCGAGACCGGCTCCGAGATCGCCATCATCGACATCACCGGCGTGCCGACCGTGGACACGCTGGTCGCGCAGCACCTGCTCAAGACCGTGACCGCGATCCGCCTCATGGGCGCCGACTGCATCATCAGCGGCATCCGGCCGCAGATCGCGCAGACCATCGTCCACCTGGGCATCGACCTGCAGGGCATCGTCACCAAGGCATCGCTGGCAGACGCCTTGCTGCTGGCCCTGAAGAAGCTCGGCTACGTCGCGACCCGCACCAAGGCCTGAGCGAGGCACCCCATGGAACGCATTCCCATTCTGAAGATGGGCAAGTGCCTGCTCGTCACCATCCAGGTCGACCTGCAAGACCAGGTGGCGATGAGACTGCAGGACGACCTGTCGACCACGATCGAGGCCACCGGCGCGACCGGCGTGCTCATCGACATCTCGGCGCTGGAAATCGTCGACTCCTTCATCGGCCGCATGCTGGCGAGCATCTCGGGCATTGCGCGCGTGCTGGACGCCACCACGGTGGTCGTCGGCATGCAACCCGCCGTGGCCATCACGCTGGTCGAACTCGGGCTGTCGCTCGAGGGCGTGCGCACCGCGCTGAACGTGGAGCGCGGAATGGCCATGCTTCGCCTGCGCGACGGGGAAGGCGGCCATGACCTTGCCGACTGACGGCGCGATGCCCCTGCGCACGGAGCACGACATCGTCATGAGCCGGCAGACCGTGCGCAAGCTCACCCAGGAGCTCAAGTTCTCGCTGGTCGACCAGACCAAGATGATCACCGCGGCGAGCGAACTCTCGCGCAACACGGTGGTGTACGGCGGCGGCGGCGAGATGCGCTGGAGCATCGTCGCCAACGGCGTTCGCGCCGGCCTGCGCCTCGCTTTCGAAGACAAGGGCCCCGGCATTCCCGACGTCGACTTGGCCCTGACCGACGGCTGGACCTCGGGCAAGGGCCTGGGCGTCGGCCTCTCGGGCAGCCGCCGGCTGGTCAATGAATTTGATTTGCGGAGCGTGCCCGGCGAGGGCACCTGCGTGACCATCACGCGATGGAAATAAAAGCCATGGGGCCACACCTGGCCATGCCGATGATCGAGCCCACCCAGGTGGGCGAGGCACGCCGCGCCGCAGCCCGGCTGACGCACGAGATGGGCTTCGACGAACTGGCCAGCGGCCGCGCGGCACTGGTGGTGACCGAGTTGGGCACCAACCTCGCCAAGCATGCCAGGGACGGCATGCTGCTGCTCGGCTGCATCCCGGGCGCTGCGGGCGGGACGCTCGAGGTCCTGTCGCTGGACCAGGGCCCCGGCATCGCCGACTTGCGGCAATCGCTCGTCGATGGTCATTCGACCCAAGGCAGTCCCGGCACCGGCCTGGGCGCGGTGCGCAGGCTGGCGAGCGAGGCCCATTTCTTCTCGGTGCCCGGCAACGGCACCGCCATCGTGGCGCGCATCCATGCGAAGCCCGCGCCCGAGCGCGTCCTCGCCCATGGCCAGCCCTTCAGCGTCGGCGGCATCCGCCTGTCGGCGCCCGGCGAGACGGTTTGCGGGGACAACTGGGCCGTGCGCATGAACGGCAGCAAGGCGCGAGTCATGGTGGCCGACGGGCTCGGCCACGGCCCGCTGGCGGCCGAGGCCTCGCAGGCCGCCATGCAGGTCTTTGCAACGGCGGACGGGGCGCCGCATGCCGTGCTGGAACGCGCGCACGCGCTGATGCGCTCGACCCGCGGCGCCGCGGTGGCTATCGCCGAGCTCGATGCGGTGGCCCATTCGCTGCTGTTCGCGGGCGCCGGCAACATCGCCGGGCGCCTCCTCTCCGGCGTGGACGACCGCACGCTGATGTCGCAGCACGGCACGCTGGGCGTGCAGATCCGCAAGCTCGCCGACACCAGCTATCCGTGGCCCGAGCATGCGATGGTCGTCCTGCATTCCGACGGCATCAACTCGCGCTGGAACATCGATGGCGCCCTCGGCATCCTCCAGCAGGATCCCACGCTGATCGCAGGCTGGCTCCTGCGCAGCGGCCTGCGCGGCCGCGATGACGCGACCGTCGTGGTGATCAAGCGCGCACAGGCGCGGGGGCCTGCTCCGTGATGCACGAAACGCCGCTTCCCGATGCCGGGCTCGCAGCCCTCGCGGCCGACCAGGCGCAACAGATCGAGGCGCTGCAAGGCGAGCTCGACGAAACCAACCGCGGCGTGCTCGCGCTCTATGCCGAGCTCGACACGCAGGCCCAGCAACTGCGCCAGGCGACCGAACTCAAGAGCCGGTTCCTCGCGTACATGAGCCATGAATTCCGCACGCCGCTATCCACCTTCCGAAGCCTCGCGCGCCTCCTGCTGGACGAGGTCGACGGGCCGCTGACAGCGGAGCAGCGCAAGCAGGTGGAGTTCATACGGGCGACGGCCACCGAGTTCTCGGACATGGTCGACGACCTGCTCGACCTGGCCAAGGTCGAGGCTGGCCGCATCGACATCTCGCCCGAATGGTTCGACATGCTCGACCTGTTCTCCGCACTGCGCGGCATGTTCAAGCCCGTGCTCACCAACCCCGATGTCACATTGATCTTCGAGGAGCCGCAGCAGTCCGTCGCGCTGTTCACCGACGACAAGAAGCTGTCGCAGATCCTGCGCAACTTCATCTCCAACGCGCTGAAGTTCACCGCCGCCGGCGAAGTCCGGGTGTCCGCCGCGATGGAGGCGGACGAGCGCGTGACCTTCTCGGTGGCGGACACGGGCATCGGCATCTCGCCGCAGTACCAGTCGGAGATCTTCAACGACTACGCGCAGATCGACTCGCCGGTGCAGAAGCGACTGCGCGGCACCGGGCTCGGCCTCTCGCTGAGCAAGCGACTCGCGCAACTGCTGGGCGGCAGTGTCGGCGTGCGCAGCGAGGTCGGACAGGGCTCCACGTTTTTCGTCACACTGCCGCATCGACTTCCTCAGATCGATGGGGCTTCGCCGGGGAACGGAAACCCGCCATGAGCGAGCACACCCCCGAATTCCGGCCGATCGACCGGTCGCTGCACGAACTGCTGATCGTTGACGACGACCCGGCCAGCCGCTACGCGACGGCGCGCACCCTGCGCAACGCCGGCTTCCGCACACGCGAAGCAGCCAGCGGCGTCGAGGGTCTGCGGCTGGCCGACGACGGCGTCTCGGCCCTGGTGCTGGACGTGCACCTGCCCGACATCGACGGCTTCGAGCTGTGCCGCCGCCTGCGCTCGCGGCCGGAAACCAACCGCCTGCCGGTGCTGCACCTCACGGCCGCCTACGTGACCGACGAAGACAAGGTGCGCGGCCTGGACTCCGGGGCCGATGCCTACCTCACCCGCCCGGTGGAACCGGCGGTGCTGGTCGCGACCGTGCAGGCGCTGGTGCGCGCGCGCGTCGCGGAAGAAGCCATGCGCCGCAGCGAAACCAAGTTCCGCGCCATCTATTCCCACACGCTCACCGGCATCGGGCTGCTCGACGAGGAAGGTCGCCTGCTCGACGCCAACGCCGCCCTGCTGACACTGCTCGGGCGCAGCGCGGACGAGGTCAACGGCCGTGCGCTGGGGGAGTTCGTTCCGCCCGAGCTGGCGTCGAGCGTCGACGAATACATGCGCGGCACCAGTGAAATGCCGCAGCGCCGCGAGTTTCCGGCGTTGCGGCCCGACGGCAGCCTGGTGCATCTGGAGTGGAGCGTGTCCCCGCACATCGAGCGCAAGGTCAACATGGCGGTGGCCATCGACATCTCCGAGCGCGTGATGCTGGAAGAGCAACGCAGGCAGTTGCTCGACCGTGAACGTGCGGCGCGCGGCGAGGCCGAGCAGATCAGCCGCATGAAGGACGACCTCATCGCGGTGCTTTCGCATGAATTGCGCGCACCGCTCAACGTGATCATGGGCTGGGCGCACCTGCTGCAGAAGCGCGGTGCCAGCGAGGAAATCCTGCGCGGCCTGCGCGCCATCGAAAGCAACGGCCGCATCCAGGCCAAGCTCATCACCGACCTGCTCGACATGTCGCGCCTCAACCTGGGCAAGCTGCCGCTCATCTTCGAGTCGGTCGACCCGTCGGAGGTCGTCGCCAACGTGATCGAGGCCATGCGCCCCGCCATCGACGAGAGCGCGCACGTGCTGAACCTGCAGCTCGCGCCGCCGTACCGGCCGATCCTTGCGGACCAGGCAAGGCTGCAGCAGATCCTCTGGAACCTGATCAGCAATGCCATCAAGTTCTCACCCCGCGGCGGCGGCATCACGGTCGGCCTGACGGAGTCCGAGGAAGGCGTGACGCTCTACGTCTCGGACGAGGGACAAGGCATCGAGGCCCGCTTCTTGCCGATGGTGTTCGACCGGTTTGCGCAAGGGGACGCCTCCAGCAACCGGCAGCGCGGCGGCCTCGGCCTGGGTCTGGCCATCGTCAAGCAACTGGTCGAAGCGCACGGCGGCAGCGTGAGCGTCGAAAGCGCCGGCCCCGACCAGGGCACGACCTTCCGCGTCTGGCTGCCGGTCTCGGCGACGGCCCTGGTCGGCGTGGCCGGCGGCGAGGAAACGTCGACCGATGCGCAGCCCGCCGAGATGGCCTCGCTGCACGGTGTCAACCTGCTGATCGTCGATGACGACACAGAGTCCAACGCGATGCTAGAGATGATCCTGTCGGATCGCGGCGGCCAGGTGGCAACCGCCCACAGTTGCGATGCAGCGCTGGAATTGCTCGAGACCCTGAAGCCCGACGTGCTGATCAGCGACATCGGCATGCCCGGCAAGGACGGCTACACGCTGATCCGAGAGATCCGCAAGCGCGAGCAGGCCAGCGGCCACCACATGCAGGCCATCGCCCTGACCGCATTCGCGCGCGACCGGGACCAGCACCAGGCACTGGAGGCCGGCTTCGACGCCCACTGCGCCAAGCCGCTGCAGCCGCTCAAGTTGCTGTGGCAGATCCAGCGGGTACTTGGCCGGCTGCCGCAGAACACGGTGCCGGGCGCGCTATGACTATGACTACGACAGCCTGATCTGCTCGGCGAACTCGAAGTCCTCGCTGGACAGCAGCACCGGCTTGCGCGGCTCGGCGCGGTAGCGTTTGAGCGCCCTGCTCTGGATCTCCGGCGCGTGGCTCACGAAGGCATCGACCAGCGAGTCGCCGCCACCGGTCGCGCCGAAGTGATGGCGCAGCGGGTCTTCGCCGATCGCCGCGATGATGCGCGGCCCGTCGCCGCCCTCCGGATAGATCGCGAACTTCACCGCCGCCGTGTCGAAACAGTAGATCGCCTCGGTCATCACATCGTCTCCGTCTTGTAGGGTGCGAGGACGTTAGTGCGCGCAAACGTCGCATTCAAAGGCGGTTGTTCGATTCTTGGTGTGGGCGAATTCCTACGAAAACGCGCGTCTGCGTTCGCTTTCCCGACGAAACGACGGCGCCGTTCTAGCGCACCGGAAACTTGCTTGCCATGACGCGCCCGATCGGCGTGATCTCGTAGACCGCCGCGGGCGGCTGCGTGTGGCCCGACAGGGTCCGAACGGGCGCCTCGATCTCGCCCTTGACCAATCCCGCCAGCATCAGCACGCGCAACTTGTCGATGTCCTCCCCCGTGTTCAGGTAGATCGGGAGCTGGGCTTGCATGAGCCGCTGGAGCAATCGGAAGGACATCCCCCAAGTCTGCTGCACGATCGGGTCACTTCGAAATAACTGGATGCAGCGGTGGTGACAAGGTGCACACCCGTCGCGCTTTTCGAAGGCCCTGCGAGCGCGAGCCGGCCGATTCCACATCGGCCAGAATCAACCGCACCATGCATGTCCACGAAGCTGTCACCTCGCGCCGTTCCATCCGCTCCTTCCTGCCCGACCCCGTGCCGCCGGAAACCATCCGCAAGGTGCTCTCGCTGGCCGCGCGCGCGCCCTCCGGCGGCAACCTGCAGCCCTGGCACATCGACGTGATGGCCGGCGAACCGCTCGCCGCGCTCAAGGCCGAGATGCAACGGAACCTGCGCAATCAGGTGCAGGAATCACCTGCCTACGACGTGTACCCGCCGTCGCTGGTCTCGCCGTGGCGCGACCGCCGCTTCCAGGTCGGCGAGGCGATGTACGCGCGCCTTGGCATCCCGCGCGAAGACAAGGCCGCACGCCTGCGCTGGTTCGCCAACAACTTCGCCTTCTTCGGTGCGCCGATGGCGCTGTTCTGCTCGATCGACCGCCGCATGGGTCCGCCACAGTGGTCGGACTGCGGCATGTACCTGCAGACCGTGATGCTGCTGTTGCGCGAGGAAGGCCTCGACAGCTGCCCGCAGGAATGCTGGGCGATCTACCCCGAGACCATCGGCCGCACGCTGCAGTTGCCGCCCGAACGCATGCTGTTCACCGGCATGTCGATCGGCTGGGCCGACACCTCGCACCCCGTCAACGCGCTGGTCACCGACCGCGCGCCCATCGACGAAGTCGTGCGCTTTATCGGCGTCTAGGTTTGAATCGGCAATCGGCTTGACCGGCCGCCGCCCGCGTCCGCTCAGGTCGGCTCGACAAAGCGTGGCGCCCGCTTCTCGATGTTGGCCCTGACCGCCTCGGCCTGGTTCGCGCTGCCGATCAGCGCCTTCTGCTCGACCGACTCGGCCAGCAGCAATGACGCATCGTCCAGGTGCGTCGACGCATTCAGCAAGCGCTTGCCGGCGCGGATCGCATGCGGGCTCTTCGCCGCGATCTCGTGCGCCATCTGCAGGGCTACGGCCAGCGGGTCGGCCGCCAGGCGCGTGGCAAAGCCCATGCGCAAGGCCTCCTCGCCGGAGAAGATCCGGCCTGTGTAGGTGAGCTCGCGCACCACGTCCGCGCGCGCCAACTCGCGCATCAGCACCAGGCCGGCCATGTCAGGCACCAGGCCCCACTTGATCTCCATGACCGACATCTTGGTGTCCGGCGCAACGATGCGCACGTCCGCCCCGAGCGCCACCTGCAGGCCGCCGCCAAAGGCCACGCCATGCACCGCCGCGATCACCGGCACCGGCACCTGGCGCCACACCCAGGCGACCTGCTGCGCCGCGTTGGCGATGCCGTGCGTGCGCGCCACCAGATCCGCGCCGGCGGCGCCATCGCCGAGCACTTCGGCGCCATCGGCTTTCTGCATGCGCTGGAAGGACTGCATGTCGAGCCCCGCGCAAAAGGCCTTGCCCCGGCCGGAGATGACCACGGCGCGCAGGGCGAGGTCGTCGCGCAAGCTTTCGCCGGCCTCGATCAATGCGTCGAACATCGCAGCGTCGAGCGCATTCATCTTGTCGCTGCGAACCAGTTGCAGTTCGACCACGCCATCGGGGTGGCGGGTCCATTCGATACGATCATTCATGGGTGGCTCCTTTTTCGCGAGTATGCGTCCCGCTTGTGTAGTGAAGCTTGGGTCGCGTCGCAACGGCGACGCTTGTTCGTACTGCAACGGCGACGCTCGTTCGCGCCACGCCAGCCCCGCCAGCAATGAGAGACAAGAGACCAAACATGAGCATCCGAATCGTCCGCCTCGGCACTGACCGCGCGCCCGGCGAAGGCCTTCGCATCGGTACGGTCCGCCGCCCGCCGCGCGGCGTGCCGAAGGCCGAGTTCGCCAGCCAGAACTGGTACGACGTGTGGTACCCCAATCTCGCGCCGTCGGCCGAGACCATGAAGCTCGGCCAGGAAGCGCAGACCCCCGCGCAATGGACCGCCTTCACCCGCGCCTACAAGCGCGAGATGGCCGAAGCCGACGCAAGCCGCAGCCTCGACCTGCTCGCCGCCCTGTCGCACCAGACGGCGCTGGCGGTCGGCTGCTATTGCGAGGACGAGTCGCGCTGCCACCGTTCGCTGCTGCGCGGCCTGCTGCAGGAACGCGGCGCGGACATCGGGACGGACTGACGCCCGCGCGCGCTTTACCCGTTTTTCCCGCGCCGCTCCAGCGCATCGAAGGACAGGATGTCGATCCTGCCGTAGCCCAGCGCGATCAGCCCCTCCCGGGCCAGCGCGCCGAGCTCCCCCGAGAGCGTCTGCCTCGTCACGCCGAGCATCATCGCCAGTGCCTCCTGCGAGAGCGTCACGCGATCTCGCGCCTCCAGCGATTGCGTCGCGTCGCCGCGCGCCAGCGTGCAAAGCCGCCGCGCCACGCGCGCACGGAGGTCGCGCAGCGTGGCGTCTTCCATCAACGCGTAGAGAAAGCGCACCCGCGCCGCAAGCAGGGCCGCCATGGCATTGGCGAACACCACGTCGCGCATCAGTTCCGCGAAAGCGTCCGGCGGCACCACCAGCAGGTCGAGCGCCGTCAGCGCCGTGGCATCGTGCGTGCGCGGCGAACCATCGATCAACGAGATCTCGCCAAACCAGTTGCCGGGCTCGATCACCGAGAGAATGGCTTCGCGCCCGTCGTGCCGCAGCGTCGAAGCCTTCACCATCCCGCGCGCAAGCCCGTACAGGCCGGTGCCCGCGACCGTGACCGGATCACCCTGCCGGAACAGCATAGCGCCGCGCTGCCAATGCGTCAGTTCGGCCGCGCCGAGCAGGGCTTCCCGCTGGGCCGCGGGCATGCTGGCAAACCAGGGATTGGCAGCCATCGTGTCGCGGTGCGCGACAGGCAGGCGCGGTTTTGGAAGCGAGGACATCAGAGGCATCAATGGCATCGGCCAAGGGTTTACGTGCATCTCACACTGTCCATTTTCAGACAGTTTGTGCGCGGCCCGAGGCCTACAGTCTCCGCACCCCACGCAAAGGAGATCCATCCCATGAACGCCAACACCCAATCCGAAATCCAGAAGCTCGTGTCCGCCGAGGAATGGCAACTGCGCGTCGACCTCGCCGCCTGCTACCGCCTCGTCGCGATGTACGGCTGGAGCGACCTGGTCTTCACGCACATCAGCGCACGCGTGCCCGGCCCGGAGCATCACTTCCTCATCAACCCCTACGGCCTGATGTTCGACGAGATCACCGCGTCCAGCCTGGTCAAGGTCGACAAGGACTGCAACAAGGTCATCGACTCGCCCTACCCGGTGAACCCGGCCGGCTTCGTGATCCACAGCGCCATCCACGAAGTGCGCGAGGACATCCAGTGCGTGCTGCACACACACACCATGGCCGGCGTCGCCGTCAGCGCACAGAAGAACGGCGTGCTGCCGATCAGCCAGCAATCCACCTTCGTGCTGGCCTCGCTGGCCTACCACGGCTATGAAGGTGTGGCGATCCGCGACGACGAGAAGGCACGCCTCCAGAAGGACCTCGGCGACGCCAACTTCTACATGCTGCGCAACCACGGCCTGCTGACCTGCGGCAAGACCATCGCAGATGCCTTCCTCTCGATGTACACCTTCGAGAACACCTGCAAGATCCAGATCGCGGCGCAGGCCGGCGGTGGCGAGCTGACGCAGGTCGACCCACGCATCGTCGAAGGCGTGGGCCATGCGATGAAGGTGCAGACGGGCGGCATGGGCGGCAGCTTCGTCTGGCCGTCGCTGATCCGCAAGCTGGATCGCGTCGATCCGAGCTACAAGGACTGACGGGCACGCGGACGGTACCCTCATCGTCACGCACTGAGCCTGGCGAGCGGCTACAAGCGCATTGCCGCTGCCATCTCCTCGGTGGTGACCCTGAGCCCGTTGAAGGCGGATTGACAGCTTGGGGCCATAGGATCTGTCTTCACACATTCAAGGAGACAAGATCATGGCCCCGCGCAGTTTCAATCTCACCCGCCGTGCGGCGCTTCTTGGCGCGGCCCTCGCGCTCGCTGGCTGCGCCGGCCTCGGCGCCGGCCAGTCCGGCGCCGGCAGGACGATCAATGTCATGACCTCCGGCGGCTTCACCGCCGCCTACAACGAACTCACGCCGGCCTTCGAGAAATCCACCGGCTACAAGGTGCAGACAGCCTATGGCGCATCGATGGGTGCGGCGAGCGACTCCATTCCCAGCCGGCTCTCGCGCGGCGAGCCGGCCGACATCGTCATCCTCGCGCGGCCCGCGCTGGATGCGCTGGTCGCGCAGGGCAAGGTGATCGGCGGCAGCCAGGTCGACCTGGTGCGTTCGTCGATCGGCTTCGCAGTGCGCAAGGGTGCGCCCAGGCCGGACATCAGCACCGTCGACGCGCTCAAGCGCACCCTGATCGCAGCGCCGTCGATCGCCTACTCGGCCAGCGCCAGCGGCACCTACTACGAAACCGAGATGCTGAAGAACCTTGGCATCGAAGAACAGGTCAAGCCCAAGAGCAAGCGCATCCTGAGCGAGCGCGTCGGCACCATCGTGGCGCGCGGCGATGCGGCGCTGGGGCTGCAGCAAGTCAGCGAACTGCTGCCGATCGAGGGCATCGACTTCATCGGCGTCCTGCCGCCCGCGGCGCAGCGGGTGACCGTGTTCTCGGCTGGCGTCTCGACCAGCAGCAAGGATCCGGCGGCGGCGCGCCAGCTCATCGGCTTCTTCACCAGCCCGGGGGCGGCGCCGACGATCCGCGAGACGGGGCTGGAGCCCATCGCTGCGGCACCCTGAGCCCGCGCGGCCCGGCCCCACTCCGGCGCACGGGTTTGCGTCGAGATGGCCATGCAGCATCGACTCGAAGGGCTAAACTCGCCGGCCCTGCTCCGCATGGAGCCCGCACCAAGCGACGCATGACAGACCCAGAACTCGCCCTCGCCTTCGCACCCGGCGGCGCGCTGCGCGCCTCCATCAACCTCGGCAACCCGATCCTGGCGAACCGCGACAAGTCGACCGGCGAGCCGGTGGGCGTGTCGATCGACCTGGCGCATGCGCTCGGCGAGCGGCTTGGCGTGAAGGTCGAGCTGGTGGTGTTCGAAAAGGCCGCGCAGTCCGTCGACGCCGTGCGCAATGGCAAGGCCGACATCGGCTTCTTCGCCGTCGACCCGGCGCGCAGCGAAGGCCTGAGCTTCACCGCGCCCTATGTGCTGATCGAGGGCAGCTACCTCGTCCGGCAGGACTCCGCGCTGCAGGACAACGCACAGGTCGACCACGACGGCCTGCGCGTGGCGGTCGGCACCGGCAGCGCCTACGACCTGTTCCTCACGCGCGAACTGAAGCACGCGGCCATCGAACGTATCGTTCACGTCCCGGATTGCCTGGCGGCATTGCAGGAGGGTCGGGTCGATGTCGCGGCCGGCATCCGCACCATGCTGGAGGGATGGGCGACACAGCAAGCGGACCTGCGCCTGTTGCCGGGCCGCTTCATGGTCATCCAGCAGGCCATGGGCATGCCGGCCAACCGCGGTTCGGGCGCCGCATCGGCGCTTGCCGCCTTTGTCGAGCAGATGAAGGCGAGCGGCTTCGTGGCTGAATCCCTGAAGCGGCACGGCATCGTCGGCGGCACGGTCGCACCGCCTGCGCCCTGACCCCTTCGAAAGCCACGGCAACGCGCGCGTCCTGGTCCGCGCGTAATCCCTGATTTTCTTGACGGCTGAATGTCAGCTTGGGTTTCTACGATGGACCCAAACCACTCCAACAGCCCGAAAGAGAGCCATGTCCACCACCACCCTCGCCCGCGGCGCTCCACAGACCGTTTCGACGTCGAAGCTGGGCGCCGTGCTGCGCGTCACAAGCGGCAACTTCCTCGAACAGTTCGACTTCTTCCTGTTCGGCTTCTACGCCACCTACATCTCGAAGTCCTTCTTCCCGGCCAGCAGCGACTTCGCCTCCCTGATGCTGACCTTCGCGGTGTTCGGCGCCGGCTTCCTGATGCGGCCGCTGGGCGCGATCATCCTGGGCGCCTACATCGATGAAGTCGGCCGGCGCAAGGGCCTGATCGTGACGCTGGGCATCATGGCCTGCGGCACGGTGCTGATCGCCTTCGTACCCGGCTACGCGACGATCGGCCTGCTGGCGCCGGCGCTCGTGCTGCTCGGGCGGCTGCTGCAAGGCTTCTCCGCCGGGGCCGAACTCGGCGGCGTGTCGGTCTACCTGGCCGAGATGGCGACGCCGGGCCACAAGGGCTTCTACACCTCGTGGCAGTCGGCCAGCCAGCAGGTCGCGATCGTGCTGGCCGCGGCGCTCGGCTTCGCGCTGAACGAGTCGATGTCGCCCGAGACGCTGGCCGACTGGGGCTGGCGCGTTCCCTTCTTCGTCGGTTGCATGATCATCCCGTGCATCTTCGTGCTGCGCCGCTCGCTGCAGGAGACCGAGGCCTTCCAGGCGCAGAAGCACCATCCGGGCACGCGCGAAGTGTTCCAGTCGATGGCGCAGAACTGGCGCATCGTGCTCTGCGGCATGCTGCTGGTGGCCATGACCACGACCACCTTCTACCTGATCACCGTCTACACGCCGACCTTCGGCAAGACCGTGCTGCACATCAGCGCCCGCGACGCGCTGATCGTCACATTGCTGGTCGCCGTCTCCAACTTCATCTGGCTGCCGATCGGCGGCGCGATCTCCGACCGTATCGGCCGCAAGCCGCCGCTGTTGGGCGTGACGGTGCTGGCCATCCTGACCGCCTATCCGGCGATGCACTGGCTCGCCGCAGCGCCCAGCTTCGGCCGCATGCTGGACGTGCTGCTGTGGTTCTCGTTCCTGTTCGGCATGTACAACGGTGCGATGGTGGTGGCGCTTACGGAGGTGATGCCGGTGCAGGTGCGCGTGGTCGGCTTCTCGCTGGCCTACAGCCTGGCCACGGCCGTGTTCGGCGGCTTCACCCCGGCCATCTCGACCTACCTGATCGACGCCTTGCAGGACAAGGCCGCGCCGGCCATCTGGCTCAGCGTGGCTGCGGCCTGCGGGCTGGCGGCGACGCTGATGCTGTACCGCAAGGGTGGCCACACCGACTGAGGAGACCTGACGGATGGCCTTGGCTCAGATGCCCAGTGCATCGCACATCGCGTCGGGCGACAAGCGTGCGGGCGGCTTCGGCCAACCACTGTCCAGCAACTCGACCATCTTCGCGTTGCGGGGCGCCGTGCGGCCATGGGCCTGCGCGAGGCGCACCACTTCGCCGCACAGGGCATCGACCTCGGTGCGCCGGCCCAGTGCCAGGTCGTCCGCCATGCTGGAACGCGCCTTGGCATCGATCTTGAGCATCCGTGCCGCGACGATGCGGAACAGCCAGTTCGGCAACCGCAGCAGCGTGGGCAAGCGCCGCGCGGGCACCGCAGCCACCTGCGCCGGCTCGATGCCCGCCGCCTCCAGCGCGCTGATCGCTTCCTCCATCAGCGCCGCAAAGCAACGACGGTAGCCGTGCTGCAACAACTCGTCGCGCAGCGGCAGGCCCGACAGCGCGTTGACCGGGTTGTTGAGGTTGATCAGCAGCTTGCCCCACTGGACCGCGCGCAGGTCGGCCAGCAGGTCCAGCGGCACGCCGGCCTTCTCGAAGGTGGCCAGCCAGGGCCTCAGCGCGGCATCTTCGACCGACATGAGCCGGCCGGTCGTCCCGCGATGGAAAGCGCCGGGCGCGAGTTCCGCGATGTTGTAGGGCACCATGGAAGGCAGGACCGTCAGCCGCGGCGCTGCCTTCGACGCGATGGCCGCATTGGAGATACCGTTCTGCAGCGAAAGCACCATGATGCCAGCCGGCAGCGCAGCGCCGAGTTCTGCGGCCGCCTCCGCCGTCGCGCCGCTCTTCACGCACAGCAGCACGATCGAAGGTGTCGCGCCCACTGGCACGGCTTGCGCGAGTTGTATCGCGCCGGCCTCGACCTTGCGCGTGTTGCCTTCCAGATCGGTGAGCGTCAGCCCATGCTGCGCCACGGCGTCCAGCACACGCGCACGCCCGACCAGCGTCACCGGAACGCCCGCCGCCGCCAGGCAACCACCGACATAGCAACCGATGCTGCCGGCGCCCATCACGAGCACCGAACCTGCGGGCGCGCCAGACACACCCATCGTGGCTGCGGATTGCGGGCCCCCAGCCCGGTCCGAGGCGATCACGCAGCGCGCTCGGCCACCCAGCCCTGCACCGACTTCAGGGCCGCCGCGAGGCCGCTGGGATCGGTGCCGCCGGCCATCGCCATGTCGGGCTTGCCGCCGCCCTTGCCGCCGACTTGCTGGGCCACAAAGTTGACCAGTTCGCCCGCCTTGACGCGGCCCATCGTGTCGGCCGTGACGCCGGCCGCGAGCTGCACCTTGGCGCCGTCGACGGCGGCCAGCACGATGGCAGCGGTCTTCAGCTTGTCCTTGAGCTTGTCCATGGTGTCGCGCAGCGTCTTGGCATCGGCGCCGTCGAGCTTGGCGGCGAGCACCTTGATGCCGTTGACGTCCACGGCTTGCAGCACGAGTTCATCGCCCTTCGACGATGCCAGCTTGCCCTTCAGCGCGCCGACTTCGCGCTCCAGCGCGCGCACCTGGTCGAGCACCTGGGTGAGCCGGCCTTGCAGGTCCGTCGTCGGCGTCTTGAGGGTCTGCGCCACCGTGTTGACGGTCGACTCCAGGTCTTGCAGATAGCTCAGCGCATTGGCGCCGGTGATGGCTTCGACGCGGCGGATGCCGGCTGCGACGCCGCCTTCCCTGGTGATCTTGAACAGGCCGATGTCGCCGGTGCGGCTCACATGCGTGCCACCGCACAGTTCGCGGCTCGTGCCGATGTCGAGCACGCGCACGGTCTCGCCGTACTTCTCGCCGAACAGCATCATCGCGCCGGTCTTCTGGGCCGACTCGATGTCCATCACCCGCGCCTGCGTGGCGACGTTGGCGAGGATCTCGGCGTTCACGCGCTTCTCGATCTCGAGGATCTGGGCTTGCGTGACCGCTGCGCCGTGCGTGAAGTCGAAGCGCGTCTTGTCGGCATCGACCAGCGAGCCCTTCTGCGTCACATGCTCGCCGAGCACTTCGCGCAGCGCCTTGTGCATCAGGTGGGTCACGCTGTGGTTGCGCATGGTCGCGGCCCGGCGCGCGCCGTCGACCGCGGCCTTGACCGTGTCGCCGACCTTCAGCGTGCCCTGCGTCTGCGTACCGTGGTGGCCGAACACGTCGGCCTTGATCTTCTGCGTGTCGTCGACGCCGAACTGCACGCCTTCCGCACTCAGCACACCCTGGTCGCCGACCTGGCCGCCGCTCTCGGAATAGAACGGCGTGTTGTCGAGCACGACGATGCCGGGCTGGCCTTCCGTCAGTTCATTGACCGAGGCGCCTTCGAGGTACAGCGCGACGACCTTGGCCTGTTCTTCCAGATGCTCGTAGCCGGTGAAGACGTTGCCCGCGCCGGCGTACTCGACGTTGCGGTCCATCTTGAACTTGCCCGCCGCGCGGCCCGCGGCCTTCTGCTTTTCCATCGCGGCTTTGAAGCCGGCTTCGTCGACTGCCACGTCGCGTTCGCGGCACACGTCGGCCGACAGGTCGAGCGGAAAGCCGAAGGTGTCATGCAGCTTGAACGCCACTTCGCCCGGCAGCACCTTGGCGCCGCCAGCCAGCGCCGCGTCGAGGATCTCCATGCCATTGGCCAGCGTCTCGAAGAAGCGCTCTTCCTCTGCCTTGAGCGTCTCGGTGATGCGCTTCTCGTCCGCCACCAGCTTCGGATAGGCCTCGCCCATCAGCGCCACCAGGTCCGGCACCAGCTTGTGGAAGAACGGCTTCTTCTGCCCCAGCTTGTAGCCATGGCGGATCGCGCGGCGGATGATGCGGCGCTGCACATAGCCGCGGCCTTCGTTCGACGGGATCACGCCGTCGGCCACGAGGAATGCGGTGGCACGGATGTGGTCGGCAATGACGCGCAGGCTCTTGTTGTCGAGGTCCGTCGTGTGGGTCTCGCGCGCCGCAGCCTTCACCAGCTTGTCGAAGATGTCGATCTCGTAGTTGCTGTGCACGTGCTGCAGGATCGCAGCCAGGCGCTCCAGGCCCATGCCGGTGTCGACGCAGGGCGCGGGCAGCTTCTTCACGCTGCCGTCGGGCTGCATGTCGAACTGCATGAACACGTGGTTCCAGATCTCGATGAAGCGGTCGCCGTCTTCATCGGGGCTGCCCGGGGGGCCGCCGGGGATGTGCGGGCCGTGGTCGTAGAAGATCTCGGAGCACGGTCCGCAGGGGCCGGTGTCGGCCATCATCCAGAAGTTATCGGAGGCGTACCTGGCGCCCTTGTTGTCGCCGATGCGGATCACGCGTTCGGGCGGCAGGCCGATCTCTTTCGTCCAGATGTCGTAGGCCTCGTCGTCCTCGTGGTAGACGGTGGCCAGCAGGCGCTCGGCCGGCAGCTTGTAGACCTGCGTCAGCAACTCCCAGCCCCACTTGAGCGACTCGCGCTTGAAGTAGTCACCGAAGCTCCAGTTGCCCAGCATCTCGAAGAAGGTGTGGTGGCGCGCGGTGTAGCCCACGTTCTCCAGGTCGTTGTGCTTGCCGCCGGCGCGCAGACACGCCTGCACCGAGGCCGCGCGCTTGTAGGGGCGCTTGTCTTCGCCGAGGAAAACGTCCTTGAACTGGACCATGCCCGAGTTGGTGAACATCAGGGTCGGGTCGTTGCCGGGCACCAGCGGGCTGGATGCCACGACCGTGTGGCCCTTCGAGGCGAAGAAGTCGAGGAATGACTTGCGGATGTCGGCGACAGAAAAAGTGGTCTGGGTCATCGGGACTTGCTTCCGACGTCAGGCGCAGGATTTGCGCCTAACTGGTTGATTTTTTTGAACATTCGATTATAGGTTTCGCCCCCTTGGCAGGCCGCCCGCGACCCTGGGTAGGGGCATTGCCGCAAGAGCCGGGCCCGGGCTTCGACCTCTGTCGGGACTTCTTAACACTTTCAGCGTATTGCGAACGTTGAGAAACCAGTATTGGCGTTCATTCGCTACGATCCCACCCTATGTCTCAAAACTCGCCCGATCCGGGCGCCCAATACAGCGTGCGGCCCGTCGACGAGGCGGGCTTCACAACCAGTCGGGTCGCCAGGCTGCAACACAACTTCCATGAACACCCGATGCTGCAATTGCCGGCATTGGCCCAGTTGGCGAAGTCCCTGGAGCCCTTGAAGCAGTGCCGCTTCGTGCGTCGGAACATCACGCAGGGCTCGAGCTTCAAGCACGACTACCAGCATCCGGACGGCCTGAGCATCGACGAGGTGTTCGAACGCATCCATGAGCCGCACTCCTGGATCGCGCTCTACAACATCGAGGCCAACCCCGACTACGCCCACCTGCTCGGGCAGATCGTTGACACGGTGCGTCCGCAGATCGAGCGCGAGCAGCCGGGGATCTTCCTGATCAACGGCTTCATGTTCATCTCCGCGCCGCCATCGGTCACGCCCTTCCACATCGACCGCGAGAACAACTTCTGGCTCCAGCTGCATGGCCGCAAGACCATGAACGTGTGGGACCACACCGACCGCGAAGTGGTGGATGCCGCGACGGTGGAAGACTTCATCGTCGACAAGACGCTGAGCCGGGTGCGCCTGAAGGAGGAGTTCCGCCCGCGCAGCCATGAGTTCGACACGGGGCCAGGCGACGGCGTCTACTTTCCCAGCCTGTCGCCGCACATGACCCGCTCGGAGCCCGACTGGGTGACGCCCGGCAACGGCGTTTCCGTGTCGCTGGGAGTCACGTTCTACACCTCGGTCACGCGCCAGCATGCCCGCGTCTACCAGGTCAATCGCCTGATGCGCAACGCCCTGAAGCTGCAACCGCGCGAACCCGGCGAGTCGGCCTTGCGCGACGGCCTCAAGGCCAGCCTGGGCGGCCTGGTCGGCGCGGCGCACTACCGCCGCACCGGCGCCGAGGCGCCACCCGGCGTCTACTGAGCCTTCCGGGCAGGACTTGGCGCGGCCTGGGCCCGCGCAATCAAGCTGGTCGGGATGGCAAGACCACTTCGCCCGGGGACCGGCCCCACTGCGGCATCAAAAACTCGCTGCCAGCCCGAGCGATACGCCCGAGACGTTGTTCCCGAACACATAGCGCACCACCGCGCGCAGCCGCGTGACGAAGACATCGTGCGCGCTGGTGTCCAGTTCGAGCCCGAGACCCAGCGTGGTCAGGCGGTCGAAGCCCAGGATATCGGCCTGGCTGCCGAGGTAGCGCGAGTGCGAAAACTCCAGCACATAGCGCAACGGCCGGTCCAGCGCCATCAGCCCGGTGGGTGCGCGGTAGCGGGCCCAGACATTGGCGGTGCGCGCCGAGGCGCTGCCCTGCAAGGACGGGTTGTCGACACCGTAGGTTTTCAGGCGGATGTCGGTGTAGCGCAGCTCCACGTCGACCTCGTAGTCCTCCCGGTAATGCTCCCAGTCGAGCATGACGGCGCCGCCCAGGCCATAGACATCGAGACGTCCGCCGTTGATGAACTCGATCTGCCGGTCGGTGACATGGTTCACGTAGGCCTGCGCAACGCGCAGGTCGCTGGCCACGGTGCCGAGCGAAAAATTGAAGATCGGCCTGAAGGCGAGCTCCGACGTGATCGGGAAATCCCAGCCAATGCCGCCGGTTCCGCTCAGGGTGTTCCATCGGGTCGGCAAGCGGCGCGATTCGGTGCCGTCGCTGGCGACGAAGACCGGGTCATAGCGGCTGTAGGCCGCCGCGCCCTCCAGGTAAAGGGGAAACGACTTGCTGAAGGTGAAGCCCCCGCCCAGCTGCGTCATGAAGATGCCGTTGCTATCGCTGCTGGCGTTCTTGATCGACAGGTTGCTGGAGGTGAGGTCGGGCACCACTGAATACGACATCAGCGCCAGCACCCCATTGGCCTGGTCCTGCACCCTGGGCCCCAGGATGTTGAGGTTCTGAGCCCACACGCCTGCGGGCGACACCGCGCACGCAACCATTGCCAGGCCGCACCAGAAACGAGCAGACATTCTTCGATTGCCCTCGAGCGTTGTTGTTGGTTGTAAGACCGGCATGCTAATGGCAAGGCGCATGCCAAGCCAAGCCTCCCCAAAGACTAGTTGACCTTGCCGAGCTGCTTCGACAGCTCGTGCAGCGTCTGGCGCAATTCCTCGAAGCGCTCCTTGCCGAGCAGCGCGGCCCACTCTCCCTCGACGGTGGCCACGCACTCGCGGATTTGCTCGATCAGGCGCCAGCCTCTGGCGGTGAGGTGAACGACACGCGTGGCCACGTCGGCCCCGTCGCGCCGCTCGATCAGGTCCTGCCGCTCCAGGCTCGCAAGCACGTAGTTCATGGCTTGGCGCGTCATGTCGCACCGGCGCGAAAGCTCGGCCGGACGCAGGCCGTCCGGTCCTGGAAACAGGAACACGCGCAGCTCCGTCATCGTGACCTGGAAGCCATGTGCCTGCAGCGATTCGAGCATGCGGCCGACCATCACCTCGTGCGGCAGGCGCAGCAGCGAACCGATCATCGGGGTGATGACCAACGGCTTCACGTTGCGCACGCGGGTCGTCTTTCTGGTGGTTGACATTTGCGTAAAGTATTTGTACTGTTGCGTACAGATTTTTTACACGAGGAGTGTGCCATGAGTGAAGCCATTGCGTCCACGGAACAGGAAGTCATTCACGTCGGCCAGATCGAGATCCGCTACCTGCACGAGGCCGGCAGCGGCCGCCAGATCGGCTGCTTCGAAATGCTCGTTCCACCGGGTTCCAACGTGCCGCCGCCCCACAGCCATTCGGCCAACGAGGAGTTGGTCTATGCGCTGGAGGGGATCCTGCGCTACTCCGTGGGCGGCGAGACCCGCGACCTTCGGCCCGGCGACTCGATGACGACACCGCGCGGCGTGGTCCATGCCTTCAGCAATCCGCATGCCGCCCCGGCGCGTGCGCTGGTGATCAACACGCCGGACATCGGCGCGGCGTACTTTCGCGAAGTCGGCGCGATCATCGGCGCCGGCGGGCCGCCGGACAAGGCAAAGCTGATGGCGACGATGCAGCGCTTCGGGCTGGTGCCCGCCGCGCCGCCGGGCTGAGGAGCCGCAACTTGCAGGAAGAACGGCCTGCGCAGCAGGAATTCCACGACCTCGATTCGGGCCCGGCGCCTTCTGCATGGCCAACGAAAAAGCCCCTTGCGGGGCCTTGGCGCGGATTCGATTGGAGCGGGTGAAGGGAATCGAACCCTCGTATGAAGCTTGGGAAGCTGCCGTTCTACCATTGAACTACACCCGCGTTGGCCACAATTCTAGCGGCTGTCCCGAAGGTCACCTCGACGTCGTGGCGGTTGCGTTTGCACAGGGCTGTCGATTGACCGCACGCTGGTCCAGGGACTCGCCGGCATGCTGCTCATCGGTGCGGCGTCGTGCTGCCTGCTGCGCCGCGACAGGCCGCGCACGCCCGTCACCCGTGCGCCGGCAACGCGGGCATCGCGCTCTGCGCTCTGGTCCCTGCGGCCTCGCCTGCTGGGCGTCAAGCTCCGGCGCCGGGCCTGGACCGCGGCGCTGGCCGTGACCGGCGTCCAGCTGATGACGGTCCGGTAGCGATGCGCCGGCATCGCCGGAACGACGCCAGCACGCCCCGCCTCGTTTCAGTGCACTGCTACGCGGGGACCTGACAGCGCCGGCCGCTTGCTGCCGACCACCACGAACATCAGGATGGCGGCGAGGACGTAGCAGGCCGCCACCACATACATGCTCATGTTCCCGTTGCCGGTCGCCTTGGTCAGGGCGGCGTTCATCGACGGGGCGACCGACGGGCCGAAGGCGCCGAGGCTGCTGATGAGCGCGATGCCGCCGGCGGCCGACGCCTTTGGCAGGTATTCGGTCGCGGCGGCCCAGAACAGCGGGGTGGTCGCGGCATAGACCGCCGTCAGCGACAGGCCGGCCATCGAAAGTTGCAGGTTGCCTTGCGTCATGGTCATCATCCAGAGGCCGCACGCAGCCAGCAGCGCCGCGACGCCGAAGTGCAGGCGACGGTCCCTGAGCTTGTCGGAACTGCGGCCGAACAGCACCATGCTGAACACGCCGACCATGTTCGGAATGGCCGACAGAAGGCCCACCGTGAAGAGGTCAGCGACGCCCCCGCTCTGGATGAGCGTGGGCTTCCAGAAGACGATCGTGTAGGCGCATCCCATCAGCAGGAAATAGACCAACGCGAAGGCGTAGACCTTCGGGTCCCGCAGCAGCTGCCCGAACGAATGCCCCTTGTTGTCACCGGTGCTGGCATCCTGTTCCAAGTTGTAGTTCAGGAGCGCCTTTTCGCTGTCGCTCAGCCATTTTGCGCCGGCAGGCCTGTCGTCCAGCCAGACATAGATGATCACGCCGAGAATCGTGGCGGGCAGCCCCTGGACAAGGAACAGCCACTGCCAGCCATGCCAGCCGTTCATGCCTTCCATGTACTTGAGGGTCGCGCCCGAGAGGGGCCCTGCGGCAATGCTGATCAGGCTGGTGGCCGTCATGAAAATGGCGATCACCTGTCCACGCCGCACTGACGGATACCAGAAGGTGAAGTACAGGATCACGCCCGGAAAGAAGCCCGCTTCGCAGGCACCCAGCAGGAAGCGCACGATGTAGAACTGCGTGGGCGTGGTCACGAACATCATGCCCGCCGCCATCAAGCCCCAGAGGACCATGATGCGCAGCAAGGTCTTGCGTGCTCCGATCTTGACCAGCAACAGGTTGCTGGGCACCTCGAAGATCAGGTAGCCGACGAAGAAAATTCCGGCGCCCAGCGCGTAGACCTCGTCGCCCCAGGGCAGGGACTTCTTCATGCCGAGCTGGGCATACCCGATGTTGACGCGATCGAGGTAGGCGATCATGTACCCGAACAGAAGAACGGGAATGAGCCGCCAGCCTATCTTTCTGTACAGGGCTTCCTGCCGGCTGGGATCGGCCGTCGAGGATGCCCTGCCGTCGGCACCGTGGTGGATATGGTGCTCAATTTTTCCTCCTCCTGATGAAAGCCGCCTCTCCGGGCGGCGAATGAAGGGCGCCTGCGACGACGCCCGGAACTACATGAGCGGGATGTGCCCGAGTGCGGCGGCAAGCGGCGCCGTCCGCGCGCTCGCGGTCAGTGGGATTGGGGCGGGAGGTGGGATCGAGCTTGCCGCAGGCACCCCGAAGGCGCGCGGGCCGACCCGGCGCAAAGACACCGGTCGCTGTTCCTGACGATGAATTTCATGCAATGCCTCCTCTTGCGCCGTGCCGATCAAGTCGACCAGTGCCGTGTTCTTGGTGTCGTGATTTCGACGAGACGAGCGTCTCGAAAACCGCAACCTCTGTCAAGAAGGCCGAGCCTAGGACCTCGCGTTCAGCCTTTTGTGACTTCCACCTGACTCACGACCGCCTTCGCGCACAGGGCGCTCCTTCGTTCGAAGGATGCAAGCGTCGGCGGGGCGGATCGCGCTGCGGTGCGCGACTCCCGCGATTGGAACTCACGTACAGCTGGGACCAGAACAAGTGCGCCGGCCTGTCCAGCGACAGGGCGTGACCAACCGAGCGCCGCTTCCACCGCCGCGGCACACATCAGCGGACACACCCCACGCCACCGACTCACTCGGCCATTCGGCCAGTTGACCCGCCGCGAGCGAAGTGACAGATTGTGACTTGCGGGCACAAACTGTTGAACAACGCGTGCAAACGTGGCCGGTGTGTTCGCCATAGGAGTCAAACATGCTGGGTGAATTCGTTCCAAGGAGCGTGGCTGCAAAACTGGCAGAGCGGGGACGCGGCCTGCCGGAACACTTGATCGATTTCTCGCCGGACACGGTCAGGGCGTCCTACAACCGGCAACCCTTCCTGGTCAGCCATCACCTCGACGAGCATCCCGCCTTCAGGCTGCCGTCCCTGTTCGCGCTGTGCCGGCGCCTGCCGCCGAGCGAAGTGAAGTACCGGGTCGGCGTGATCCCGGCTACCGCGGATTTCGACTCCTCCTACGCGCGCTTCAGCAAGGGCCTTTCACTGGACGATGTGCTCGACCGTTTCGAGCAATCCAGGGCCTACATCTGCATCTACAACCCGGAGCGCGACCCGGCGTACCGGCCGATCCTGGAGGGCCTCCTGTCCGAGGTGGCGGCAGCCATCGACGAATGTGATCCGGTCATCACCTGGTATTCGACCTACATCTTCATCTCGACACAGGATTCGGTCACGCCCTATCACATGGACCGCGAGATGAACTTCCTGATGCAGGTGCGCGGCACGAAGACAGTGGCGCTGTGGGACCCCGCCGACGACGAAGTCATGAGTCCGGCGGACAAGGACCGGCTGCTCTCGATGTTCGGCAGCCAGCGGGCCACCTATTCGCCCTCCTTCGAATCGAAGGCGATGACCTACGAATTGCGGCCGGGGCTCGGCGTGCACCATCCCTTCATCGCGCCGCATCGGGTGACCACGGGCGCCGAGTTGTCGATATCGCTGGCCTTCACCTTCCGCACCCAGAAATCCGACAAGCTGACCAGCGCGCACGCGTTCAATTACATGTTGCGCCGTTGCGGCTGGCTACCAGCGGAAGTGGGGCACAGCGCGGTCGCCGACGAGATCAAGGTGGTGGCCTCGAATGCCGCGAAGGTGCCGATCAGCCTGCTGCAAAGGGCCTGGCGCGCGCGGCGCATGGCCACCTGAACGCAAGACCTACTTGTCGAGCCAGGGAGCGTCGGGCCCCGCTGAAGGATCGGGCCTCGCGAACAGCGACAGCTGGGCCCGCTTCTGCCACTCGAGCATGCGCGTACGGGCCTGCGCGAGTTCGTCCGCCGGCACGTTCTGCACCGGCGTCGCTTCGACCGGGTCCTTGTCGAGATCGAAGGTCAGCATCGGCGTGCCGTCCAGCGGGTAGAGGTATTTGCGTGTGCCACGGCGCGTGCCCAGCATGGAGCCGGTGATGCTGCTGGTGAAGTAAAGATCCCGATTCGCATCCACTGGCACCAGCAGCGACTGCCCTGGAAGCCGCGCCCCTTCGATCTGGTAGCCGAGCAGTTGGGCGATCGTGGGAAGAATGTCGATCTGCTGCCGCGCGCCCTGCACTCTCGTCCCCTTCAACCCGGGCACGCCGGGCGCATAGACCACGAAAGGAATGCGCACGCCTTCCTCATAGAGGATGTTGAACGATTGCTTGGCGTCGTGCTCCTCGAGCATCACGCCGTGGTCCCCCAGGAACACGAAGATCGTGTCATCGAGGACGCCGAGTTTCGCGTAGCCGTCCATCAGTTGGGCCAGCACGCTGTCGATGTAGGCCAGGCAGTTGTAGTAGGCCTGCAGAGAGGGCTTGTCCACGCCCTCGAAGTGGATCTTCTTCCACGTCGACGGAGTCCTGAAATCATGGTGGCCGACGTTCGTCATGATGGTTGTCATGAACGGTCGCTTCGCCTGCACCTGCGTCGCCGTCCAGGCCATGATCGGATCGACTATCTTCTCGTCGGCGATCCCGAAATAGGTCGGCCATTCATCGCCCGGCTTGGCAAGGTCGCGCTCTGATTGGACGTGCTCGAAGCCAATGGACCGGATGACTTGCGGGTCGCTCAGGAACTGAATGTCGGTCGGCGTGAAGAAGCTCGTGGCATACCCCGCCTCGCGCAGTGCCGACGGCAGCGACCGGATGCGCGGATGATTCTCGTTGGCGGCCGCCCATCGCGCCGTGCCTTGGTTGGCCAGCGGGTACTGCCCATCGAGCACCGCCACCCAGGCCATCGTCGTGCGCGGCGATACGACGCTCATGTCCTCGACCATCAGGCCTTGATCGGCCAGCCGCTTCAGGAACGGCATGGTGGGAAGCTGCGGCGTAGTCACGGTGCTCGACTGCGCGCGGATCGATTCCATCATCACGACGACCACGTTCTTCCGCTGCGTCTTGTCGGTGGCCTTGAACGTCATGCCCGCGCTATACCAGGGCGGCCTGCCGGTACGCTGGAATTCCTTTTCCACGTTGACTTCGGCTTCCGATGCTGCCGACGGCATGGCCGTCCTGGCCAGGGTGACCAGCGTCCCCTCGGCATAGCGGTGTACCTCCATCACAGCGGGAGAAGGCGCCGGAAGCAGGAGCGCCAGCGTCCCGACCAGCGCAATGGCGCCGCCAACGTACGCCTGCGGCCCGGTGACCACCGGTTGGCGCACGAGCGCACGTTGGCGCCAGGTCCAGGCCAGCGCGAGGACGACGCCGCCCACCAGCCCCACCACGCGGAAAGAGGTCACCTCCGACTTGACCAGGGGCACCATGTCTTGCGCGTTCTGCAACGCAAAAAGCAGCACCATCGTGTTGGCCGGCTGGCCCGTGGCGAACTGATAGGCCAGGTCGATACCCACCAGCGCGCACAGCGCGATGACGATGACCTGCAGCAGGGTGATCGTGGCCGTGTGCGCGATGCGCGGGGCGAGCCGGATCACGGCGCCGAACACCAGCACCGTGGCGGCAATCGACAAGGCATCGCGCCAAAGACAGACCGCCAAGGCCCAGCATTGGACGACAGCGGTGCTCGCCCACCTTGCCAACACGGGCAGCACACTCGTTCCCGGTTGACGCAAGGTAAAGGCAAGCGCGAGCCCGAGCATCACGACAAGAGCGACAGGCGGGATGACCCAGCGCTGGCGCCGGAAGAACAAGCGCTGAATACACCAGCCCACGAACAAGGCGGCCAGGAAGCGCAGTGGCTGGAACCACGCCAGCCAACCCGCGATGGCCATCGGGCCAAGGTCTCCCTTCGGCACCCCGTAGAGCCCGTCCATGACAAGGAGGGTCTTGGCAAAGGCCAGCCATGCGGCCAACGGAATGACCAGAAGAAATGCGAGCTTCCACGGTCCCATGCGTTGCGCGGTGCTATTTGCCAGTTCCCCGCCCGTCGAAGGCGGACGAACGTGCGCACCCGGCTGCGAAATACTCATTCCTGTTTACTCATTCCTGTTGCTCCCGAACAGCGCGGCACACGCCGATCGGAGCGTTGACGAGACGGGCCGGCAATCCTACAGGCGAAGTGTCAACAGAAAGTTCACAGAGGTAACGACGCCGGTAACCATCGCGCAATAACGCACGAGCTGGCTCCGCCCTTGCCTCGCTGATGCATCCAGCCGGTTCGACAGCTCGAAGGGGCAGCCGTTGTCGTGATTTTGACCACAGACCGGGCAGCGTTTTCACCTAACTGTCGCCACCGTTCGCATCAGGTGCTTGCGCACTGCATAGAGTGCTTGCCAATGCGTGCGATCAGACACGCCGTGAACAGGGGGGAACCAATGTATTCAATCGACACCGCCTCGGCAGAGGCACGAGCCCATGTATCCGACGGAATCGAGCTGGCGTATCAGGAGTTCGGCAGGCGTTCTGCCATGCCTCTGCTTTTGGTCATGGGGCTTGGCGGATCGATGGTCGCGTGGGACGACGAGTTCTGCCAGGCGTTGGCTGGACGTGGCTTCCGGGTGATCCGCTTCGACAACCGTGACTGTGGCCACTCCACCCGGCTCGATGACTGCGGCGTTCCCGACATGGCCTGCATGTTTGGCCAATTGGCAGCCGGCTTGCCCGTGCAGGCTCCCTACCTGCTCCCGGACATGGCCGATGACGCCGTTGGCCTGCTCGATGCGCTGGGAATCGACAGCGCGCATGTGGCGGGTGTGTCGATGGGCGGGATGATCGCCCAGGAGATGGCCATCCGGCACCCGCGGCGCGTCAGCACGCTGACGTCCATCATGTCGTCCACCGGCAAGCCCGGCCTGCCCCCGGCGCGGCCGGAGGCGATGGCGGCATTGATGACGCCCACACCGTCGGACTGGCCCGGCTACCTCGCGCGCCACCGGCGGGTCTGGTCGGTGCTTTGCGGCTACAAGTACCCGCTCGACCCCGTGCGCAGCGAGGCCATGGCGCAGCGTCTCTTCGCGCGCGGTCCCCATCCCGCAGGCACCGCGCGCCAGTTGGCTGCCGTGCTGGCGTCCGGAAACCGCAAGCCGGCGCTGGCCGAGGTGCGCATTCCCACGCTGGTCATGCACGGCAGCGACGACGCGCTGGTGCCCATGGCCTGCGGCATCGACACTGCGGAGGCCATTCCCAAGGCGCGGCTGCGCATCCTCGAAGGCATGGGACACAACCTGCCCTTCGAATTGTGGCCAGCCATCATCGACGCCATCGCGGAACAGGCGGGCGCGCCCGGGACGCCGGCGCCGCACATGACGAATCAACAGGTACTCCAGGACTGAAGAGAAAATGATCCCGATGATCGGACAACCCAGGTTCCAGCAACTCAACGGCGAGGACGCGCGGCTGCTTGCATCGGAAGCGCCGCATGCGCGCGCCCATGCCACGCTGGTCCACATCTACGACCCTTCGACGGCGCCGGGCGGCATGGTCCGATTCAAGGCCGTCTTGGCGCAGATCGAGAGCCGGCTGCATTGCGCACCGGTGTTCCGGCAGAAGCTGCTGCACATGCCGATGGAAGTCGACCGGCCGTACTGGGTGGACGACGAGAGCTTCGACATCGAATCGCACGTCAGCCATTCGGCACTTCCCAAGCCGGGCGACTGGCGCCAGTTCTGCATCATGGCCTCGCGCATCCATGCACGCGTGCTCGACATGGACCGCTCGCCCTGGGAGATCCATGTCATCGAAGGGCTCGACACGCTGCCCGGACTGCCGCCCGGCTGCTTCGCGCTGCTCACCAAGCTGCACCACACCCTCATCGGCATGGACGGCACCGACGGCATCACCGCGCTGATCCACGATCACACGGCCCAGGTCGCGGTCGCCCCGCCGCCGGTGCCGTGGTTTCCGCGGCCCGCGCCACGCAGCGGATCGCTGTACCTGCGCCCCCGCCTCGGCACGCTCAAGGACCCGGCTGCCTTCGCGTGGCCCGTGATGCGCGCGTTCGAAGGACTGAGTTCGATGTCGCGCGTGATGGTGCACGGCATGCTGGAAGCGCCGGCAGCGAACGCCGTGTCACGGTTCAATGCCGTCGTGTCCGCGCGCCGCGTCTTCGAGACCCGGCTGTTCGAACTCGAGACTTTCCGCCAGATGCGCGGACTGGCACGCGACGCGGCCGTCAACGATTGCGTGCTCGCGGTGTGCGGCGGCGCATTGCGGCGCTACCTGGACCAGCACGGCGAACTGCCTGAACTGAGCATGTCGGCGGTCGTCCCCTATCTCAACATGAACGCGACCTACGCCCAGTCGCAGCGCTACAAGATCGGCCGGGTGCGGGTCGACCTGGGCACCACCATCGACGATCCGGCCGAGCGCCTGGCGCATATCTGTGCACAGACCTCCAGCTTGCGCGCTCGCGCGGTGGGCGCACGCGACCTGATCGATGGCGACAAGCATTCGTCGTCGGCCACGCTGGCCCTGTCGGGCAAGGTGCTGAGCATGGCGCAGTCGGACCAGCGCCAACTGGCGCCGCTGGCCAACTGCTCGATCATCAATGTGCCGGGGCCTTCCACGCCGCTGTACCTGGTCGGCGCCCGCCTCGCACGCTTCACCGGCCTGATGCCGATCTGCGACGGCATGGGCCTGGTGCTGGCGGCCACCAGCTACGACGGCGGGATGAACATCTCCGTCACCTCGTGCCGCGAGCAGTTGACCGATCCGGCGGCTTTCGCGCAATGCCTGCAGGAGAGCTTCGACGAGTACGCGGCGGCGGTCGAGACAAGGCGCGCGCAGGCCGGGAAGAAGCGCCCGGCCCGTGCCGTGTCAAAGTGAGGTGACGCCGATGTCCGCAAAGAACCAAACCCAGCACTTGCCCATCATGAACAACCCGGATCAAGTCACCCCCGGCCGCCACAAGGTCCGCCTCTGGCATACCGCCCTCGAAGGTGTTCGCGCCATGGCGGAAGCGACCGTGTCGGCATGCTCCTGGCCCGTGCTGTCCACTGCACCCAAGGGCGACGGCCATCCGGTGCTCCTGGTGCCTGGCTTCATGGCGCCCGAGTCGACGATGGTGCCGCTCAAGGCCTTTTTGTCGAATCGCGGATATGCGGTGGAGAGCTGGGGCTTCGGCCGCAATGTCGGCTTCCAGGCAAAGCACGCCGCAGCCCTCGAGCACAAGCTCGAGTACATGCGCCACCAGCATGGCCGCAAGGTCAGCATGGTCGGCTGGAGCCTGGGCGGGGTGTTCGGCCTCTATGCCTCGCATCGTGCGCCGGATTGCGTGCGCTCGCTGATCACGCTCGGCAGCCCGGTGACGCCCAACGCCGCTGGCACCGGTGCCGCGCCCAGCGTGGTTGCGATGTACCGCGCGGTCGCGCACCGCCTCGGGCCGGATGCGCACTTGATGCAGCCCCATGTGCGCAAGGCCCTGTCGCATTCGCCCGCCCACCCGATGAGTTGCCTGTGGTCGCGCTCGGACGGCGTGGTGCCGCCAATGGAAGCGCAAGTCGACGATGACTCGCCGGTGCATGAAAACATCCTCGTGCCTGGCAGCCACTGCGGCCTGGCCTTCAATGCGCTGGTGCTCTGGATCATCGCGGAGCGCCTGTCACAGCCCGAGGACAACTGGCAGCCTTTTGCGCCGACGGGCATGCCCGGCGCGACCTATCGCGCGCTCTCCGCCACTTTCTGAAGCCCACCCCGAATGCGCCCGCGGCGCCTCGGGGTTCAGAGCGCGTCTTGCGCCTCTTCGTCGAAGCCCTGAACGGGCTGCGCCTTGGCCAGCGCCATCCAGACGCTGAACGGAATGCGTTGCACCGGGCGATGCAGGGCTGCGCGCGCAACTGACAACCGCCCCGCTTCGAGCACGAGCACACCACATGCTTCGGGGATTTCGTCAGGCGAGGCGATGCAGCGGCCTCGGGCGTCATTGCCCAGCACGTACCAGCATTGGCCGCCCAGGTCGAGATAGGCCGCCCGCTTGTCGGGCTTGCGCAGGTCGCCGAGCAGGTCGGCCCGGCTGACCTTGACCTCGTGCACGACGGGGTGTGCATAGGCTTCGACGGTGGTGTTGCGGATCGAGAAGACATCGGGCCGGGCAATGCACCAGCGCGGCTTGCCGCCCTCCTCCAACGGCTCCAGCCGCGCCCGCAGGCTCAGGCCGCGCCAGGCGATGCGGCCGCCGCGCGTCATCTCTCGCGCGACCTGATCGACCAGGGCTTCGTGCATCGACAAGGCCGAGCGGTTGACCACGAGCGAGGTTGCGACGTGGGCAATGCCGCGGTCGGTGAGGCGCAGGGTTTCGTGGCCATGCGTCGAGCGCACGCGTTCGAGCAGACCCGCGGCCAGCAACTCGATCTCGATCACGTCGCAGCAGGGCCAGCCTGCCGAGCGATGGATGTCGCGCAGGCGCCGGGCGTGCGCGCGGCCGAGTACGATGGTGTTGAGGAGCGGGTCCTTGACGGGTGGCGCGGTGCCCGGGTCGGTAATGGGCGGAACGACAGGCGGCGGGTCGCCCTCGGGCGGCGGACCTGGCGGCATGTAGGGCGGAGGCATCGGCGGCACGCCGGTGGGCGGCGGGTCGACAGGCACCTCGTGGGCGGCGATTGCGGCTGACATTTCGCGAAGCGTAATGACTAATGAAAGTCCCGGCTACTGTGGTTGGCGGCCAGCCGACCCATCAGCGGGGTCAAATCCCGAAAGCCCGTCGCGACCACGTGGCAGACCTTGCCACCGGTGTCGACGTCGCGCTGCCAGGTGCCCTGCACGGCGAGCAGATGCGACTGCAAGAGCGGGCCGCGCCAAGCCTCGACGATGGAACTCCAGACGATCACGTTGACGTTGCCGGTCTCGTCCTCCAGCGTGACGAAGATGGTGCCGTTGGCGGTCTGCGGGCGCTGCCGGCCCATGACGATGCCGCAGGCACGCACGGTGCGGCCATTGGGCAGGTCATGCAACTGCCGGGCGCTGAGAAGCTTCATGCGGGCGAGGCGCGGGCGCAGCAGTTCGAGGGGGTGGCGGCGCAGCGTGAGGCGCAGCGAGGCGTAGTCGCCGACGATCTCCTCGCCTTCCGGGGCGGGGGGCAGTTCCAGCTTGGGTTCGTGGATCGGCACGCCCTTGAGCAGCGCGGGAGAGCGGCGCTGGGCGGTGGCGTCCCAGACCTGCTGGCGGCGGTGGCCCGAGAGCGCCATGAGCGCGTCGGCGCCGGCCAGGGCGGCCATGTCCTTTGCATCGAGTTCGGCGCGCAGGGCGAGGTCTTCGGTGCTGGTGAAGGGTTGTTGTGCGCGGGCTTCCAGCAAGCGCTTGGCGCCCGCTTCGCTGAGGCCGACGATGCGGCGCAGGCCTAGTCTCACGGCGGGTTGGTGGGGGTTGGCGCCCTCACCCCAGCCCTCTCCCGCTGGCGGGAGAGGGAGTGATTGGCCTTTCCCGCGCGCGGGAAGGGGCGAAGGCCCCCCGCCCTCACCCCGGCCCTCTCCCGGAAGCGGGAGCGGGAGTGGGGACTCCAGGGTGCAGTCGTTGTGGCTCACCATGACGTCTACCGGGCGCACTTCCACGCCGTGGCGGCGGGCGTCCTGCACGAGCTGCGAGGGCGAATAGAAACCCATCGGCTGCGAGTCGAGCATGGCCGCGAGGAAGCAGGCCGGCTCGTAGTGCTTGAGCCAGCAGCTCGCGACCACCAGCAGCGCGAAGCTCGCGGCATGGCTCTCCGGGAATCCGTATTCGCCGAAGCCCTGGATCTGCTTGAAGATGGCTTCGGCAAAGCCGCGGTCGTAACCGCGCTCGACCATGCCGTTCACCAGCCGGTCGTAGAAATGGCCGACACCGCCCTTGCGCTTCCACGCGGCCATGGAGCGGCGCAGCTTGTCGGCTTCATCGGGCGTGAACTCGGCGGCGATCATCGCGATCTGCATCACCTGCTCCTGGAAGATCGGCACGCCCAGCGTGCGACCGAGCGCCTGCTCAAGGCCCTTGGGATAGTCGACGAGCTTCGGGTTCTGGCGACGCTTGAGGTACGGATGCACCATGCCACCCTGGATCGGCCCGGGCCGCACGATCGCGACCTCGATCACCAGGTCGTAGTAGCAGCGCGGCTTGAGGCGCGGCAGCATCGACATCTGCGCGCGGCTCTCGATCTGGAACACGCCGATGGTGTCGGCCTCGCAGATCATGTCGTAGACCTTGTCGTCGTCGTTCGGGATCTGGTGCATCTCCAGCGAGGTGCCGCGCCACTGGTTGACGAAGTCGAGCGCGCGGCGGATGGCGCTCAGCATGCCGAGCGCCAGCACGTCGACCTTGAGCATGCCCATGGCTTCCAGGTCGTCCTTCTCCCACTGGATGACGGATCGGTCTTTCATCGACGCCTTCTCGACCGGCACCAGCCGCGTGAGCTTGCTCTGCGTGAGCACGAAGCCGCCGACGTGCTGGCTCAGGTGGCGCGGAAAGCCCTTGAGCTGCTGCGTGAGTTCGAGCCACTGGCGCAGCTTGAGCGTGCTCTCGCGCACGCCGGCCGTGAGCATCGCCTGCTCGATGCGCTCGTCCTGCACGTCGTGGTCGAACCAGTGATGGTCCTTGGCGAAGGCCTCGATGAGACGTTCGTCGATGGCCAGCGCCTTGCCCACGTCGCGCAGGGCGCTGCGCGTGCGCCAGCAGATGACGACGGCGGCGATGGCGGCGCGGTCGCGGCCGTATTTCTCGTAGATGTACTGGATGACCTCCTCGCGCCGCTGGTGCTCGAAGTCGACGTCGATGTCGGGCGGCTCTCGGCGCTCGCGGCTCAGGAAGCGCTCGAACAGCAGGTTGCCAGTCTCCGGGTTGATGGCGGTGATCTGCAGGCAAAAGCAGACGGCCGAATTGGCCGAGGAGCCGCGGCCCTGGCACAGGATGTGCCGCTCGCGGGCGAAGCGCACGATGTCCTCGACGGTGAGGAAGAACATCTCGTACTTCAGCTCGACGATGAGGTCGAGCTCGCGCTGGATCTGGTGGCGGATCTTGTCGTCCATGCCATTCGGGTAGCGCACGCGGGCGCCCTCCCAGGTCTTGCGCACCAGCGTCTGCGTGGGCGTCTCCCCGCCGCCGACGAGTTCGAGCGGGTACTTGTAATGCTCGCGGATCAGTTCGAGGTCGAAGCGGCAGCGCTCCATCACGACCAGGGTGTTGGCCAGCAAGTCCGGCGGATAGAGATCGGCCAGGCGCATGCGCGAGCGCATGTGGCGCTCTGCATTGGCCTGCAACGCAAAGCCGCATTCGGCCACCGACTTGCCTTCGCGGATGGCGGTGACCACGTCCTGCAGGGGCTTGCGCGAACGCTTGTGCATGTGCACGTCGCCGGCGGCCACGAGGGGCACGCCGGCCTGATTGGCGAGTTGCTGCAGCGAGGCGAGCCAGAGGTCGTCGTCGAGGTTGTTGAGCAGTTCGACGGCGATCCACAGGTTGGCACCGAACAACTCGAAAGCGCTCGCCACATCCGCGCCGGCCACCGCCAAGTCCATCGCCTCGCCGGGCACGCGCCGGGGCACCCACAGCACTTCGCAATGCTGCAGCGACGCCACCTCGCTGGTGGCCCAATCCACGCGGTATTCGCCCTTGGGCGCCGAGGTGTTGCGCGCGGCGGTGATGAACTCGCAGAGATTGCCCCAGCCTTCGAGGTCATGGGCGATCACCACGAGCCTGAAGCGCCCGAAGGCGAACTCGCTGCCGAACAGCACGCGAAAGCCAGGGTTGCGCGGCAGCGGCGCCTCGTCGGGATGGGTGCGCTCGTATTCGGTGAGCGCTTCCAGGTGATCGCGCAGGCCGACATGCGCGCGCACCACGCCGGCCACCGAGCATTCGTCGGTGAGGGCCAGCGCGCGATAGCCGAGTTGATAGGCGCGCTCAACCAGTTCCTCCGGGTTCGATGCGCCGCGCTGGAAGCTGAAGTTGCTCAAGGCATGCAGCTCGGCATAGTCGGGCAGGCCCGGCACGATGGCGCGCCTTGGCGGCTCGCGCAGCGGATGCGGCTTGCGTGCCTGCAATTGCTTGTCGCTGAGTTCAGGCATAGAGGCCTTGCAGGTACCAGCGCGGCGCCTGGTCCAGGGCCAGCGGGGCGGAGAGCCGCTCGCGGTAGACCCACACCAGTCCGGCCTCCGGGCTTTCGGCGATGTAGTAGTCGCGCACCGCCGGATGGCCGCCCTCTTCCTCCTTGCCACCCCACCAGCCGGCCTCCAGGCGCTGCGGGCCGCTGAGGCGACGCAGCTTGCCGCGGTAGTACGGATGGCCGCCGCGCATTTCGAGCGGCAAGGGCTGGCGCAACAGCCAGGGGGGATACAGGCCGTCGGGCTGCAAGGCGGGCACGGCGGCGCTGGTTCTGGCCAGCGCCGGCTGCCAGCCCTGCATGGCCTCGGGCCGATGGTCGGCCTGCGTCACCGGCACGACCACCTGCTGCGCCCCGAGCCGCGCGCTGAGGCGCTCGACCAACTCATGCAGCTTGTCGCCCTTGCGGGAATCCTCGGGCAGGAAGCTGGTGCTGGCGCCGGCCCACGGCGAAGTCTCGACCGTGCGCAGGCGCAGCCAGCTGGCGGGCGCTGCCAGTTGGGTGAGCGCCAGTTTCTCGCTCATCAGGCGGCGCAGGTGCGCCATGTCCTGCGTGGGCTGGGCCGTGCGTACGGTGACGCTTTGGTGCGGCGGCAGGTTGACGCCGTTGAAGCGCTTGAGGTCGAGCGTCCATTGCAGTTCCAGCGCCACCGCGCCGCGCTGGCGTGCGCGCAGCCAGACCTGCAGTGCGGACAACAGGCGGTTGGCCGACCACATGAGCTCGGGCGCGGTTTCGGCGAGCGCGGGCAACTCCAGTTTTTGCTCGAACACGTCGGGCAGCGTGAGCCAGGTGTACTGGTCGGGGCGCAGGCCCCAGGCGACATCCAGCGTTTCCCTCAAGGCCGTATCGAAGCGCCGCGCCAGCCCGCCACGCGGCAGCGCCGCGACATCGCCCCAGGTCTGGCAGCCGAGGCGGGCCAGCACGTCGAGGTGCGGCAGGGCCGCCGTGAGGGTGTCCAGCGGCAAGGCCGCCGGCACATCGGCGGGTGGCTTCTGGCCGCGGGCGAACAGGCGCAGGCGGGCCAGCGCGATCAGGCTGGTCGCGCCTTGCGCCCGCTGCACGCGCCCCTCTGACGGGTTTGCAGCGGAAATCTGGCGCATCAACGAAAGCCGGCCACCCCACAAGCGTTCGCAAGCCGAGACATCGAGGAGCAAGCCCTCGTCGAGCCAGGCCACCCGCGGCGTGAACTGCAGCGCCCACCAGCCGAGTGCCTCGCGCGGGAGTTCGGGTTCAGGCTGCCACCGGAGCGCGACCCAATGCACCTTGTGCTCCTTTCCATGTGTCGATCCGGACCACGACAGGGCCCAGCTCGAGGGGCGCGCCTTGCGGGTGCAGGCGCGCCTTGCGACGCATCTGGCTGGCGGCCAGCAGCGCGCTCATGCGACCGTTGCGCGCGGGCAGCGTGAGCGGCATGGCCAGCGGCGGGCCGCGGCGCTTGAGCAGGTGGACCTGCATATGGGCCTCGTCACGCACCACCTGCAAGCGCAGCCGCGCCGGGGAAGCCGTTTGCGCGACCGATTCGGGCCGGAACACGAACAACAGCGCCTCGTGCTGCGCCGCCGCGAGTTGCAATCGACGCAGTTCGCCCACGCGCGCCTGCGGCAGCCAGGCGAGAACGGCGGCCACGTCGGCGCAGCGCAGTGCCTGCTCGCAGGCCCAGAGGCAGGCGCCGGACGCCTGGCCCCGAATCCACATCAAGGCCTCCACCGGCAACCCTCCCGCCGCCAGCGCCGGACCAAAAGGCTCGTGCGGCGCACCGACCATCACCACCGGCCCGCCCCGGTCCTGCACCGCCTGCGCCAGGGCCGGCAACAGCAACTGCCAGACATGCGCCTCGGGCGTGGATTGCAGCACCTCCGTCATGGCGCCGACGGGCCAGCCGCCGCCGGGCAGTTCGGCATCCAGCGCGGCATGGCCGGTGGCGACGACCTGCGCGTCGGCACCGCCCAGCTCGTCGCCGCGCCACACGTTGTGGCGCCCGGAAGCGAGGAAAGAGTCGAGGGAAAGAAGGCCCATGATGGAATCGATGACTGTATTTTTATACAGTATTTTGATGCCATGGTTTTTTCTTTTTCAAGCGGGGCCTAGCGCTTGTCCCGCACAGGTACGTCTCGATCCTGAAAGGCTGTCAATGGGCCGGAGAGCCAATGGAAGGTCGTCAGGCAACTGCATAAACTGACCTCCAGCAGCACCCTAATGACCGGCGAGTCAGTTCTGGCACACTTCCTGCACGTTTTGTTTCATCTCCTTTCCCAACCTTTCCCGACCGTGTTCCCCATGAAATCCAAAGCAGCGAATGGGTTCGCTGGCGTTGCAATCGCCGCCCTCGCCTTCGCCAGTTCCTTCGCCCACGCCGACTTCCTCGACTGGAGCGACACCTCCGTCGGCTACCGCTACGGCACCCAGTTCCGCGAGCCCTTCAACAAGCAGGACATCGCGAAGAACGTCGTCAACTTCACCCACGCGGATGGCTTCAAGTACGGCACCAACTACCTGAACATCGACGTGCTCAAGTCCGACAGCAAGGACAGCGACGCGACGGAAACGTACATCGTCTATCGCAACACGCTCGATCTCGGCAAGATCACCGGCAACAGCCTTGCCCTGGGACCGGTGCGCGGACTGGGCATCACCAGCGGCCTCGACTGGAACCACAAGAACGATCCCGGCTACGCCTCGCGCAAGCAGATGCTCGTCCTCGGCCCGACCTTCATGATGGACGTGCCAGGCTTCCTCAACGTCAGCGTGCTGGCCCTGTGGGAAAGCAACGAACCCAACAGCATCGACAAGCGCTATTACTACAAGACGCACCCGGCACTGAGCCTGGCCTGGGCAATCCCCCTGGGCGACACCAACCTGTCGTTCGAGGGCTACCTGAACTGGATCGCACCCAAGGGCAAGGACGAGTTCGGCGTGAACACCGCCACCGAAACCAACTTCGACGGCATACTCTGGTACGACGCGGGCGTGCCGCTCAACTGGGGCAAGAACAAGTTCCGGGTGGGCCTGGAATACCAGTACTGGCGCAACAAGTTCGGCAACCCCAGCAGCGTCCCGGGCTCGCTCGCGAAGACGCCGCAGATCCGCGCCGAATACCACTTCTGACGCTGGTCGGCCGATGCGCGGCGGCCGCATTTCCGCATGCCGCATCGGTTGCGACCCTGATGGAAGAGTGCGACCCGCCTCCTAAAATCCGTCGCGAAAATCGGTTCAATCCCGCTGCGGCGGCACCCAGTGCGAAGGGCACTTCATGGAAGCGTGGTTCAGTTCGGAAATGCAGCCGATTTGCCAGTCGCCGATGTTCGTCTCCACCGACCCCGACGTGGTCAAGCTGCAGACCACCGGCGCCTTCAAGGCGCACGACCTGTTCTGGGGCAAAGGCAAGGTCGATGCGGCGCTGTATGGCGCGCATGTCGGCTCGCTCTCATTCTTCGTCCTCCAGTATGGTGCGGCGGTGCGCATCGAGCCGGGGCAACTCGACGGCTTCGTGCTGTTCCAGGTGCCGCTCGCGGGCTCGGCGGAGATCCGGGTGGACGGCAGGCCCGTGGCCGCTTCGCCCAGCACCGGCGCGGTGATCTCGCCCAACCTTGGCCTGGAACTCGACTGGCATGAAGGCTGCCGCCAGCTGCTCGTGAAGATTCCGCGCGAGCGTGTGGAAAACACCTGCCGCGGCCTCCTCGACGACGACCTGTCCCGGCCCATCGAATTCGACCCGGAACTGCAGCTCGACAACGACGCGGGCCGCAGCTGGCAGCATCAACTGGCCAGCCACTTCTGCAACCTGCACATGCCCTCGCCGGCCTTCGCACCGCAACTGTTGCCGGTGCAGGAGGAAGCCCTCATCCACCATCTCCTGCTGCGCCAGGGCAGCAACTATTCGCAGCGCCTGTCGCAGTCACAGCGGGCCGCCGCGCCCCGCGCGGTGCGGGCCGCGCAGCACTTCATCCGCGCGCACCTGTACGAGACCCTCACGCTCGACATGATTGCGAAGGCAAGCGGCGCCAGCGTCCGCAGCCTGTGCCTGGCCTTCCAGAAGCACCTGCAGGAATCGCCGATGGCCTATGTGCGCACCGCCCGGCTGGAACGCGCGCGGCAGGACCTGGTGAGCGCGCCACCCGGCGCCCAGGTCACCGACATTGCCCTGCGCTGGGGCTTCAACCATGTCGGAAGGTTCAGCACGGCCTATCGCAAGCGCTACGGCGAATCGCCGTTGCAGACGCTGCGGGCAGCGTAGCCAGCTTCGCGCCTTCGACCCTTCAGGCGAGCTCTGCCGAATAGTCGATGAGGTAGCCGAGCAGGTAGGCCATGTCGCGCTGCACCTCGAGCAGGCCCGCCGTGGGCTCCAGCGACTGCTCGTCCATGAACAACCGCCGATTGATATCGATCTGCAGCGAGTGCCGCCGCTCCTTCGGCGCGCCCAGCTTGCGCACCAGTTCTATGCCCTTGTACGGATCGTTCAACCCGACGTAGTACCCCCTGCGCTCCAGCAACCGCTGGACACAGCGCGTGACCAGTTTGCCCGCGGTGGTGCCGTCGCGATTGCCGATGACGATGTCGTAGGGCATCTCGCCACCCATCTCCGGCGGATACACCCTTGACCGCGAAGGCATGGAGAGACAGCTCAGATGAATGCCGAAGCCGCAGCGCCTGATGACGCGAAACCAGGCTTCGTCCAGCGCGCAGTGGTACGGCATCCAGTAGTTGGCGATGCGAGCTTCCACTTCTTCGAGCGACAGCGACCGGTCATAGATAGGCATGCCATCGATCGCGCGCCAGACCAGGCCCATGCCAAGACGCGACTGCGCCGGCGCATCGGGGGCAGGCGTAGCGCCTGGCACCACCTCAGGATCGAGGTCCGTGGCGCTGCGATTGACGTCGATGTAGGTGCGCGGGAATGCGGCCTGGACCAGTGTCGCGCCCATGGCGGGGGCGAAGGAGAAGATGCTGTCGATGTACATGCCCTCGGCCTGCCGCAGGTGTTCGAAGTTGCATCCGAATCGAAAATCGTGGGGGTAGATGTCGCCGCTGTGCGGGGAATCGATCAGGACTGCGCTCTCGCGTACGCCGCGCGTTACGGAGACTGGAGGCCTCATGGCTTCAGTCCAGGCTGATGCGAGCGCCGCGCGCGATTCGCCGCAGCGCGACGATGTCGCTGGCGACGCGCGACGCAAATTGATCGGGTGAGGAGGCGCTCGGGTACAGCCCCACGGGTTCCATGCGCTGCCGCACATGCGGCGTCTCGAGAATCCGGTTGACCGATGCGTTCAGCTTGTCGCGCAAGCCCTGGGCCATCCTCGCCGGACCGACCAGGCCGAACCACGTCGGCCCGTTGTTGTCGGGAAGCGAAACCTCCGCGAAGGTCGGGACCTCGGGCAATTCGGGCAGCCGCGCCGGCCAGGTCACCGCAAGAGCGCGCAGGCGGCCCGCGCGAACATGAGGGAGCGCCGTCGCGACCTGATCGAAACCCATGTCGAGATGCCCGGCGACCAGGTCGTTGACCAGGCCGGCACCGCCGCGATAGGGAATGTGGACGATGAAGGTTCGCGTCGATACCTTGAAGATCTCTGCCCCAAAGTGTCCGGCCGAACCGATACCCGGCGAGCCATAGGAAAGCTGCCCCGGACGTGCCCTCGCATACCGGATGAACTCAGCCATGTTGTTCACCGGCAAGGACGACCGTACGAGGAGGACTGCGGGGGCCAGGGCCAGTTCGCCGATATAGGTGAAATCGCTGGCCGGGTTGTAGGGAGGCTTCTTGTAGGCGACCGGTATGGCCACCTGCGTCGACAGGTTCGCAATACCCAGCGTCAGGCCATCCGGCGCAGCCTTCGCCAGTTCTCCCATGCCGATGGCGCCGCCGGCGCCGGCCTTGTTCTGCACCACGACGGGTGTGTCCAACACCTTGGACAAGGCCTCGCTGACGATGCGGCCCACCAGGTCGGTGGTCCCGCCCGCGGAAAACGGCACGATGACCTTGATCGAGGCTTGCAACTGCGCAAGGGAAGGCTTGGCCATGGCCAGGAGCGGCATGGCCGAAAGCACGGTACGACGATGAAGCATGGGTGTGACAGCATGGTGGTTTCAGGAACTTTTTCTTATGTGAGCTATTGTGTATGTGCACCCCGCCGGGGAACAGCGACAAATTCGCTGCAACTCATTCCATTTGGTCACCTTGAAAAGGTTCGTTCCTCCTCACCATCTCCTTCAGGCGCTGCTGGCGACAGCCAGGTTCGGGAGCATGGCGCGCGCGGCCACTCACCTGGATCTCACAGCCAGCGCCGTCAGCAAGCAGGTGCTCGAACTCGAGAACCTGCTGGGCGTGGCGCTGTTCGAGCGCATCCGCAAGCAGCTTCGGCTGACGCCCGCCGGACAGCGTTATGTGGCACGCATCGAACCGCTGATCAGCGAACTCGAAGAGGCCACGAAGTCCGTGGTGGTGGGCGCGGCGCAAGGCATGACGCTGGGCATTTCGAGCGTCCCGTCTTTCGGCGACAAGCATGTGGTCCCGCACCTCAGGGAGTTCAGTGAGCGCCATCCCGATATCGAATTGCGTTTCGTGCCCTACGTGCGCTCGTACGACTTCTCGGTGCCGGAACTCGATTGCGCGATCCGCTTCGGCGAAGGTTCCTGGCCCGGCGCCCGCGCCCACTACCTTGCTGGCAGCCACAACGTCGTGATCGCGCCATCGAAGCGGGCGCACGGGTCCCCGCCGTTGGCCAAACCGGCCGATGTCCTTCACTACCCGTTGTTGCGCCACCTGAGCGTGCCGAACGCCTGGCGCGACTGGTGCCGCGTCCACGGCGTGGACGATGCGAAGTCGCTGTCGGGTCCCTGCCTCGACATGTGCAGCACGATCGTCCAGGCCGTCGCCAGCGGCATGGGTCTGGGCCTGCTGCCAGCGTGCATCGTGCAGCAGGATCTGGATGCCGGGGTTGTGCACAGTCCGCTTCCCGTGTGGCGCATCATGCCCTGGGGCTACTATCTTTGCTACCCCGAGGAAAAGGCGGGCCTGCCTGCACTCGTCGCGTTCCGGGACTGGCTGCTGGAGCGCTGCGGCGCGCTCGAGCCCGATGCCGGTTCACGACCCCTGCATTCGACAGGCAACTGAGGCCGAGCTCAGGCCGGCGTCGCGTGCGCCATGTCGCGCTCGTCCAGCAGGCCCTGCCTGCCCAGGCGGTCCAGCACCCGATCCATCGCCGCGACCAGTTGGTCCACGTGCTCCCGCTGATGCGGGTAGGCGAAGAACACCGTCCCGCGCCCGCCGATGTCCACGCCTTCCAGGATCAGGCCCATGCGCAATGCGGCCGCCAGTTCCGCGGACGGCTTTGCGATCTCCCCGCGCGTGATTGCAAAGGGATCGGAGCCCCGCGGCGACAGGCCGGGCATGAGATGCAGGCCCGAGTAGCGTCCGTAGGCGAGCCAGCGCACGCCCTTGCGATCGAACATGTCGTTAAGGCTCTCGCGTGCGTAGTCGCCCAAGGCGTTGATGTGCGCGCAGACGTCCTTCTCGCTGATCTCGTCGATGGCCGCGATGGCCGCAGCAGCGGTGACCGGATTGCCGGTGAAGGTGCCCTGGTGCAGCACCTTGCGTGACGACGACGACTCCAGCATGCCCATGACAGCCTCGCTGCCCGCGACCACGCCGCCCGGCATGCCGCCCGTGGCCGCCTTGCCGAGGCAAGTGAGGTCCGGCCGCAGGCCCAGCAGGCTCTGGATGCCTCCGGGCGCAATGCGGAAGCCGGACACCACTTCGTCGAGGATGAACAGCGCCCCGTGCGCGCGTGCCAGGTCGGCGCATCGCTGCAGGTACGCGTCTGCGAGGGGCACCAGCCCGAAATGCGAACCCAGCGGCTCGACGATGACGCCCGCGATGGCAGCGCCGTGTTGGGCGAACACCTGGTCCAGCGCCGCGATGTCGTCGGGCGGCACGAGCAGGGTCTTGGCCGCCACCTCGCCCAGCACCCCGGGCGCCGGCGAGCCGTCGAAGTGCGCGTTGTAGCCGGAGGTCGCGAAGTCATGCCAGCCGTGGTAATGCGTGGCCACCCGCACGATGCACTCGCGCCCCGTGCGCGCGCGCGCCAGGCGCATGGCCAGCATCGTGGCCTCGGTGCCGCTGCCGGTGAATCGCACCTTCGCGGCGCCTGGAATGTGCTTGATGATGCGTTCGGCCCAGCCGACTTCGAGCGGATGGCATGCGGCGTACTGGACGCCGCGCCCCATCGCCTCGGTCGCCGCCGCGGTGACGCGCGGATGGCAGTGCCCCAGCACCATGGCGCCATGGCCGCCGAAGAAGTCCAGCAGCACGTTGCCGTCCACATCGGTCTTGTGCACGCCGGATGCGTGTGCCACGTACAGGCTGTACGGGTTGAACACGCGCGTGTCGACCGTGACGCCGTCGGGCATGCTCTTGCGGGCACGTTGCGACCACTGCGCGGAAGTGGGGGTCTTGCGAAGGTAGTCGTCAAGGATCATGTTGTGGCGGCTGAACGTTCTGGGGCTCAGAAGGTGTGAAGATTTCGTAGCGAGGGCGCCGAGGTCGGGTTGAGGACCGGAACCGCACTCTCGTGCGGTGAGGACCGCAGACCCGAGATCGGTGGCCGCAGTAGAAAGATTCACACCTTCTCAGTCGTAGAGCGGTGTCTTGACGCCGTCCTGGTAGTTGTACAGCGTGAACTGCGGGTTCTTCAGGTCGCCCTTGCTGTCGAACTGCACGCGCGTCGACAGGCCGCGGTAGTTGGTGTTGGCGAGTTCCGCCGTGTACTTGGCCGGGTCCGTCGAATTGGCCCGCTTCATTGCGTCGGCCATCACCATGACGCCGTCGTACGCATAGGGCGCGAACAGCACGTACTCCTTGGGAAAGCGCTGGTCGTAGCGGGCTTTCCAGGCCTTGCCGTTGTTCATCTTCTCGACGGCGAGTCCACCTTCGGCGCACAGGACGTTGGCCAGCGGCTTGGCGTTCTGGGCCAGCTTTCCAAGCTGCGTGGTGCAGATGCCGTCGCCGCCCATGAGGCGCACGTCGCTCATGCCCAGTTGCTCCATCTGGCGCAGCATCGGGCCGGCCTGCGCGTCATTGCCGCCAAAGAAGATGGCGGGCGCGTTCTTCGCCTTGATGCTGGTCAGGATCGACTGGAAGTCCGACGCCTTGTCGGTGGTGAACTCATGCGAAATGATCTGGATGTGCGCAGCGCGCGCCTCGCGCTCGAACACCTCGGAGACGCCCTGGCCGTAGGCGGAGCGATCGTCGATGACCACCACGCGCTTGACCTTCAACTGCTCGGCCGCGTAACGCGCCAGGCCCGTGGCAAGCGCATTGTCGTTGGCCACCAGGCGGAACACGTTCTTGTAGCCGGGCTTGGTGAACTGCGGGTTGGTGGCGCCCGGGGAGATCAGGGGAATGCCGCATTCGTTGTAGATGCGCGCGGCAGGAATCGCGCTGCCCGAGTTGATGTGGCCCACCACGCCGGAGACCTTGGCGTCGCAGAGCTTCTGCGCGGCGATGGTGCCTTGCTTGGGGTCGCCCGCGTCATCCTCCGCAGCCAGCTTGAACTCGATTCGCTTGCCGTCGATCACCAGGGCCTGCTGGTTGAGGTCGTCGATGGCCAGCGTGATGGCGTTGCGGGCATCGACGCCGTAGTGGGCCATGGAACCGGAGGTAGGACCGACGTAGCCGATGGTGACGGCCTGGACCGGTTGCTGCGCCCAGGCGGTGGCTGCGCAAGTCGTGGCAAGACTGGCAAGGAGAATGAAACGGGAAGACTTCATGCGATGGACTCCAGGAATTTGTTTGATGCGAGCCCGCCGAAAAAGCAATTCCTCCGCTCAGTTGACTCGCGGTAATTATCGTAAATGAGAATTCTCGAAAGAGAGAACATGGTTTCCACCAATGCCGCGCGGAGGCATACTGAATGAATCGTGACCCAGAAATCTCACTCCACGCAGGCTCCAACCAGGAAGGCCCCGGCAACGAATGCCCGCGCCGCCAAGGCCCGGCCGGCACCCGCCAGGTCGACCGCGAAAGCACGGGCCGCGGCGCCGGCGCAGGCCACGCAGATCGACCGCCAGGCCATGGGCCATCGCATTCGCGAGGTCCGCAAGAGCTGCGACCTCACGCTCAAGCAGCTTTCCGAGAAGTCCGGCGTAAGCCTGCCGACGCTCTCCAAGATGGAACTCGGCCAGGTGTCCATCAGCTACGAGAAGTTCGCCGCCGTGGCGCTCTCGCTGGGCATCGACATCGCCCAGCTGTTCCAGCCCGAGCCCAAGGCCAGGGCGGCCCGCAAGGTCAGCAAGCCGACGATCTACAGCCGCTCGTCGCTGGAGTCCACGCCCAACTACACCAGCGACCACTACGACCACCACCTGCTCGCCAATGACTTCCTGGACAAGCGCATGACGCCGGCCTACAGCCGGATCAGGGCGCGCAGCCTGGACGAGTTCGACGACTACGGCTCCCATCCGGGGCAGGAGTTCCTGCTGGTGTTGTCGGGCGCCATCCAGCTCTGCTTCGAGAGCGGGGAGACGGTGTCGCTGAAGAAGTCGGAGTGGATCTATTTCGACAGCGGCATCGGCCATGCCTACCTGTCCACCAGCAGGAAGGACGCGCAGATCCTGCTGGTCATGACGAGGCTTCAGACACCCACGTAGCGATGCCAGATGTCCGGCGCCTCGCGCAGTTGCGCGCTGCTGCCGGTCCACACGACACGGCCCTTCTCCACCACGGTGTGGTGGTCGGCCAGTGACAGCAGGCGCTCCACGTACTTGTCGATGACCAGGGCGGTCTGGCCCTGCGCGCGGAGCTGCCGCAGGCAGGCCCAGATCTCCTCGCGGATCAGCGGCGAGAGCCCCTCCGTGACTTCGTCCAGGATCAGCAGCGCCGGATTGGTCATGAGCGCCCTGCCGATCGCGAGCATCTGCTGTTCGCCGCCCGAGAGCTGGTTGCCCATGTTGCGGGCACGCTCCTTCAGGCGGGGGAACAGCGCATGCACGCGACCGAGCGTCCAGGGGTCCTTGGCGCCTCTGCGATTGGCGGCGAAGGCGATCAGGTTCTCGGTGACCGACAGGTTCGGAAAGATCTGCCGACCTTCCGGCACCAGCGCGACGCCCAGGCGCGCGATGCGATCGGTGGCCCATGCATCGACGCGTTGGCCCTCGAAGTGGATGCTGCCCTTGCCCGGTGACGCAAGCCCGAGGATCGCGCGCACCGTCGTGGTCTTGCCGGCGCCATTGCGGCCGAGCAGCGTGGCCGTCTCGCCCTCGCGGATGGCCAGGTGCATGCCGAACAGCACCTGGCTCTGGCCATAGCTGGCGTCGATCGCATCGACGCGGAGGACTTCCCGGGGCCCGCTCATGGGGTGACCTCATCACCCAGGTAGGCCTTCTTCACGGCGGCATTGGCGCGGATCTGTTCAGGCGTTCCGGTGGCCATCACCTGCCCCGCCACGAGCACCGAGATGCAATCGGCCAGCTGGAACACGGCATCCATGTCGTGCTCGATCAGCACCACGGTGTGTTGCCGGCCGAGTTCCTTGATCAACGGAATCAGCCGCGCCGATTCCTCGGGGCCCATGCCGGCCATCGGCTCGTCCAGCAACAGCAGTTGCGGGGCACTGGCCAATGCCAGGCCCAGTTCCAGCTGGCGCTGCTCCCCGTGCGAGAGGCTCGCGGCAATGACCTGCAGCCGGTCCGCCAGGCCCACGCGCCCGGCGATACCGGCGGCTTCCCTGAACAGCGCCGCCTCGTCGATCGCACGCCGCCAGAAGCGCATGCTGCTGCCGCTGCGCGCCTGCACCGACAGCGCCAGGTTGTCGAGCACCGAGCAGGTCTTGAACACGTTCGTGATCTGGTAGGAGCGCGCCAGCCCCAGCGCGACGCGCTCATGCATGGCCAGCGCCGTGATGTCGCGCCCACCCAGCACGATGCGCCCGCTGTTCGGCTTCAGCGCTCCGGCGATGAGCTGGATCAGCGTGGTCTTGCCCGCGCCGTTCGGACCGATGATGGCGTGCACCTGCCGCGGCATGACGGCGAGGTTCAGCCTGTCGGTGACGGTCAGCCCACCGTAGCGCTTGACCAGATCGTGCAGTTGCAGGATCGGCTCGGTCATGCGCCGCCCTTGCCGGACTTGCCGGCGAAGATGCGTTCCAGCATTCCCGCCAGCCCCTTCGGAAAGGCGATCACCGCGCACAGCAGGATGATGCCGAGCGCGAACTGCCAGTACGTGGTGTACGCCGAGAGGATCTCCTCCAGCCCCAGCATCACGACCGCGCCGAGCACGCCGCCGGAGAGATAGCCCATGCCGCCCAGAATCACCATCACCATGAGCGTGCCCGACTGCGACCAGTGCAACAGCGCGGGTGTGACCATCATGTTCTGGTTGGCGATCAGCGCACCGGCCAGGCCCGCCAGCGATCCGGCAATGGCCAGGCAGGCGAGCTTGTAGCGAAACACCGGATAACCCAGCGCCTGCATGCGCACCTCGTTCTCGCGGATGGCCTGGATCACGCGGCCGAAGCGGGAATTGATGAGCCGGTACAGCAGATACGACGCGGCCGCGGTCACGGCCAGCACGACCCAGTAGAAGACCGGCTCCGAGCTCAGGTCCAGTGCCGATGTGCCCAGCGTCGAACGCCCTGCGAGGCTCATCCCGTCGTCGCCGCCATAGGCCTTCAGCGACGTCATCACGTAGTACATCATCTGCGCGAAGGCCAGCGTGATCATGATGAAGTGCACGCCCTTGGTCCGCAGCGACACCACGCCGATGACCAGCGCCAGCACGCCGCTGGCGATCATCACGACGGGCCACGCGATCCATGCCGACGCAATGCCTTGCTGCATGAGGATGCCGACCAGGTACGCGCCAAAGCCGAAGTACGCGGCATGCCCCAGGCTCACCATGCCACCGAAGCCGAGGATGAGGTTGAGGCTCGTCGCCGCCAGCGAGAAGATGAGCAGCCGCGTGGCAAAGCCGACGTAGAAATCCAGCCCCGTAGCCTGCGCGACGATGGGAACCGCCGCCAGCAGCGCCAGCAAGGCCAGGGCCAGCGGCGCGGAGACCGCGTGGTGCAGGGTGCTTTTCATGCTTGCTTTCATCGACCTCAACCCCGCGCGGGGAACAGGCCCTCGGGCTTGAAGAACAGCACCGTCGCCATCAGCACGTAGATGAGGATGGAGGCCAGCGTCGGCCCGAGGCTGGACGCGATGTCCGCGGGCGCGATCGCCTTCAGCGCCGCGGGCAGCAGGCTGCGGCTCAGCGTGTCCACCACCCCCACCAGGATGGCGCCGAACAGCGCGCCGCGGACCGACCCGATGCCGCCGATCACGATCACGACGAAGGCCAGGATGAGGATGCTTTCGCCCATGCCCACCTGCACCGACAGCACCGACCCCAGCAGCGCGCCGGCCACCGCGCACAGGGCTGCACCGAGCGCCACCAGCAGCGTGAAGATGCGCTGGATGTTCACGCCCATGACGCGCACCATGTCGCGGTTGGAGGCGCCGGCGCGCACCTGCATGCCGAGCCGCGTCTTCACCACCAGCAGGTACAGCAGGCCCGCCACCGCCAGGCCCGCACCGATGATGAACAGGCGGAACGACGGGTACGAGAAGCCGGGCAGCAGTTCCACCGGATTCGACAGCGAGGGCGGCGTGTTCAGCATCAGGGGTTGCGGCCCCCAGATCATCCGGGCGGCATCGTTGAAGATCAGGATCAGCGCGAAGGTCGCGAGCACATGCGACATGTGGTCGCGCTTGTAGAGCCGCCGGAAGATGACCAGTTCCAGCAGCGCACCCAGGATGGCCGTGGCGACCACCGCGCCCAGCAGGCCCAGCCAGAAGGAACCGCTCATCTCGGTGAAGGTCGCCGCGAAATACGCACCCGCCATGTACAGCGAGCCATGCGCCAGGTTGATGAAATCCATGATGCCGAAGATCAGCGTCAGGCCCGCCGCGAGCAGGAACAGCATCAGCCCGAACTGCAGCCCGTTGAGGGCATGCTCCAGCAGCAGCGTCGCGTTCACTTCTGCTCGTTCGCCCGTGCAAACCAGACGCGTGGCCCAAGGCCCTGGTCCGGACCGAGCACCGAATAGCCGCCGTCCACCGGGATGTCCACGCCCGTAATCCACGAGGCCGCGTCGGAGCAGACGAAGGCCACCACGTTGCCTACCTCCGCGCCATCGCCCACGCGTCCGAGCGGATGCAATGGCGCGGCCACGGCATCGGCATGCTCTCGCGAGCCTTCGCTCAGCGATTCGACCGATGGCGACCAGGTCCAGGCCGGCGACACGGCCACGACACGGATGCCTTGCGGCGCCACGGTCACGGCCATGCTCTTCGTGAGTTGCAGCATCGCGGCCTTGGAGGCCGGATACAACGCCCGCCCCGCCGAGCCGAACTTGCCGCCGACGCTGCCCAGGTTGACGATCACGCTGCCCCGCTGCATGTGGGGCAGCACCTTCTGCGAGAAGATCGCCGCCGACACGAGGTTGACGCCCAAGGTCTGGTGCCACTGCGCACGGCTGGAGGCAATGCCTTCGTCGGTATAGATGCAGGCGTTGTTGACCAGGATGTCGATGCGGCCAAAGCGCTCCAGCGTGGTCTTCACGCATTGGTCGATGTGCGCGTCCTGCTCGATGTCCATGCCGCAGAAGATGGCCTGCACGCCCGGGCGCTCGGTGAGTTCCCACACGAGTTCATGGCCCGCCTCCTTGGTGCGCCCGACGATCACGACGTGCGCGCCCGATGCAGACAACACGCGCGCGATATCGGCGCCCACGCCTTGCGTGCTGCCGGTGACGATGGCGACCTTGCCTGTGAGGTCCGCGCTCATTTCTTGAAAACCTCCGTGCTGCGCACTGCCGTGCGAGCGCCTTCGGTCGGCCGGGCGGCGCTCATGAAAACACCGCCTCGCCCCGCGCGATCCGCGCGATCAGGTCCATGCTGCGCAGCGACGCCTCGTGCTCGGCCGGCTGCGCCGATGCGCAGGCATCCGCCGCCACGGTCACCTCGTAGCCCATGTCCACCGCATGGCGCACCGTGCTCTCGACCACCGAATGCGTGGCCACGCCGGCGATGACCAGCCGCCGCGCATCCACGATGCGCAGCAGGTCCTCGAGCTGCGTGCCATAGAAGGCATTCACGCGCCGATGCCGCACCACGTACTCATTGGCGCGGCCCGCGTCTGGCGCCAGCGACTCGTAGAACGCCGCGCCCCACGTTCCCTCCACCACCGCGCCGATGGCCGCGACGTTGCGAAAGATCGGCGCGTTCTGGATCAGGTCGCCGAAGTCCGGCCGGAAGGCAATGCGCACATGCATGATGGGCCACTGCCGTTGCCGTGCGCCCTGCAGGAGCGCCTGGGCCGCGGCGATGACCGCGCCGCGCACCGGGCTGTCGGCGCTCAGGCCGACGCGGATCTTCCCCTCCGGATGCAGCACGTCGTTTTGATAGTGAAGCGCGAGGACCGCGCCTTTGGATTGCACGTCCATCAAATGAAGATTTCCAGGTTCTCGTGCGCCGCGTCGCAATTGACCAGGTTCACGCGCTTCATGCGGATGCGCCAGCCATTCCCTTCGGCAGCGAGCTTGTAGAGGTAGTCGCCGGCCAACTGGCGCGTCTGCCGCTTGCGCCATTCGGTCATCTGGAACACGGCGCGCACAACCAGGTTGCCGGCGGCATCGGTGCCGTCCACGCTCACGTTGCCCACCAGCCGCGTCGCGTAGGTGGGCGGCTGCTGCGACCAGTTGCGCGCATGCTCCACGCGGCGCACGCGCACCTCGCGCAGCATCTTGTCTTCCCATGCCAGCGAGATGTGGTCGTAGGGACTGACCTGGCCGTGCTGTTGCGGCAGCCAGTACATGCCGTCGTCGGTCCACAGGGCGAGCCATTCGTCCCAGCGCCGCTCGTCGAGCAGGCGGGCCTCGCGGTAGACAAACTGCTGCAGGCGCAGCCAGGTCTCCATTGGCACGTCCACCGGACTCAGCCGGTCGACGGAGACATCGAAGTCGAGGTCAAGCAGCATGGACCGGCTCCTTTGCAGGCTCGGCTTGCGGGAAGGCGCTGTCGCTCATCATGAACTGCTTCCAGGCCTTGAACTGGTTGCGCATCGGCAGCTCGCTCGTGCCGTTGGTCGACACCATGCCGCCCTCCATCGCGCGGTCGGTGCCGTGGTAGCGGTGCATGCTGACCCAGTCGCCGCCGTGGTTGAGGTTGCCGTCCTGGCAGCGGCCGTAGACCTCGACATCGTCGGGCATGACGTTCGACGAGGGCGAGTTGATGAGGTTGGCATAGACCAGCGCGCGCTTGAACAATGCGGGCGGCGCGTCCTTCAGGCGGAACACCTGGATCTCGACCAGCGTGCGGTCCACCGAGATCGGCCGGATCACGCGAAACTGCTGGAACACCGTGTGCGGCGAGCCGCTGCCGTAGATGATGGTGTTGTGGCGGTTCATGCCGAGGATCTCGCGGGCGCGTTCCTCGCCGTAGGCCTGCTTGAGCGACTCGAAGTGCGAGCGGGTGACCGGGTCCTTGTCGGCGGCGCCGGGGTCGAAGATGCCTTCCATGTAGCCGTGGCCGTTGTCGTAGGCGCAGAGGTCGAGCTTCTCCCAGAACTCATAGGGCTCGCCGTTGCCGTCCATGATGTGCAGTTCCAGCGGCATGTTGCCAATGGCTTTGGCCTCGTCGCGCGCGGCCATGAAGGAAGACTCGTGCGTCACGCGCGCATGCATCGTGTCGTGCAGGTTCTCGTAGAACACCTTCCAGTTCGACGGTTGCAGCACGCGGAACACGCCGCCCGCCACCTCCACTTCGCCGGATGGCGAGCGGTCGCAGAGGTTGTCGATGGAGCTGATCACGCCGCCGAGGAAATCCTTGAGGCCGGGCCCTTCGGCGCACTGGTTGGCGAACACGAAGCCGCGGTAGTTCTCGACCCGCGCGAGCTGGCGCATCGAGAAGTCCGGATGCTTCGGGTCGAAGCAGGTGCCCTCGAAGCCGAGCTTCATCGGCGCGGCCAGGTGCTGGCCGTCGAGCTTGAAGGTCCACGCGTGGTACGGGCAGCGGAAGAACTTGCCGACGTTGTGGTCGCCCTCGGCCACCAGCTTCGCGCCCTTGTGCGGGCAACGGTTGTAGAGCACGTGCACCTGCCTGTCGGCGGCGCGCACCATCACCACGTCCTGGTTGCCGATGCGCGTGGTGTGCGTGTCGCCGGGGTTGGGCACCTGGCTTTCATGGCCGACGTAGATCCACACCCGGCCGTAGATGCGCTGCATCTCCAGTTCGAACAGGGCCGGGTCGGTGTAGACCGACTTGTGCACGCTGTCGCCCCGCACCAGGGCGGCGATCTGCGCGTCGGATGGCTGTTGCCGCAGCTGTTGTTGTTGCATCGTTTCTTCCCCTTGTTGTCTTGTCCCGAGTGGCTTGCTCACTGCATCTTGCAGGTGGACGCGAACGGATCGTGGTAGTCCACCAGGATGGTCTTCATGGTCCTGTTGACGATGCGGCCCTGCTTGTCGCGGCCGACCACCCGCAGGTAGTAGTTCTGGATCGGATACTGGTTGACGTTGAACTTGAAGTTGCCGCGCACCGACTTGAAGTTGGCCGCGCGCAGTGCCTTGCGAAAGGCGTTCTTGTCCTCGATCTTGCCCTTGATGTCGCGCACCGCGCCATCGAGCAGCATCGCGGCGTCGTAGCCTTGCGAGGCATAGAGCGTGGGGATGCGGCCGTATTCCTTCTCGAAGTCGGCGACGAACTTCTGGTTGGCCTCGCCCGGCAGGTCGGCGGCCCACTGCGAAGAATTGAACATTCCGAGCATCGGCTCGCCGACGGCCTTGATGGTGTCCTGGTCGCCCGAGAAGCCCGGCGCGTAGAGCGTCACATCCTTGGTCAGCCCCGAGGCGACCAGTTGCTTGATGAAGCTGATGCCCATGCCGCCCGGGAGGAAGAAGAAGGCCGCGTCAGCGCCCGATGCGCGCAGTTGCGCCAGCTCGGACGAGAAGTCGAGTTGACCCATCTTCACGTAGACCTCCTCGGCGATCTTGCCCTTGTAGAGCCGCTTGAAGCCGCCGATGGACTCACGCCCGCCGGGGTAGTTGGGCGCGATGAGGAACACGCTCTTGTGGCCCTTCTCGGACACGTACTGACCCATGGCCGCGGGGATGTCCTCGTTCTGCCAGGCGACGGCGAAGAAATTCTTGTTGCACTTGTCGCCGGCGTATTCGGCGGGGCCGGTGTTGGTCGAGAGGTAGACGGTGTCGTTGCCGAGGATGCCGGGCATGATCGGCAGCAGCACGTTGGAGAAGACCATGCCGGTCATGACATCCACCTTGTCGCGCTTGAGCATTCGTTCGGCGGCCTGGCGGCCGGTGTCTGCGCTTTGCTGGTCGTCGACGATGCTCAGCTCGACAGGCAGGCCGCCGAGCTTGTCGCCGCGGTGCTTGAGCGCCAGCTGGAAGCCGTCACGGATGTCGACGCCGAGTGCGCCGCCGGGGCCCGAGAGCGTGGACAGGAAGCCCACCTTGATCTTGTCCGCCGCACAGGCCGGTGCCATGGCGGCAGCAACGGCCAGCGCGGCCGCAATCGATCGAAACTTCATCGGGGAGCTCCAGTTGTGGGTCTTCGTATCGTGCAACCCAAGGGGGCGGCAACGCAAGCCGGTTCCGGCAGGATTTGGTCGAATCCGGCATCCGTTCTCTGGAGAGGACCGCCCCCTCACCCCTGCCCTCTCCCCGAGGGGAGAGGGAGCAAGAGGGATGCGCCGCCGCCGACGCCGCGCCCGCGTCAAACTGCTCGCAGCGCGATCAGGCCTTCCACTCCGGCATCAACGTGTTCGACGGCAAGGTCTCGTCCAGAAGCTTCTTGCCCGTCTCCACGCCAGCCGCCGGCACCAACTTGGGATCCAGCAGCCCGACCTGCACCAGCACGCTCGCCTGGTCCCAGTAGATGTGCTCGTGGTAGAGCTTGTCGCCGCGGAACTTGATCACCGCGAGCAAGGGCACTTCGACGCGCTTGCCCGTCGGTTTCACGCCTGGCAGCATCCACGGGATCTCGGTCGTATGGGTGAAGGTGAACAGCATCTCGTCGACCACCTGCGTCGCGCCCACGGTGCGCGAGATCGGGACCAGCGCCGTGTCCGGCGGGTTGCTGTTGACGAAATGGTCGCTGTAGAAGCGGTGCAACTGCTTGTAGCCCACGCCGCCCGTCATGGTCGGGATGTGGTTCACGTACGGCTCGGCGACCATCGTGCTCATCGTGTCGTCCACATTGCGCGTGCCGAACTCGTATTCGCAGTGCTTGTCCCACAGCGCCGACAGGTCGTAGTGCGGGCCCATCGCGCCCTTCAACGCGCCGATGCTGCGCTCGTGCGCCATCAGCGCGGACGGCTTGTGATAGTGCTCGCCGCCGGCGCGCACGAAAGCGTGGTCCTGGCCGGGGTACTGGTAGACCGTGACGTTCGGACGGCCGCTCAGCGCCTTCACGATCTTGTCGCGCGCCTCGGGCGGGCAGAACTTGTCGAGTTCGGCAACGTGCAGCACCAGCGGCTTCGTGATGTTGTCGGCCTCGACCAGCGCGGCGTCGATGCCCACGCCGTAGTAGCCCACCGACACGTCGGCATCGGTGCGCGTGGCTGCCAGGTACGCCAGCTTGCCCCCCAGGCAGAAGCCCAGCACGCCCACCTTCTTGTTGCTCACTTCGGGCCGGCCCCGCAGCGCCGTGATCGCGGTCTGGATGTCTTCGACGCCCTTGGCTTCGTCGAAGCCCTGGTAGAAGCCGAAGGCGCGCTGCCAGTCGGCCTCGGTATAGCCCAGTTCGACATTCGGCTCCTGGCGCCAGAAGATGTCCGGCACGAGAACGACGTAGCCTTCCTCGGCGTAGTAGTCGGCCACGTCGCGCATGGTCTTGTTGACGCCGAATATCTCCTGCGCGATCACCAGGCCCGGGCCCTTGCCCGATGCAGGTAACGCGAGATAGCCTCGGAACGTGCCGCTGCCGTCAGCGGCCTTCATGTCGATGTACTGACCTGCCATGTAGGGTTCTCCAGAGTGGGGTGGCAAACATTACGCTCATATAGTTTAGGTGTAAAGCAGTTTGCTGGCGCGGAAGCTGCTTGCCGAATTGTCAGTCGGCTCAAAACGGAAGACAACGAGATGAAACGCAAAGCACATCGCCTGCAGGCGGCATTGGAAAAGAGTGGCGCTTCCGGCGCACCCGCCGCATCGCGTGGCATCCCGAGCCTGCGCGGGCATGACCACACTGGCATCACGGTGCCCGACCTCGAGGCTGCCATCCGCTTCTTCGTCGACGTGGTCGGCTGCGAGCTGATCACCACCTTCGGTCCGTTCCGCGACGACAGCGGCAGCTTCATGGCCGACACGCTCAATGTGCATCCGCGCGCCGTCATCGAGCAGATCGCCCTGCTGCGGTGCGGCATGGGCTCGAACATCGAGCTCTTCCAGTACAGCGCACCCGACCAGCGCAACGACATCCCGAAGAACAGCGACATCGGCGGCCACCACCTGGCGTTCTACGTCGATGACATCGACACCGCCGTCGCCTACCTGAAGGCGCAAGGCGTGCGTGTGCTGGCCGGCCCGCTGCCGGTGACAGAAGGGCCGGCCGCGGGCCAGACCATCAACTACTTCCTCGCGCCCTGGGGCTTGCAGCTGGAACTCATCAGCTACCCGCGCGGCATGGCCTACGAGGCAACGGCTCGCACGGTACTCTGGTCGCCCAAGGCACCAGACAAGTAAGCAGACGCCGCGAAGCGCCCTCTTCCCGCCGACACCGGCATCTTTTCCCAACCGCCCGTCTCCACAACCACCGAGGTGCTTCCATGTTCGAATTCGATCGCCGCCGCTTCATCCAGGCCGGAGCCGGGGCCGCCCTCGGCGCCAGCCCGCTCACTGGCATCCTCCTGTCCTCGGCCCATGCGCAGCAGGCCGACACGCTCACCATCGCCTACAACGTCGGCCTGCCCAGCTGGGACCCGACCACCGGCCCCTCGGCAGTGAACCCGTCGATCCAGGGCATCTGGAAGGCCGTGTTCGACCAGTACATCGACCAGGCAGCCGACCTGTCCTTCAAGCCCGGCCTCATCAGCAAGTGGGGCTGGAACGCCGACAAGACGAAGATCGAGATCGAGCTGCGCCAGGGCGCGCTGTGGCACGACGGCACGCCCGTCACCGCCGCCGACGTGGTGTGGAACCTCAAGCGCGCCGGCGACCCGAAGGCGGGCAACCCGGTGGCCGGGATCATCTGGTCGAGCGTCGACAACTTCCAGGTCTCCGGCAACAAGATCACCGCCGACGTGAAGCAGTACGTGGCCGACTACTTCAAGTGGATGGCCTTCCTCACCGGCTTCATGATCCCGCAGGCGCACTACGAGAAGGTGGGCGCGGCCGGCTTCGAAAAGCAGCCGATCGGCTCGGGCCCTTACATGATCGACGAGTTCGTGCAAGGCTCGTATGTCAAGCTCAAGGCCTTCGACAAGTACTGGGGCCCGAAGCCCGCGTTCAGGAGCGTGATGATCAAGTTCGTGACCGATCCGAGCGCGCGCGTGGCCGAGATCGAGAGCGGCAAGTCGGACGTGACGCTCGGCGTGCCCTTCGAGGAGTTCGACCGGCTCCGGAAGCTGCCGCACCTCAGCGGCGTGAGTTCACCGATCACCGACATCGCGATGCTGTTCATCACCGATGTCGAGCCGCTGACCGATGCCAACGTGCGCATGGCCGCCGTGCACGCGGTCGACAAGCAGGCCATCGTCAAGCAGTTGCTGCGCGGCTACGGCGTAGCCATCGACACCCTGCAGGTGCCGCAGTACGCCGCATTCGACCCGAGCACCAAGGTCAAGTACGACCCCGAGCTGGCCAAGCAACTGCTCGCCAAGTCCGGCTACAGCGTCGCCAAGCCGGTCAAGTTCAAGATCCAGACCACGCGCGGCTACCTGCCGAAGGACTACGAGACGGTGCAGGCCATCGTCGGCATGTGGCGCAAGGTCGGCATCGAGGCGGAGATCGAGGTCTACGAGATCGCCAAGCACTTCGAGCTGCGCCTGAGCCACAAGCTCGCGCCGATGGCCTTCTACAACTGGGGCGACGCCATCGGCGACCCCAACGACTCGACCGGCTTCGCGATGTTCGGCCCCAGCCCGCATTCCGGCTGGAAGTCGAAGGACGTCGACGCGATGATCGGCCCGCTGTGGGGCGAGAAGGACGAGTCCAAGCGTATCGCCGGCTGGAAAAAGGTCGACAAGTTCATCGCGGAGAACGCGCTGGTGCTTCCGCTCTACCAGCAGGTGCAGACCATCCTGTTCAAGAAGTCGGTCGCAGTGAAGCCGCACCTGGCCGGGTACCTGCTGGCGCAGTCGGTGACCAAGGGGTCGAAGGCGTGATTGCATGCCGTTGATTCCGTCACCGGGTCAAGGCGGCGCGGCAAGCTATCGGGTCGGAGCGGCGGCGGAATGAGGCGCCTGCTGTGGGCGCTGCCTACCTTGCTGGGCGTGCTGGTGGTGGTGTTCGTGCTGCTGCGCGTGGCGCCCGGAGACCCGATCGCGATGATGATCGGGCCGGGCGCCTCGCCGGACGACATCCGGGCACTGCGCGCCCTGTACGGCTTCGACAAGAGCCTGCCGGCGCAGTTCTTCATCTACCTGGGGCAGGCTTCTGTCGGGCACTTCGGCCAGTCGATCACCTTGAAGCGCGACGTGCTGGACCTGGTGCGCGAGCACCTTCCGCTGACGCTGGAGCTGTCGATGCTCGCGCTGCTGCTCGCGGTGCTGATCGGTGGCGCGGCGGCGTTGGCGGCGATCACCTGGCGCGGCACCCTCATCGAACGCGGCGTCGACGTGTGGACCGGTTTCGTGACGGCTATTCCCGATTTCCTCTGGGGCCTGGCCGGCATCCTGTTCCTGGGCGTGCTGCTGCCGGTGCTGCCGGTGTTCGGCTTGCTCGATGCGGACCTGCGCTTCGATTCGGCGACCGGCTTTGTGCTGTTCGAAAGCCTCCTGCGCGGGCGCTTCGATGTCTTTGGCTCGGCCCTCTATCACATGCTGTGGCCGGCACTGTCGCTGGCCTTGCCGCTGGCCGCGATGATCTCGCGCGTGCTCAAGGCCTCGCTGCTGGAGGTGCTGGCGCAGGACTACATCCTCATCGCCCGCGTCAAGGGCTTCAGTCCGTGGCAGGTGCTGTGGCGCGAGGCCTTGCGCAACGCGCTCGGGCCGGCCTTGACGCTCACAGGCGTGCAGTTCACGTTCCTGATCGGCGGCACGGTGCTGATCGAAAAGCTGTTCGGCCTGCCGGGACTGGGCAACATGGCCATCGACGCCGTCATCAACCGCGACCTGCCGCTGATCCAGGGCATCGTCCTGACCTTCGCGGTGCTGTTCATCGTGGTGAATCTCGCGGTCGACCTGATCAACATCCGCCTGAATCCGAAGCTGCGCCGATGAAGGTTCATTTGCAGAAGCGCGTGTGGTTCGGCCTCGTGGTGATCGGGCTGGTGCTGTGCTGCGCCGTGTTGGCGAAATGGATCGCGCCGCATGATCCGCTGGACCAGGACTTGATGGCCGCCAGCCTGCCGCCTGCGTGGAGCGCGGACGGCGACGCGACGCACATCTTCGGCACCGACAGCCTCGGCCGCGACATCCTCTCGCGCCTCATCTACGGCGCGCGGCCCGCGATGATCGTGGCTTTCGCGGGCGCGACGTTTGCAGCGCTGATCGGCACGGCACTGGGGCTGTGGGCCGGCTTTCACGGCGGCCTCGTCGACGCCGGCATCTCGCGCCTGGTCGACGTCTGGATGTCCTTCCCGGCGGTGCTGCTGTCGATCGTGCTGGTCGCCGTCGTCGGCACAGGACTCGGGTCGGTGGTGCTCGCCATCGCCGTGATCGACTGGACCCGCTTCTGCCGCGTCGTGCGTGCGGAAACCCAGGTGCAAGCCAGCCTCGACTACGTCACCTCCGCGCGCACCATCGGCCAGTCGCGCAGCGCCACCCTGTGGCGCGAGGTGCTGCCCAACGTCGTGCCGCTGCTGCTCACGCTGTTCACGCTGGAGATGGGCGTGGCGGTGGTGGTGGAAGCCATCCTCTCCTTCGTGGGCCTGTCGGTGTCGAGCGACATGCCGACCTGGGGCGGCCTGGTGCAGGAAGGCCGCCTGTACGTCAACCAGACGCCGTGGCTGCTGGGCCTGCCCATCGGCGCCATCGCGCTCACGGTGCTGGCCTGCAATGCCTTGGGCGACGGCCTGCGCGAGTCGCTCGATCCGCTGATGGCGAAGCGGCCATGACATGAGCACCACGCTGCAGATCGACAACCTGCACCTCGCGTTGCGCGCCACGCGCGGTCGCGCCGAACGCCTGATCCTGCGCGGCATCGACCTGGACATCGGCGCCGGCGAAGTGCATGCACTCGTGGGCGAATCCGGTGCGGGCAAGAGCATGGTCGGACGCACGGTGCTCGGCATCACGCCACCGGAAATGCGGGTCGTTGCGGGCAGCATCCGCTTCCTGGGGCTGGACTGGCTGGGCATGCGCCCGTCGGCCCGGCGCGAATACCTCGGCCGCGACATCGCGCTGATCCCGCAGGATCCGCTGACCGCACTGAACCCCGGCCACACGATCGGCGCCCAACTCGGCGACGTGCTGCGCCTGCACCTGAAGCTCGACGCGAGGCAGGCCATGGCGCGCGCCGTGGAACTGCTGGACTCGGTGCAAGTGCGCTCGCCCGCCATCGTGGTGCGCCAGTACCCGCACGAGTTGTCCGGCGGGATGCGCCAGCGCGTCCTGATCGCAATGGCCTTCGCCTGCAAGCCGAAGCTCATCATTGCCGACGAGCCGACCACCGCGCTCGACGTCACCGTGCAGCGCCAGGTGCTGCGCCTGCTGCGCGACCTGCAACGCGACGAGGGGGCAGCCGTGCTGTTCATCACCCACAACCTCGGGCTGGTTGCCAAGCTGTGCGACACCGTGAGCGTCATCCATTCGGGCAGGATCGTCGAGCACGGCACCGTGCGCGCCATCATCGAGTCGCCGCGCACCGACTACACGCGCGCCCTCTTCGCTGCGACGCCACGGTACGACCGCCCGGCGGAAGCGCTGCGGCCGATCGACCCGGGCGTCACCGATGCCCTCTGGGCAAGGGCCCGGAGCTACGACCTCGCATTCCACGCCCGCATGAAAGCGGACCCGCATGGCTGAGGCGCTGCTGGACGTGCGCGGTCTCTCGCTGGCGCTGGCCGACATGGCGATGCGCCCGCTGTTCGGCAAGCCGCCGCTGCGACCGATCCTGCACGAGATCGACCTGACGGTTGCGCGTGGCGAGTGCGTCGCGCTGGTGGGCGAATCGGGCTCGGGCAAGACGACGCTCGCGCGCACGGTGCTGCGCCTCTACGAGCCGCAGCAAGGCGAGATCGTCTTCGCCGGCCGCGAGGTCACGCACATGGGCGAGGTCGAATTGCGGCCCTTGCGCGCCCGCATGCAGATGATCTTCCAGGACCCGCTCTCGGCATTGAATCCCCGGCGCCGCATCGGCGAGATCGTGGTGCAACCCTTGCTGAGCTATGGCGCGCTCGGCCCGTCGCCGACCCGGGCCGCGCTCGAGCACAAGGCCGCGGCCCTGCTGGAACAGGTCAGCCTGCCCGCCGAATTTGCCCGCCGCTATCCGCATGAGCTGTCGGGCGGCCAGCGCCAGCGCGTCGGCATCGCGCGCGCCATCGCGCTGGAGCCCGACCTGATCGTCGCCGACGAGATCGTCTCGGGCCTCGACGTGTCGACGCAGGCGCGCATCCTCCTGCTGCTGCGCGAGTTGCGCGCGCGCCTGGGCATGGGCATGATCTTCGTGACCCATGACCTGTCGGTGGTGCGCGTGCTCTGCGACCGCGTGGTCGTGATGCGCGAAGGCCGCATCCTCGAGCACGGCCCTACCGAATCCGTCTTCGCCCATCCGCAGCATCCGTACACGCAGGCATTGCTCGACGCCATTCCCCTGCCCGAAATCGACGACGACTGGTTGTCGTCGACGCATCCCGTTTCACTGAAGAAAGAGACCGCCACCATGAAGATCCAGAACGCCATCGCCCTCGTCACCGGCGCCAACCGCGGCATCGGCCTCGAACTGGTACAGCAACTGCTGGCCGCGGGCGCCAGGAAGGTCTATGCGACCGCGCGCAACACCGCATCGCTCGATGCGCTGGCCAAGGCGCATCCGGGCCGGCTCGAACTGCTGACCCTCGACATCACGCGCGCCGAACAGATCGACGCCGCGAAGGCGCGCTGCACCGACGTCAACCTGCTGGTCAACAACGCCGGTATCAACCGCCACCAGGGCTTCCTTTCGGCGGGCTCGCTCGACGACGCGCAGGCCGAGGTCACGACCAACTACCTGGGCACGCTGGCCATGTGCCGCGCCTTCGCGCCGCAGTTGGACGGCAACGGCGCCATCGTCAACATGATGTCGATCCTCGCGAAGGTCACGATCCCGGGCATGGGCTCGCTGTGCGCCGCCAAGGCCGCCGGCCTGCGCATGACCGAAGGCGTGCGCGCCGAACTCGCGGCCAAGGGCACGCTGGTCGTGGCCGTGATGCCGGGTGCGGTCGATACCGAGATGAGCAAGGACTTCCAGGGGCCGATGTCCTCTCCTGCGGAAGTCGCCAAGGCCGTGCTGGCCGGACTCGAGAACGGCGACGAGGAGGTCTACGTCGGCGACTTCGCCGGCTGGATCAACGCAGGGATGAAGGACGACCCGAAGGTGATCGAGCGGGAACTGGCGAAGTACCTGCCGGGTTGACGAGGTAGAGGCGCAGTGGGTACGCGGCGTCGCGTCAGTCCAGCTTCCCGACACTGCAAGTCATTTCCTTGCCGCCCGGCAGCTGCACGATGGCCTCGGGCCCCTTCTGCCAGAACGTGGCTTCTCCCTGCGGGTACTTGCCTGTGTACCTCGCACCCGAGCCTGACTGGGCGATCGTCATCACGAGGCTGTTGTCGCCGCCGGCGAGGTAGGCCAGCGGCGGGTCGACGTTGACGAAGGTCGCGTTCATGGCGACCGTGCCCGGGCACTTGATAGCCACGGGGCCGATACCGACGCCGCCTTTCGTGCGCGCCGCCGCATAGCCAGCGCGCAATTCCGCGATGCGTATCACATACTGATCGCGGATGCAGGCCTTCGCATCCTCCGACTTCCAGCAGTCGTTTCGCCCCTTGATCCAGCCGCGCTGCGTCGCGATGAGCGCGTTCTTCTTCACGTAACTCAGGCCGGATGCGCCGCGCACGAGGCCGTAGACGCGTGCGTTCTCGCGGTCCAGTGCCGCCAGGGCATCGTCCTTGCAGATGGCTTCTTCCGCGGCGCCATCGGGCTTGGCACAGCTGAAGCTGGGCGACGCGGCGAACGCCTGCGCGCTTGCCAGCAGCACGATGGGCAGCGCGGCGGCCGACACGGTACGGGTGCGTGCAATCGTCATGGCATGGTCCTTTGGGGAAAGCCACCGAGTGTTGCGGAGGTCGGCCGTCGATGCAACGCCAGGCGATGTTTCCCAACGCGACGTTCTGATCCTCGAATGTACGGAACAGTCGCCATGAAGGGCGCGGCTGACTAAACTCTGCGCACCTCGACAGGATGGCAGGTCAACCGATGTACGCGCAAAGAACTCTCCAAGGGGCCTTTTTCCTCCTGCTCGCAGCGGTCGTCTGCCTGCTGGACGCCTGTGCGACCAAGCCGCCTGCGATATCGCAGGACCGGATCGCCGCCATCCTCTCGAGCCCCGACCGCACCGGCCCCGATCGCATCAACGATCTGCGCCGCAAGCCCGACCAGATGCTCGCCTTCATCGGCGTCCGTCCGGGCATGGTGGCGCTGGATGTGAGCGCGGCCGGCGGCTACACCACCGAGTTGCTGGCACGCGCGATCGGGCCGACGGGCGTGGTCTACGGCCAGATGCCACAGCGCGACCCCAACCGCGTGGCCCCGGCACCCGCCGCCCCGGAGGGCATGTCGGGCGGCGCGGCGCCAGCGCCAAACCCGCCACCCGTTGCGGGCGCGCCGGCCGGACCGCGCCCTTCCGCCGTCGCGCTGGCCGAACGCAATGCCAGGCTGAAGGATGCCAACGCCCTCGCCGCGCCCATCATGGCCGTGCCGCAACGCTTCGAGGACCCGGTGCCGTCCGCGGTCGCTAACGGCGGACTCGACCTGGTCACGCTGATGTTCAACTACCACGACCTGGGCTTCATGGGCGTGGACCGTGCGCAGATGAACCGCGCCATCTTTCGCGCCTTGAAGCCGGGCGGGGTGTTCGTGATCGCGGACCACGCAGGCCGCCCGGGCACCGGCATCTCCGAATCTGGCACGCTGCACCGGGTCGAGGAATCGTTCCTGCGCAGCGAAGTGGAAAGCGCCGGCTTCAGGCTGGTGGCCGAAGGACAGTTCCTGCGAAACCCGAACGACCCGCGCGACAAGAACACGCCCGAGCCCTTGCAACCCAAGGACGAGTTCGTCCTCAAGTTCGTCAGGCCATGACCATCGAGATCCCGCGCGAGGCGCGCCAGCAGGCTGTCGCCTCCATCGAACGCTACTTCAACGAACACATGGAGGAGCGCATCGGCAACATCGCGGCCGGCGCGCTGCTGGGCTTCTTCCTCGAGGAGGTCGGGCCCCTCATCTACAACCAAGCCGTCGCGGAAGTGCAGGAGCGCCTGCAGGCCCGCATCAGCGAGATCGACATCGAAGTGCACGAGGAACCGTTCCTGTACTGGCAGAAGTACGAGAAGGCGAAGAAGGCGCGATAGGCGCGTTGAAGGATGCGGGAAGGGAACGGGAACCGAACGCAGAAGTCGCAAAAGAAATCCAAAGGGGTTTCTTCTGGATTTTTTTGCGACCTTTGCGTAGTTTTTGTATTCGTTCTGCGTTCGGTACCCGTACCCGTACCCGTACCCGTATTCAGAGCCAACGCAGCAACAACGCATTGATCTCTGCGGCCCGCTCGTACTGCGTCCAGTGGCCGGCGCCGTCGATCACCACGCCCTCGCGGTTCGGGTGGCCTGCCACCAACGCTGCCACCACGGGCCGCGGATCGGCCGTCACGTCGAACTCGCCCCACACCAGCAACTGCGGGCACGCGAGCGCATCGAGCGCCGCCTGCAAGCCGCCCGAGAGCGATACGTCCTTGCTGCGAAAGCGCGTGCCGTGGCAGGAGATGTCGTGGATCTCGAAGGCCAGAGGGTCGAAGGCCTTGTCGTGCAGCATCAGCGCGCCAAGGTTGTGTTGAAGGGCGGCGCGCTCCGCCTCGCGATTCACGGACTTCTTCCAGTTGATCATCTCGATGCTCAACCGCCGCAACGTGGCATGGCCGCCGCTGCCGATCAGGAACAGGCGCTCGACCGCACCGCGCTTCACCGCGAACTTGGCCGCCGTCAGGCCACCGAACGAGAAGCCGCCGAGGCAGATCGGCGTGCGGGCGCCGATGAGCGCATCGAGCGTGCCACCCAAGGCCTTCAGCAACGGATCGATCGCGGCCTCGCCGGGCGCGGGCGCCGGGGGCGTGCCGGACTCTGCAAAGCCCGGCATGTCCGGCACCCACACGGCCCGCGCCGCCGACAGCGCCTCCACATTGCGCAGCCAATGCATCCAGCTGCCATGGCCGCCATGCAGCAGCACCAGTGGCGCCTTGCCGGCGTCGCTGCCAAATCGCCGCCAGCGCACGCGCACGCCTTCGTGCACCGGGTCGTGGTGAGTGGAGAGCGCATCGATGCGCTCGATGACAGCGCGCGCGCCCGCGTCGGAATCGGGTGAGAAAGTCATCATGGCAACATGCGTTGGAGTTCTTTTTCGCGGTCGAGGAATTGATGCTTCAGCGCGCCCAGCACATGCAGCGCGAACATCACGTAGAGCACGTTGCCGATCCACATGTGGGCCGCGCCGAACAGGTCGTGCAGCTGCTCTTTGGTCTCCGGTTCGACGGCCATGATCCAGCCGATGCGCGGCCATTCGAAGAGGCCGAAGTACTGCATCGGATGCGTGGCCGCATCCTTCCAGGCCGAATCGTGCATCCAGCCCGACAGCGGCAGCATGAACATCAGCAGGTACAGCACCCCATGCGCCGCATGCGCGCCCAGGCGCTCGAGCCGGCCGTAGCTGCCGGGCATCGGCGGCGGCCTGTGCGTGGCGCGCCAGAGCAGCCGCAGGATGGCCAGCCCGAGCACCGTGATGCCGATCGACTTGTGCGTGTCGACGACCGGTCGAATCCACTCGTCGCGCAGGCTTTCGGCCGACAGGCCCAGGATGACGTTCACCACCATCAACGCGGCGATCACCCAATGCAGGACGATGGCGGGTTTCGTGTATTTGTCGGGAATGGAAGGCATGCGGAATTTTCTGGCTTGGGCGGAGTCTGTCAGCATTGTCCGGGCCGCGGCCTGCGTACCTCCCGAATCCACTGGATCCCCATTTGAAAGACTCCCTCCAGCACGCCTTTGCCGCGGCCTCCCCCAGGCTGGCGCCACCTCCCACGCCCGGGCGCAGCGTGCTCATCCACGGCGGCGTGCTGCTGTTGTGGATCGGGCTGTTCAGCATGGCCTTCATGGCCGGTGGCGTCTGGAGCTGGTCCGTCGGCATGGCCTACGTGGCCTATGACACGGCGCTCCTGCTGTTCACCGCGTGGGCCACCTTGCCCATCCTTCGCGCGAAGACCCGGCTGGCGATGCCCGCGCCACCCTGCACCGTCGGCGTCATCGTCGCCTCGCACAACGAGGCCGCCGTGCTGCCGGTGACGCTGGGCGCCCTGCTCGCCCAGACCGATGCGCCCGACCAGATCGCGATTGCCGACGACGGCTCGACCGACGGCACCGCCGAACTGCTGCAGACGCGCTACGGCCTCATCGCCCCCGCGCTGGGCGAGATCAGCCCGGCCAGCGCCTTGTATCCATCGCTGCAGTGGCTGCGGCTGCCCCACGGCGGCAAGGCGCGCGCGCTGAACGCGGCCATGCTCTGCATCCGCACCGACACCGTGCTCACCGTCGACGGCGACACGCTGCTCGACGACAAGGCCATCGCCGCGGTGCGCCGTGCCTTCTCCGAGGAACCGTCGCTGGTCGCGGCCACCGGCGTCATCACGCCGGTCTGCAGCCGCAGCCTGGGCGGGCGCTGCTTCCAGTGGTTCCAGACCTACGAATACATCCGCAACTTCCTCTCGCGCTATGCATGGATGCGGCTCAACGGCCTGTTGCTGGTCTCCGGCGCCTTTGCCGGCTTCCGGCTCGACGCGGTGCGCGCGGTCGGCGGCTTCGACCCCGAATGCCTGGTGGAAGACTACGAACTCATCCACCGCCTGCACCGCTATGCGCAGGCGCACGGCTTGCCCTGGCGCGTGCGCGTGCTCGGCGATGCGCAGGCGCACACCGACGCGCCGAGCAGCGTGCCGGCGTTCCTGCGCCAGCGGCGGCGCTGGTTCGGCGGCTTCCTGCAGACGCAGTACCTGTACCGCGCGATGGTCGGCGACCGGCGCTACGGCTGGCTCGGCACCCTGATGCTGCCGGTGAAGGCGATCGACACGCTGCAACCGCTGTATGGCCTGGCCGCGTTCTTCCTGCTGCTGGTGTACCTGGTGCGCGGGGATCTCGGCGTGCTGGCGCCGGTGGCCGGCGTGATCGGCGCGAAGATCTTGCTCGACCTGGCCTTTCACCTGTGGTCGGTGTTTCTCTATCGGCGCTGGATCGGCAAGCACGGCGAGGCCGGGCTGTTCCAGGCCGTCATGGCCGCGCTGGTCGAGCCCTTCAGCTTCCAGATCCTGCGGCACACGGGGGCGGCGATGGGGTGGTGGGTTTTCCTGACCGGGAATCGGAGCTGGGGGCGGCAATCACGCGCGGGGCTGCGAGCGCGGGACGAGGACGGGCGGTCGCAGTGATGCGTTCGATCGCAAAGTCGTATCAGGCGTTTGCAGCCGCGCCGAAGCGGTAACTCGACACCACCAGCCCACCCATGAAGTCGTCCTCGTGATAGACGCGGACGCCCTCCTCCGACTCGGCCGCGCCGACGGCAACCATCAGCGGAATCAGGTGCTCCTCGCGCGGATGTGCCGCACGGGCCGACGGCGCCGCTGCCCACTGGCCCAGTTGCCGCGCACGATCCGCCGCTGCGCCCTGCACCACCGCTTCATCGAGCCAGTCGTCGAAGGCCTTCGACACCCCGTGCGCCTGCGGACCGAAGTTGCGCAGGTTGTGATAGCTGAGCCCGCTGCCGATGATGAGCACGTCCTCGTCGCGCAGCGGCGCCAGCGCGCGGCCCAGCGCGACGTGCTCCGCCGGATCGAGCCCGCGCCGCAGCGACAACTGCACCATCGGCACCTCCGCCTCCGGATAGATCGCGGCCATCGGTGAAAACGCGCCGTGGTCGAAGCCGCGCTCGGCATCGATCGCGGCCGGCAGGCCCGCGGCCTCGATCAACTGCTTCACGCGCAATGCCACGTCCGGCGCACCGGGCGCGTTGTAGTGGACCTGGTAGGTGTGCGCCGGAAAGCCGCCGTAGTCGTAGATCATCGGCGGCTTGGGGCTCGCCTGCACCGTGAAGGCAGGCTCCTCCCAATGTGCCGACACCATCAGGATGGCGCGGGGCTTGCGGCCGATCTGGCGCGGCATGTCGGCGAGCGACGCCTCCAGCCGGGCGTAGGTGTCGCCCATCTCCTTCTTCATCCAGGGCCAGGGGCCGCCGCCGTGCGAGATGAAATAGGTCGGCAGGCGCGTATTCGTGTGGGTCGTGTTCATGCTGGGAATCTCCGTTGCATCGAATGTAGTGATTTCCCCTGCAGAATTCGAGAGCGATCGATTCAATGATTCATTTCTCCACAGGAAACCATCCATGGACCGCCTGACCAGCCTGCGCGTCTTCCGCGAGGTCGTCGACGCCGGCAGCTTTGCCGCCGCGGCGGAGCGCCTCGCCATCTCCGCGCCCATGGCCAGCAAGCATGTTGCGCAGCTGGAGAAGTCGCTCGGCGCGCGCCTGCTGAACCGGTCGAGCCGGCACCTGAGCCTGACGGAGGCCGGCAGCGCCTGGTACGCGCAGAGCAGCCAGGCGCTGGACCTGCTGGATGCGGCGCAAGCCTCCATCGGCCAGCGTGACGAAACGCCGCGCGGGCAGCTCAAGGTCAGCGCGCCCGTCTGGTGCGCCACGCCGCGCTTCGCCCGCCTGCTGGCGGACTACCGCGAGCGCTGCCCCGAGGTGCTGGTCGACATGCACCTGGAGAACCGGAAGGTCGACCTGGCGGCGGACGGCCATGACCTGGCGCTGCGCGCCACCCACGAGCCTTCGCCCGCGCTGATCGCGCGACCGCTGTGCAAGGTGCAGTTCCACCTGGTGGCCGCGGCGGCGCTCGTGGAACGCGTCGGCACGCCCGCCGTTCCCGCCGACCTGGCGCGGCTCGGCGCCATCGTGCCGAGCTACGTCAACATCGAGGGACTCTCGCTCAAGGCAGCGGGCGGCCGGCAGGCGCCGCTGCGGCTGGCGCCGGTGCTGCGTTCCGACGACACCACTCTCAGCCTGCACGCAGTGCGCGCGGGCATGGGCATGGCCTTCCTGCCCGAATGGCTGGTCGACGACGACCTGGCGCAGGGGCTGCTCACGCGCCTCGTGCCCGACTACAGCGCGCCCGCGGTGACGCTGTTCGCGGTCTACACCAGTCGGCAATACATGGCGCCGAAGCTACGCAGCTTCATCGACTTCCTGGCGCAGCGCTTGTCGTGATGTACCGGATCAAGGCAGCAGCGCCCTGCCACCCTTGCCCTTCCAGGCGCGGCCAGCAAATCGAGATGCAACGATCTCATCGGGTGCAGCGAAAGGGTTCAGCCAAGGCCCTGTACAAAACATCGAGCGAGTTCGACACTCCGCATCCCGCACGACACCCGAGGAAAGTCATTGAATCCAGCAGACCCCAGCCGCACCGCACTTGCCACCTCCATGATGCGCGCAGTGCATTCGCGCACGGCCCCCAGGCCCGTGATCGACGACCCCTGGGGCGATCGCCTTGTGCCGGACTCCGTCCGCGCCGCCGCCCTGCAGACAGTGCTCGCGCGCATGGATTCCGAAGCGCGCGCGAAGGCACTGCAGGCGCCCGAGGCGGTGCTGGACGCTGCGTTGCGCGCCAATGCGGCCCACGCGGACGTCATTGTCCGGACGCGCTATGCGGAGGACGCGCTGGCAGCGGCTGCGCAGCGCGGCATCGACCAGTACGTGATGGTCGGTGCGGGCTTCGACAGCTTTGCGCTTCGCCAACCACCGTATGCCGAAGCCATGACGATCTTCGAAATCGACCATCCCGCGACGCAAGGGATGAAACGGCGGCGCCTGGACGAGTGCGGCGTGCATGTGCCGGACAACCTGCACTTCATCGCCGCGGACCTGGCCAGCGAAGGCCTCGACGCGGCGCTCGCCAGGTCATCGTTCCAACCCGGGCGGCCCACCTTCTTCTCATGGCTGGGCGTCACGATGTACCTCACGCGCGAGGCCAATCTCGCAACCTTGCGCGCCATCGCCTCGTGCGCAGCGCCCGGCAGTGAACTCGTCTTCAGCTACGTGGACAACGCCGTCTTCACGCCAGGGCACGCGCGCAGCGAGGCGTTCCGGCAACTCCAGGCTTCGGTCGCGTCGGCCGGCGAGGCATTCCTGTCTGGGTTCGATCCCACGACGCTCGAGGAAACGCTTCGCGAGACCGGCTTTCTGCTGCTGGAAGACTCAAGCGGCAACGAGACGGTCGCGCGGTACGACGAGACCGGCATCAACGGGCTGCGTTCAAGTGCTGCGGCGCATCTTGCGCATGTGCGAGTCGTCGGTGAAGCGCGTCAGCACAACGCGCCATAGTATTCAGCGCCACCCTACGGCCGATCGGCGCCCGCCCTCGGCAGCAGCCGCTTGATCCGCTGGCGCACCAGCGCGGGCGGAACGTGCGCCATCGCCCTGTCAAAGCCTCGGTTCCCCGCTTGGCCCAAAATCACCTCCCCGCACGAAGACCGTGTTGCGCCAGGAGCCGACTCCCCTTGTTCCGCCTTTTCGAAAAACTCCTCCACCCCTACCCGCCCTCCGAGCCCACGCTGCCGCCCTCGGGCTTCTTCGCCTTCGTCTGGGCCTGCACGGATGGCGTGCGCAGCAAGATCCTGGCGATGGCCTTGCTCACCGCAGTCATGTCGTCCTTCGAGGCATTGCTGTTCGCCATGCTCGGCCGCATCGTCGACTGGCTGGGCGGGCAGGACCCGGCGCGGCTGTGGCAGGAGCGCGGCGGCACGCTGATGTGGCTGGCCTTCGCGCTCGTCGCGAGCATCGGCGTGGTGGCGCTGCAGACCATCGTCAAGCACCAGACCCTGGCGGTGAACCTGCCGATGCGCCTGCGCTGGAACTTCCACCGGCTCATGCTGGGCCAGAGCATGGCCTTCTACCAGGACGAGTTTGCCGGCCGCATCACGGCCAAGGTCATGCAGACCGCGCTGGCCGTGCGCGACACCATCTTCGTGCTGGCCGACGTGCTGGTGGCCATGGCGGTCTACGTCGCCACCCTGATCGTGCTGGCGGCGGTGCTCGACCGGCAACTGATGCTGCCCTTCATCGCGTGGCTGCTGCTGTACATCGTGCAACTCTGGTTCTTTGTGCCGCGGCTCGGCCAGATCGGCAAGGCCCAGGCCGATGCGCGCGCGATGATGACCGGCCGCGTGACCGACGCCTACACCAACATCGCCACCGTCAAGCTGTTCTCGCACACGCACCGCGAGGCTGGCTTCGCACGCTCCGCGATGCAGGACTTCATGCAGACCGGCTATGGCCAGATGCGGCTGGTGAGCGCCTTCGAGATCAGCAACCACATGCTGAGCATGGGCCTGACCGCCGGCATGGCGGGCACCGGGCTGTGGCTGTGGTCGCAGGGCTCGGTGGGCATTGGCGCGGTGGCCGCATCGACCGCGATGGCCTTGCGCCTCCAGGGCATGTCGCACTGGATCATGTGGGAGATGACCAGCCTGTTCGAGAACATCGGCACCGTGCAGGATGGCATGAAGACGCTCTCGCGTCCGCGCAGCGTGCTCGACGCGCCCGATGCCGTCGCACTCGACGTGCCGCACGGCGAAGTCCGCTTCGAGCATGCGGTGTTCCGCTATGGCACGGAGGCGGAAAAGGGCCGCAACGTGATCGATCACATGAGCCTGACCGTCGCGCCGGGCGAGAAGATCGGCCTGGTCGGCCGCTCGGGCGCGGGCAAGTCCACGCTGGTCAACCTGCTCCTGCGCTTCCATGACCTGCAGGGCGGACGCATCCTCATCGACGGGCAGGACATCGCCCATGTCACGCAGGACTCGCTGCGCGCGCACATCGGCATGGTCACGCAGGACACGTCGCTGATGCACCGCTCGGTGGCCGACAACATCTCCTATGGCCGGCCCGACGCCGGCGCCGCGGCGGTCCGTGCAGCAGCAGAGCGTGCCGAGGCGCACGACTTCATCCAGACCCTCAGCGACGCCAGCGGCCGCCGCGCCTATGACGCCCATGTGGGCGAGCGCGGCGTGAAGCTTTCCGGCGGCCAGCGACAACGCATCGCCATCGCGCGCGTGATGCTGAAGGACGCGCCGATCCTGCTGCTCGACGAAGCCACCAGCGCGCTGGACTCCGAGGTCGAAGCCGCGATCCAGGCCAGCCTCTACCAGCTGATGGAAGGCAAGACCGTGATCGCGATCGCGCACCGGCTTTCGACCATCGCGGCCATGGACCGGCTCATCGTGCTCGACGAAGGCCGCATCGTGGAGCAAGGCGACCACAGGACGCTGTTGGCGCAAGGCGGGCTCTATGCGCGGCTGTGGTCGCACCAGAGCGGCGGCTTCCTGGGCGAGCTCGACGAGGAAGCGCAAGAAGAAGCGGCCTGATTCCTACACCACGCGACCACGCCCGCCGACAGCTTTGGCGCGCAATGCGCCTAAAACTTGAGTGGTCTTAAACAGAGGAGTCCTCCGTGAATTCCATCATCTATATCGTCGGGCTGGTCGTTGTCGTGGTTGCGGTGCTTTCGTTCTTCGGCCTTCGCTGAACGCGCCCACACTCGACGAGAGAGATTCCGCCTGACGGGACTCTGACCAGGTCCGTGGAGGACTTGATCGGAGTCTCCGAAAGGCGGCACTCGACGGGCTGCCTTGGCAGCCCTTTTCCATGGGGCAGCGCCGGGCATAATTTCAGCGCTCTGATGCCCAAGGGACGCTATTGAACACCGCACTGCGCGAAACCGATTGGCTGCTGAAGGATGCGGTGGTCACCGAGGCGGTGCAACTCGTCGAGCAGGCCGGGCCGCTCGACGACGCCGCCGCGCTTCGCGATGCGGTCGTTACGCAAACATCCCCCGCAGGCCGCATTGCCCGTCGCGCCGCTGCGCTTGGCGAGCGCATTGGTCTGCAAGCCGAACTGCGACGTGCGCGGCATTGGGCGCCCTGGGTCGGCTTGGGGATCGTGCTGGTGGTCGTGCTGGCCGGGCTGTCGCTGGCGGGCAATGTCGTCGGCGGCAGCGAGCGCCGCATCAACATCATGGTTGCGCTCGCGAGCCTGCTGGGCGTGCACCTGCTGACACTCCTCCTGTGGCTGGCCGGGCTGGTGCTGCCGCTCACCTCGTTCAACACTTCGCTGGGATGGCTGTGGATGGCCTTGACCGCGCGCGTCGCTGGCGGAAAGCGGGGCCAGACGCCCATGCTCCTGCGCGCGGCCACGCAGTTGCTCGGGCGCGCGCGGCTGGTGCCCTGGGCCTTCGGCTTCGTGAGCCATTGCATCTGGGCCTTGTCCTTCGCGGTAGTGCTGGCCGCGCTGCTCTTCGCGCTGGCCTTTCGCAGCTACACGCTGAACTGGGAGACCACGATCCTCGAACCCGGTTTCTTCGTGAATGGCGTGAAGTGGCTGGGCTGGGCGCCGGGCCTGCTGGGCTTCCCGGTGCCGGACGCGAGCACCGTGCTGGCCCCCATTGCCGGCGCGGCGGAGCAACGCGACTGGGCGCTCTGGCTTACCGGCTGCATCGTGACCTACGGCCTGCTGCCGCGCGTGTTCTTCGCCGTCGTCAGCGCGCTGGTATGGCAGCGCCGCAAGCGCCGCCTGCGGCCGGACCTCGCACAGCCCTACTACGTCAAGCTGCTCGCGCGCCTGGAGGCGATGGCGCCGGCCCGCATCGTCGATGGCGACCCCGGCTTCGTTCGTGGACAGTCGCCGATGGGCCTGGGTGCCGGCGAGACCAGCGACAGGCAGGTGCTGGTCGGCTTCGAGCTGCCGGAAGAAGCGCCGTGGCCGCCCGCCGGCCTGCCGCCCGCCGTCGCGCCGGTGCTGCATGTCGACGGCAGCGCCGGCCAGCGCCACGCCCTGCTCGCCACCATCGGCCGGCTGCGCCCGCGCACCTTGCTGATGGCCTGCCACGCCGCATCGAGCCCCGACCGCGGCACCGAGCGCCTGCTGCGCGAATTGCTCGCGCATTGCGGCGAATGTCGCCTGTGGCTGATGGCCGGTGACGAAGCCGCGCGCGGGCGTTGGCGGCGCTGGCTCGGCGACGTGGGGCTGGACCGCATCGAAGCCTGCGACGACCTTGCGGCGACACTGCGAAGCTCATGAACGACACCAGCATCCGCATCGCCGTCGTCGGCCACACCAATGCCGGCAAGACTTCGCTGCTGCGCACGCTCACGCGCCGCATTCGATTCGGCGAAGTGTCGGAGCGCCCCGGCACCACGCGCCATGTCGAGAAGATCGCGCTGGAAGTGGCTGGCCGCGCAGCCGTGACCTTCCTCGATACGCCGGGCCTGGAGGACGCGGTCAGCCTGCGCGAGCACCTTCAAGCCTTCACCGCCCGCGCGCCGACGCCGCCGGAGCGCATCCGCGCCTTCCTGCAAGGCCCGGAAGCGCATGGCGCCTTCGAGCAGGAGGCCAAGGTGCTGCGCGCGATGCTCGACGTCGACGCGGCCTTCCTGGTGATCGATGTGCGCGAACCGGTGCTGCCGAAGTTCCGTGCCGAGATCGAGTTGCTCAACTCCTGCGCGCGGCCGGTGCTGCCGGTGTTGAACTTCGTGCGCAGCGACGCCAGCCGCGAGCCCGCGTGGCGCGAACTGCTTTCCGCCTACGGCCTGCATGCCGTCGTGCGCTTCGACGCCGCCGCGCCCTTCGTGGGGGCCGAACGCGCGCTCTACGAGGACCTGGGCACGCTGCTGCGCGAGCGCCGCGAGCAACTCGCCCGCGTCGCCACGTCGCTTTCCGCCGAGGCCGGCGAACGCCGCGACGCCGCCGCCGCGCGCATCGCGGAACTGGTGGTCGACGTAACCACCGTGCGCCGCACCGTGCCATCCGGCGAATTCAACGATCCGACGCGGCGCCAGAAGCTCATCGCCGACCTGCAAGCCACCGTCTCCAGCAAGGCACAGCGTTGCGCAGACGACCTGCTTGCGCTCTATGGCTTCCGCGAAGGCGACGCCGACGAGGCGCCGCTGCCGCAGCTCGAAGGCCGCTGGAGCATGGACTTCTTCAGCGCCGAGGCGATGAAGGACGCCGGCCTGCGCCTGGGCAAGGGCGCGGCGGTCGGCGCTGCCGTCGGCGTGGTGGCGGACATGGCATTGGCCGGCCTGTCGCTGGGGGCGGCCACTGCCCTTGGCGCGACGATTGGCGGGGCGTTGTCGCAGGGCTTCGGGCCGATGGGCCGCAAGCTGGTCAACCTGATGAACGACGTGCAGGAGCTGACCGTGGAAGACCGCGTGCTGCAAGTGCTCGTGGCCTGGCTGCTCGCCTTGGTCCATGCGCTGGAGCAACGCGGCCACGCAGCCACGGGCCGCATCGCCGCATCGGCCGACCCGCAGGGCGAGCCATTCATCGGGCACCGCCTCGAAGCCATCGTCGAAGCCGCCGAGCCGGCGCGCGGCCACGCGGATTGGGAGGCTGGCCTGGGCACGCGCTGGTTCGCCCCGACCGAACGCCGGGAACTGGTCGACGAGGTGGCACGCGCCGTGCGTCCGGCCATCGAGCGGTCTTGAACAAGGAGCACACCGTGATGAAGGAAGACCTTGGCGATGTCACAGCGCCTGGCACCCTGCGCTTCGAGCGGCTGTTGCCCGTGGGCATTCACCGTGCGTGGGCCCACCTCGTGGAGCCCGAATTGCGCGCGCATTGGCTGGCCGGTGGCGCCATGGGCACGCAGCCTGGCGATGCTTTCGAGCTGCTGTTCGACCACACGGCGCTCAGCGGCGAACAGGCGCCCGAGCGCTTCAAGCAGTTCCGCGCGCCCGTGTCGCAAGCATCTCGCGTGCTGCAGATGGAGGAGCCGCATCTGCTGGTCCTGGCCTGGCGCAACGACGCCAACGGCCCTGGGGGTTCTGAAGCAAGGTTCGAACTGACAGCCCAGGGCGACAAGCAGACCGCGCTGCATCTGACGCACAGCGGCCTCCGCGGCGTGGCAGAAACGCGCGACGTGGCGGCCGGCTGGCATGCGCACCTGGGCGTGCTGCTCGACGTGCTGCACGGTCGCATTCCACGCCCCTTCTGGTCGCACCTGGACAAGGTCGCGGCCGAGTACGAAGCAAGCATCACCGAATGAACATGGAAGACGCCCTCCCCCATCCGCTCGTCATCGTCAAGGCCGGCGACACTTTCGACGAACTGCGCAACGAACACGGCGACTTCGAGCACTGGATTGCCGAGGGCCTCGGCGACACTTGCCTGCCGGTGGTGGTGCTCGATCCGCGCCGCGGCGATACGCTACCGGCGCCCGCGCAACTGTCCGCCGTGGTGCTGTCCGGCTCGCATTCGATGGTGTCGCACCGCGAGGACTGGAGCGAGGCCACCGCGGCCTGGCTCGCAAGCGTGGTCCGGCAGGGCAAGCCGGTGCTCGGCATCTGCTGGGGTCACCAGTTGCTGGCCCATTCGCTCGGCGGCGAGGCGGACGACCATCCCGGCGGCCTGGAGATCGGCACCGTGACGGTGTCGCTCACCGACGCGTCCACCGACGATCCGCTGTTCCAAGGCCTGCCGCGCGAGTTCCCGGCCAACGTGGTGCATCGGCAGAGCGCGCTGCGGCTGCCGCCCGGCGCCGTGCGCCTCGCGGGCAATGCCTTCGAGCCCCACCAGGCCTTTCGCGTCGGGGAGCGCGCCTGGGGCGTGCAGTTCCATCCCGAGTTCGACGCCGCCGCGATGCGCGGCTACGTCGACGCGCTGGCCGAGGACCTGCGCGCCGAAGGCGTCGACCCCGATGCACTGCGCGAGGACGTCCGAGCGACGCCTGCCGCCGCGCAACTGCTCGGCCGTTTCGCCCGACTGGCCGAAGCGCAGGACGCAACGGCGTCACGCTTGCGTTAAGGTGCACTTGTTCCCCCGGAGGTCCCTCATGCCCCTGCCCAGCCCCGCCACCCGGCCCCGCAAGCACTTCTCGATGATCCGAGGCTTTCACCTGGCCGACGCCTTCACCCTCGGCAACGCGGCGTGCGGCGTCGGTGGCGTGTTCCTTGCCATGGCCTATGCGGCCAAGGCGGACCTCCCCCTGTTCATGTGGGCGGCGGCGCTGGCACCCGCAGCCTTCATCTTCGACGTGTTCGACGGCCGCATCGCGCGCTGGCGCCAGACGCATTCGGCGCTCGGCCGCGAACTGGACTCGCTGGCCGACGTGATCTCCTTCGGCGTGATGCCCGCGGCGCTGGCCTTTGCCGCCGGCGCCAACGGCGGCTGGGATGCCGCGCTGCTGATCTATTTCGTCTGCTGCGGCGTGAGCCGGCTGGCCCGCTACAACGTCACGGCCGAGGCACTTTCCGAAGGCGCCGACAAGGTCAGGTACTTCGAAGGCACGCCCATCCCGACCAGCGTGGTGCTCGTGGGCGTGTTGGCATATGCCGCGTGGAAGGGCAATATCGGGGCCACGCTCTGGGGCGGCGCATGGACGCTCGGCCCCTGGGTGCTCCACCCGATCGCCTTGCTGTTCGCGCTGTCGGGCACGTTGATGATCAGCAAGACGCTGCGCATCCCCAAGTTCTGAGGAGCGCAAGCCATGAGGAGACGAGCATGCAGCTCTACTACAACCCGCACAGCCGCGCCGTCACTGCCAAGTGGATGCTGGACGAATGCGGCATCGACTACGAACTGGTGAACATCGACTTCAGCAAGCGCGAGCACAAGCAACCCACCTTCCTGCAGATCAACCCCGCCGGCAAGCTGCCGGCGCTGGTGGACGGACACACCCGCCTCTTCGAATGCGCGGCCATCTGCATGTACCTGGCCGAGCGCTTTCCGCAAAAGCGCCTGGCGCCACCGGTGGGCGCGGATGACCGCGGCCGCTACCTGTCGCTGATGGTGTATTCGACCTCGCAGCTCGAACCCGCGATGAGCGATGCCTTCATGAAGATCACGCCCACCGCTGCGCGCGGCTGGACGGGCTTCAGGGAGGCAGTGCACGTCGTGGAACGCGAACTGGGCTACGGCCCCTGGCTGCTGGGCGCCCAATTCACCGCGGCCGACATCATGATCGGCTCCGTCTTCATCTGGCAGAAACTCTTCGGCGGCCACTCGGGCAGCGCCAAGATCGACTCCTACATCAAGCGCCTGCTGGCCCGGCCCGCGGCAATGAAACTCGGCACAGCCTCCAGCAAGACTTCATGAGCAGCACCCACGCCGCATCCCTCGTCACCCCCGCCCACTTCCATCCCGACGGGCTCGACCTGCTGGTCCAGCTGGCTGCCGCAGAGCCGATCGCGCCCGCCTGCGACCACTTCTATTTCCTGCGCCACGGCCAGACCGGGCGCAACGCGCTGCGCATCTTCCAGGCGGCCGACGAGCCCCTGAGCGAACTCGGGCTGGCGCAGGCAGCGCAGGCCGCGAGCGTGCTGGCCGGGGAGACCATCCGCAGCGTCGTCTGCAGCGACGCGCCGCGCGCCCACGTCACGGCGCAGACCGTGGCGGCGCCGCACGGGCTGGTGCCGGCCGCCGACGCGGGCTTGCGCGAGCGGCATTTCGGCGCGCTCATCGGCACCTCGTCGGCCAACATCGACTGGGCCTGCGAGCCCGAGGGCGGCGAGACGCTCAAGCAGTTCGTCGACCGCAAGCGCGTCGCACTCGCCGCCGCGCTGGCCCAGCCTGCGCCCGTGCTCGTGGTCGCGCATGGCGGCAGCCTGTTCGTGCTGGCCGCGCTGCTTGGCGTGAAGATCGACCTGAGCGTCCTCGGCAACGCGCAGCCATTGCGATTCGAGCGCAACGGCCCCATCTGGTCGATCAGGGCGCTGCAGGCCAAGGGCGACGCAGAATCCGCCATTGCATAACCCGACACCATGGAATTCAAGGACTACTACAAGACCCTCGGCCTCGAGCGCGGCGCCACCGAAGACGAGGTCCGCAAGGCCTACCGCAAGCTCGCGCGCAAGTACCACCCCGACGTCAGCAAGGAAGCCGACGCCGAGGTGAAGATGCGCGACATCAACGAGGCCAATGACGTGCTGCGCGACAAGGAAAAGCGCGCTGCCTACGACGCGCTGGCCGACCGCGTGGCGCGCGGCGGATCGCCCGAGGGCGACTTCCAGCCGCCACCGGGCTGGGACACCGGCTACGAGTTCCACCGCGGCCCGGGCGCCGGCCCGGCTGACCATGCCGACTTCAGCGAGTTCTTCTCGTCGATCTTTGGCGCCGGTGAGCGGCGAGGCGCTGCGCGCCAGAACATGCGCGCACGCGGCGAGGACCATCACGCCGCCATCGAGATCGCGCTGGAAGACGCGCTCAACGGCGCCGAGCGCGAGATCACCTTGCGCGCCCAGACCATCGACGCGCAAGGCATGCCGCAGTGGGAGAACCGCACGCTCAGCGTGAAGATCCCGCCCGGCGTGCGGCCCGGCCAGTTCATCCGCCTCGCGGGCCAGGGCATGCCCGGCCACGGCGGCGAGCCGGCCGGCGACCTGTACCTGGAGGTGCGCATCGCACCGCATGCGCACTACCGCATCGAGGAGCGCGACCTGTACATGACGCTGCCGGTGACGCCGAGCGAAGCGGCGCTGGGCGCCAAGGTCGAAGTGCCGACGCCGACCGGCGGCGTGGTCGAGGTGACCGTGCCGCCTAATGCGCGCAACGGCATGAAGCTTCGGCTCAAGGGGCGCGGCCTGCCGGGCAAGACGCCGGGCGACCTGTACCTGCTGCTGGAAATCGCGCTGCCCCCCGCCGACAGCGATGCCGCCCGAGCCGCCTACGAGGCGCTCGCCAAGGCCTCGCCTTCCTTCAACCCACGCCGCCATCTGGGAGTTTGATCATGGCGACTCGTTCCGTGATTGCGACCACCACGGTGGTCAGTTCCTCGCAACCCCTGGCTGTGGCCGAGTTGGCCCACGCCTGCGGCGCCGACGTCGCCTGGGTGGTGCAACTCGTCGAGGTGGGCATCGTGCAGGCGCGCATCGAACAACAGCATGCGCCGCCGGCCCAATGGCGCTTCGGCAGCAGCGACCTGCAACGCGCATTGGCCGCGCGCCGGCTGGAGCGGGACTTTGGCGTGGGGCTGGATGCGGCTGCGCTGATCCTGGACTTGGAGCATGAAGTGCGCAGGCTCAAGGCGGTGCTGGCGTCGCGCGGCGTGGACTGACCATCCGCCCTTCGCGCGCTGCAGCCCAGGCGCAGCGCGTGACCTGTCCATTCATTTGATGACGCACCGAGCCCTCGTCGCTTGACCCCGCGTGCCGATGCCCTCAGGCTGTGATCCCGCCTTGTGGGGCCGCATTGGAGCGCAGCAATGAGCTATCAGGACATGAACAACGGCCGCCTTGGCGTGGGCGGCAACAAGAGCTCGATCGACTACCAGGAAGGCGTTGCGGCCCGGGACCGGCAACGCGAGCAGGCGCAGCGCGAGACCGCGCATGCCAGCAGGCCGTACTCAAGCGGAACGACCGATACCTATCGCCCCGGCACCTGGCACGCGCCCGGCGCCAGCGCAGGCGGCGGCCCGACTCTGGTGCAACCGGAGACCCTGGCCACCTCGGCAAAGTCAGGCGCCGGGCTGTTCGCGGTCCTCTGCGTCGGCTACATGCTGCTCCAAGGGGGCTGGACGCTCGGCAGCCTTGCGGTCTACGCGGGGGTGGGGGCGGTGGCGGGCGCGCTGGCGGGCGCGGCGCTGTACATCGCGCTCAAGGTGCTGGCTGTCGCGGCAAAGGTCGCCGGGGCCCTGCTGGTCATCGGCATCGTCCTGCACTGGCTGGGCGTCATCAACCTGTGGCCGATGCTCGCAAAGGCCAGGCACCTGCTCGGACTGTAATTGGCGGCTTGAAACCAGGCGACGTGCGAACCTTGAAGGAGCGGACCATGAAAGCAGCGCCAAGGGCAATCGTTGTTCCCCCTTCAGCGTGGCGCCGCGCCCACTCGCCGTTGCTCGCACTCGCCGCAGTGCTCCTCGCCGGCACAGCAGGGGCCGTCGATCAATGGATCGGCACCCCCACGGGGGCGGACTATTTCCGGGAAAACGCCAACGCCGCGATCCGCGATGCGATCGCATACAAGGGAAAGGCCGCGCAGTTCGAGGCCACGATCCAGGCTGCGCGCGAAGCCTACTTTCTGGCACCGCCGGCCAACCGAAGTGCCGCGGGCGCCGAGTTCGCCACGCGGCTTTTCGAAAAGGACATCGTCCTTGCCCAGGTCCTGGTCATCGATGGCGTCAATCCCCATTCGGACGCCGTGAACAAGCTGACCGCGGCACTGAATGGAGGGCGCGAACTCGACGGCGGCATTCCCCGTCCCGCCAAGGGCTCCTTCATGAGCTGGGTAAGGAGCATGCGCGGCGAACTGGGCGCGCGTGGCGACGATCAACTGATCCTCTTTGACGAAGCCGCATTCGCGAAGGCGCTGCGCGCAACCGAACCGCAGTACACGGCCTACCGTGCCGAACGAGACCAAGCGGAGATCAATCGTTGGGCCGGACAACATCCCACGCAAGAGGAAAAGGACCGCAAGCTCCCGCTGCGTGCCTCCAGGCCCCTTCCACCCAGCACCTTCATGCGCTTGAAGGATTCGCCGCCGCTCTTCAAGGTGGAACTGAAAAAGAGCGACGATGCCGGCGCCCTGATGCTCAACTGCGAATACGGCCCGTACCTCAATGCCAACGGCGAGCAGGACTACAGCAGCTACCTGTTCTGGAAATCGCGGCCGCCGGAAAACGTCCAATGGCTCATGGCCCGAGGGGTGGCCGACATGACCCGGGTTCAGGATCGCGCCCTCGAAGAGTGTCCCGCCCTCGAGGAGGATGCGCGCAAGGCCGCCAAGGTGCCGCAGAAGATCTTCCCGACCGAGGAGATGAGGAAACAGGCGCACGCGGAAGGCGATGCTCAGTGGAAGGCATCGCGGCCCGATATTTTTGGCAGGCCGGTGCCCGCCGCGCGAACCGCTCCGCCGGCCAACCGCATCGCGGAAGGCTCCGACCCCGACGCGAACCAGAAGACGCAGGCGCAAATCTCCCAGGAGCGCATCGCCAGGTCGCGAGAACAACAAGTGGCAGGCAGGGCGTGCTACACCGAATACGCCTCGAACCGAGCCTCCGACCCGGCCGGCGCGCGGGACAGATGGAGTGCATGCCTGCGCGCGGTCAGGGCTACGCCGTAGTTTCAGTTTCGGGTCGGAGCAAGCTCGCGCGTCAACGCGCCCTGGTATGTCACGAGACGACGGGCTTGCCAATTACTCTGTGCAAGACGGGCAGGCAACCGTTCCGAGTACCGCAATGGCGCCTCAATCCAGGCTGATATTCCCCCGCACCACCAACTCCCCATACACCTTCGACTTGGCCTCCACGTTCCGCGCGATCTCCTCCGGCGACCAGGCCAGCGGCTCGAAGGCGAAGGTGTCGAAGCGGGCGCGGATGTCGGGGTCGGCGATCACCTTGGCCATGTCCGCGTTGATCTTCGCCTTGATGGCCGCCGGCACGCCCTTGGGCGCGACCAGCGACACGAAGGAGTTGACCTCCAGCCCCGCAGGTCCGCCGGACTCGCCGATGGTCGGCACGTCCGGCATCTGAGGCACCCGCCTGGGCGCGGCGACCGCGATGTAGCGCAGCTTGCCGGCCTTGTAGATGCCCGCGCTCGACGGGAGGCTCGCGAAGGCCCAGGCGATGTCGCCCGAGCCGACGCTGGCGTACAGCTGCGACACCTCCTTGTACGGCACGTGCTGCATGCGCAGGCCGCCCGCCATCGCTTCGAGTTGCTGAGCGCCAAGGTGGCCGGGGCTGCCGATGCCCCATGAGCCATAGCTCAGCGCATCGGGCCTGGCCTTCGCGTCGGCGACCAGGTCGGCCATCGACTTCCACTTCGATTCGGTCGGCACCGCGACGAAGAAGGGTGTGCGAAACAGCGACGCCACCGGGTCGAAGGTCTGCAGCGGCTTGAAATTGCGCGACTTGTAGAGGTGCGGCAGCGCGGCAAGGTGCTCGCTGTCGAGCTGCAGCAGCGTGTAGCCGTCGGGTGCGGCGCGCGTCGCCTGTTCGATGGCGATGAAGCCGGCGCCGCCCGGCTTGTTGTCGATCACCACGCGCTGGTTCCACAGCTTCGAGAGCTTGTCGGAGACCAGGCGCAGCACCGCGTCGGGCCCGCTGCCCGCGGCAAAGGGCGTGACGATGGTGACGGGCTTCGACGGGTAGTCCGTGGCCTGGGCCAGCACCGGTGCGCTGAAGAATACGGCGGCGATGCCGGCCAATGCGAAGCGTGTTTTCATGATGTCGTTGCGGTCTCTTGCTGGATATGGATTTCTTTGGGCAGGGCGGGTTGTACCGCGGCGGCGTCGAGGCAGCGTTCGGGGCGCCAGCCGTAGAGCCATTCGACCGCATCGTGAAAGCGCTGCTCCGAGCGGCCTGGCCACAGGCTGTTGCGAACGAGCCGCTCCACGCCTTTCGCGTGATAGAGCCTGCCCATCTCGCGCACCGACAGCACCACACGCGCCGTGCGCGCCGCACGCGCCGATTCGTAGAGGCGAAAGGCGCGTGGCAGGTCGTCGGTGCCGTCTTGTTGCGAACGACATGCGCGAATGGCCTCGCCCAGCGTGACCGCATCCTCGAGCGCCATGCACGCGCCCTGCGCGAGGTACTGCATCATCGGATGCGCCGCATCGCCGATCAGCGTGGCCGGGCCTTGGCCCCAGTCCAGCACCGGCTCGCGGTCGGCCGTGCTCCAGCGCTTCCACGAGGTTGGGCGGTCGAGCAGTTGGCGCGGGGTGGGATGGATGCCCTGGAAGTACGACAGCACCTCTTCCTTGCTGCCTTCGGTGACGCCCCACTCCTCCTTGTCGCGACTGTGGAAGGTCACGACCAGGTTGTACTGCTCGCCCGCGCGCAGCGGGTAGTGCACCAGGTGGCAATCAGGGCCGGCCCACACCACGGGCGCGTTCATGCGCAGCTCCGGTGGCATGTCGGCGGCCGGCACCACGGCCCGGTAGACCACATGGCCGGACACGCGCGCCTCGTCGCCGACCAGCCTGGCCCGCACCACCGACTTCACACCGTCGCAGCCCACCACGGCACCGGCGCTGAAGCGGCGACCGTCCTTCGTGGTCACTGTCACGCCGTCGTCGCGGATATCGACCTCTGCCACCGCCGCGCCGGTGTGAAAGCGGATGCGCGGATCACTGCGCACCGCGTCGAATATCGCGCCGTGCAGGTCGGCACGGTGGCTCACCGCATAGGGATTGCCGAAGCGCTTGCGAAACGATTCGCCCACCGGCACCGAAGCCACTTCGGTGGCGTCGACCGCATCCATCATCACGAGGCGATCGGTGAACACCGCCTTTCGCCGCACCTCATCGCCCACACCCAATGCGTCGAGCGCCGCGAAGGCATTGGGGCCGAGTTGCAGGCCGGCCCCGATCTCGCCGATGGAGGAGCTTTGCTCCAGCAGTTCGACCTGCAGGCCGAGGCGCGCCAGCGACAGCGCAGTGGCCAGCCCGCCGATGCCACCGCCGACCAGCAATACCGATGCACGTTCAGGATGCGTCATGGTGGATTTGCTCCTTCAGTCGATGCGAACGGACAGCGGCGAAAAGCCGTCGATCCGCACGGTGATGGTCTCGCCGCGCTTCACCGCGCCCACGCCTTCGGGCGTACCGGTGAAGATCACGTCACCGGGCTGCAAAGCGAACAGCGTCGACAGGTTCGCGATGACTTCGCTCACCGACCAGATCAGGTTGCGGATGTCGCTCTTCTGGCGCGTAGCGCCATCGACTTCGAGCGTGATGGCGCCGGCGTTGTATTCGCCCATCTTGCTGATCGGCCTCACCGGGCCGATGGGCGCGGAATGGTCGAAGGCCTTGCCTATTTCCCAGGGCCGGCCCTGCTCGCGCATCTTCATCTGCAGGTCGCGCCGCGTCATGTCGAGGCCGACCGCGTAGCCGTAGATGTGGCTGGCCGCCTGCTGGACCGGGATGTCGCTGCCGCCCTTGCCGATCAGCACGACGAGTTCGGCCTCGTAGTGGTAGTTGGCCGTCTGCGCCGGATACGGCAGCGCAGCCGTGGTGCCCGCGGGCACCGGGATCACCGACGCATCGTCGTTCGGCTTGCAGAAGAAGAACGGCGGCTCGCGGTCCGGGTCGAAGCCCATCTCGCGCGCATGCGCCGCGTAATTTCGGCCGACGCAGTAGACGCGGCGCACGGGGAACAGGTCGGTTGAACCTTCGACCGGCAAGCCGACGACGGCCGGCGGTGTGATGACATAGGACATGGTGCCTCCTGCCGCAACGATGGCGGCGAATGGTTGAGATGGAAAGCGGTCGCGCAGTGCGCGACTCAGAAGGCTTCGCGCAGGATGCCCATGGCCTGTTGCACCGGGCGATCGGAAAAACTGAACAGCACGACCTCGTCATCCGCCGACAGCTTGAGCGGCGCCCACGACGGCACGACGAAGGTATCCCGCGGCCCGAACGCCAGCCGCTGGCCGCCGATGTCGGCCGTGCCGTGGCCTTCGACCACGCTGTAGACCGCGCCATCGGTCTGCCGATGCGCCTTGCCGGCAAAGCCCCCGGGCAGCAGTTGCAGGAAGGTCGCGATGGTCGGCATCGGCGAGCCGCCGGTCAGCGGGTTGATGTAGCGCAGCTTGTGGCCGTGCCAGGCGTCCGGCGCTTCCTGCCGTTGTAGTGTGGCCAGCGCCTCGCGGCTGCGCGCATAGGAATAGTTGAAGATCGGCGACGTAGGCGACTGGTGGTCGTGTTTCACCGGCACCATGTTGTGGCCGAAGCGCGCCATGCTGTGACCTTCGGGCACCGCCACCTTCTGCGCCTTCGCATCGTCGTTCTCGGCAAAGCCTGCATCGAAGAAGCGCACCATCGGGATGTCGAGCCCGTCGAGCCACACCACCGGCTCGCTGCTGCCGCCGATGCCCTCGTTGCCATGGTCATGCCAGGCCCACGAGGGCGTGATGATGAAGTCGCCGGGGTACATGGTGGTGCGCTCGCCGCCCACCGTGGTGTAGGCGCCCTTGCCGTCGACGATGAAGCGCAGCGCCGACTGCACATGCCGATGCGAGGGCGCGATCTCGCCCGGCATGATGAGTTGCAGGCCCGCGTAGAGCGACTGCGTGATCGACGAGCGCCCCGGAAGGGCCGGGTTCTCGAGCACCAGCACGCGGCGCACCGCTTCCTCGGCCGTGATGAGCGCGGCGGATTCCATCAGGAAGGGGCGGATCTCGTCGTAGCGCCAGATCGCCGGCACGCACGGCGTCTGCGGCTCGCGCGGCACCAGCGCGTGCAGTTCTTCCCACAGCGGCGTGAGGCCGAGCGGCTTGATTCGGTCGTAGAAGTCCTGCCGCTCGGGTGGACGCGCGGCGGCTTGGGCGGGGCGGTTGGCAACGGCGGTGTTCATGGAGCGGATTGTTCGCCGCCGCCACTATTCCTTCAAGCACACTGGCGGATACTTCGAATTGCGTTTTTGAATACTGGAGCAAGCGATGGCAAAGCTGGACGTGGAGTGGCTGGCCGTGTTCGACGAGGTCTACAAGACCGCGAGCGTGTCGAAGGCGGCGGACCGTCTCGGCATGGCGCAGGCCGCGGCCAGCACCGCGCTCAACAAGCTGCGCGCGCACTTCGACGACCGGCTGTTCGCGCGCACCGCGCAGGGCATGCAGCCCACGCCGCATGCTCAGCAGATCTACCCAGCGCTGCGCGAGGCATTGGCCCAGCTCGCACTCGCGCGCGGCAGCCAGGCGGCGTTCGACCCTCATACGGCGGATCGCCACTTCCGCATCTGCCTGACGGACATCAGCGAGGTGGTGCTGCTGCCCCGGCTGCTGAACCATGTGCGGCGCGAGGCCCCCGGCGTGCAGATCGAGACCGAGATCGTCTCGACCGCCAGCGGCCGTCGCTTGGAGGACGGCGAGGTCGACCTGGCCGTCGGCTTCATGCCGCAACTGGAGGCCGGCTTCTACCAGCAGGTGCTGTTCCGCCAGAACTTCGTCTGCCTCGTTGCGAAGGACCATCCGCGCATCGGCCAGAAGCTCACGCGCAAGGCCTTCGCCGCCGAGGCGCATGCGCTGGTTTCGTCTTCAGGCACTGGTCATGCCATCGTCGACAAGACCATCGCGCGCCACGGCATCGAGCGGCGCATCGCCGTGCGCCTGTCGAGCTTTCTCGGCGTGGCGCGCATCGTGGCGCAGACCGAGCTGATCGTTGTCGTGCCGCGCATCCTCGGGCAGATCCTGGCGACGCAGGAACCGGTGAAGCTGGTCGAGCCGCCGATCGCGCTGCCGGCCTATGCCGTCAAGCAGCACTGGCATGAGCGCTTTCATGCAGACGCCGGCAACGCCTGGCTGCGCCGCACGATCGTCCAGTTGTTCGGCGAGGGCGGAACTGGCGCGTGAGCGAATGCGCCTATGCGCCGGTACGAAGCTCGTAGCGGGCAAAGGCCACCGAACCCTTCTGGATGCAGCTGTGCAGGGTGAAGCCGAAGCCTTCGTACAGCGTGCGCAACGCCGTGCGATCCGCCACGCAATCGAGGCGCAGATAAGGCAAACCCATGCTTTCGGCCCGCGCCTTGGCGAAGGCGAGCAGCGCAGCGGAGACGCCCTGGCCCGCCCACTGCCGGCGCACCGCGAGCTTGTGGATGAAGGCCGAACTGCCGCTGTCGATCTCGGGCCAGAAGTACGGGTCTTCCAGATCGAACCTCGCGACTCCCACGATCTCGCCACCCTTGTCACGCGCGGCGAAGAACAGCCCCGCCGCCACATCGCGCAGCACGCGCTCGTCGCTGACGGCCGACGCGACCCACAGCGCCCTGCCGCCATCCGCCAGCCATTGCGCGGCCTCCTGCAGCACAGCCGCAACCTGCGGCGCGTCGGCGACCGCGGCCTGCCGGATGTCCAGCATCAGGCCAGCATCTTGTCGACGATCAGGTGCCAGTGCACCGCCTCGACCGGCGTGATCGACAGCCGGTTGCCCTTGCGCAGCACCAGCATGTCGGCCAGCGCGGGTGTGTCGCGCAGTCCCGGCAAGGCCAGCAGGCGCGTCTTGCGCAGGGCCTGCACGTCGAGCAGCAGCCAGCGCGGGTCCTCTGGCTTCGACTTGGCGTCGTAGTACGGCGACTTGGCATCGAACTGTGTCGGGTCGGGCCGCGTTGCGGAGGTCACGCGCGCGATGCCGTAGATGCCGGGCTCAGGGCAACTGGAGTGATAGAACAGGACGCCGTCGCCGACCTTCATCGCATCGCGCATGAAGTTGCGCGCCTGGTAGCTGCGCACGCCGGTCCACGGCACGGTGGCGTCGGGGGCGGCCAGCGCGTCGTCGATCGAGCATTCCTCGGGTTCGGACTTCATCAACCAATAGTTGGGCATGGCATGTAACGTCTGTTGTGAGCCGGGGCCCGATTTTGCCGTGGCAAACTGCGGCCCGCTTCGCGACCTCGCCTCCCCCTTGTCCTGCCAATGAGTACTTCCGAAATCTTCCTGATCGCGATGCTGATCATCTTCACCGGCCCGTACCTGATCTGGCGGCTGGGGCGCACCGAGTACTTCGCGCCGCTGGTGATCGTGCAGATCATCACCGGCGTGCTGCTCGGTCCCGGCGTGCTGGGCGCCATCTATCCGGACTACTACAACTTCGTCTTCAGCGCGCCGGTGATCCAGTCGCTCAGCGCCATCGCGCAATGGGGGGTGATGCTGTTCGTCTGGATTGCCGGCATCGAGCTCGACCTGCGCGAGGCGTGGACGCATCGGCGCGAAAGCGGCATCACGGCCGGTCTTGCGCTGGGCGTGCCGCTGGTGTTCGGCAGCGTCGCCGGCATCGGGATGGCGATGTACCCGGGATGGATGGGCGCGCAGGCGCAGACCTGGCAATTCGTGCTGGGCATCGGCATGTCATGCGCCGTGACCGCGCTGCCGATCCTGATCCTGCTCATGGAGAAGCTCCACATCCTCCGCCAGCCGATCGGCCAGCGCATCCTGCGCTATGCGAGCCTGGACGACATCGCGATCTGGAGCGTGCTGGCGCTCATCCTGCTGGACTGGGAGCGCGTCGGCAGGCAGGTCGCGTTCCTCGCGTTGTTCGCTATGGCCAGCGCCGCCTTCCGCTGGCTGATGGTGCGCATTCCGGAGCCGGATCGCTGGTATGCCGGCATCGTCTGGCTGGCCGCCTGCGGGCTGGGCGCCGACTGGTGCGGCCTGCACTACATGGTGGGCGCCTTCATTGCCGGCGCGGTGATGGATTCGCACTGGTTCGACCAGGCCGACATGGACTCGCTGCGCCACAAGCTGCTGATGGTGGTGATGCCGGTGTACTTCCTGAGCACCGGGCTGCGCACCAACTTCCAGGGCGGCGGCGCCGCGGTGCTCATCGCCGCGGCGGTGCTGCTGGTGGCATCGGTCGGCGGCAAGCTGATCGGCACGCACATCGCAGGCCGCGTCCTTCGATGGAAGCCCGGCGAAGGCTCCCTGGTCGGCTGGCTCCTGCAGACCAAGGCGCTGATCATGATCGTCTTCGCCAACGTGCTGCTCGACAAGGCCCTGATCACCAACGCGACCTTCACCGCACTGCTGCTGATGGCCGTGGCCAGCACGATGCTGACCGTGCCGGTCGTCTCGCCCAAGCTGGCGCGGATGAAGGAGATCGTGTTTCGCAACCGTTAGATCAGGCGCGCACCGCTTGGGCGCCGAGTTCCGCCCGCTTGTCGTGGCCGATGACGAGCACCAGCGCAAAGGCGACGACCGACAGCAGCGCAAGGAACAGCACCGCATAGAAGTCGTTGCCCATCTTGTCCTTCAGCATGCCGAAGATCGTCGGGCCGATGTAGCCGCCGAGGTTGCCGATGGAATTGATCCACGCGATGCCGGCCGCCGCCGCCACGCCGCTCAGCAATGCGGTCGGCACGGTCCAGAACACGGGCAGCGCGGCGAAGATGCCGAACGCGGCGAGCGTCACGGCCGCCATCTTCGGGATCGGCGCGGAGATCTCGGCCGCGGCAACCAGCCCGACGAAGATGCAGGCCAGCGGGATCAGCAGGAACACCTTGCGCTCCTTCGTCGCGTCGGACCAGCGGGTCCAGAACAGCATCGCGATCGCGCCGATCAGGTACGGGAAGGCGTTGATGAAGCCGATCTCCACGTTGCCCAGCCCGCCGAAGCCCTTGATGATCTGCGGCAGGAAGAAGCCCAGGCCGTAGAGCGGCACCGTGATGCCCATGTAGACGAAGCCCAGTGCGATCACGCGCCAGTTGAACAGCGACTGCGTCCACGAGATCTTGTGAATCGACTCGCGGTTGCGGCGCTCGGCCTCGAGCGTGCCCTGCAGCCAGTCGCGCTCTTCCGTGGTCAGCCACTTCGCGTCCTTGGGGCGGTCCGGCAGGTACAGCAGCACGAAGAAGGTCAGGACCAGCGCCGGCACGGCTTCGAGGATGAACAGCCATTGCCAGCCGTGCATGCCGTTCACGCCTTCCATGTTCAGGATGAAGCCCGAGATCGGCGAGCCGATCACCGTCGAGATCGGGATCGCGAACATGAACCAGCCCACGATGCGTGCGCGGTACGCCGCCGGAAACCAGAGCGTGATGTAGAAGATCACGCCGGGGAAGAAGCCCGCTTCGGCAATGCCGAGCAGGAAGCGGATCACGTTGAAGCTCGTCGCCCCGCCGACCCAAGCCTGCGCGGCCGAGATCAGGCCCCAACTGAACATGATGCGGGCGATCCACCTGCGCGCGCCGAAGCGCTCCAACGCCAGGTTGCTCGGCACTTCGAACAGGAAGTAGGCGATGAAGAAGATGCCGGCGGCGCTGCCGAAAATGGCGGCGGTGAAGCCCAGGTCTTTCGACATCGAGGCGCCGGCAAAGCCCAGGTTCACCCGGTCGAGGTAAGCGACGAAATAGCTGACCATGAGCAGCGGCAACAGGCGCCAGCTGACCTTGGACACGGTTCTTTGCTCTATCGAATTCACATTTATTCTCCGGTGTTTTAATTTGTGACGCACAAGCGTCGGCAGGTTATACCGCGCGCGGCGCTCGCGTGCTTGCGACCATGGCGACCGGTGCCGGGCGCAGCGGCGCACCCTGACCGACGCTTGCATTTGCACCATCGCCGGTGGCTTGACAACACCCCCGGTCACTTCAATACTCAACCCTTTGGTTGACTATTGAAAACCCGATCCACCAGTTCGACCCAAGAGGCCTGACATGACCCATCAAGGAAGTTGCCACTGCGGGCGCAACAAGTTCGAGGTCGAAGGCGATATCGCCTCCGTCACCGAGTGCAACTGCTCGATCTGCCAGCGCAAGGGCGCGTTGCTGTGGTTCGTCTCGCGCAGCGCCCTGCACCTGCTCTCACCCGAGTCGGACGGCAGCGTCTACCAGTTTCACACGCATGCGATCAAGCACCACTTCTGCCCGCATTGCGGCATCCACACCTACGGCGAAGCCAAGACGCCCGACGGCAACACGATGGCGGCCATCAATGCACGTTGCATCGAGGGCATCGACTTGCAGGCAATCCCGGTCCAGCACTTCGACGGCCGCTCGATGAAGTAAGGCGTGCGGAAGTCCGATCGGGCTCAGCGCCAGACGCCGAGCGCCGAAAGCAGCGTGCGCACCGTCATGAAGACCAGGATCAGCGAGCCCACCGTCCACAGCGTGGCGCGCATGTCGTGGGTCTGCGCGCTCAGGTAGGCCGCGAAGTGAAGAAACCGTGACACGACATACCCATACAGCAACACCTGCGCCAGCAGCAACGGCGGGCCGGTCAGCACGTACAGGAAACCGGCGGCCAGGAAGAACGGCAGGTTCTCCAGATCGTTGAGATGAATGCGCCGGATGCGCTCGACTGGCTCGTGGGGTTCGAGCTGCCGCGCATCGGGGTGCGGATTGAGCGGCGTCTTGCGCAGGTCCTCGGGCGAGCGGAAACCGCCATTGACCTGCAGCATGCGCGCGACGGTCAGCCAGGACATCGCCACCGCCTTGAGGATCATGAGCGTGGCGGCGATCGCGTAGGTCGCGAACAGCGGGTCTTGCAGGCTCAGTTTGTCCATGGTGCTTTCCGATCGCGTGGGGTCAATGCATGCGGATCATGGCCTCGTACGCATCGGCCAGTTGCTCGAGTGCTTCGCTGCAGCGACCGCGCCTGGACGATCCATGCATCAGCGCCAGCGTCTGCGGTTCAAGTCTTGCGAGGGCGCGAATCGTCGGCGCTGTCGCCAGTGAAAGCGACGTGGCATGGAACAACTCCTCCGCCGCCAGCGCGGGGCCGACGATGTCGCCTTCGATGAGGGCCGGGCCATTGCCACAGTGCGTGAACAGGTCGCCGCAGAACAGGGTTCCGGTGCTTTCCTCGAACAGCACGCGCGCTTCCCAGTTGTGCGGCACATGGGGCGTGTCGATGTGCCTGACGCGCTTGCCGCCCAGGTCCATCACCTCGCCATCGGCCAGCTTGCGCGGCGGCCGGTCGCAGAGGTCGTCCAGCGACACCATGCAGCCGGTCGCGCCGTGCGCGACTTCGGCCTGCGGTGCGGCCGCGAGGAATTCGTTCATGGCGCCGCATTCGTCGGCCTCGACATGGCCGAAGGTGATCCAGCGCAGGCGTTTCAGCGCAACGATGCGCGCGACGGCCTCGGAGACCAGCGGGAACATGCGTCGCGGCCCCGTATGAAACAGCAGCGGCTCGTCGGCGTCGATGAGGAACTGGTTGAAGGTGAAGCCGCCGGGCGCTGCGTCAGGGACGCAGGTCGAGATGCGGTAGATGCGGTCGGCGATCTCATGGGTGCTGGCTTGCATGGTGGCTCTCCATGGGGCGGATGCGAAAGCATGTTCTTTTTTCTACCATCAGTCAATAATTTTTCTTTAGGTTGGTTTTATTGCCCGTTGGTGGAATAATTCGATCGAACCGCCCCTCCAATCGCCCGACATGTCCGCGCCGAAGCCACGCCCCACCCCCGACGAAAGTCCGGCAGTCACGGCGCGCGTGGCCCGTCGCGAGCAACGGCGCAACCGGTCACGAGAGGAAATCCTGGAAGGCGCACGTCGCGTGCTGTTGCGAAGCGGGATCTCCGCCACCACGCTGGACTCCGTCGCCAGGGAAATAGGCGTGTCGAAGGCGGCGCTCTACTACTACTTTCCGTCGAAGGATGCGCTGCTGTTCGAGTTGGTCTACGGGGCCCTCGACGCGCACGCCCAGGCGGTGCACGGCGCCACCGGGAAGGCGCGCAATGGCGGCGACGCGCTGCGCGCCATCGTGCGTGAGACGGTCCATGCATTCGCGCCGCGCATCGACGACTTTCGCCTGGCCTTCCTCCACGGCCAGGTCGCCAGCCCGGGCTCGGTGCATTGGGACGAGCAGCAGTTCCAGCGCATTCGTCCGCTCAACGACCTCTGCTTTGCCGACGCCGCGAAGATGCTCGCCGAAGAACGGAAAAAGCGCCCCGGCCGGGCGCGCGTCGAACCGAGGCTGATGGCGTTCCTTGCTTACCTCGCGGCCGTGGGAATGCTCACGATGAAGGGCATGGTCGAGAGCGTGGACGACCCGCTCGCCTATTCCGACGAGCAGCTCATCGAAGGCTTCGCGCGCGTGTTCGAGGCTGCCGCTGGGCCTTAGCGCATGCCGGAGCGGCGGCCCGCCGAACCGCTCAAATCAGTCGGCCTTTTGCAGCAGCTTGATGACGCTGGAGAAATCCAGCGCACCGTTGCCCGCGAGGCTGTGTGCGGCATAGAGGTTGCGCGCCATGCCGCCCAAGGGCGTTGCGGCGCGCACAGCGGCGGCGTTCTCCTGCGACAGGCCCAGGTCCTTCAGCATCAGGTCGGTCCCGAACCCGCCGGCATAGTTCTTCGACGCGGGCGACGTGTCCATCACGCCCGGCATCGGGTTGTACTTTTCGAGGGCCCAGTTGCCGCCCGAACTGCGCCGCATGATCTCGGACAGCACCTTCGGGTCGAGCCCGTTGGCCACACCAAGGGCGAGCGCTTCGGATGTGCCGATCATCAGGATACCGAGCAGCATGTTGTTGCAGATCTTGGCCGTCTGGCCGGCCCCTGCCTCGCCCGCGTGGAAGATGTTGGCACCCATCTTTTCCAGCACGGGACGGGCGCGCTCCAGGTCTTGCACGCTGCCGCCGACCATGAAGGTGAGCGTGCCCGCGATCGCACCGCCGGTACCGCCTGACACGGGCGCATCGATGACCGCGATGCCCCGCTTGCCCGCGGCCTCGGCGACCTTGCGCGATGTGGCCGCGGCAATGGTGCTGCTGTCGATGACCAACGTGCCCGGCGCGATGTGTTCGAGCAGCCCGGGCTTGCCGTCCCCGCCGAGGTAGAGCCCTTCGACATGCGCACTGGCCGGCAGCATGCTGACGACCACTTCGGCGCCTGAGACGGTGTCGGCGGCCGAAGTGGCAATGGGCAACCCTTCGGCCGCGAACTTTTTGCAGGCCTCGACCGAAAGATCGAAGGCGCTCAGCGCGTGGCCCGCCTTGAGCAGGTTCAGGGCCATCGGGCCGCCCATGTTGCCAAGGCCGATGAATGCGATCTTCATGTTGTACGTCTCCAAGGGTGTAGTGAATACGGGATCGGGCAGCCGGCCGCGAAGGATGCAAAGGTTCCGCGAAGGACGCGAAAGAACTCGAGGAAGAAAATCTGGTATTCCTTTCGCGTCCTTCGCGAAACCTTCGCGTCCTCTGCGTCCGGATGTCCGCATTTCTTTCTCACACGAGCCCCGCCAGCTCCGGCGCCATGTCGCCGCGCTCGCGCAAGTGGTCCTCGATGAAGGCGGGCGTGATCTCTTCGATGGTGGCCGGCGTCCACTTCGGGTTGCGGTCCTTGTCGACGAGCAGGGCGCGGATGCCTTCGGCGAAATCCTTGTTCGCGCAGCAGCCGAGCGAGGCCCAGTACTCGAGCCGGAACACTTCCGCGAGGGACATGCGGTGCACGCGCTGCCAGAGTTCGAAGCTCAGCGCAGCCGAGCTTGGCGCGCCCTTGGCGAAGGTCTCGGCAGCTGTCTGCACCCACTTGTCCTCGCTGCGGTAGGCGCGCAGCCGCTTCGCGATATCGAGCAGGTCGTCGCCGGCCATCAAGGCGTTGACCTCGTCGAAGTGCTCGCGCACCTTGGACGGCGGGGTCTCCGCGCCCTCCCCGGCCTTCAGCAGGATGCGCGAGAGCGCGGCGCGATCGGCCTTGGCATTGCCGCTCCATGTGCTCGCCATGATGGCATCGAGCACCTGCTGCTTGCGCTCGTGCGGCACGAACAGGTCGGCCAGGCCGCAGAAGATCGCGTCGCTCGCATTGAAGTTGACCCCGGTGAGCGCCAGGAACAGGCCCACCCGGCCCGGCATGCGGCGCAGGAACCAGCTCCCGCCGACATCCGGATAGAGGCCGATGTTGATCTCCGGCATCGCGAGCCGGCTCTGCGCAGTGACCACGCGATGCGACGCACCGGCCATGAGCCCGATGCCGCCACCCATCACGATGCCGTGCGCCCAACACAGGAAGGGCTTGGGAAAGGTGTGGATCAGGTAGTCGAGTTCGTACTCCTGCGCGAAGTAACGCTCCGCGTATGCGTTGCGCGCCGGTCCGACTTCGAGCAGCGTTTGATAAAGCTTTCGCAGGTCGCCGCCCGCACAGAAAGACTTCTCGCCAGCCGCTTGCAGCAGCACGCCGACGATGTCGCTGTCAGCCGCCCATTCCCGCAGCTTGGGCGTGAGCAGCGCAACCATCTCCACGGCAAGCGCATTGAGGGAAGCCGGTGAATTCAGCGTGGCCACGCCGAAGCGCTGGCCGCTGGCGGTATTGATTTCGTGGAAGAGGACGACGGGGTCTGACATGTTGTTGAGATTGGATGAATGCGGGGACCCGAACGCAGAGGGAAGTCAAAGGCTACGCAGAAGTCGCAAAAGAATCCGAGGAAATTTTGATGGATGTTCTATTGCTACTTTTGCGAATCCTTTGCGACTTCTGCGTTCGGCTGTCCGCATTGCGTTCGGCTTTCCGAATTGACGTAGCTCAGCGAATATCTGCATCTCCCTCGAGCAGCTTGCGCGCGACGATCACGCGCATGATCTCGTTGGTGCCTTCGAGGATCTGGTGCACGCGCGCATCGCGCACCAGGCGCTCCAGCGGGAACTCGCTCAGGTAGCCGTAGCCGCCGTGCAGCTGCAGCGCGTCATTGCAGACGTTGAAGCCGGCGTCGGTGGCAAAGCGCTTGGCCATCGCGCAATAGGTGCTGGCGTCGGCATGTCCGGCGTCGAGCTTCGATGCGGCCAGGCGCACCATCTGCCGCGCGGCGACGAGTTCCGTCGCCATGTCGGCGAGCTTGAACTGCAGCGCCTGGAAACTGGCGATCGGCTTGCCGAACTGCTGGCGCTCGTTCAGGTAGCGCCGGGCTGCGTCGAGCGCACCCTGCGCCGCGCCCACCGAACAGGTCGCGATGTTGATACGCCCGCCGTCGAGGCCCTTCATCGCGATGCGGAAGCCCTCGCCTTCGCTGCCGAGCAGATGGTCGGCCGGCACGCGCACGTTGTCGAAGTTGATGGTGCGCGTGGGCTGGCTGTTCCAGCCCATCTTGTGCTCCTTCTTGCCGTAGCTCACGCCGGGCGCATCAGCAGGCAGGGCAAAGGCCGAGATGCCACCCGCGCCGCCGCCGCCGGTGCGTGCCATCAGCACGAGCACATCCGTCGAGCCAGCGCCGGAGATGAAGGCCTTGCCGCCGTTGATGACGTATTCACCGTCCTTCAGCTCGGCGCGCGTCTTGAGCGAACCCGCATCCGAGCCAGCGCCCGGCTCGGTCAGGCAATACGAGGCCAGCTTGCGCCCGCTCGTCAGGTCCGAACCCCAACGCTGGCGCACGGCCTCGGTGCCCCAGGTGCCGAGCATCCAGGTCGCCATGTTGTGGATGGTGATGAAGGCGGTCGTCGAAGGGTCGATGGCTGCCATCTCCTCGAATACCAGCGTCGCGTCCAGGCGCGGCAGCGCGAGGCCTTCGATGCTCTCCGGTGCGTAGAGGCCGCAGAAACCCAGCGTGCCGGCCTTGGCGATGGCGTCCCTGGGAAAGAATGCATCGGCATCCCATTGCGCTGCATGGGGTGCGAATTCGGCCAGCGCGAAGTCACGGGCCGTTTGCGCGAACGCGCGCTGTTCTTCAGTGAGTTCGAAATTCATGGAACGAATGATCGGGCATTCTTTCTCCCTCTCCCCTCCGGCGAGATGGTCGGGGTGAGGGGGCTGCGGCGGAGGACGGCTGAGCGAATTTCTACCGCCCGTGCCCTCACCCCGCCCTCTCCCCGGGGGAGAGGGAGCAAGTCACTTCAGACTGATCGTCGTGTTGACGCCATGACTCACGGTGCTGTCATCGAACCAGCGCGACGTCACCGTCTTGGTCTGCGTGTAGAACAGGATGACCTGCTTGCCGTACGGGCCCAGGTCGCCCAGCTTCGACGCGCGCGAACCGGTGAACGAGAACATCGGCACCGGCACCGGGATCGGCACATTGATGCCCACTTGCCCGACGTCGATGTCTTCCTGGAAGCGGCGTGCCGCGGCGCCCGACTGGGTGAAGATCGCGGTGCCGTTGCCGTTCGGATTGGCGTTGATCATGTCGATGGCATCGTCGATGCTGTCGGCATTGGCCAGGCACAGCACGGGGCCGAAGATTTCCTGGTCATAGATGGTCATGCCGGGCTTGACGTCGGCAAACACCGTCGGGCCGACGAAGTTGCCTTTCTCGTAGCCCTGCACCGTGGGCTTTCGGCCATCGAGGGCCAGCGTGGCGCCATCCGCCACGCCGCGTTCGATCAGGCCGTTGACGCGGTCGTAGGCGGCGCAGGACACCAGCGGGCCGATGTCGACGCCCTTCTCCGTGCCGGCGCCGATCTTCAGCGTCTTCGCCTTTGCGACCAGGTCCGGAACCCACTTCTGCGCATCGCCGACGAGCACCGCGACCGACACCGCCATGCAGCGTTGGCCCGCCGCGCCGAAGCTCGCGCCGGCCAGTGCGTTGAGCGTCTGCTCCTTGTTGGCATCGGGCATCACGATGGCGTGGTTCTTCGCGCCCATCATGCATTGCACGCGCTTGCCGGTGAGCGTGGCGCGGTTGTAGACGTGCGTGCCGACCTTGGTCGAGCCGACGAAGGAGATCGCCTTGATGTCCTTGTGGTCGCAGATGGCGTTGACCACCGCTTCGCCGCCGTGCACCACGTTGAGCACGCCGGGCGGAATGCCGGCTTCGAGCGCGAGTTCGCACAGGCGCATCGTGACCATCGGGTCTTGCTCGGAGGGCTTCAGCACGAAGGTGTTGCCGGTGACGATGGCCATCGGGAACATCCACAGCGGGATCATCGCGGGAAAGTTGAACGGCGTGATGCCGGCACACACGCCCAGCGGTTGCAGCAGCGTGTAGGTGTCGACGCCGCTGGCCACGTTGTTGGCCATCTCGCCGAGCTGCAGGTTGCCGATGCCGGCGGCGTGCTCCACCACTTCGAGGCCGCGGAACACGTCGCCTTCGGCGTCGGGCAGGGTCTTGCCTTGCTCGGCCGTGAGGATCGCGGCCAGTTCGCCCATGTTCTCGCGGATCAGTTGCTGCAGCTTGAGGAAGATGCGGGCGCGCGCGCCGATGGCCGTCTTCTTCCAGGTCTTGAAAGCTTCTTGCGCCGAGGCGACCGCGGCATCGACCTCGGCCTGCGTGGCGAACGGCACGCGGGCCAGCACTTCCTGCGTGGCCGGGTTGACGATGTCGCGCCATTCGGTGGTCGTCGACTCGACGAGCTTGCCGCCGATGAGCAGCTTGACGGTGGCGACCTGGGTGGTCGGCGTGGTGGTGGCGTCCATTTGTCTGTGTCTCCTTGGGGGGGCGTGAAATTTCAATGCAGGCCGGCATCCTAGCTTTGCAGTTTTGCGATAGCAATAGACAAATATGCACCCGTGATCTGCATAATCGCAACGCATGGACTGGGACAACCTTCGCTACTTCCTGGAGCTGGCGCGCTCGGGCACCTTGATGAGTGCGGCGCGCCGTCTGGAGGTCGATCACACGACCGTGGCGCGGCGCATCCAGGCGCTGGAAAAGGAAGTCGGCACGCCACTCTTCTCGCGCGAAGCCGGGGGGCATCGGCTGACCGAAGCAGGCCGGCGCTTGACGCCGCAGGTCGAGTCGATGGAGAGCGCATTCCAGGCTGTGGCGAGCACGGCGCCCGCCGCGCAGCAGGGCTTGTCGGGCGTGGTGCGCATCGGGGCCACCGAGGGCTTTGGCACGGTCATCCTCGCGCCTCGACTCTCGCTGTTCGCCCGGCAACATCCGGGCCTGACCATCGACCTGCTCGCGATGCCGCGGCTGGTGCACCTGTCGCGGCGCGAGGCCGACATCGTGATCTCGCTGGAGCGCCCGGCCCGCGGCGCCGTGGTCGTCACCAAGCTCACCGACTACACGCTGCGGCTCTACGCCGCCAAGGCCTATCTGTCGCAGCACAAGCCGATCCAGGCACGCGAAGACCTGCGCGGCCACAGCTTCATCAGCTACGTGGACGACCTGCTTTTCAGCAAGGAACTGCAGTACCTCGACGACCTGCACAAGCCCGACGCCTTCGCGCTGCGCAGCACCAGCATCCTGGCGCAGCATCGTGCGACGGCAGCGGGCGCCGGCATCGCGGTGCTGCCGGCCTTCATCGCGGACGAGGACAAGTCGCTGCGCCGCGTGCTGCCTGAACTGCCGCAGGCCAACCTCACGCGGACCTTCTGGATGTCGATGCCGGTGGAGAACAAGCAGCTCGCAAGGATGCAGGCGGTGTGGGGGTTTTTGCGGGAGACGGCGGAGGCGCAGCGCGAGATCCTCATGGGTTTGAAATCCACTGCTGCATAGGAAAAACACGGGATCTGCGGAAGCCATGTCTTCCGCAGGACACTCGCAGGAGGCAATGCTAGATTCAGCCCGCGAGCCTCGCTGGCAATCGCATCGCAATCAAGCACAACAACATTCAGGGAATCATCATGAAGTCCATTCTTCTGGCCGGGGCATCGGCGCTCGTCCTTTCTGCCTGCGGCAGCACGGCAACATCGCCCAACACCGCAACGCCCGAACCCAAGGCACAGGCGCCTGCGACAAGGACCGCAGCAAACACTTCCCCATGCGCGGCCAACTTCTCTTCATCGGGCAGCTTCATATCTGGCAAGAAGTTTTCAACCCAGGTCCCGCTGCCGGGGGTCAGCAAGGACACGGCATTCACCAAGGCCTACGGCTCGCTGGCGAAGAGCGGCTACCAGATCGTCCAATCGGACAAAGGCGCCGGCGTGATCTCGGCGGCACAAGGGGTCAGTTTCTCCAAGGGAGGCAAGAGCGTGCCTCTCAACGTCGTCGTGCAAAGCGAGGGCAAGGGCTCGTCGGTCTCTTTCAGCTTCTCCATCACGGGTGGTCTGAGCACATCGGAAGACGCTGTGCGCGACGAGTTCTGCCGGATTGCCGGCGACATGGGTGCCAAGCCCTGAGGCAACCAAGCGTTCGCGCGTGACGCAAACGCCGGATCTCTTCGCGACCGCAGCTGAGCTCACCCGCTGACCTGCCGTTACAGCCCCACGGTGGACGGATACAAGCCCGCCGTCCCACAATGATCTGATGAACAAACGCCACTTCCTCGGCGGCGCGGCCCTTGCCGGGCTGTTGCCTGTTGCCACCGGCGTCGCGGCTGCCGATGCGCCTCGCAAGGGTCCTGGCCTGCTGACCGTCAGCGGCGCCATCGGCAAGTCCAACCGGGGCCCTGTCGATGCGGCGCTCGACCAGTTGATGGTCAAGCACAAGGTCAGCTTCGACAAGGCCTTCGTGATCGACGCCGATGCCTTGGGCCGCCTGCCCGCCGTCAAGATCAAGCCGACACTCGAGTACGACGCCAAGGTGCACACGCTCTCCGGCCCGTTGCTCACGAGCGTGCTGGAGACGGTGGGCGTGGCGCCCGACGCGATGCTCGGCATGCGCGCGGTGGACGGCTACGTGGTGCCGCTGAAGATGGCGGATGCGCGCACCTATCGAATGATCGTCGCCACGGAGATGGACGGCGTGCCGCTCGTGTTGGGCGGGCTGGGCCCGCAATGGGCGATCTACGAGGCCGACACGCTCGCGGCGTTCAAGGACAAGCCGCTGAAGGAACGGTTCGCACTGTGCCCGTGGGGGCTGTACAGCATCGAGGTCTCGCGCAGCTGAAGGCGCCCACCGGGGCGACAGGCTCGCCATCGGAGCGATGAAATGAGCCCACCAGACCCCTACATCCTCGGCTACCGCCAGGCGGAACAAGACCGACTGGAGCGCCAGGCGCTCGAACTCGCGGATGAATCGAACTGGCTGTTCGACCAGATCGGCGTGAGCGATGGCTGGCGCGTCGTGGAGGTCGGCTGCGGCCCGCGCGGCTGCCTTGATCTCCTCTCGAGCCGCGTCGGCGCGAAAGGCCGCGTCGTCGGCGTGGAGCGCAGCAGCGAGCAAGCAGAAACGGCGCATCGATTCGTCACCGAGCATCACCTGTCGAACGTCGAGGTCCTTGACGCAGATGCCAGATCCACCAGCCTGGCGACCGGCACCTTCGACCTGGCCACCGCGCGGCTGGTGCTCGTCAACGTTCCGGAACCACGGCAGATCGTTGCGGAGATGGTGCGCTTCGTGCGGCCCGGCGGATTCGTCGCCCTGCACGAGCCAGACGCGACATTCCAGCGATGCGAGCCGCCGCACCCCGCGCAGACACGTCTCCTGCAACTCCTGGACATCTACGCGAAAGCGAACGGCATCGATCGCGAGATCGGGCTCAAAGTGCCAGGCATGCTGCGCGAGGCAGGGATCGTCGACGTGCACGTGCATCCCATGGTCCATCTGTATCCCCTTGGCCATGGGCGCCGCATGCTGGTGCTCGATTTCGTCGAGAACGCACGCGGCCGGCTCATCGAGAACGGCGTGGTCGGACAGGACGATCTCGATGCATTGACCGCGGCATTGGGACGACACCTGGAGGATCCCGCAACGCTGGTCGTTTCATCCCTCTTCATCCAGGCATGGGGACGCGTACCGGCTTGACGCTCTCCGTCGGAACGCAAGACACCGCCAACGTGCCCGTTACTTCACCCAGATATCCAACGGCACCGCCGGCCGGTCCGGGCAAGTCATGGAGCCGGTGTACCGATCGGTCAAGCGCCCGCTGAAGCTGCACTCGACGCCATCGACGAGAACCGTCGCCTTCATCTCCGACGGAAACCGGGAAAGCTGGAAGCGGATCTCCCCGGCCTTGGTCTCGGGGCCTTCCTGGGTGCAGACGCCGACGTGCGTCAGCGTCATCGGCCCGGTGTATTCCTTCGCGCGTCCCGAGACTTTCTCGGCGACGGTCCCGGTCCACTCCCATTCGCCGAAGACGCCGGAATAGCCGACGACCTCCAGCGAGGCTGCGCCAGCCACCTGCGTGGCCGCCGCGGCCATGGCAATCACCAAGATGCTGCGGGTCGTCATGATGGCTTTCACGGGTGCTTCGCCAGGAACGTGCGCGCATCGGCCACGTCGGTGCGGCCCTTGTCGGCGCCATCGGCGATGGTGACGACCTCGCCGAAGTGCGCGCGTGCCGCCGACGCGTTGCCGCTCTTTTCGGCGGCCTTGGCCGCGCCCACGGTGGCGCCCAGGCGGTTCGGTTCCTTCCTGAGCGTGGCCTCGTAGGCCAACAATGCATCGCCGGGCCTGCCTTGTGCCATCAGCATATCGCCGTACAGTTCGCGCGCCGGCTTCAGGACACCCGGCGTCACCGGATGCTTGTCGGTCGCGTCCTCTGCATCGGCCGCGGCGTTCATCGCCTTGAGGGCCTCGTCGGGTTTGCCGTCCGCATACAGCACCCATGCCGACGCCACCTGGCGCTGGATCTCGACCTGCTGCGACCAGTAGGCGTCCTTTGCATCACGCAGCTTGTCGCGCATCTCAGCGAGCTTCGCGATGTCGACATTCGCGGCCGCCGGGTCACCCGATCGCGCGGCGCCCAGGGCGCGGGCAAAGTACGTGATCGCCTGGACCTGCGGCAAGGCGCTGGGGCGGACCGGCAGCTCCGATGCGGCCTTCCAGTCGCCCCGTTCGACCACATAGCGCGCGGGCGACGCAGCCAGCGCGTACGGCCCGGCCACGGCCGTCTCCGTGAAGCCCGTGACTTGACCCATCTCGTCGACGACAGCCTTGGCGGCGCCGTCCTTTCCCAGTTGCAGGTTCGCATAGACGAGGTAGTCCATCGCATGCAACTGGTCGTTGCCCTCCTTGCCCAGCGCCGCGACGCGTGCGGATTCCGTGTTGGAGGCGATCGACTCCTTCCAGTAGCCGAGGCGCGTGAACACATGCGAGGGCATGTGCTGCGCGTGCGCCGCCGCCGGCGCGATGGCGGCATAACGCCGGGCGGCATCGAGGCCCTTGGCCGCGAGCGCAGGCGAATCGTAGAGATGGATCAGGTAGTGGGCAACGCCGGGATGCTGCGGCTGGCGCCTGGCGATCTTCTCCAGGATGTCCGCGCCCTTGAGCTGGTTGGCATAGGTCTTGTCGGTGGCCGGCGCCGAGACGTTGAGCGCGAGCGCGTAGTAGATCTGGGCCTCGTCGTCGTCGGGATAACGCAGCGCCAATTGCTCCATGGCCTTGGTGTAGGCAAGGACGCGCGTGCGGTGGTCGATCTTGTCGTAGTCGGTGTACATGGCGCCGAGCGCATCGATGTAGTCGCGTTCGCGCTGGGTGTTCGGTGCGCCGGCCGCAATGCCCTTTCCCTTGGCGATCGCAATGGCGCCTTCGGCCAGGTTCTTCTCGGGCGGCGGCGTGTGGGGGTTCCACAGCAGGCTCAGCGCCATGCCCCAGTACGCCATCGCGCAGGCCGGATCGGCCTTGGCGACGTCGTCGAAGGCATTCCGGGAAGCGCGATACCAGAACGAGTGCTGGTAGAGCATGGCGCGGTCGAACAGCGCCTGCGCCTTCTGCGTGCAGGACACGTCGAAATGCACCTTGCCGAGCTTTTCATCGACCGCCTGACCAAAGGCCGGCGAGACCAGCGTCGTGCCGACCACCACTGCGGCAAACAGCACCTCACCGAGGCGCGATCTCCGGCTGCGAGCGCGAATGAGCGTGGGATTTTTCATGGACGGCCCCGTGACTCGATGAACAGGACATCCGAGCCAGAGCGGAGAAGCGCGCACCGCCGGTTGGACCCGGGCAACGAGCGGCGCGCAACATCATGCGCCTGGTCGCGGCCGATTGCGAGTGAATCAGTCACTTCGGTGCGCCGGCGGCCGAAAACGAACCCGCCGCCCGCCTTGCACCGGAGCCCCGCCAGCCGGACAATTTCCGCGGCCCCAAGGGCGCCGTCCTCACGTTTGCCCGCATCCGGTTCGGCGCGCCCGGACGTAAAACACGGTACCGTCCCCTTTTTCGAGGGCGGAAGGAGACGATCCATGCCAAGCCGATCGAACGGCCTTTCGGCCGAACTGGAGAAAGTGCGCACGCTGGCCCTCGTGGGCCCGTCCGCCAGCGGCAAGACCACCCTCGCCGAACTCCTGCTCAAGAGCGCCGGCGCCATCGGCGCCACCGGCAGCGTGGAGCGCGGCAGCACCGTGAGCGACCATGACCCGATCGAGCGGCGCATGCAGCACTCGCTCAACTCGTCGGTGATGCACCTGACGCATGGCGCGACCCGCATCCACCTCCTGGACACCCCCGGCGGCCCCGACTTCCTCGGCCAGAGCCTGCCGGCGCTGGAAGCCGTCGAGACCGCCGCGGTGGTCATCAACGCCGCCACCGGCATCGAGCCGATGGCCGTGCGCATGATGGAGTACGCGGCGTCGCGGCATCTCACGCGCATCATCATCGTCAACAAGATCGACTCGCAGGGCGTCTCGCTGCCGGGCCTGCTGGCGGACATCCAGGCCGCCTTCGGCCGCGAATGCCTGCCGCTGAACCTGCCCAACGCGATGGACAAGAAGGTGGTGGACTGCTTCTTCAACCGCCACGGGCAGTCCGACTTCGGCCCGGTGGAGGCGGCGCACCGGGCGCTGGTCGAGCAGGTGGTGGAGGTCGATGCGGCCTTCGTGGACCGCTACCTGGAGGAAGGCGACGTCGACCCGTCGGAATTGCACGCCCCGCTCGAACAGGCGCTGCGCGAAGGGCACCTGATTCCGGTGTGCTTCGTCTCCGCGCGCAGCGGCGCGGGGATAGCCGAGTTGCTGGACGTGATCGTGCGGCTGTTGCCCGACCCCACCGAGGCCAACCCGCCGGACTTCCTCCTTGGCGAAGGCGCGGAAGCCAGGCCGATGCCGGTCTCGCCCGACCCGTCGCTGCATGTGCTCGCGCATGTGTTCAAGGTCACGGTCGACCCGTACGTCGGCAAGATGGGGATCTTCCGCGTGCACCAGGGCACCCTCACCCGCGACAGCCAGCTCTTCATCGGCGATGGCCGCAAGCCCTTCAAGGTCGGCCACCTGTTCATGCTGCAGGGCAAGAACTACGTGGAAGTGCAGCGCGTGTTGCCCGGGGACATCGCGGCCGTGGCCAAGGTCGACGAGATCCATTTCGACGCGGTGCTGCACGACGCGGCCGAGGACGACCACGTGCACCTTGCGCCGCTGGACTTTCCGTATCCGGTGCATGGCCTGGCCATCGAGCCCAAGCGGCATGGCGACGAGCAGCGCATGTGGGAGATCCTCGGCAAGCTGGTCGATGAGGACCCGTGCCTGCGGCTGGAACATGCGGTCGTCACCAACGAAACCATCGTCTACGGCCTGGGCGAGTTGCACCTGCGCGTGCTGCTGGAACGGCTGCGCGAGGTCTACAAGTTCGAGGTCAACACACGCCCGCCGCGCATCGCGTATCGCGAGACGGTGACGATCCCGGCCGAAGGCCACCACCGGCACAAGAAGCAGAGCGGCGGTGCCGGTCAGTTCGGCGAGGTGTTCCTGCGAATCGAGCCGCTGGAACGCGGGGCCGGATTCGAGTTCGCCGACGAGGTGCGTGGCGGCACCATTCCGGGCCAGTTCATTCCCGCGGTGGAGAAAGGCGTGCGCGAGGTGCTGGAGCACGGCGCCATTGCCGGCTACCCGGTGGTGGACGTGCGCGTGGTGGTGTACGACGGCAAACACCACAGCGTCGACAGCAAGGACATCGCTTTCGCGACGGCCGGGCGCAAGGCCTTCATCGCGGCCATCCAGGCAGCGCGCGCGATCGTGCTGGAACCGGTGGTGAACATCGACATCGCCTCGCCGGATCGCGTGGTCGGCGACGTCACCGGTGACCTGTCAGGCAGGCGCGGGCTGGTGACGGGGACCTCCAATGGGGCGGCCGGCATGGTGCTGATTCGGGGGCAGGTGCCGCTGGCGGAGCTGTCGGGCTACCAGTCGCGGCTCAATGCGCTGACCAGCGGACAGGGGAGGTACACGATGGAGCTGTCGCACTACGAGGCTGTACCGCCGGCGGTGCAGCAGACGTTGATGGGGCAGCATCATCAGAAGGATGAGGAGTGACGTAGTTGCCTGGCGCCTGACGACGAAGCGGCCCGAATACCGCCGCGGATATGCGGATCTGTGGGGCGACGGCCATGAAAGCGCACTGGCCCACGCTGAAACAGAAAAGCAGTCGCATCTGCACTCAGGCCTTGTCGGCCTTGCCCGCAGCGTTGGCGAACTTGCTCAGCATCGTGTCGACAAACCAGGGCCGGCGATTCTCGTCTTCCGCGCGCTCCTTGCGACGGATCGCGTTGCGAACCACGATCGATCCGGCATAGCGCACCGGTTCCGGCGGAAAGCGCCCCAGCGGGCCCTGCGTCAGGGGGCTGCGCGTCCACGCGTTGTCCTGGCCCAGCAGCATCGACGACAGGATCTGGCCGCCCATGTAGCTCGGCCCCACGCCATTGCCCGAATAGCCGAAGCCGTAGCTGATGTGCGGCGCGCCATCCAGCCTGCCGAAGAACGGAAAGCCGGTGACCGAACGGTCGGAGGGACCATTCCAGCTCGCCGTGATCGGCGTGTCGCGCAGCGCGGGAAAGAACGAGTGCAGTGCTTGCGTGAGTTGCGCCTCGTAAGGAGAACGCTGGTCGAAGACGGGCGCGATCCGCCCGCCTCGCGCGAAGGTATTGCCGCCCTTCCCCAGCATGATCCGACCGTCCACGGTGCTGCGGTAGTAGTAGACGAAGGTGCGTGAATCCAGCACCGACACACCGTTGACCAGGCCGATCTCACGCAGCAGTTCGGGGCACTTCTCGGTGATCACCATGTCGCTCGACACGATCGCAATGCTTCGCTCGAACTGGGCGAATGTGCTGGCCATCCAGGCATTGATCGCCAGCACGACCTTTGTCGCCTCCAGGCTGCCGCAGGGCGTGCGGACGACCGCTGGATGGCCGGTGCTGAATTCGAGCATCGGGCTGCGCTCGTAGATGCGCACGCCCATTGCAAGCGCCACGCGGCGCAGCCCGCGCACCAGCTTGCCGGGATGCACCGTCGCGGCCGTGGGCGAATAGACGCCCGCGAGGTTGCGGGCCGAGCCGGAGCGGCGAGCCACCTCGCCGGGCAGCAGCGGGAAATAGCTGTGGATGCCGCGCTCCTCCAGCGCACGCATCACCGGGTCGAGCACGCCGACCTGGGCTTGCGACGTGGCGGTGTAGAGCGTGCCGTCCATGCGCAGGTCGGCATCGATGTCGTGGGCGCGACAGAACGCCGCGATGTGCCCGACGGCTGCCTCGGACGCCTTGACCAGCCGGATGGCCTCTGCCTCGCCGAAGAGGCGGCGCAGGGTGAAGAACTTGGCCGACCAAGTCAGTAGGCAGCCGCCGTTGCGCCCGCTTGCGCCGGCCCCGCAAAGATCGCTTTCGAGGATCGCGATGTCCAGCGATGGGTCCTGCTGCTTGGCCTGGATCGCGGTCCACAAGCCGGTGAAACCGCCGCCAACGATGCAGACGTCGGCACGCTGGCTGCCCTGCAATGCCGGCGCCAACTCACCGTCGTTGAACAAGGCTTGCTCGATCCAGAAGGGTCGCATGCCTCGCTCCTACACCGCTGGCTGAGCGGAACGAACGGCGGCGCTGATCTTCATGTGCCGCACGAAATGCGAAAGCCCCGGAACGACGGCGTCCGCAGACTTGGCGGCATCGTCCCAGCGCCGCACGCGCACGGCATCTTCCGCAAACGGCAAGGCACCGAACGCCATCCCCTGTGCCTCGTCGAACACGCCGCCTTGCAACACGAGGCTGCGCCGCGAGTCGGGCGACAAGGTCTCGAGATAGCCGGGCTCCCGCGCGCAGAGGTAGCGCTTGGCATCGACGTGCAGGCGTATCGGCTCCAGCGTCTCCGGCCCGAAGAGCGGACGCAGGAACGGCAGGCAGCGGTACTGGTGCAGGTCGTCGAGGCCGTGCTGTGTCGGCGTCTTGCCGAAGTCGTGCAGCAGATGGCCAAGGTCATGCAGCAAGGCGGCCGTGATGAGCGCGCTGCCCGCACCGGCCTCCTCGGCCAGGTGTGCGGATTGCAATGCGTGGCCCAACTGGGTCACGGGCTCGCCGTCGTACTGCTCATGCCCTTTGGCCTCGAACACGCGAACGATGTCTTCGATCGTGAGGCTCATGGCTTACCAGGGCAGCGAGTAGGTCTTGCTGTTGGTGAAGCTCTTCATCGCTTCCAGCACGCCTTCCTTGTAGCCGAGTCCCGAGTCCTTGATGCCGCCGAACGGCGTGAGTTCCAGCCGGTAGCCCGGCACCTCGCGGACGTTCACGCTGCCGACGTTGAGCTCGCGGATGAATTTCGTGATGTAGTCGAGTCGGTTGGTGCACACCGCCGACGACAAGCCGTAGGCCGTGCCGTTGGAGATGCGGATGGCATCGTCGATGTCCTTGAAGCGGATGACCGGTGACACGGGCCCGAAGGTCTCCTGCTTCGCGACGGTCATCTCCGGATCGACCCCGTCCAGCACGGTCGGCGAATACAGTGCGCCGCGGCGAACGTTGCCGCACATCAGCCTCGCGCCGCCGGCGATGGCTTCGTTGACCACCTTCTCGAACTGGATCGCCGCGGCTTCGTCGATCACCGTGCCCATGTCCACGCTCTTGTCCATCGGGTCGCCGTACTTCAGGGCACGAGTCTTCCGCACCAGCAACTCGACGAACTGGTCGGCCACGGCCTCGTGCACCAGCATGCGCTTGATAGCGGTGCAGCGCTGGCCGGAGTTCTTGTAAGAGCCGCTGGCCGCGAGTGTTGCCGCTTCTTCCACGTCGGCGTCTTCCATCACGATGATGGGATCGTTGCCGCCGAGTTCGAGGATCTGGCGCTTGTAGGTGGCCTTGCCCGCGATGTACTTGCCGATGGCCACGCCACCCGTGAAGGTGACGAGGTCCACGTCGGGATGGGTCAGCATCTCGTCGGCAATCTCGCGCGGGTCGCCGGTGATGACCGACAGCATCTGTGGCGGCAGTCCTGCCTCGTAGAGGATGTCCGCCAGGACGAATGCGGTCAGCGGTGTCTTCTCGCTGGGCTTGAGCACCATCCGGTTGTTGGTCGCGATCGAAGGCGCCACCTTGTGGATCACCTGGTTCAGCGGATGGTTGAACGGCGTGATGGCGGTGATGACGCCCAGCAGCGGCTCGCGCATCGTGTAGACCTTGCGGCTCTTGCCGTGGTGCGTCAGGTCGCAGGAGAACACCTGGCCGTCGTCCACCAGCGCCTGGTTGGCGGCGAACAGGAGCACGTCGGAAGCGCGTCCCACCTCGTAGAGCGAATCCTTGCGGCACAGGCCCGACTCCAGCGTGATGGTGCGGGAGATCTCGTCCAGGCGCGAGGCGATGATCTCGCCGGCGCGCATCAGGATCTTGTAGCGTTCGTAGCGTGTGAGCGTCGGCTTGTAGTCGCGTGCGATGCGATAGGCGCGGCGCACGTCTTCGAGCGTGGCCTTGGGCACGGTGGCGACTACCTCGCCGGTGTACGGGTAGGCGACCTCGATCACCTCGTCGCGATAGACGCGCTCGCCGGCGATGCGCAGTGCTTCGCAGTGGATGTCGGCTGGCTTCGGCATGGGCTGGCTCATGGGTGTTGTCTCCTCGCGGCTTTATTGGGCGTGGTTCAGGGCAAGGTCGAGCGCGTCGAAGTTGCGCAGGCGACGGCTGCTTTCGACGCCGTCGACACGACGGTTGCAGATCAAGGGCACACGCTGCTCCGACACCCCGCCGTGCGAGCGCAGCGGCACTTCGAGCGCAGAGAGGTCGTGGCGGCTGGCCGAGGTGCCGATGACGGTGTTGCGCTCGCTGACGACGACGATGTCACCAATGCGGTCCGGTGGCAACTCGAAGCGCTTCGCGGCCTCGGCGCGCGACAGCACGGACTCCATGCCGGGCAATTCCTCGATGCGTTCGATCCACCGGGCGGCCGTCGCCTCGTCCGGTGCGTAGACGGTGGCGAAGGAGCCCAGCGCACCGTGGTGGACCACGTACGGGTCGGTGATCGGGAGAATGACGCGCGCAGCCTCTGCGCCGTACCAGCCATCCAGCACATCCTGGAGGTAGATGACGTTGGGCTTGCCGTCGGTGTCGTGCTTGTCGTTCATGCCGTGGTCGGCGGTCAGCACGATGGTGGCGCCTAGCGCGTCGAGTTCGGCCAGGTAGCGGTCCATCATTGCGTAGAACGCATTCGCGGCCGGACTGCCCGGTGCGGCCTTGTGCTGCACGTAGTCCGTCGTCGAGAGGTACATCAAGTCGGGGCGGCGCGTCTCCATCAGCTTGACGCCGGCAGCGAACACGAACTCGGAAAGCTCCGCGCTGTAGACCGAGGGCACTGGCAGTTGCACGAGATCCAGCACGTTGTCGATGCCGTTCTCTTGCTGGGTCGCCTCGTCGGCCTTCTCCGAGGAGAAGCAGATGCCCTTCATGTGGTTGCCCAGGAGCTTGCGCAGCTTGTCCTTGGCGGTGACCACCGCGACCTTGGCGCCACCATCGGCGAAGGCCGCCAGCACGGTGCCGGCGCGCAGGTACTTGGGGTCGTTCATCATCACTTCCTTGCCGAGTTCACGGTCGAAGAAGTAGTTGCCGCAGATGCCGTGCACGTTGGGCGGCGCGCCGGTGACGATCGACAGGTTGTTGGGATTGGTGAACGACGGCACCACGCAGTCGGCCAGCAGGTTGGCACCGGTGCGCATCATCTTTTCCAGGTACGGCGCAACGCCCGCCTCCACCGCGGCATCGAGGTAGGCCGGCTCGCAGCCGTCCACGCACACCACGACCACGGGCCGCTGCATCCAGCGGTAACTTCTCGCGTTGACTTCGATCGACTGGGGATTCACTTCATGCTCCTTGTTGATTGGAAGAGTTGGATTTGGGCGAGCCGGCGTCGGGCCGTCCCATGGCCGTGTGCATGCGACTGCGGCTGTCGGCGACGTGTTGCCGCATGACGCGCCCTGCGCGCTCGGCGTCGCCCGATGCAATGGCGTCGACGATGTCCCGGTGCTCGTCGACGGAGACGCGCAGGCCGCCACCGTCGTCGAGTGCGCGCATGCGGAACAGGAGCAGTTCCTTGATCAGGCGCTTGTAGGTCTCGATGAGCTTCTGGCTGCCGGCGGTTTCCAGCAGCACCTCGTGGAATTGCAGGTTCAACTGGGCGTATTGCTCGACATCCTTGGCCTTGGCCGCGGACCCCATGGCCTTGAGCATGCCCTTGAGGCGTTCGATGCCATCCGGCGTGATGGCCCTGGTCACACGGCGTCCGATGATTTCCTCGAGCGCTTCGCGCAGCTCGTAGATCTCGTCGGCTTCCTCGAAGGCAATCTCCCGCACGAACACGCCTCGGTTCTTTTCATTGCGCACCAGCCCCGCTTCCTCGAGCGCCCGCAGCGCCTCGCGGATCGGGCCGCGGCTGGTGCTGAAACGCGTTGCGAGTTCGCTCTCGTTGACGCGACTGCCCACGGCCAGCTCGCCGGTCATGATGAGTCGTTCGATCTCTTCCTGCACCAGCATGGGCAACGAACTGGACTGGAAGAAGGCCAGGGCGGCGGCGGGTTTGCTTGAGTTCATGAGACTGATTCTCGGCGCCAAACTGCAAACTGTCAACAATTTAATATTGACAGTCATCAGTTGACGTTCTACATTGAATGCACCAAAGCGGCCGTCACGACGCGCTTGGGCCCGAGTCAGCAACCCAATTCCTACCCCCTCAGGACGAAACGATGAACTCAAGCAACGGCATTCGCCAACTCTCCACGGCACTCTGCGCGACGGCCCTGGCCTTCGCCCTCACCAGCGCTTCGGCACAACAAAAGACCACCCTGCTCGTCTACACCGCGCTCGAAACCGACGCGATGAAGCTCTACAAGGACGGCTTCGAGAAGGCCAACCCGGACATCGACATCCGATGGGTGCGCGACTCGACCGGCATCGTCACGGCCAAGCTGCTGGCAGAGAAGGCCAACCCGCAGGCGGACGTGGTGGCGGGGCTTGCGGCCAGCAGCCTTGCCCTGCTCGAACAGGAAGGCATGCTCGCGCCCTATGAGCCCAAGGGCTTCAAGGAACTGACGCCCGCGTACTCCGACACCGCCCGGCCGCCGGCCTGGGTGGGCATGGACGTGTGGGCGGCGACGATCTGCTTCAACACCGTCGAAGCGCAAAAGCGCGGACTGCCGAAGCCGGAGACCTGGAAGGACCTGGCCAAGCCGATCTACAAGGGCGCGATCGTGATGCCGCACCCGGCCTCCAGCGGCACCGGCTACCTCGACGTGGCCGCATGGCTCCAGATGTGGGGCGAGAACGATGGCTGGAAGTACATGGACGCGCTGCACGAGAACATCGCGCAGTACGTGCACTCCGGCTCCAAGCCCTGCAAGCAGGCCGGTGCCGGCGAGTTCCCGATCGGCATCTCCTTCGAGTTCCGCGCGCACCAGGTCAAGAAGTCCGGCGCCCCGGTCGAACTGGTCTTTCCGAAGGAAGGGCTGGGCTGGGACATCGAGGCCACGAGCATCATGAAGGGCACCAAAAAGATGGAGCAGGCCAAGCGCCTGGCCGACTGGATGGCCAGCAAGGAAGCCAACCAGGTCACCGCCAACTGGTGGGCCGTGGTGGCCTATCCCGGCGTCGCGAAGAAGCTCGAAGGCATCCCCGAGAACTACGAGAAGCTGCTCTCGAAGAACGACCTGAACTGGTCGGCCAAGAACCGCGACCGCATCCTGACCGAGTGGAGCAAGCGCTACGACGGCAAGTCGGAAGCCAAGCCCAACTGATCCGCAACGAGAGCAACAAGATGGACATGACCGACACCAGGTTCCTCGGCAGCGAGCCGACCACCGCCGGCGCACTCGAGGTGATCGGCATCCGCAAGGATTTCGAATCCTTCAGTGCCCTGCGCGACGTGCACCTGCGCGTCAATCCGGGCGAGATGCTCTGCTTCCTGGGCCCCTCGGGGTGCGGCAAGACCACGCTGCTGCGGATCATCGCCGGGCTGGAGACGCAAAGCGCCGGACAGATTCTGCAGAACGGCAAGGACGTGTCCTGGCTGCCGCCCGACCAGCGCGACTACGGCATCGTGTTCCAGTCGTACGCGCTGTTTCCGAACCTCACGATCGCGGACAACATCGCCTACGGGCTGGTCAACGGCAAGGTGAAGAAGGCCGAGGTCAAGGCGCGCGTCGAGGAACTGCTGAAGCTGGTCGGCCTGCCAACCTCGGGACGCAAGTATCCGAGCCAGCTCTCCGGCGGGCAACAGCAGCGGGTGGCATTGGCGCGCGCGCTGGCGACGCGCCCCGGCCTCCTGTTGCTGGACGAGCCGCTGTCGGCGCTCGATGCGCTGGAACGCATCCGCCTGCGCGGCGAGATCCGCCGCTTGCAGCGCCAGGTGGGCATCACCACCATCATGGTGACGCACGACCAGGAAGAGGCCCTGTCGATGGCCGATCGCATCGTGGTCATGAACCACGGCGTGATCGAGCAGGTGGGGACGCCGATGGACATCTACGAAAGGCCGGCTACGCCCTTCGTGGCCGACTTCGTGGGCAAGGTCAACGTCCTGCACGGTTACGCGCTGGGCGGCAACCTCTTTCGCGTCGGCGACATGGAACTGCAATGCGATGCCTGCGACAGCGGCTTCGAGCCGGGCGATGAGGTCAACCTCTACCTGCGGCCGGAAGACCGCCTGGTGGAGAACCTCGCGCACGACACCCCGAACCGGATGAGCGCGCTCGTCAGCAAGGTCGAGTTCCTCGGCGGCCTGTGCATCGCCGAAGTCACGGCCGATGCGCTCCATGGCCAGAGCCTGGGACTGCACTTCTCGCTCAACCAGTTGCATGACCTCGACATCCGCGAAGGCAATCGCATCGAGATCGCCCTGCGGGCCAACCGCATCCGCGCCTTTTGCAGCAGGACGGCCAAGTCATGAATGCGCTTGCACGCCCTTACCCGTCGGCCGCCATGGCCGCGGCTCGCCCGGGAATGCGCTGGAGCCGCGACGACCTGATCGCGCGAGCGGTGCTGTTCGCCATCATGGCCATGCTGTTCACCTTCCTGATCGCGCCGCTCTTCACGATTCTCGTGAACGCGGTGCAGGACAAGAACGGCAGCTTCGTCGGATTGGCGCACTTCATCACCTACTTCCAGACCCCCAGCCTGTTGCGTGCCGCCTGGAACTCGATCTGGGTGGCCGCTGTCGTCGTGATGATCTCGGTGCCCATGGCCTTCGTCTGCGCCTATGCGCTGACACGCACCTGCCTGCCGATCTGGTTCAAGGGCACGTTCAAGCTGGTCGCGCTGATCCCGCTGCTGGCGCCTTCGTTGCTGGCGGCCATCTCGTTCGTGCAGTGGTTCGGCAACCAGGGTGCGCTCAAGTCATTGCTGATGGGCGCTTCGATCTATGGCGCACCCGGCATCATCCTGGCCGAGGTCTACAACACCTTCCCGCACGCGCTGATGATTTTGGTCACCGCGTTGTCGCTCGCAGATGGCAGGCTCTATGAAGCCGCCACGGCCTTGCGCGCGCCTCCATGGCGCCAGTTCATGACGATCACCCTGCCCTCCTGCAAGTACGGCCTGATCAGCGCCGCGACGGTCGTTTTCACCTACGTGGTCAGCGACTTCGGCGCCCCCAAGGTCATCGGTGGCAACTTCAACGTGCTGTCGGTCGACGTGTTCAAGCAGGTGGTGGGGCAGCACAACTTCTCGATGGGTGCGGTCGTCGGCATGCTGCTGCTCATTCCCTCCATCCTGTCGTTCGCCATCGACTACACGGTGCGCCGCAAGCTGAAGGCGCAACTGACCGCGCGCTCGGTCCCGCATGTGCCGAAGCCGCGTCCGCTGGCCGATTCGCTGCTGGCCGGGGCCTGCATCGTGGTGTGCACGCTGCTGCTCGCCACCATCGGCATGGCCGTCTACACCTCATTCATCACGCTGTGGCCCTACGACCTGTCGCCGACGCTCAAGCACTATCACTTCGCGCTGATCGAAAGCGACATGGCCGCGGCCTACACCAACAGCCTGATCGTTGCGATCTCGACGGCCGTCGGCGGATCGCTGATCGTGTTCGTCGGCGCCTACCTGATCGAGAAGACGCGCAACCTTGTCATGATGAAACGCGCCATGCACCTCATGGCCGTGCTGTCGATGGCGGTGCCGGGCCTGGTGCTGGGCCTGGGCTACGTGATGTTCTTCAATCACCCGGCCAATCCGCTCAACGGGCTCTACCAGACGATGACGATCCTGGTCCTGTCGATGATCATCCACTACTACACGTCGAGCCATCTCACCGCCGTGACCGCGCTCAAGCAGATCGACAACGAGTTCGAAGCCGTCTCCGCCTCGCTGAAGGTGCCGGCCTTCAAGACCTTCCTGCGCGTCACCGTGCCGGTGTGCCTGCCGGCGATCCTCGACATCGGGCGCTACTTCTTCGTCGTCTCGATGGCCAGCCTGTCGGCCGCGATCTTCCTGTACTCGCCCGACACCATCCTGGCGTCGGTCGCCATCATGCACCTCGACGACGCCGGCGACATCGGGCCAGCGGCTGCACTCGCCAGCCTGATCGTCGTGACGTCGATCCTCGTGTGCATCACCTATTCGCTGTTGACGCGCGTGCTGCTCGCGCGCACGCAGGCCTGGCGCAACCTGCGCCGCAGCTGATTCTTTCATTCCATCGCTCTTCCCACAGGAGACACCATGAGCCAAGCGCGTTCACCGATCCTTCTCACGCCCGGTCCGCTGACCACATCCGACAAGACCCGCACGGCCATGCTGCGTGACTGGGGCTCGTGGGATTCCGACTTCAACCAGATCACCGCAAGGATCCGCCAGCAGGTGCTGCGCATCGTTCACGGCGAGGCCTCGCATGAATGCGTGCCGCTCCAGGGCAGCGGCACCTTCTCGGTGGAGGCCGCCATCGGGACGATCGTCCCGCGCGACGGCCACGTGCTGGTGCCGAACAACGGCGCCTACTGCCAGCGCATCGCGAAGATCTGCAAGGTGCTCGGCCGCCGCGTGACCACCATCGACTACAGGGAAGACCAGCAGATCCAGGCCGCCGACGTCGACCGCGCCCTGGCGGCAGACCCTTCGATCACGCATGTGGCGCTGGTCCATTGCGAGACCGGCACCGGCGTGCTCAATCCCCTTCACGACGTCGCACTGGTCGTGGAGAAGCATGGCTGCGGCTTGATCGTCGATGCGATGAGTTCCTTTGGCGCCATCGACATCGACGCCCGCAAGACGCCGTTCGATGCGGTCGTCGCCGCCTCGGGCAAGTGCCTCGAAGGCGTGCCCGGCATGGGCTTCGTCATCGTCAGGCGCAGCACCCTGGAAAAGTGCGAGGGCAACAGCCATTCGCTCGCCATGGATCTCTACGACCAGTGGGTGTACATGGGCAAGACGACGCAATGGCGGTTCACGCCGCCCACCCACGTCGTCGCTGCATTGGACGAAGCGATCACGCAATACGTCGAGGAAGGCGGACTCGAAGCGCGCGGCGGGCGCTACGCGCGCAATTGCAAGGCCTTGGTCGACGGCATGGCCGCGCTGGGATTCCGCAGCTACCTCGACCCTGCCATCCAGGCGCCGATCATCGTCACCTTCCACGCGCCCGACGATCCGAAATACGACTTCAAGACCTTCTACCAGGAGGTCAAGAAGCGCGGCTACATCCTTTACCCCGGCAAGCTCACGCAGGTCGAAACCTTCCGCGTGGGATGCATGGGGCACTTTGGGGACGCGGGGATACCTGGAGCGGTCGCGGCGGTGGCCGAGACGCTCGAGGCGATGGGGGTTCGGCAAGTCGTTGCGACTGCTACCGTTTGAGCCTGGGGTCATCCTGCAGTCCCGCGTGCGGCCGTCGCCAGTCCGGCACGGCCGCACCAAATGTCGAGAGATCCATCCCTGCCAGCGCCTGCTTCACCTGTTCGACGCCTCGCCGGGCGGCGGCTTGGCCGCCAAGGGAGATATCGATCGCACACGGGTGCGCGGAGACGGGCGTCGACTGCAGGCCCGTCCCGCGCTGAAAAAATCGGGCAACAAACGAAACACGACGCCCGGCTCCGCGCAACGCGCTTGAAACCGCCCCCTCCGATCATTGCGGTGCGCCTGCTTCAACAGCGCCCTGTTCGATACACCCCCGCCGCCCGATACGGAGAACCTTCAAATGACCCCCCGTCGCATTCAACTTGCCGCAGCGATCGCCGCTGCACTTCTCGCAACCGCCACCATCGCCTCCGCGCAAGACAGCAGCGCGCAGCCGGCTGTGCACACGATGGGCGAACATCCGGCCATCCTGGTCAAGCGCCAGGTGCCGCACATCGACCCTAACACCTTCATCCTCATGCACCCGGCCGGCCTGTTCATCGTCGCGGGGCCGACACTGACCGAAGACCAGCCCGCAGTCATCGCGGCGCGCGCGCCATCGCAGGTCGCGAACGAAGAAGCGATGGCGGGGACAGCCCTTCGGCGCCCCGACCTGTCGGCCGCCGTGGCAGTGAGCGCGAGCGAGCACTGAGGGGCCTGGCGCGGCCGCCCTGGCCGCCGCGACCGGCACCGCATCTCGATTGCCAAGTGAAATTCGGCTGGTGCCGATAGACTCTGCCCTCACCGCGTTGAGGGGACCCCCACGATGAGTCAGGCAGCCGAGAATTCCAGCCCTGTCGTGCTGGTCGTCGACGACGAGCCCGAATTGCGTTCGCTGCTGGACGAGTACTTCGGACGCCACGGCTTCACGGTGTACACCGCCGCCGATGCCGCCGAAGCGCGGCTGGCGGTGGCGTCCAGGGCACCGGCGCTGGCCATCCTCGACATCAACATGCCCGGCGAGAACGGCTTGTCACTGGCACGCTGGATGCGCGAAACGCAGCCGGGCATCGGCCTGGTGATGCTGACCACCGCCGGCGAGTCGATCGACCGCATCATCGGGCTGGAACTCGGCGCCGACGACTACCTGCCCAAGCCCTTCGAGATGCGCGAGTTGCTGGCCCGTGTGCGCGCCGTGCTGCGCCGCGCCGTGGTGCTGGCTGCCGCCACGCCGACGTCCCCGGCCATCGCGCCAGCCGGCGAATCGCGGCGCATCGCCTTCGGCGCCTACCGGCTGGACCTCGACGAGAGGCGCTTGCGCGATGCCGACGGAAGAGACATCGAGATCAGCGCCGCGGAGTTCGACCTGCTCGCCCTCTTCGCCCGCCATCCGAACCGGCCTCTGAACCGCAACCAGATCATGGAACAGGCACACAACCGCGGCTGGGACGTGTTCGACCGGTCCATCGACCTGCGCGTGATGCGCCTGCGCCGCAAGATCGAGCGCAACCCCGACCGGCCGGAACTGATCAAGACGGTTCGCAATGTCGGCTACGTCTTCGTGCCTGCCACCGCGCAAGAATGACAAGAAGGGCCAGCCGGATGATTCCATCGCGTGAACTCAGCTCGCTCGGCATGATGCGATGGGCCGAGATGCCCGCCGCGGTGCTCGACCAACGCCTCTCCAGCGTGCTCCTCGAGCACATCACGGCGCGGCTCTCGGTCATCGACCGCGGCCACCGCTACGTCTACGCGAACCGCGAGGTGCTCGAGTTCCTTGGCCGACCGGCCAGCGACGTGATCGGGCACCACCTGTCGCAGGTGGTCGGTGCGGCAGCCTACGCCGGCTATCAACCGCTTGCGACGCGGGTGTTTTCAGGAGAGGCGCTGCGGCTCGAAGGCTGGGTCGAGTATCCGGGCCACGGGCTGCGTTATCTGCGCGAGACCTTCATCCCGTATGGCCCGGTCGATGGCGAGGTCGAGGTGGTGGCCGTGTTCGGCCGCGACCACACGGAGCTCAAGTTGCGCGAGCAGGAATTGGCCTCGCGCCTGGACGACCTGAACACGAGCGAGGCGCTGAAGACGGCCATCGTCGACCACGCGCTGGCGGCTTTGGTGACGACCGACGAGGTGGGGCAGATCGTCGAATTCAACCCGGCGGCCGAGGCGATGTTCGGCCGCACGCGCGCTGCCGTCATGGGGCGCCCCGTCAGCTTGGTGATCATGCCGGAGCGCTATCGCGGTCCGCACGAGGCGGGCATGCGTCGCCTCCAGGCCGGCGGCGCACCGCGCTTCATGGGCAAGCGCCTCGAGATGTACGCGCTGCGCGCCGACGGGACCGAATTTCCGATGGAGATGGTGCTGTGGCGCACCGATGCGCACGGCCATGTGTTCTACACGGCGTCGATCGCCGACCTGTCGGAGCGACACGCCGCCGCCACGCAGATCGCCCGCCAGCGCGAGGCCTTGCGACAGAGCGAAAAGCTGACCGCCATGGGCAGCCTGCTCGCCGGCGTGGCGCACGAGCTGAACAACCCGCTGGCGATCGTGATGGGGCGTGCCAGCCTGCTCGAGGAGAAGTGCGAATCGCAGCCCGAATTGCGTGCCGATGCGCAACGCGTGCGCGAGGCGGCCGAGCGTTGCGGGCGCATCGTGCGCACCTTCCTGAACATGGCGCGCAGCCGGCCCACGACACGCGGCCTGGTCGCCCTGAACGGGATGGTGCGCGCCGCGGTGGAGATGCTGCAGTACGGCTACCGCACGCACGGCATCGACCTGGAGCTCACGCTCGCCGATGCGCTCCCCGATGTCAACGTGGACGGCGACCAGATCGGCCAGGTCGTCATGAACCTGCTCGTCAATGCACAGCAGGCGCTCGCCGGCGCGCAGGGTGCGCGCCGTGTGCATGTCGAGACAGGACTCGAACCCGCACGCGCTGGCTGCGAAGCGCGCGTGTGGCTGCGCGTTTCCGACAACGGGCCGGGCGTCTCGAGCGATGCCCGGGAACGCGTGTTCGAGCCCTTCTTCACCACCAAGCCGGATGGTGTCGGCACCGGGCTGGGCCTGGCGGTCTCGCGCACGGTCGCGCGTGACCACGGCGGGGAACTGGCGCTCGAGCCCGAATCGCCGCAAGGCGCGAGCTTCAGGCTCAGCCTGCCGATCGACGGCGTCGCGGTCGCCGACACGGCGCCGGCCGAAACGGCGGCCTCCGGTGCATCGCTGCAGGCCCGCATCCTCGTGGTCGACGACGAGGCCGAGCTGGCCGACGTCATGCGCCAGATGCTGGAGAACGCAGGCTACGAGGTGGCGACGGCGGAGTCGGGTGCCGTCGCGCTGGAACTGCTGGCGACCGCGCGCTTCGACGCGGTCATCTCCGACCTGCGCATGCCCGACATGGACGGCGCCGGCCTGTGGCGCGAGGTGTCGGCGCGGCATCCGCTGCTGGCGCGCAGCATGCTGTTCGTCACCGGCGACACGCTCTCCCCCGATGCACGCGAATTCCTGCGCGGCGCGCGCTGCGACTCGCTGGACAAGCCGTTCTCCAAGGCCGACCTGCTGGCGCGGGTCGCCGACCTGTTGCGCTGATCGGTCTCGCTCAGGATGCCAGGGCCGGCTCGCGCGAGGCCTCGATCATGGTGCGGCTCACGATGCCGTACATCGCGGTCCAGGCTTCGCGAACCTCGGGCGTGAAGGCGTCCCCCAGGCCCTGTTCCAGCGTCAGCAGCAGCGCGCCGCCGACGGTTGCGTAGTGGGCGTCGACCACGCCATAGCCGACGTGGCGCGCACCGAGGTTGCGCAGCACCGGCATGAGCACGTCGGGCTTCCCGAGCAACCCGACCGCGCTGCCGATCATCGTCATCAGGCGCTCTCCCTGATGCACCATGTCACCGCGAAACAACGCGCGCAGCGACGGGTCCGCGTCGAACAGGTGGCCGTAGAAAAGCGCAGCGGCTTGCGGGGCGATGGGTCGCACGAGCGCGAAGCTGTCGCGGACGAGTTGGACTTGATGGGCTTGCATCTGGATTCCTCAAGGTTGGAAACGACATCGGCAGGGGCAGGGGTGGCTGCTGCTGCCAATGGTCTGCAACCCGGGTATCCGCCGCGTTTCAGCGGCCGGGTCCGGCGTGTTTCATTTGTTGCGGCTCTCACGCCGCTGCGACCGATCGGCTCCTCCCCAACCTAACCCCAAGGCTCGCAGCAAGCTGGCATTCAGCGGCTTTTTCGCGATCGACCGGTCTGCCTGGAACTTGACCTTCGCCGACCTCATTGAAAAGTCCGAGTCCGAGTCCGAGTCCGAGACAGTGATCGGATCGCCGACTGCAAGGGACGACAACCAGGACACCACCGCGTGCGAATGGCCGCTTCCAAAGTCGCGAGATCGCGCCCGGGGCCCCACGTGCGGTTCCGTCAACCGAGATGCGCCCCGGCCAAGGCTGCATCGGGCGTCTCGGGGTTCTCGCTGCGATTGCGATAGGTGCGGTCGAGCATCAGGGTGGCGATCGCTGCGACGACCAGGACACCGCCGAAGAATTGATAGGCGATCTGCGGTGTCCAGCCGGCCTTCAGCATGTAGCCCGTGAAGACGGGCGCCACGATGGCGACTGCGCGACCGAAGCCGATCATCAATCCCACCCCTGTGCCCCTGGCAAACGCGGGATAGACAAACGGGCTGATGGCATAGAACGCGGCAATGCCACCGTTCGCGAACATTCCGACGAAAACCGCCAAGGTCAACGCCATGGCGCTGTGCTGGATCTGCCCGGCATAGAGCACGAAGGCGACTGCGCCGCCGAACAGGATCAGCGCGGTGACCAACCGGGGACGAATCTTCAGCGACAGCGCGGCGAACAGGAGCGCACCGACGACACCGCCCACCATGATCAGCACACCGGTCCGCACACCAAGGCTGGGGTCGCCGCTGGCGTCGGCAATCATTTTTGCCGTCCAGGTGTTCGCAAAATAGAAGGCCGCCACCAGTCCGGCGTATCCGATCCACAGGCACAGGGTGCGACCGAGCATCATCCCGCCGAAGATGGCCTTCAGGGCAAGCTGCTGCTGCGGTCTCACGGCGGGCGCCGGAAGGATCGTCGCTCGCGTGTATCCCAGCCGCGCCGCAATCCTGTTGTAGTGGGCGAGGGCGTTTTTCGGTCGCTTCTCGACGAGGTAGTCGATGGACTCCGGCAGTACCGCGAGGACGACGGCCAGCATGACGAGCGTCAACGCAGCGCCGAAGACAAAGGGAGCGCGCCAGTCATAGGCCATGGTCAACGGGCCGATTACCGCGCCGGCCAATGCGGAGCCGAGCGGAAACCCGATGCCATAGATGCCCATGACCGTTCCGCGCCGCCGGTCCGAACTGTATTCGGAGGCCAGCACATTGATGCTCGCCACGATGCCGCCGATGAACAGTCCGGCAAACGCGCGGTATGCCACCAGTTCGAGCAGGCTCCTGGCAGAGGCCGACAGGAACATGCCCAACGTGATCAGCGCCAGGCATGCGCCGATATGCCGGCGACGGCCGAACCTGTCGGACAGCGGCGAGATGAAGATCGCGCCCAGCGCCATTCCGAAGACGCTGGCGCTCAACAGGTAGCCCACCTCGACGGGCCCGAGCGCCCATGACTTGGCCAGGTGCGGCATGACGAACGGCATGACGATGATCTCGTAGCCATCGATCATCGTCAGAAGGACGCAGATGATGATGATCGCGATCTGAGGTGCGCGCATGGGCTGCGTGCGTATTGCTTCTCGAATGTCCATTGATTGCTCCGTTGTAGTTGGCGTGTGAAGTGAACTGTCTGGTGGGTGTGCGCCGCGAGCCCTTCCGGACGCGCAGGTCGCGCTCCCGAAGGCGCGTTGCAGGGAAATCAGCGTGCCCGCTGCGCCGTCGCCAACGCATCCGTGGATTGGCAGTCGAGGACGAGCTTTCCGACGTGGTCGCCGCGTTCCATCGTGGCGTGCGCGCGTGCTGCATCGCCAAGGGGCCACGTGCCATGGATCAATGGCCGGACCACGCCGGATGCGACCAGTGGCCATGCAACGTCGCGCAGCCGGTGTGCGATCAGGGTCTTCTCTTCGTTCGGCAGTCCGCGCAGCAGCGAACCGGTGACCTTGGCCTCCTTCGCCATGAGGTCACGCAGCGGCACCTGAAAATCTGCGCCCTTTCCTGGCGACAGATGCACCAGGCGCCCTCGTCTCGCCAGGGCGCGAACGTTCGGCACGCTGTAGCGTCCGCCGGACATGTCCAGGATCACGTCCACACCGCGCCGCGCAGTGGCGGCGAGCACGCCTTCAGCGAAATCATCCTCGTGATAGTTGAACGCTCGCGTCGCCCCAAGCTGCTCGGCCGTCGCGACCTTGCGCTCCGAGCCGCACGTCGCAAAGACGCGGTGGCCGAGCGCCTTCAGCAACTGGATGGCGATCGCGCCCACCCCGCTGGTGCCCCCGTGGATCAGCACCGATTCGCCGGGTCCGAGCGCGGCCACGTTGAAGAAGTTGTGCCATACCGTGAACAGCGCTTCCGGCAAGGCTGCGGCGGCGACGAGATCCAATCCTGTCGGGACATGGAACGCATGGGTTGCCGGTGCCACGGCGTATTGCGCATAGCCGCCACCATCGGTCAGGGCGCACACCTTGTCGCCCATGGCCCATCCCGTCACCCTCGATCCAACGGCCATCACCACGCCCGCGACTTCGAGCCCCGGGATATCGCTGTGGGCCGGTGTCGGTCCGCGTTGTCGCTGATTGCAGTCGTGTCGGTTGATGCCGGCCGCATGAACGCGGATCTGCAGTTCATCATCCGCTGGCATCGGTATGGGGACGCGCCTGCCCTGGAGTACGTCCGGGCCGCCCGGCGCCGTGATGAGCATCGCCTGCTGGGTCGCGGCCTCTGCAACGGTCGTCATGCCTGCACCGCTTTCCGAAGAGTCCCCGAGACGCCGAGCACCATCCTCGGAAGATCGGCCCGATCGACAGCGGTCGATGCCACGTAGCGGTCCGGCCGCAGCAGCACGGCACGGGCGCCGAGGCGCTCGAGCCACAGGCGCATCGAAAGCGAATCCGCTGGCAGCACCGGGATCGCTCCGGCGATCCGCTGTGCATCCGACACCCACGCCGGGTCGACGATCAGCGCATGGCCGTAGCCGACACGATCGTCGAGTCGCGTGCCGTCGGCCATCGCCGGCTGCTCGCCGATGCGGCCCGCTTCGGGCGTTCCGTCGTGGGCGCCCGGACCCAGCCGCGGCTGCGGCGTGGCGAAGTTCTGTGGCCGCGCGAGCATGTCGGCGTCCCGCTGCTTCGCTGCTTGGACGTCGGTCGTCTGGATGACGCGGCCCAGGCGAACCGCCGTCTCGATGAACTCGCGCACGTGCGGCGATCGTTCGGACTCGTAGGTGTCCAGCAGTTCGTCGGGGGCGGCCCCGGAGATCACGTCGGCCAGTTTCCAGGCAAGGTTCGACGCATCGCGGATACCGGCGCACATGCCCTGTCCCATGAACGGCGGCGTCTGGTGGGCAGCGTCGCCGGCGATCAACAGGCGGCCCTTGCGCCACCCCTGCGCAACCACCGAGTGGAAGGTGTAGGCCGCGGGTCGTTCGAGTGTGGCTTCCGCGGGCGTGATCCAGCGCTGCAACAGTTGCCAGACGACCTCAGGGCGGCACATGGCCGCTGCATCCTCGCCGGGCAGGAGCATCAGTTCCCATCGGCGCCGGTTTCCCACGCCGCGAACATAGGTGGCGGGGCGCGTGGGGTCGCAGTATTGGATGCTGTGCTCGCCCAGTTCCGGCTTGTCCTGGTGGAGCAGCAGGTCCACCACCAGCCAGCGTTCGTGCGATTTCAGGTCTTGAAGCTCGGTTCCCATGAACCGCCTGACCGTCGAGCGCGCGCCGTCACAGCCCACGACGTAGCGTGCCCTGGTGCGCAGGAGCTTGCCGGACGAGGTGTCTTCCAGTCGCAGGTCGACATGGTCCTCGGCCGGCTCGACAGCGAACACTTCGTGGCGCAAGCGGATGTCGACGCAGGCTTGCGCCGCGAGTTTGCTTCGCAACGTTTCCTCGAGGAATGGCTGATGGAAGCGATAGCTGGCGTGCCAGCCTTGCGGACCGATCTCGGTAGGCCGTTGCCAGTCGATGAGCAGCCGGCCGCACCCGTCGAGGAACCTCATGCCCGGCGCCACCACCAAGTGGGGCGCCATCTCGTCGGCGATGCCGACCGTCTGGAAGACGCGCATGCATTCGCCATCGAAGTGGATGGCCCGCGGCAGCCGGTAGATGTCGGCCTCGCGGTCCAGCGCGAGCACGGACAGGCCGCGCAGCGCCAGCAGGTTGGCGAGCGTGGCGCCAGCCGGGCCGAGTCCGACGATGGCCACGTCATAGCTCTCGCGCAAGGGAGTTGCAGCGGGTGCGGTCATTGAAGTTCACCCGGCCAGTTCGTCGACGACGGTGTTGCGCAGCACGCCAACGCGTTCGACCTCGACCTCGACCACATCGCCGGCCTTCATCCACAGCGGCGGCGTGCGCTTGGCGCCGATGCCGCCCGGGGTCCCGGTGACGATCACGTCGCCGGCCTGCAACGGCGCGACGGTCGATGCGTAGGCGATCTGGCGCGGGATGCTGTGCAGCATCATCTCGGTCGTCGCGCGCTGAACCTCGACGCCATTGAGGCGCGTCACCAGCGAGAGCACGGCGCCCGCGGAGATCTCGTCGGCGGTCACCATCCAGGGGCCGAAGCCGCCCGTGCGCCAGAAGTTCTTGCCTGGGCACCACTGCTGGCTGTGCATCTGCCAGTCGCGCACCGAGGCGTCGTTGTAGCAGGCGTATCCGGCGATATGGTCCCAGGCGTCGGCTTCCGCGATGCGTCGTCCGCCCTTGCCGATGATGATGGCGATCTCGCCTTCGTAGTCGAGCTTGATCGATTCCGGCGGCCGCGGGATGGCCTGGCCATGGCCGACCTGCGAGTCGGGCACGCGCAGGAAGAACACCGGCTGCTCGCTGACTTCGCGGCCTGTTTCGCGCACGTGCTCGCCGTAATTCAGGCCTGCGCACCAGATCTTCCCGGGGTTGGGGATGACCGGCAGAAGGGTCAGCCCGGACAGCTTGTAGTCGGGTGTTCGCCCTTGCACTGCCGCGCTCGCTGCCGCCATTCCATCTCCTTGCAGCAGGCCCTTGAGGTCGGCGAAGCGGCCTTCGAGCGCCAGGCCGAGATCCACCACGCCATCGTCCACCACCACACCGAAGCCCGTCTTTCCGTACCGTTCAAAGCTCACGAGTTTCATTTGCTCTTCCTTGGTTTTGATTGTTGAAAAATCTCATTTGGTGCGATATTATTGTTTTCACGATCTGCGGGCGTCAAGCAGATCGACTAGGTGTTTATCCTACTATTTGCGATATTCAAACTTCATAAAAGCGCTCGGAACCGAGCAAGGAATTGCCATGACAAGACCCGGACTTGCCTTCAGCCATGTGGGCTTCTATGTGAACGACCTCTCCGCGATGGAGGACTTCTACGTGCGCGTGCTGGAGTTCACCGTCACCGATCGCGGGCAGCTTCCCGGGCCGCACGGACCGGTGGGCCTCGTCTTCCTGAGCCGCGATCCGGACGAGCACCACCAGATCGTCCTGATCTCGGGCCGCCCGGCGGACGTGAGCTTCAACGTGATCAACCAGATCTCGCTCAAGGCCGACAGCCTCGCGACGCTCAAGGAGATGCACCGGCGCGTGCAGCGCGAGAACACCGGTGAGATCACGCCGGTGACGCACGGCAATTCGCTGTCGGTGTACGTGCGCGATCCCGAGGGCAATCGCCTCGAGCTCTACATGGAGTTGCCGTGGTACGTCTCGCAGCCGCTGCGCCTGCCGGTCGACCTGGACCTCGACGATGCGGACGTCATGGCGAACGCCGAAGCCCACGCCCGGGCGCTGCCAGGCTTCAAACCGAGGTCAGAATGGCGTGCCGAGATGGCCCGCCGCATGGGCCTCGATTGAACGAACCCAGTCCGCCATGACCAGTCCTGCCCGCGTGCTCGCGATCCTGAATCTCTTCACCGAGGAACGCGCTGTCTGGCACACGGACGACATCAACGAGGCGATGGGATACACGCGGGCCACGGGGTATCGGTACGTCAAGGACCTGGTCGAGGCCGGCTTTCTGCAAAAGGTGTCGGGCGGCCGGTATTCGCTGGGCGCTCGCATCATCGAGCTGGACTACCGGCTGCGGCGCAGCGACCCGGTCCTGCTGGCGGCCGTGCCCGTCATGGACGAGATGGCGAGGAAGGCACGCATGGACGCCGTACTCACCACCATGTTCGGCATGAAGATCATCGACATCTACAGGGCGAGTGCAGACTCGTCGCTGCAACTCGGGTATGGGCGCGGGAGGCCGCGGCCGCTGTTCGCGGGCGCGTCGCCCAAGGTCATCCTGAGTTGTACGCCGCGGCCGCAGTTGGTGAAGATCTACGAAGCGAACGCCGCCGAGGCGCGCAAGCATGGGCTCGGGTCGAGCTGGACCGATTTCAGGGCTTACCTGTCCAACGTCCGCAAGCAAGGCTTCTACTGGTCGATGGGGGAGCTCGAAGAGGCGGTGGGTGGCATGGCCGTGCCGCTGCTCAACGAAGACGGGGAAGCCTTGGCCGCCCTGGCGCTGGTGGGAACCCACGAGGTGCTCCTGGCCATGGGCGAGGCACGAATGAGGGCGATGCTCGCGCGCGCCAGCGACGAAATTGGCAAGCGACTGGCCGACGGGGTGCAACCTCCGGGCGCGAACATGGCGTGAGCCTTGGCAAGCCGCGGAATCGCTCCACGGCCTGCGCCTTGCCGTAGCTCTCGATCAGCAGTTGGTACTCGGGAAAGATGCGCGTGTAGCCCCTGGCCCACTGCAGCGCGTCGGGCAGAGCACCTTGGGTGCGAGGCGGCAAAAATGGTCCGCCGACAGGCGGCGGACCGGATGGGAAACTGAAACCTAGGCCGCGATGCGCCCGAAGCGGCCGCTGCTGAAGTCGTCGAAGGCCTGGACGATCTCGGTCTGGCTGTTCATCACGAAGGGGCCGCTGCCGACGATCGGCTCATCGATCGGCTCGCCGCCCAGGAACAGCAGCACCGCATCACTGCCGGCCTCGATCTCCAGCGCGTCGCCCTCCCGATCGAGGCGCAGCATCTGCGCCTCGCGCAGGCTCTGCTGGCCGTTGACCGTCACGTTTCCGCGCAACGCCACCAGCGCCGCGGTGTGGCCCACGGGAAGCGCCAGGCGCGCCTTTCCGCCCTGGGCCAGGCGCAAGTCCCAGACGTTGATCGGCGTGTGTGTGCGGGCCGACCCCTGCCGCCCGTCGAATTCGCCGGCGATGACGCGCACCCGCCCTGCGCCCTGCGGCAGCTCGACGGCGGGGATCTGCGCGTCCAGCAGGGTCTGATAGCCGGGCGCGCCCATCTTGTCGCGCGCCGGCAGGTTGACCCAGAGCTGCACCATCTCGAGCCGCCCGCCGCGCTGCGCGAACGCCGGCGAGTGGAACTCCTCGTGCAGGATGCCGGAGGCGGCCGTCATCCATTGCACGTCGCCCGGCCCGATGAGGCCGCCCGCGCCGGTCGAGTCGCGGTGCGCCACCTCGCCTTCGTAGACGATGGTCACGGTCTCGAAGCCGCGATGCGGATGCACGCCCACGCCCCTGGGCCGCTCGCTCGGCTCGAAGTTCGCCGGACCGGCGTGGTCCAGCAGCAGGAAGGGACTCAGTTCCGCGCCGTGGCTCCCGTAGCTGAAGAGGGAGCGCACCGGGAATCCGTCGCCCACCCAGTGCCCGCGCGGGGCGTCGTACACACCAACAATCTTCTTGAGCATTTGCTTCACCTTTCTTGCGAATCCGATGGAATCGGGATGGGATAAGCATAAAAACAGAACGCCGCCAGCGGTAGTCCGCAATAATCGTCTTCATAGTTCCACTGATAGAACGATGAAGCATGCTGGACCTGAACGACCTCTTCTATTTCGCCCAGGTGGTCGACCACGGCGGCTTTGCCCCGGCGGGCCGCGCGCTGGGCATCCCGAAGTCGAAGTTGAGCCGGCGCATCGCACTGCTGGAAGAGCGGCTCGGCGCCAGGCTGATCCTGCGTTCCACCCGCAGCTTCGCGGTGACCGAAGTGGGTCGCGGCTACTACGCGCACTGCCGCGCCATGCTGACCGAGGCCGAGGCCGCCGAGGAGTCGGTCGCCATCACGCATGCAGAACCGCGCGGCGTGATCCGGATGAGCTGCCCGGTTGCCCTGCTGGCCTCGCGTATCGGCGAGATGCTCGCTGGCTTCCTGGCGCAATACCCGCGGGTGGAGCTGCACCTGGAAGAGACCAACCGCAAGGTGGACGTCGTGGCCGAGGGCATCGACCTCGCGATTCGGGTGCGGCCGCCACCGCTGGAAGACAGCGATCTCGTGATGCGGGTGCTGTCAGATCGTGGGCAATGCCTGGTCGCCAGTCCCGGTCTTCTGAAGCGGTTCGGAGCGGTGGCGGTCCCGGCGGACCTGCCACGCTTCCCGAGCATGCATCTGGGCCAGCCGCAGGACGAGCACCAATGGCAACTCGAAGGACCGGACGGCGCCATGGCCGAGATACGGCACCAGCCTCGCTACATCACGCGGGCCATGCTGGCCTTGAAGGCGGCAGCCGTCGAGGGAGTGGGCATCGTGCAGTTGCCGCGCATGATGGTGAGCGAGGAGTTCAAGGGGGGCCAACTGGTCCCAGTGCTGAGCGGCTGGGAACCGCGGCGCGAGATCATCCACGCGGTCTTTGCGTCGCGCCGCGGGCAGTTACCGGCAGTGCGGCTGCTGATCGACTACCTTGTCGAGCGCTTTGAAGCGCTGCAGGAAGATTGAAGTGAAACTGCCTCTGCGCTCGATCTTTTGCAGGGCGCCGCTTTTGCTCCGGGGCAGGCTCGCGCCGACGGTGTGCTCTGCTCCGCGAATGTCCCCCGGCCTGCGGCCTCCTCCTTTATTTCGCTGAGCAGAGCACACCATCGACGCGAGCCAGACGCGCAGTGCTTGATCGGCTGGCACAGCACGGCGTCACCCGTGCCGAAAGCATCGGGCCCCTCAACCCCAAGGCATCGTGAACGTCTTCCCATTGCAGAACGACTTCATCGCCTCCTGCACGCCCTCCTTGTAGCCGAGGCCTGAATCCTTGATGCCGCCGAAGGGCGTCAGCTCGATGCGATAGCCCGGCACCTCCCAGAGGTTGACCGTGCCCACCTGAAGCTCCGAAGCGAAGCGCTGCGTGTAGTCCATGCGGTTGGTGCAGATGCCCGATGACAGGCCGTAGGCCGTGCCGTTGGAAATGCGGATCGCGTCGTCGATATCCTTGAAGGTGATGATGGGCGAGACTGGTCCGAAGGTTTCCTCGCGCACCACTTCCATGTCGGGGTGCACGTTGTCGATGACGGTGGGCGCGTAGAGCGCGCCGTCGCGCTGGCCGCCTGCGAGCAGGCGCGCGCCTTGCGCGACCGCGTCGGCCACGCGCTTCTCGAACAAGGCGGCCGCCTCGGCGTCGATGACGGTGCCCATGTCGTTGGCGGCATCCATTGGGTCGCCGTGCTTCCAGCGGCGCGTTTTCTCGACCACGCGCTCGGTGAAGTCGCGCGCCACCGATTCATGCACCAGCATGCGTTTCACTGCTGTGCACCGCTGCCCCGAATTCTTGTACGAGCCCTGCACGGCCAGGTCGGAGGCCTTGTCGAGGTCGGCGTCTTCCATGACGATCAGCGGATCGTTGCCGCCGAGTTCGAGCACGATGCGGCGGTAGCCCGCCTTCGAGGCGATGTACTTGCCGATCGCCACGCCGCCGGTGAAGGTGATGAGGTCGACGTTCTCGTTGATCAGCATCTCGTCCGCGATCTCGCGTGGGTCGCCGGTGATGATCTGGAGCATCTCGTGCGGCAAGCCGGCTTCATAGAGGATGTCGGCGAGGAAGCAGGCGGACAGCGGCACCTTTTCCGACGGCTTAAGCACCATGCGGTTGTTGGTGGCAATGCTCGGCACCACCTTGTGCGCGACCTGGTTCATCGGATGGTTGAACGGGGTGATCGCGGTGATCACGCCCAGCAGCGGCTCGCGCGTGGTGATGACCTTGCGCTTCTTGCCGTGCGGCGTGAGGTCGCAGGAGAACACCTGGCCGTCGTCGCGCAAGGCCTCGTTGGCGCCGAACACCAGCACGTCGGCCACGCGGCCGATCTCGTAGAGCGAGTCCTTCCTGCACAGGCCCGACTCCAGCGTGATGAGCGTCGATGCCTCCTCGGCCCGCGCCCGGAGCAGGGCCGATGCGCGTTGCAGGATGCTGGAGCGCTCGTAGCGGGTGAGCGTGGCCTTGTAGCTGCGTGCGATCCGGTAGGCCTCGCGCACGTCGTCGACGGTGGCCATCGGCACCGAGCCGACGCGCTCCCGGTTGTAGGGGTTGAACACGTCGAAGGTGCGCGTGCGCGTCAGGCGCTGGTCGCCGATGCGAAGCACCTCGGCGCGAAAGTGCGCGCTGTCGCGCAAGGGGGTGTTGGTGGTCATGCTGCAAGCTCCGATGCAGTGCCGATGAAGTTCCTGCCGCGCGCGCCGGCCTGCGCATGCAGCACCATGTCGCGGGCCTCGTCGTCGCTCACGCCGTAGTCGGAAAAGCGGGTGCGCACGCCGAGGGCCTCGATGAAAGCCTCCAGCCGGCGCGGCGCGTTGGCCAGGGGCTTGCCCAGCGCCTGCTCCAGCACACGGTCGCGGTCGGCGCTCCGGCCCATGGCGCGCTCCAGCACCATCGGCAGGGAGAACGAACAGGCGATGCCGTGCGGGATGCCGTAGCGCAGCGTCATCTCGTAGGAGATGGAATGCGCCAAGGCCGTCTTGGTGTTGGAGAAGGCCAGGCCCGCCTTGAGTGCGGCGAGCGCCATGCGCGAGCGCAGGGACAGGTCCAGCGGGTGCTGCATCAACAGCGGCAACACCTCCAGGGTTTCGTGGATGGCCGCCACCGCGAACACGTCTGAGACGGGGTTGGCATTCACGTTCCAGATCGATTCGAGCGCATGCGACAGCGCATCGAGCCCGCTCTGGAGCGTCACGGCCGACGGTAGCGACAGCATCAGCTCGGGGTCGATCACCGCGTGGCTGGGCCAGGTCTGCGGCAGGTGCAGCGAATACTTCTTCTGCCGCTCGCGGTCCCAGACCGTCGCCCAGGGCGTGACTTCGCTGCCAGTGCCGGCGGTGGTCGGTACAGCAATCAATTGCTTGAAGCGCGTGGGCGAGAAAGGCCGCTCCCCGGACAGGCCGGCGACCATGTCCGCGAACCTGCCGCTGTCATTGCCCACCATGAGCGCCTTGGCCGTGTCGATGGCGCTGCCGCCGCCGACCGCCACGAGCACCCCGGTGTCGGCATGGTCGCGCCAGAACGTCTCCCACAGCGGCGCGAGTTCCGCCACATCGGGGTTGGGTCGCACCTGGTCGATCACACCTGCGAGTCGGTCGCCGAGGACCTGTTCGATGCGCTCCAGCAGCCCGACCGCCTTTGCCTCCGGAAAGGTCACCAGCACGGCCTTCCGACCGTTCAGCAGCCTCGGCAGGGACGACAGGGCCCCTGCCCCGTGCACTGTCTGCACGGGGTTGAAGTATTCAGTGGTCATTCGATCCTCTAGGGGGTGGTGACGGGCACGTGGTTGAGCGCCAGGTCGAAGATGTCGAAGTTGCGCAGGCGGCGCGCCGGCGAGACGCCTTGCAGCTGCCGGTTGAACAGCAGCGGCACCTTCTGTTCCGACAGCCCGCCGTGGGACCGCAACGGCACCGTGAGGCCGCTCAGGTCGTGCTCCGATGCGCGCGTGCCGATGACGGTGAGGTGGTCCGACACCACCACCAGGTCACCGATGCGATCACGGGGCAGCTCGAAACGTTCGGCCGCCTCTTCGCGCGTGAGAACGACTTCGATGCCGACGACGGCACGCAATGATTCGGCCAGCTCCTTCGCGGGCGCGTCTGCCGGCAGGTACACCGTCGCGAACGAACCGAGCGCCCCGTGGTGCACGACGTACGGGTCGGTGATCGGCAGGATCACGCACGCCTTGCCCGCGCCGGCCAGTTCGTCCATCACCTCTTGCAGGAAGACGATCTTCGGCTTGCCAGCCGCGTCGGTCTTGGGGCTCATGCCATGGTCCGCCGTGAGCGCGATGATCGCGCCCAGCGCATCCATCTCGCCGAGGTAGGCGTCCATCATCTCGTAGAAGGCGTTGGCGCCGGGTGTGCCGGGCGCGCACTTGTGCTGCACGTAGTCGGTGGTGGAGAGATACATCAGGTCGGGCCGATGCTGCTCCAGCAGCTTGACGCCTGCCGCGAACACGAACTCGCTGAGGTCGGCGCTGTAAACCGACGGCACGGGCTTGCCGACCAGCGCGCACACGTCGTCGATGCCGCCGTTGGCCATCGTCGCCTGGTCTGCCTTCTCGGCGGAGAAGCAGATGCCCTGCATCTCGTGGCCCAGCAAGGTGCGCAGCTTGTCCTTGGCAGTGACCACGGCCACCTTCGCACCGGCGCGGGAGAAGGCGGCGAGCAGCGTGCCGGCACGCAGGTACGAAGGGTCGTTCATCATCACTTCCTTGCCCACCGAGGTGTCGAGGAAGTAGTTGCCGCAGATGCCGTGCACCGCGGGCGGCACGCCCGTCACGATCGACAGGTTGTTCGGGTTCGTGAAGCTGGGCACCACGCAATCACCGATGAGTGACGTGCCTTTGGACAGCATGCGATCGAGGTTGGGCGCGACGCCGGCCTGGATGGCCTGCGTGATGTAGTCGGGCTCGCAGCCATCGATGCACAGCACCACGACCGGCTGCGTCGGGTACTTGTAGACACGGCCATTGGAAGAAACGATGTTCGGGTTCGTGGTCATCAACGACCTCCTTGTTGAATCCATGCACGCAATTTGCTGGAGATGTAGTCGGCCGCCATCACCATGACGACGATCACGAGAATGCAGGTGGCCGTGTCCTGGTACTGGAAGAGCTTCATGCTGCCCACCAGCTCGAAGCCGATGCCGCCTGCGCCCACCATGCCGAGCACCGTGGCTTGCCGCAGGTTGGTCTCGAAGCGGTAGAGCACCACCGCGATCCACGAGGTGATCACCTGCGGCAGCACACCGAAGATGATGGTCTGGATCGGCCCGGCGCCCGTCGAGCGCAGTGCCTCGATCGGCCCCTGGTCGATGTCCTCGATCGACTCGGCGAAGAACTTGCCGAGCATGCCCGCACCATGCAGTGCCAGGGCCAGTACGCCAGGGAACGGACCGAGTCCGACGGCCGCCACGAAGATCAGCGCGAGGATGATCTCGTTGATGCCGCGCATGATGTTGAGCACCTGCCGCACCGCATGGAACACGACGAGATTCGGCGAGATGTTGCGCGCCGCGAAGAAGCACACCGGCACCGCCAGCACGATCGCCAGCAGCGTGCCCCACATCGCGATCTGCACCGTCTCGATGGCAGGCTTCACCAGCTTCTGCATGAACGCCCAGTTGGGCGGGAACATGCGGCCGAGGAAGTCCGCGATCCATGGGAAACCCTTGATGAGTTCCCCGAAGCTCACCTCGCTGCCCACCGCCGCCCACCAGAACACGAGCATGCCTGCAACCGCAAAGGCAAAGTACTTGCCAAGGACCGAGTTGCCTTCCGACGGGCCGAGCAGCAGCTTGTAGCGTCCGACTGTGATCATGATTGCTCCAGGGAGAGTTGCGCGGCTGCCATCGGCATGGCGTTCGACGGATTCGAAGCCAGGTGGTCATTGGCGGCGACCGGCGCGGCGGTTGCCTTGCCGTCGTTCGTGCCCAGCCCACCCGGATAGATGAGGTGCAGCGTCTCTTCCGTGAGTTCATCGGGCCGGCCCTCGAACACGATGCGACCGCCAGCGACGCCGACGATGCGCTCGCCATATTCGCGGGCGTAGTCGACCTGGTGCAGGTTGCAGATCACCGTGATGCCGGATTCGCGGCTGGCCTGGCGCAGGTAGTCCAGCACGTTGCGCGAGGTCTTCGGGTCGAGGCTGGCCACCGGCTCGTCGGCCAGGATCACCTTCGGCTGCTGCGCCAGCGCACGGGCGATGCCGACGCGCTGCTTCTGGCCGCCCGAGAGCGTGTCGGTGCGCAGGTCGGCCTTCTTCTCCAGCTCGACGCGGCGCAGGCATTCGCGGGCGATGTCGATGTCCTTGCGCGGGAACAGCTGGAACCACGACAGCACGCTCGGCACTGCGCTGAGCCGACCAGTCAGCACGTTCTTCAGCACCGACAGGCGCGGTACCACGTTGTAGTGCTGGAAGATCATCGCGACCTCGCGCCGCACGCGGCGCATCGAGGCGCGGTCACCGGCGGAGCGCTTGCCATCGACTTCCACTTCGCCGGTGCTCGGCTCGGTCAGCTGGTTGATGCAGCGCAGCAGCGTCGACTTGCCGGCGCCCGACGCGCCGAGGATCACCAGGAACTCGCCCTTCTTCACATCGAGGTCGATGTGGTGCAGGGCTTCGAAGTCGCCGTAGCGCTTGGACAGGCCTCTGATCTTGATCATTTCATCTTGCTCAGGTCGAGGTTGAGGAGCTTGGCCGTGTCACGGATGACGTTGTAGGCCGCGTCAGTGGTCGGATGAAAACCATTGAGCAGGCCCTGGTCCGACCACGGGATGTCCTTCACTTCGAGGAAGGCTGCCTGCACGCGCGACTTCAGGTCCGGCGACAGGTTCTTGCGCCACACCGTGGGCGATTCCGGAATCGGGTCCGAGCGCCAGACTTCGACCAGGTCTTCGCGCTTGGCCAGGCCCTTGGCGATGGCGGCATCGAGGATGCGGTCGGCAATAGCCGCGGCATCGACCTTCTTGTTCTCCACGGCGATGGCGCTGGAGTCGTGCGAGCCCGAGAAGATCACGCGGCCGAAGTCGGTATCGGGATTGAAACCCGCCTTGATCAGCCCGGCCTTGGGGAACAGATGGCCCGACGTGGAACTCGGATCGACGAAGGCGAAGGTCTTGCCCTTGAGGTCCTTGATCGTCTTGATGCCGGTGTCCTTGTGGGCCACGATCTGGCTGTAATAGAAAGTGCGGCCGGCCTTCTTGGTCTCGGCCACGGCGAAGGCCTCGATCGGCGCGATGGTGGTGCCCAGCACATAGGAGAACGGGCCGAGGTAGGCCACGTCGAGCCGGCCGGAACGCAGCGCCTCGATGACGCCGTTGTAGTCGGCCGCGACGAAGGGCTTGACCGGCATGCCCAGCGCCTTGGCCAGCATGTCCATCATGGCCTGGCTGTTGGCGATCATGGCGCGGGAATCTTCCGAGGGAATCAACCCGACGGTGAGCGCCCCCGGCTGGGCAAGCCCGGTTCGGGTGAAGGCTGCGAGCGGCACGCCAACGGCGGCGGCGGCGAGCAGGGAACGACGACTGATCTTCATGGGGTTGGCTCCATCGTGATGCCGTCCTCGAGGGGTCGGCTCTGGCTGATCCGGGTCACGTGTCGTGCCTTGCGGCCCGGTGGTGTTCATACGCATCGCAATGACCTTCGCTGCATCGGTTTTCGCATCGAAGCATCTGCGCACGGTTCAATTGTTGGATGCCTGCATCCATCTATCCAATTCAAATTTTTCCGATCTCGTATAGAGTGGAGCTATACGACGTCCGGGAATCCACGGGGCAAATTCACCCTTCCTTGTTATGCGCCTGACACAACTACGTTCCTTCTATGCAGTCGCCCGCATGGGCAGCTTCACCAAGGCGGCCGAGCACCTCCACGTAAGCCAGCCCACGATCACGACGCAGGTGCGCTTCCTGGAGGAGAGCTATGACGTCGAGCTCTTTCACCGCTATGGCCGGCGCGTACGCCTGACGGAGATCGGCGAGCAACTCATGCAGTTGGCGCAGCAGATCTTCAGCCTCGAATCCGACGCGGTTCAACTGCTCGGCGACGCGGGCGAACTGAAGACCGGGCACCTGCGCGTGGCGGCGGTGGGGCCCTATCACGTCACGAAACTGCTGGTGCATTTCAACGAGCGCTTTCCGGGCATCAAGGTGTCGGTCAGCACGGGCAACTCGCAGGACGTGCTGGACCGCCTGCTCGACTACCGGGCCGAGGTCGGCGTGCTCGCACAGCTAGTGCGCGACGACCGCTTTCTCTCGGTGCCCTTCAGCAAGCACCCGGTAGTGATCTGCTGCGCGGCGAATCATCGCTTCGCCAAGCGTCGCAGCATCCGGCTTGCGGACCTGGAAGGCGAGCGCTTCATCCTGCGCGAGAACGGATCGACCACGCGCAAGGCGCTGGAACTTGCGCTCGACAAGACCAGGATAGAACTCAATGTCGTGATGGAAATCGGCAGCCGGGAGGTCATCCGCGAAGCGGTGTCGCAAGGTCTTGGGATCAGCGCCGTGTCCCTGGTGGAATACGTACCTGGTCCCGGCCTGCACATGGTGAAGATCAGCGATGCGGAAATTCATACCTACGCGCACGTCCTTTGCCTTGCGGAGCGGCGAGAGACACGAATGGTCAGGGAGTTTCTCGACACGATCACACCCGGCCCCGCGCAGAAGCGCAGCTGACTGAGCCCGCTCGCGACGAGGAACCCGAGGCATCGACACGGTCCTGCGACTACGTCCGCTTCAGGACTCGGCATTGCCAGATATTCGACCGTGAGCCGCGACAGCGCACGGGCCCCAATCGTGAGGGATGCTTCGTCAACATGGAGCGCGGCGAGTGGTTAGGCACCGTCACCTCGTGCATACCGACCCAATGCCGCTTATCCGCCACATCCCACCTCCAACCTCGCCCCACCCGCATCGAACAGATGCACCATGCCCGCCTTCGGCCGCAGGTGCAGCACATCGCCCGGCGCCGCTACCAGGCGCTCATGGAACAGCGCGATCACCGGCGTGTCGCCCAGGCGCAGGCTGAGTTGCGTGTCGGAGCCAAGGGGCTCCACCAGTAGCACCTGCGCCGCCGCGCCCTCGCCGACCGCGCAGATTTCGAAATGCTCGGGCCGGATCCCGCATGTGGCGTCGCGCCCCGCATGCGCCTCGATCACGCTCCCGTCCATGGGCAGCAGCAAGCCGGCCGCCGCGAAGCCCTGAGGCGTGCAACGGCCGCTGATGAAATTCATCGCCGGCGACCCGATGAAGCCGGCCACGAACTGGTTGGCCGGCCGGTCGAACAGCTCCAGTGGCGTGCCCACCTGCTCCACGCGTCCCGCATTGAGCACCACGATCCGGTCCGCCATGGTCATGGCCTCGACCTGGTCGTGCGTCACGTACACAGTCGTGGTCTTCAGTCGCTGGTGCAGTCCCTTGATCTCGCCACGCATGACGATGCGCAGCTTCGCATCCAGGTTGGAGAGCGGCTCGTCGAACAGGAACACCTGCGGATCGCGCACGATCGCGCGCCCCATCGCCACGCGTTGGCGCTGCCCGCCGGAAAGCTGACGCGGATAGCGGTCCAATAGTTGCGACAAGCCCAGGATGTCCGCCGCCCAGCGCACGCGCTCGGCGATCTCGGCCTTGGGCCGGCCGCGATGCTCCAGCGAGAAGCCCATGTTGACCGCGACCGTCATGTGCGGATACAGCGCGTAGTTCTGGAACACCATCGCGATGTCGCGGTCCTTCGGGTCCAGGTCGGTCACATCGCGCCCGCCTATGCGGATGCTGCCCTGCGTGACATTCTCCAGCCCCGCGATCATGCGCAGCAGGGTCGACTTGCCGCAGCCCGACGGCCCCACCAGCGCGACGAACTCGCCATCGGGAATGTGCAGGTCGAGACCGTGGATGACGTTGACGGCGCCGAAGCGTTTCTGGACGGTGGAGAGAAGGACTTCTGCCATGCGATGGAGTAAGAGATCAGCCCTTGAGGCCTGTATGGGCCAGGCCTTCGACGAACTGCTTCTGCGCCAGCACGAACACGATCAGCACCGGCAGCGCCGTCAGCGTGGCCGCCGCGAGCTGGATGTTCCACATCGGCCCGCCATAGGCATCGGTGAATTGCGTCAGTGCCTGCGGCAGCGTGAACTTGCTTGGCGTCGACAGGAACACGATCGGCTCCAGGTACAGGTTCCAGCTGTGCAGGAAGGTGAAGATCGCCACCGACGCCAGGGCAGGACGCGCCAGCGGCAGCGCGATGGTGCGGAAGATCGTGAAGCGCCCCAGGCCGTCCACGCGCGCGGCCTCGTCCAGTTCCACCGGCAGCGCGATGAAGAACTGCCGCATGATGAAGGTGGCGAACACGCTGGGCGCGCCGAACACCGGTATCAGCACCAGCGGCCAGTGCGTGTTGACCCAGCCCAGTTTCAGGAACATCCGGAACAGCGGCACGATGGTCACCTCCGACGGGATCAGCAGCCCCGTCAGCACCACGATGAACAAGGCGTTCGCCCCCGGAAAGCGAATGCGCGCAAAGGCATAGCCAGCCATCGACGACAGCGCCAGCGTGGCGAGCGTCACCACCGCCGCGATCCAGGCCGAGTTCCAGTACTGCTGCGCGAAGGGCTGGAGCGTGAACACCTGCCTGTAGCTGCTCCAGTCCGGGTGCGTCGGAATCAATTCGGGCGGGAAGATGAAGATGTCGCTGATCGGCTTGAGCGACGAGGTCACCATCCACCAGGTCGGGAACACGAAGGGGATGAGCAGCACGCACATCAACCCGTAGAGCGCGACCTTCATGCGCGGCGGCAGCTCACTGTTCATGGAACACGAACCTCTTGCGCATCTGCCATTGCGCCAGCGTGAGCAGCGCGACGATCGCGAACAGCACGATGGCCAGCGTGGACCCGTAGCCGAAGCGGTGGAACTGGAAGGTCTGCTGGTACAGGTAGTACACCAGCACCGTGGTCGACACGCCCGGCCCGCCCTGCGTGAGCACCGCGATCTGCGCGAACACCTGCAGCGAGCCGACGATGGTGATGATCGAGGTCAGCAGGATGGTCGGGCTGATGAGCGGCAGCGTGATGCGGCGGAACTGCGCGAAGCGCGGCGCGCCATCCATGCGCGCAGCCTCGTACAGCTCCCGCGGCACGCCCTGCAGCGCGGCCAGGAACAGGATCATGTTGAGCCCGACGTTCTTGAACACCTGCATCACGATCACCGACACCATCGCGGTGCCGGGCGCGCGCAGCCAGTTCGGCCCCTGGATGCCCAGCAGCCCGAGCATGCCGTTGATGCCGCCGTTGTTCTGCAGCAGGAAGCCCCACACGATGGTCCACGCCACCAGCGACACCACCACCGGCGAGAAGAACAGCGTGCGAAACACCGTGATGCCCGCGAGCTTCTGGTTGAGCAGCACGGCCAGCAACAAGGCCAGGCTCATGTTCAGCACCACCAGCCCGCCGGAGAACAGCGCCGAGGCCAGCAGCACGCCGGGCAACGACGGGTCGTCCAACAGTTGTCCGTAGTTCTGCAGGCCGGTGTACTCGAAGGTGTTGGCCAGCACGTTCCATTCGTGCAGCGAGTACCAGAACACCAGGGCGAGCGGCACCAGCACGAAGACCAGCGTGCCCACGAGTTGCGGCCCGGCGAACAGGTAGCCCGCCAGCGCATCGCGCCGCGCGATGGTCCAGAACCGCCGAGGCGCATGGGCCCGCAGGTCGGACGCGGCAACGGGCGGCAGGGACGTGCTGGACATGGCGTGGCGGCGCGGGTGGCTTGGGGTGACGTGGCCTGGCGGTACGTAGTGCGTTTGCAGCAGCGCCTACTTCGCGAGCAACGGCCCGATCTGCGCGCAGATCGCACGCGTGGCGGCGGGGATGTCGGCTTGCGGCTGCCAGACGGCATCGAGGCCCGAGCGCACCATCTGCTGCAGCCGCGCGAAGTCCGTGTGCCCCGGCATCAGCTTGCCGGTCGCGATGCCCGAGACCACGACCTTGTCCAATTGCGCGGGCGACAGCAGCGCATTGGTCTTGCCGAGCACCTCCGCGTTCAGCAGCGACTTGCGCGCCGACGGGAAGAACTGCGCCAGCTTGGCCGAGTTCTCGGCATTGGTCATGTAGGCGACGAAGGCGGCGGCCTGGTCAGGGTTCTTGCCCGCCTTCAAGACGCCGATACCCGCCTGGCCGACGATCGCATAGTCGCCCGTCGAGCCCTTGGGCAGTGGCACCAGGTCCCAGTCGAATTTCTTGTCCTTGGGCAGCAGCGAGGCGCGGCTGATCTGCGTGATGGTCATGGCGGCGTCGCCCGCGAAGAAGTCGACGTTCTGGCCCGGGCCGGGGATCGCCTTCTTCGTGAAGATCGCGTCGTGAATGAAGCCGAGCGCATCGACCATCGGCTTGTCGGCCAGCGTGCAGCGCTTGCCGTCGGCGCTCCACGGCGCGGCGCCCCAGCCGTTCCAGACCGACGACAGGTACTGCCAGGCCTGGTAGTTGAAGTCGCGCACCACCATGCCGCCCTTGCCGGGCTCCTTTGCCACGGCCTGCGCCGAGGCGATGGCATTGGGCCAGGTCCACTGGCCGGCGGCGATGAGTTCCGCCGGCGTCTTGGCGCCGGCCTTCTTGATGAGGTCGTTGTTGACGAACACCGCGAAGGGCGAGGTCGAGAACGGATAGGCATAGAGCACGCCGTCCTTCGACCAGCGCTCGGTCGCACTCGGGGCGACGTCACCGAGGTTGTAGCCCGGCGCCGCGGCCAGCGTCTTCGTGAGCGGCACCAGCGCGCCCGAGTTGACGAAGTCGTAGGCCGTGGTCTCGAAGATCCAGGCCATGTCGGGCGCATTGCCGCCGGCGATCTGCGTGGTCAGCGCGGTGGTGTAGTTATCGAAGGGCAGCGACTCGAAGCTGACCGCGACGTCGGGTTGGGTCTTCCTGTAGTCCTCGGCGATGCCGTTGAAGAGCTTCAGGTGCGCCTCGTTGGCGCTCCAGATCGTCATGCGCAGCTTGACCTGCTCTGCGGCCGACGCGCTGGCCGCGAGGGCCAATGAGAGCGCCAGCCCGGCGAGAGTGCGCAATGCGAAGTGCTTGTTGCGATAGGACATGATGATGGTCTCCTGCTCGTTGTCGATGCGGTGTGTTTCAGTAGGCGCGAACGTCGGGCCAATGCGTCTCGACGCCGGCGCGCTCCAGCAGCGCCTGGAAGGTCGCCAGTCGCGCGTCGTCGGCCTGCACCTGGTGCGGCATGGCGCCGGTCTCCAGGCAATGGGCCGCCAGCATGCCGGCCACCTCGCCGACGTTCCATTCCACCGGGTGCAGGCGATAGCAGCCGTTGGTGATGTGCGTGGTCGCGATGTTCTTGCCGCCGGCCAGCAGGTTCGTCATGCGACGCGGCAGCAGGGCGCCCAGCGGGATCTCGAAGGGGCACGATGCCACGTCGATGTAGTTGTCGCCGCCCGTGGAAGGGTGCAGGTCGATGCGGTACATGCCGACACCCACGCTGTCGCGGTAGCGCACCGCTCCCTGGTCGCCGCGCACCGCGTGCGACAGGTGTTGCTCGACGATGCGCGTCACGCCCAGGATGCGCCGGCTCTCGCGGATGTAGGGCGCCATGGCCAGACCGTGCGTGGTGCCGGTGATGTCGCCGCGCAGTCGCAGGCCCGGGAAGCCGGTGCCGCCGTCCTCGCGCGGCGCTTCGGTCTGCAGCCAGTGGAAGACCGAATAGGACAGCTCCGCCGCGCGCGCCAGGTGATGCGCCTTCTCGGCCTCCGTCACATCGAGGATCGAGCCCTCCATGTAGTCGATCATGGGCCAGTTGACCAGGCAGATGTCCGAGGCATACGCGCCCGGCACGAAGTTGCGCCGCGCCGCGATGCGGCGGAAAGTCCACAGGTTCATGTCGCCGCCGCCCTTGCGCTGGTCGGCGTCCACCAGCAGCGGATCGTCATCGGGGTTGGGCGTGAAGGAACGCTCGACGATTTCCAGCGTGCGCGGCAGCGGCGCCTTGAAGCCGAGCAGCGGCCCGCCCCAGAAGTGCGGCTGGACAGCACGCCAATGGTCGTAGTTGCGCGGCTTGTCGAGCGCGTGGTCGCCGTCCACGTGATCGACGGCGAAGCAGATCGACACCGCCTGCACGTTGTCGGGCTGCGCGGTAGCCGGCGCGCTGGGCTCGCCGGTGTCGGCCTGGCTTTCGAAGCCTTTCACGTACTCTGTGCCGGTGAGCGGCAGCAGGTCGCCGAGTTCGGTGGCGTCGATGACGAAGGCGGCTTGCACGGTGACTTCATGGCCGGTGTCGCGATGGCGCAGTGTCACGGCGCGGAGGGCGTCGCCATGTGTGTCCGCGGCCACTGGACGGTACGGCTGGAGCACCGTCAGCAGGCCACCGGCGCGGTAAGGTGCCAGCATGGCTTCCAGCACGGCCAGGCCCACGCGCGGCTCGGCGCAGATTCGGCTGACCCATCCGGCGCCGGGGTTCAGTTCGTCCCAAGCGCGCGCGCCCTCGGTGAGCGGATAGTGATCGCGATAGTGGCGCCGGATGCCGTTGCGCAAAGCGCGATAGCGGCGCGTGACACCGAAGCGCTCGACCCAGGTGTGCTCGTCCGGCGGCACCGCCTGGCTGGTGAGTTGACCGCCGATCCAGTCGTATTCCTCGCTCATCACCACGCTACGGCCGAGCGCCAGCGCGCCGAGCGCCGCGGCCACGCCACCGAGGCCGCCGCCGACCACGAGGATGTCTGTCTTCAGTTCTTGCATGTTCATTGTTTGGGGAAATGGATGGCGCCTGGCGCCTTGGAAGTCGTCTCGCCCGCATCGGCGCGTTCAACTGGCTTTTCCGGGTGCGACTTCGCCGGGCCGAGGGTCTCGCCGCGGATCGGCTCACACGGCAGCAGCAATTGCTGCGCGGCCTTTTGCGCGGGGCCTTCCACCATTCGCACGAGCATGGCCGTCGCCTGCCGGGCCATCTCCTCGCGCGGGATGGCGAAGGACGCGAAGCGCGTGCCGCTGCCCTCGGTGCGGATGTGCGAGCCCATGGCGATCACCGAGAAGTCGGCCGGCAGGCCCAATCCGCGCGCGCGGGCCGCGCGTTCCAGCCGCACGGCATCGACCAGCTCGACGCAGAAGGCCACGGTGGCGCCACTGGCCAGCAGCGCATCGAGCAGGTCGTCATCGCCTGCCGGGACGTCGGGCAAGTGCAGGGCCAGGTGCAGGTCGGCGCCGAGCGCGGCGGAAAAGCCCTGCCATCGGTCGGCCATCGATTCGGCGGGGCCCGTGTGCCCGAGATAGGCCAGCCGCCGATGCCCCAGTTCGCGCGCCTGCTGCACCAGCGCGCCGGTGGCGGTCGCATAGTCGCCGCCGACAAAGGGCACCGGGCCGCCGGCAGCCTCGCGCCGGCCGATGGCCACGAAGGGGTAGTCGCCTGCCACCAGCCGCGCCAGTTCCGCCGCATCGAAGGTCTTGCCCAGCACGATGCAGCCGTCGGCGATGCGCAGCCGGCTCTCCTCGGCGAATATCTTGCGCTGTGCGCCCTGCCCTGCGCCGGTCAGCATCAGCAGGTCATAGCCGCGGGCCTGCGCCTCTTCCTCGATGCCGAACAGGAAGGGGAGGAAGAAGTCGGAATGCGCGCTTGGAAAAGCCGGTTCGTAGGTGAACACGGCGAGGATCCGGTTCGAGCCCTTGGCCATGCGGCGGGCGATCGGGTCCGGCACGTAGCCGGTCTCGCGAATGATGTTCTGCACCCGCTCACGCGTTGCCGGCGGAATCCGCGCGAGCGCGTTTTCCGCGCCGTTGAGCACCAGGGACACGGTCGCCTGGCTCACGCCGGCGAGCTTGGCAATGTCGTGCTGGGTCAGGCGACGGGTGGATGGCATGGAGAGCGTAAAGCAGGAAAATCTGGTTGCTAATTCGCATTACTAAATTGCTAATGCGGATTATCAAAAGAATCACCTGCGATTCAAGCGCCGAGGCGGGAGGGATTTCCCGCCCCCCAGCCGTCCCAGGGAAGACGCGCGATCAGTCCACTGCCACGCGCGGTTCGACCACCTTGAACATCGGATCGAAGGTGTCCAGCATGCCGAGCAACTCGCCCAGCTTGGCCCGGTTGCCGTCGATCTTCACCAGCCCGGCCTGCACGGCCTCGGGGAAGGTCGTCTGCTTCAAGGTGATGGCGTCGAGCGTGGCGCGCGCTAGCGTCACCGTGGCATCGGCGCCGGCATCCTGGCGACTGCTCAAGTGCGTCAGCGCCGAGTTCTCCAGGGTCAGTACGAAGGTCTGCTTCGAGTCGGTGAAGTTCCAGTTGATCACCATCGACTTGCCTTCGGCCTTGGTGGCGTCGAGGCGCACGCCGAGGAAGTCGAAGAACAGGTCGTTGCTCACCGCCTTCAGCGTGTCCGCGTTGACGCTGCTGCCGCCGCTGATCTTCGGCACGCCGGTGCGCAGTTCCATCGCACCCACGAGGTAGGCGCTGCGCCAGGTACCGGCCTCGGATTGATAGCCGAGCTGCTCCAGCGCGTTGGCGCCCAGTTCGCGCGCCGCCTTGTTGGCCGGGTCGGCGTACACGACCTGGTTCATCGCGCTCGCGACCCAGCGGTACTCGCCCTTCGCAAAGTCGTCGCGCGCCCGCGCGACCACCGCGTCGGCGCCGCCCATGTACTGGATCGTCTTGCGGGCGTAGTCGACCGGCGGCAGCGGGTTGAGGTTGGCCGGGTTCGCGTCATACCAACCCAGGTACTTCTGGTAGACAGCCTTGGCGTTGTGGCGCAGCGTGCCGTAGTAGCCGCGCGTCGACCATTCCTGCTCCAGGCTCGCGGGCATCTTCAGCGTCTCCGCGATCTCCTGCCCGGTGTAGCCCTGGTTCAGCAGGCGCAGCGACTGGTCGTTGATGAACTTGTACATGTCGCGCTGCTTCTTCATCAGCTCGACGATGCGGCCCTGCCCCGCGGTCGGCCAATGGTGCTGGGCGATAAGGAAGTCGGTCTTGTCGCCCCAGGTCACGCGGGCATCGTCGATGTACTTGGCCCACAGGTTGCCGTCGCGCACTTCGGCGCCGCGGATGGTGTAGAGGTTGTGCATGGTGTGCGTCACGTCCTCCGCCATGTTGAGCACGCGGAACTGCGGCAGGTACATCAGCATTTCCGACGGCGCCTCGGAACCTGGCACGAGCTGGAACACCACCTCCACGCCGTCGATAGTGCGACGTTCCGTGGGCTTGTCGATGGTCGATGTCGGCGCGATCAGCGTGATGCTGCCGCGCGCCAGCGCCTTGCCGAGGCCGGTGTCGACCTGGCCGCGCGGGCCCGGCGGCAGCAGCGAGCCGAACTGGTATTGCGCGCGGCGGCTCATGGCATTGCCGGCGAGGATGTTCTCTGCCACGGCGGTTTCCATGAAGCCACCCGGCGCGATGACCTGTACCTTGCCGGCGGCCACGTCCGCATCGGTCGTGACGCCCTTCACGCCGCCGAAGTGGTCGCCATGGCCATGCGTGTAGATCACCGTGCCCACCGGCTTCCTCGGCCGATGCTGGTAGTAGAGGTCGAGCGCGACGCGTGCTGATTCGGCAGTGAGCAACGGGTCGATGATGATCAGCGAGGTGTTGCCCTCGATGATGGTCATGTTCGCGATGTCGAAGCCGCGCACCTGGTAGACGCGGTCGGTCACCTTGAACAGGCCGTGGATCGCGTTGAGCTGCGCCTGGCGCCACAAGCTCGGGTTGACGGTATCGGCCGCCTCGCTGCTCTTGAGGAATTCGTAGGGCTTCATGCTGAAGACCGGGCGCGTTCCGGTGCCGGGCACGAGTGCGTCGGGCACCGTGCCGATGAAGCCGCGCATCGCGTCGTCGAAGTCCTGCCGGTTGTTGAAAGGCAAGGTCTTCGCCATGTCGGCGTTGGCCTTGAGCGTGGCCGGCTCCGCCGGGCTGGATGCGCCTTGCGCGAAGGCAAGCGAGGCGCTCAGGGCGCATGCAACGGCGACTGCCGTGGCCAACCATGGGGTGCCTGACGGCTTGATCCTGGGGGTTGTCTCCGTCGAACGGTGCAGTGTGAATTTCACGTCGATTCTTTCTGTTGCGGGGTGTTGAATGGCTGAATTTTCTGCAGTGCACAAATAACTGTCCAATGCAAAATATGCTTCTCCTTTTTACCTATTTCGCAAAATGCAGCTGCGCCAGCTTCGACACCTCGTGGCCCTTGCCGAGCGCGGCAGCTTCGGCGGTGCAGCCGAGGCCAGCCACCTCTCTCAGCCCGCGCTGTCGCGCAGCATCGAAAACCTGGAAGAGAGCCTGAAGACCCGCCTCGTCGACCGGGCCTACGGCACGGTGCGCTTTACCGCAGCGGGTGAACTGGTGCTGGCGCGTGCGCGCGAAATGCTGGCCAATGCGGCTCAGATCCAGCGCGACGTGCTGAAGCTGGACGGGTTGCTGATGGGGAGCCTGCATGTCGGCCTCGGGCCCTTCGCGGCCGCCACGCCGGGCCGGGCGGCGCTGGCACAGCTGACCCGCCAATACCCTCAACTCACGGCACGTGTCGAGGTCGCTGACACGATCACGCTGTGCGAGCGGCTCCAGCGTCGCCAGATCGACCTGTTCATTGCCGACACGCGCGACCTGGTCAAGCAACCGGGCTTGAAGATCGAGCGACTCCCCAATACGCCAGTGGCTTTCTTCGTGCGCGCCAGGCATCCGCTCCTGAAGCTGAAGCGGGTGACGGTCGACCGGGCGATGGACTTTCCGATCGCAAGCCCGAACCTGCCGGGCATTGTCACGACGCACTTCGACAGCCTGTCCAGCCGGACAGACCGCGCCTTCTTCAACGTGGCTTGCGACGATTCCGAAACCCTGCGGCACCTGGCACTGGAGGCGGACGCTCTGATCCTGATACCGGTGGCCAGCGTGGCAGCCGGCAAGGCCGCGGCATTGCTGCCCGTGGTCATCGAAGGCCAGGCCAACATGCTGACCCGCTACAGCCTGGTGACGCTGGCTGCCCGCACCTTGTCACCCGCCGCCAATGCCTATGCGCAACTGGTGCGCGAGACCATGACGCCGGTCGCTCCTGCGAGCCAGGCGGCTGGTCAACGAGTAGCGCTGCAATGAGCCGCCAACGCGCCAAGTTGTGTCCTCGCCCCATCGCACGACTCTCGTCGGCCTTGTCGGACGGGCTGAACTCGCCGTTCTACGGCTGACGTCACCCGGCGCGAGGTGACGTAGCGGAGTCAAGCACCCACCTCACGTACACGGTACGGATGGGGAGACAGGCACAGCAGTCGACGGCAACGAAGTTCGGCACACACACTGGCTCTGTAATTTCGGGATATCGACTTGCGAACCTGGGACGCAGGCCGTTGGCGTGAAAAGCGAAGTGAATGGCACGTTAAGCAAAGCGGTGTCCGGACAGCGGGGCGAAGATCCGGCCCTTCGAAAACACTACGACACGAGACACCCATGCCCCATTTCGCCATCAGCCGCCGCCACGCGCTGGCCGCTGCCGCCTGTGCTTTGCTGGCCGCGCCGAGCGCTTTTGCCGTCAACGCCTCTGCCTGGGTCGACAAGCCCATCCATCTGGTCGTGACGGGGCCGGCGGGCGGCTCGGCCGACGTGTTCGCACGGCTGGTGAGCGATGCCCTCGCGGCGGAAACCGGCCAGACCGTGGTGGTGGAAAACAGGCCCGGCGCGGGCGGCGCGATCGCCATCAAGTACATGCTGTCGCAGCCGGCGGACGGCCTGACGCTGGTGGTGTGTGCGAGCAACGTCCTCACCGAAGTGCCCCTGGTGCTCAAGGGCGGCTTCGACCCGCTGAAGGACGTGAAGCCCATCGCCGCCGTGGCCAAGGGCACGTCCGTGCTCGTGGGCTCGCCCACGCTGCCCGCGTCGGACGTGAAGGGACTGGTGGCCTACCTCAAGGGCAAGCCGGGCCAGTTCGGCTTTGCCTCGTACAGCCCCGGAACCAGCTCGCAATACGCGGGACTGATGTTCAGCAAGGAGGCGGGGCTGGACCTGCAGCACGTGCCCTACCCCGGCTCGCCCCCGGCGCTGGTGGACGTGATGGCGGGCCGCATCCCTCTCATGTTCGACGGACTCACCACCTCCAAGTCGCTGATCGACAGTGGAAAGCTCAAGGTGTTCGCCGTGGCATCGAAAGCGCGCTCGCCGCAATTGCCCAATGTGCCGACCATGACGGAACTGGGCTACCCGGATCTGGTGTTCGGCAACTGGATGGGGGTGATCGCAAGCAGCAAGATGGCTCCTGAACTCGTCCAGAAAATCCACGCTGCCTTGGCCCGTATCGGCGCTTTGCCGGCCGTGAAGCAGCGCCTGCTGGCCAACGGCTTCGACCCCATCGAAGCCCAGCCTGTCGACAAGCTGGGGCAGGCGGTGCGCGAAGAATACGACCGCAATGCAGCCATCGTGAAGACCTACGACATCAAGCTGAACTGAATCGTCCTGGGGCCTTGCGGCGCGTCGGACGCCGACGCCGAAGTTCCGCGTTCCCAGCCAGCGGTAGCAGGCGCCACACCAGGGGTCTTACCGGTGGAGCGCACGTCGTGGCGGAGCAAGAAGCCCTCGGGCTGATGGCGGATGGCGGGCCCGTAGACGACTGTGTACCGCGTCGTCGAGGGGAAGACAAAAAACGGCGGGCACCTCACTGCAGACCAGGGCCCGTAATCAACTGCCTGCGCCAGTGGGCTGTCACGCGCCGACTGGCGGGGAGATTTCAGCAGGCTGTCAGGCCACGTCGCCCAGGAAAAGCTTGTGGTGTTCGATCAGTTCCCGGGTCAGGTCCACCAGGGTCCTCAGCCCGGGGCCGAATTCGCTGGTCTGATAGCAAATCGAGACGTTGTGGGGTTCGATCTCGGGCTTGACCGGCAGGCGCTTGACGCGGAAAGACTCCAGTTCGGCCTGCATGACGCGAATGGGCAGCAGCCCCACGCCCAGCCCCTGCAGCACGGTTTGCACCGTCACCCACAGCGAATTGCAGGTACTGACCCGTTCCGGCGTCACCTGTGCGCTGGCGAACCAGTTCGTTGCCGTGGCATGCAGCCGCGCAGTGGGCGGGCTGATGAACAGGTGCAGCGCGCAGAGATCTGCCGGCGTGTAGGTTTCGCGCGTCATCGCGAAGCTGGAATGGGCGAACCAGCCGAAATGGTTCTTGCCCAGGCTTTGCTGCGTCACGTGCGCGTCGACGTTCGGATCGGAGACGATGGCGATGTCCAGTTTCTGCTCGTTGAGCATCTGGCTCACCGTGCCCGTGTCGCCGACGAAGATCGAGGTGCGGATCGCAGGGTAGTAGTGCTCCAGCCGACGCACCAGGTCGAGCACCGAGATCATGGCGAAGCTCTCGTTCATGCCGAGCCGCAGGAGGCCCTTCAGCGGGTCCCGCGTGCGGAAGCGCTGCACGATTTCGCCCACCGTGCCGAGCGTGCGGTCCGCGTATTCGATCAGTGCATGGCCTTCGGCCGTCATGCTGATGCGCGGGCCATTGCGCACGAACAGCTGCACGTTCAGCGCGCTCTCCAGTTCCTTGATACGGGTCGACACGCTGGGCTGCGTCAGATGCAAGTCCATCGCCGCGGCATGGAATGTGCCCAGGCGCACGATCCGCTCGAAGGCCTTGAGCTGGTCCAGGGTGACGTTCATGATCGAAATATTCTATTGTTACCCCCTCCAAGAATTGACTTTTTTTTATATGAATGAGAGGTCAATATTCGTCCCAGGCCCGCAGAGGCCTTGAAGCGGATCCCCAAGGAGGCGCACGCAGGAAGCTGCAGCGCCAACGTTCGGTGCACGAGGAGACAAAGATGAACAAGCTGGAAGGCGCCCTGGTGGCGCCGGCATATGGCGACCGCACGTTTGCAGCCGCCGCCCAGCCCGCGGACGCCGAGGCCGTACCGTCGGCCCACGTGGCCAATAGCCAGGCGGCCCGCCACCAGGACCTGCTGCCGCCGTGGATGAAGCGGGTCGACCGCGGCGTGCTGTGGCTGCTGAACGTGACCCTGGTGCTGCAGGTGCTGCTGGTGTTCGCCGGCACCATGGCCCGCGCGATCTTCCATTCGTCGGCCCTGATGGGCATCGACGAACTTTCGCCGTTGTTCCTCGTCACGCTGGCCTTCCTCGGCGGTGCAGTGGCCTACAGCCGCGGTCAGTTCATCGCCATCAACCTGCTGGTCGACCGGCTGCCGGCACAGTGGCAGGAGATCCTGCGCGGCGCGGCCGAGTGGACCGTGGTGCTGGTGTCGCTGCTGATCGGCGGCTATTCGGTGCCGCTGCTGCTGGCCACGATGCAGGAAAAGACCGTGCTGCTCGACATCTCGTACGCGTGGATGACGCTGCCCATCACCGCCGGTGCGTTTCTCTTCGTGCTGCATGCCGGTGCGTCGCTGCTGGCGCGCAGCTGGCGGACCCGGCTGGCCGCCACCGCCCTGGTGGGGCTGCCGATCCTCGCCTTCCTGGCAGGCAGCGCGTTCCTGGGCGCCAACCCGAGTGTGCTGTATGCGCTTCTGTTCCTGATGTTCTTCGGCCTGACGGCCATTGGCGTGCCGGTCGGCTTCGTGCTGGCGGTGATCGGCATCGCCTGCGTGCAGGCCATGGGCTCGGCCGACATGGTGTCGGTGGTGGTCAACGCACAGCGCGGCTCGGGTGGCTTCATCTTCCTGGCCCTGCCGTTTTTCATCCTGGCCGGTTTCATCATGGACCGGGCCGACGTCGGGCTGAACATCGTCGAATTCATCGGTGCGCTGATCGGCCATCTGAAGGGCGGGCTGTTGCAGGTGATGATCCTCGGGGTCTACATCTCGTCTTGCATCTCGGGCTCGAAGGCGGCCGACATGGCGATGGTCGGCCTGCCGATGAACAAGAAACTGCAGGCCCATGGCTATGCGCCGGAAGAACGCGCCGCGCTGCTCGCGGCCTCGGCCGCCATGGCCGAATCCGTGCCGCCAAGCATCGCGCTCATCCTGCTGGGCTCGGCCACGTCGATCTCGACCGGCGCGCTGTTCATCGCGGGGCTGATCCCCGCGGCCACCATGGGCCTGTGCCTGATGCTGGTGGTGCGGCTGCGCGCCGGCTCGGCCCGCTGGACGCCGATTCCCCGGGCGCCCGCCAGGGTGGTGGTCGAGAAGGGCCGCAAGGCGCTGCTGCCGCTGATGATGCCGGCCATCCTCATCGGCGGAATCGTCGGCGGCATCGGCACGCCGACCGAGGTGTCGACCTTCGCCGTGCTGTACGCGCTGGGCCTGGGCCTCATCAACCGCAACATCAACCGCAAGAGCTTCTGGGAGATCCTGACCCAGGCCTCGCTGCTCAACGGCATGGTGTTCTTCACGGTCAGTGCGGCCACCATCTTCTCGTGGGCGCTGACGCTCGAAGGCGTGACCACCGCCATCGCCGGCTTCGTCGCCGGCCTGGGCGCAGCCACCTTCCTGCCGGCGGTGATCATCATCACCGTGATGCTGGGTGCGCTGCTGGAAAGTTTCGTCACGATCGTGATCCTCGCGCCGCTGTTGCTGCCAGTGGCGCAGCAGCTCGGCATCGACCCGCTGCACTACGGCATCGTGATGGCGCAGTCGTTCGGCCTGGGCGTCATCCTGCCGCCGATCGGCATTGCGCTGTACGTCGCCTGCGCGATCTGCGGGGCGAAGGTCGAACTCGCCACCAAACCCATGATGCTGTACCTGTCGGTGCTGCTGGCCGGGCTGTTGCTGGTGATGTTCTTCCCGGCCATCACCACCTTTCTTCCGCACCTGCTCGGATTCAAGAGCTAAGACCACCAAGGAGACAAGTTGAACGCCTTCAACCCCACCCAGGCGCTCGCCAGCCGCGTGCGCCGCCATCTGCTCGGCGCCGCCGCCGGCACCGCGCTGGCCGCCGCGCTGCCCTTTCCAGCCGCTGCGCAGGCCACCACCAAGCGCATCCGCTTTGCCCACACCGCACCGCTGATGCACGGCTGGCACCTCTGGGCCGAGCAGTTCAAGAAAGGCATCGAGGCCAGGACCGGCGGCAAGATCCAGGTGCAGATCTTTCCCAATGCGCAGATGGGCAACGAACGCGACACCGGGCAGGCCGTGCGCAGCGGCGCGCTGGAGATGGGCGCGATCGGCGTCGGCCTGAGCAACTGGGTGCCGGAGCTGGCGATCACCGACGCGCCCTTCCTGTGGAAGAGCCGGGCCCAGGCCTATGGCGCGTTTGGCGGTGCGTTCGGCGCCGAGTTGGCCAGGCGCTGCATGGACAAGGGCTTCGTGCTCACCGGCTGGACCGACCTGGGCTTCCGCTGCATCACCAACAACAAGCGCGCCGTCACTTCGGCCAAGGACCTGCAGGACCTGAAGATGCGGGTGCCGGTCTCCAAGGCCTACATCGCGATGATGCAGGCCATGGGCGCGTCCACCGTGGCGGTGGACCTGAGCGAGCTCTACCTTGCGCTGCGCCAGGGTGTGGCCGACGGGCAGGACACGCCGCCTTCGGTGGTCAAGTCGAACAAGTACTACGAGGTGCAGAAGTTCGTCACCAAGACCGACCACGTGCTGACCACCGGCTACACCATCGCCAACCCGAAATTCTTCGCCAGCCTGAACCCCGACGAAAAGGCCGCTTTCCTGGCCGCGGCCACGGAGGCCGACAACTACCTGCGCGACTACACCCAGAAGGACGAGTTGGAGGCCTACGCCTTCCTCAAGGCCCAGGGCATGCAGGTCACGCTCGACCCGGACGCCGAATCCTTCCGCAAGGCCTGCGCGCCCGTCATCGCCAAGCTGCCCGAACTCTTTCCACCCGACCTCGTCAAGATGGCCCAGGCCACACCCGTATGAACAACGACACCTTCCACATCGACCCGCTGAAGATTCCCAACCACGTCAAGCGGGCAGCAGCCTCGGGCGATGCGATCCGCGGCGTGCACCTGACCTTTCCCGCGCCCACGGTGATCGAGGTGCTCAGCGCCGCCGACCTGCAGTTCATCTACATCGACGGCGAACACGGCTGCTTCGACGGGCGCGACATCGAAGCCGCGTGCATGGCGGCGGAACGCCACCGGCTCACGCTGATCGCGCGCGTGCCCGACCTGTCGGCAGGCACGATCACGCGGTTCATGGACCGCGGCGTGAAGGGTATCGTGGCGCCGCACATCGAAACCCTGAAAGACGCGCGGCAGGTGGTCAACGCCGCCTACTTCGGGCCGATCGGCGCCCGGTCGTTCGGTGCCGGCCGGCCCGAGCACGGCATGCGCATCGGGGATCGCACGACCTACATGCAGGCCTGCAACGATGCCGTGTCGGTCTGCCTGATGCTGGAAAGCCGCGCCGGCCTGGCACTGGCCGGCGAGCTGGCCGCCATCGAAGGCGTGGACTATCTGAGCTTCGGCATGCTCGACCTGGCGCAGGACATGGGCCACCCCGGCCGCGCCGACCACCCCGAGGTCAAGGCCGCCGTGGCCGACGCCACGCGGCGCATCGTCGCATCGGGCAAACGCGTGCGCGAACACTTCATGAAGTACGTGTGGATCAACGAGGTGATCGTTTCCGGCGCCCGGCAGATGCTCGACAACTGGACCGCCACCGTGCCCTACGGCGGCACCGAGGCCGCCGCGCTGGCCACCGCGGGAGCCGCGCGATGATCGAGAGGGACGCACTCATCCCGACCAAGTACGGCAGCATGCCAGTCTTCGCGGCCTGCCCGTCGGCGCCTGGGCCGTATCCCGCGGTCATCCTCTACATGGACGCGCCCGGCTTTCGCGAAGAGCTGCGCAACATGGCCCGGCGCATGGCCAAGCACGGCTACTACTGCCTGCTGCCCGACCTCTACTACCGCCTGGGCACGCTGCGTTTCGACGTGTCGCGCCGCACCGAGGCGATGTCGGTGCTGATTCGCGGCGCGATGCGCAGCCTGTCCAACGCCGAGGTGGTCGACGACACGGGCGGCATGATCGCCTTCCTCGACGCGCAGGAGCAAGTGAGCCCTGGCCCGATCGGCTGCGTGGGTCACTGCATGAGCGGGCCCTTCGTCACCACCGTCGCCGCACGCTTCAGCCGCGTGCGGGCCGTGGCCTCGCTCTACGGCGTCGACATGGTGACCGACAAGCCCGATTCGCCGCACCTGCTGGCCGCGCAGATCCAGGGCGAGCTGTACGCCGGCTTCGCCGAAGTCGACCCGAGCGTGCCCGCCCATGTGGCGCCCGATCTCAAGGCCGCGCTCGAGAAGGCCGGCGTGCGCCACGAGGTGGAGGTGGTGCCGGGCACACACCACGGCTACTGCTTCGCCGCCCGGCCCGACTACAACCCCGTCGCCTCCGAGGCCACCTGGGACAAGCTGATGGACCTGTTCGCCCGCAATCTCGGACGTGGAGCGTGATGCCATGACCCTTGCCAACCAATCCGACGTGCGCATCGCCGTCCTCGATGACTGGCAGAACGCCGCCGCCGGCAGCGCCGACTGGACCGCCCTGAAGGCGCGCGCCGAGGTGGTGTTCTTCGACAGACCCTTCGCCAGCCAGGACGAAGCCGCCCAGGCACTGGCCGCCTTCGACATCGTGCTGGCGATGCGCGAACGCACGCCGTTCCCGATGACGCTGGTCGAGCGCCTGCCGCGTCTGCGCATGTTCGCGCTCACCGGCTCGCGCGGGGCGCTGGTCGACATCGCCGGCATGGTGAAGCACGGCATCGTCGTCTGCACCACCGGCACCGGGCCCGGCGCGGAATCGACGGCCGAAATGGCACTGGCCTTGATGCTGGCCATCGCCCGCGACGTGCCCGCCGGAGACGCGGCGGCGCGCGCCGGCCGCTTCCAGCAGGGCACGCGGGCCGGCATGCTGCTGGCCGGCAAGACCTTGGGCGTGATGGGCCTGGGCAACATCGGCTCGCGCATGGCGGGCTATGGCCGCGCGCTCGGCATGAAGGTGCAGGCCTGGAGCCAGAACATGACCGCCGAGGCCGCCCAGGCTGCCGGTGCCACCCTGTGCGACAAGGCGCAACTGCTGGCCGGCTCGGACGTGGTCAGCCTGCACCTGGTGCTGTCCGACCGCACGCGCGGCATCGTGGGGCGGGCCGAGCTCGCGGCGATGAAGCCGGGCGCGATCCTGGTCAACACCTCGCGCGCCGGCCTGGTCGACGAGGCCGCGCTGACCGAGGCCGTACAAGGCGGGCGCCTGTTCGCCGCGCTCGATGTCCACCACCGCGAACCGCTCCCGGCCGGCTCGCCGCTGGCGGCCTGCCGCAACACGGTGCTCACACCGCACTACGGCTACGGCACCGCCGAGGTTTTTGGCGACTTCTACCAGCAACTCGTGGAGAACGCGCTGGCCTACCTGGACGGCCAGCCGATTCGCACGGTCGCCTGAAACCGATTGCCACGCGCCCGGCAGCCATCGCGCGCCGCCGCATGGTGCCAACCGATCACGTCATTGAAGTCATTGATTTGAGCAAGCACAGGAACCGGACATGACCATCACACCCCAGGCGCTCGAGGCGGCCACGCGCCAGCTCGTGCAGGCACGCGCGAGCGGCCAGCGCATCGCGCCTTTCGACGCGGCCATCGCTCCGACAACGCTGGCCGACGCCCATGCCATCCAGGACGCCACGGTGGCCCGGCTCGAGGAACGCGTGGGCGGCTGGAAAGTGGCCGCGCCTGTCGGGGGCCAACTGGCGCGCGGCGTCATTCTCGGTTCGCGGCTGTTGGCCAGCCCGGCCCGCCTGCCGTCGTCGCTCGTGCCCTTGCTCGCGGTGGAAGCCGAAATCGCCTTCCGTTTCGATCGGGGCTTGCCGGCGCGCGCCGCGGCCTACAGCCCTGCCGAAGTGGCCGATGCGGCCACCGCCGTCGCGGCCATCGAAGTCGTTGATTCGCGCTTCGCCGACTATGGCGCCGCGCCGCTGCTCGACCGCATCGCCGATTGCGTGTCGAACGGCGCCTTCGTGGTGGGCGAGACGCCCGCCGATTGGCGCGCACACGATCTTTCGAAGCTCGAAGTCACGCTGTGCATCGACGGCAAGGAGATCGTGCGCAGCGTCGGGGGCCATCCCACCGGCGACCCGATGCTGCGCACGGTCGAGCTGGTCAACCTGTTGCGCAGCGCAGGCGGAATCCAGCCGGGCCAGGTGGTCACCACCGGCACCTACACCGGACTCAATCGTGCCGGGCCCGGGCAAACCGTGACCGTCGATTTCATCGGCTTCGGCAAGGCCGAAGTCGCGTTCAGCTAGCCAGGATTCTTCCTTGAGGACACGTTCCATGAAAGCTCCCGTCTCTTCGTTTGACATGCTGCCCGAGGTCGCGCAGTTCCTGTCCGCCAGCCCCATCGCGGCCGTGGTGGGCGGGCAGGACGTGCCTGGCCTCGATGGCCAGACCTTCACCACGCTCGACCCGGGCACCGGCCTGCCGCTGGCCCAGGTGGTCGCCATGCAGGCGGCCGATGTCGACCTGGCCGTACGTGCCGCGGCCAGGGCCTTTCCGGCGTGGTCGGGCCTGCCGGCGAACGAACGCGCCGTCTGGCTGCACCGCCTGGCCGACGAGATCGAGCGGCGCAAACCTGTCATTGCGCAGATCGAGGCGCTGGACGCAGGCAAGATCCTGGCGCAGGCCGCGGCCGATGTTCAGGTCTGCGTCGACACGCTCCGCTACTTCAACACCATGGCCCTGCACTTGCAGCGCCGCAGCACGCTGGCGGTGCAGGGCCACGAGGCCTGGACCTTCCGCAGGGCCTGGGGGCCGTGCGGCTTCATCTTTCCATGGAACTTCCCGTTCCTGCTGATCGGCTGGGGCGTTTCGCCCGCGCTCGCGGCGGGCAACACGGTGGTGATCAAGCCCGCGGAAGACACGCCGCTCTCTGCCATCTACCTGGCGCGGCTCGCGCGCGAGATCGGCTTTCCCGATGGCGTGATCAACATCGTCACCGGCATGGGCGACCGGGCCGGCGCCGCGCTGTCGGCGCATCCGGGCCTGAAGCGGTTTTCGTTCACCGGCTCGCCCGAGGTGGGGCAACTGGTGGGCGCGGCCTGCGGTCGCAATCTGATCCCCTGCAAGCTCGAGCTCGGCGGCAAGGGCGCCGCGGTGGTGTTCGACGATGTGGACGTGGAAGACACCGCGCGCAAGCTGGCGGTGGCGATCACCACCCACAGCGGGCAGGTCTGCTGCGACGCGACACGCTGGCTGGTGCACGAGAAGATCTACGACCGCTTCGGCCAGAGCGAAGGGGCAGAAATGCTGCTGCCCGGCGGCAGGGCGAGCGTGCCCGGATACGACGGCTTCTACGTGAGACCCACGTTGATGGCCGGCGACTTGAAGAACGTCGCCGCGCGTGAAGAGGTCTTTGGCCCGGTGGCTTTCCTGGCCCCGTTCAGGGACGAGCGGCAGGCCGTCGAGATGGCCAACGACACCGACTATGGCTTGGCCAACAGCGTGTGGAGCAGCGACCTGGGCCGAGCTTCGCGCGTGGCCGAAGCCATGGTGGCCGGCAACAGCTGGATCAACGCCCACAACCTGTTCCCGCACGGCGTGCCCTACGGCGGCGTGAACCGCAGCGGCACAGGCGGCGGCGTGAACAGCCCGGAGACGCTGTACGACTACTGGCGCAGCCAGTCCGTCGTGCGGCCGCTGGCATGAGCGCCGCGCCGGGCCGCCCCAAGCAAGCTCGCACCGCAGCGCGCAGCGCGGAGGTTGCCCAATGAGCGCCGATCTCTCCGCGGAGCGTCACTGGTGGCAGGCGGTCGCCGCGCGCTATGGGCTTGCGTCGTCCGATGCGCTGGCCCCGACGGCCCCGGCTGCGCGGCCGAACGCCGTGCTCGAGTCGCTGCTGGCGCACCGGTCGGTACGCGCCTACAGCGACAGGCCACTGCCCGCGGATTTGCTGCAGACGCTGGTGGCGGCGGGCCAGTCGGCCTCCACCTCGTCGCATTTGCAGGCCTGGAGTGTGGTCGCCGTCGAAGACGCGGCGCGCAAGGCCCGCCTGGCCGCACTCGCCGGTCGCCAGGGCCACGTGGCCGAGGCGCCGTTGCTGCTGGTGTTCCTCGCCGATCTGTCGCGCCTGCGCGGGCTGGGCACCGCCCGGGGCCTGCCCGGGGATGGGCTCGGCTATCTCGAGAGCCTGGTGGTCGGGGTGGCCGATGCGGCCCTGGCCGCGCAGAACATGGTGGTTGCCCTCGAATCGCTGGGGCTGGGCTGCTGCTACATCGGCGCCATGCGCAACCAGCCGGAAGCCGTGGCGCAGGAGCTCCGCCTGCCACCGGAATGTTTCGCGGTCTTCGGCCTCTCGATCGGCTATCCCGACCCGGCCGTCGACAGCGCAGTGAAGCCGCGACTGCCCCAGGCCATGGTGTTGCATCGGGATACCTATGCCGCGCCGGCCGCGTCGGGCTATGCGGAATTCGACGAACGCATGAAAACCTTCCAGCGCGGCCAACGCATGCCGGAGGCGGGCTGGACCGCGCCTGCCGCGGCCCGGGTGCGCGGGCCGGACGCCATGTCCGGACGCCATCTGCTGCAGGCGGCCCTGAAGCGCCTGGGCTTCGGGCTTTCCTGATAACCACGCAACCCTTTGAAGCGCCTGGAGGTCGCCGGGAATGCGGCATCGGCTCCGACGGATGCGTCGCTCGCGTCGACAGGCTGCCGCCAAGGCCCTGCGCGAGGCGCAGTGCCCGCCATGCCGGAGCCGCTGGTACCCGTTCGCCAGTGCAACCCGACATGGCAAGTGCATGTACACCAACGGATTCGGCAACAGGACGCCTGGCGTGAAGCCCGATGCCGATGGGGTCTGGCACTGCATGTCCAGCGTGATGCACCCAGCAAGGAGCGCAAGTCGAACTGGTTGCCTGCACCGGAACGACCTTTACCCCGCGCGCTCACATGCCGCGTCCGGACCTGCTCAACGGCGTCAATGCGCATGGCTGCGGCGCGCATATGCTCTGCCGGCCTTTCTGTGCCCGGTAACTGTGACACTGCTGACCCAGCCCTGGCCCTGCATGTCGCCTGCCATCGGAGGTAGGTTCCGAGGCAGACCGGTCGCACATCGGACAGGGGGCGAAGCCAGCTTTTCGTGACCGCCGTCGTTCACCGTGAAAACTCGAACAGCCGCAGCCAGTCTTGAACCGCCAGTTGGTGGGTGGAGGGGCGCCGGGCGGTCGCAGGCCTCGGTGAATCTCCGGCCGCCGCGCGCACTCGCTCGCATTCTTCCCGAATGTCAGCACGAAACATCTCGTCCTTCCGAGACGTTGTCCATCTCGTCAAGCTGAAGTGCCCGCCTGACGGCCAGCCCCTCTCGATCGGCCGTCTGCAAAATGTGGTTGACGAGGTTCGATGATCGCTTCACGCGCGATCCGGCGTTCGCCGTTCGCGGTTCTTTGTGAGGAAACTGGGAACCCAGACTGCATTGTCCAAGGCCAGGCGCGTCGAGCCAGCCATGCTGCTCGGCCAACGCGTGCAGGTCCGCCAGCTTGTGGCGGCCCATGCAATGACTTCGCGCGATCTCCCGCTCGGAGGCGCCCCGATGCATCTGTGCAAGGGCGATTCGGTACTGGAACATCTCGATTCTCCTTCGGCTCATCGCTGCCTCCGTGGGGGACTTCACGAGTCGCCACTTCAGCACGCAACAACCCATTCAGATCGAGGCGCCCTTCAACTCCACTGGCTCCAATATGCCGAAAACGAGCTGGCTCCATTACGGCGGAAATCCACTGGCTCCTTTATGCCGAAAACGAACTGGCTCCCATGTGCCGAAAGATGACAACCGGTTTGAAGGGTAGTGCCGACATGGCCCGAAGGGGCTCAAGCGGCGGCGCGATCTTGGCGTCCGAGGCCGATCGAGCGGCAGCAGTTAGATGGGCCGGAACGGAGCTCTGGGCCCGGCGGTCCCGCCGAGCCAATTCACCATTTGTCGTCGGTCTTCGGGGGCGCCACCGGTGCGGCTGGCAGTGCAGGACGGGGCTGGACAATCTTCGGCGAGGGCTCTGCGCCTGCCACCAGTGCCGCGGGAACGGCAGCCGAAGTCGCGCCTGGCGCCTCACCTGCTGCGGGGGCCGCGGCCAGCTCTGCCTTGGCCACTGCGACCCCTTTGAGTTCGTTGCGGAGTTGAAGGCCGCCCATCGGGAGCAGTTCCAGATTCGAGCGAACGTTCTCCAATCGGCCATAGGACAGGTTCGGGGTCACGCGCTCAATCACGAGTTCGCAGCATGGCTGCTCGACACGTCCCAAACTTTGGCCCGTCTGCGGGTCCTTCATCTCGGCGCCCATGGCGGCCATCTGGTAGCGGCTGCCTTCCTTCAAGGCCTGGCCGCCCTGACTCAATACGACGTTCGTTCCATCGCGCGAGACGACAGTCACCGGGAAGGTGCTTTGGAGCACGGAGGTCACCACCTGGTTCACCAGGTCAGTGGTCATGTCCTCCAGAATCTTCTTGGAGTCCACGCCGGCACTCAGCGTGGTCGGTGCCAGCGAAGGCGCCTCGCCGCGCAGCGAGTCCGAAGCCATCACCTGCCGGGTCGCAACATTCACCAGCTTCTCGGAAATGGCCCATCCTCCCGAATAGCTCACGAGCTCACGGTCGCTGGTCTTGAGTTGACGTGCGTGGCGGTTGTACGCCAGGCTGCTCACGCGGCCGCTCCACACGATGTCGGCGCTTGCAGCCTGGGACAGCTTCGCCAACTCGGCGCCAGGCGCCTGGCCAGTCTTGATCATGTCCAGCTCGCCCTCCATGTCCGGACTGAGTTCGCGGTCCAGCACCGCGAAGCGTCCGGTCTGCACCAATGCGTCGCTGATGCGCTGGCGAATGGTGGCGCCGACCTCGGCTGAAGCTAACGTACGGTCACCCATCGGCAAACCAGGGCTGTCGAAGCGAATCTGACCAACGACCACCTTCACCTTCTGCATGTCTGCGGAAGGACTGAACTTGGCGATCTGGGCTTCGATGGTCGCCTTGTATCGCTTGCCAGCCAACGCGGACGGCTCCTGCAATTCAACCAGCTTGAAATTCTGGATCACACCGCCTGAGCGCTGGGCCACAACCTCCGCAAAGGCGTTGGCACGCAGCGATGCCGCGTCCTGGTTGAGACTCACGTCCAAGCCGTATTTGGCTGTGACGGTCGCAGACTGAATAGCCGCACCATTGACCTGCAGCAGCGCCAGCTTCATTGCTTCGGTCACAGCCTCGCCGGCCGAGGCACCGAAGCCTTGCGCAGTCGTGGTGACGTTGCCGACCTTGCCCACATCGGGCATGGGCGGAGCGACGTTCGTTGCAGCCGGTGGCGACGCAGCGGGCGCCTTCCCAGGTTCTTGCTTGCCGCAAGCGGTCAGAAGGGTCGCCGCGGCGACCGCGGTCACGCACAGAAGGTAGCGCATCAGGCGTACTTCCTTGCTGATCAGAGAGCGTTCGCTGCGGCGCTGGCATCCGACGGCAACGGAATGCCGCTGGACTGGGCGAAGGCCACTGCGTTCTGCATGGCACCAGAGACATGCGTCATCGCCTCGGGGAACTTCGTGACGACATAGACAGCCGATAGCAATTTAGGCAGTTGCAGGGGAGAAGCGCCCTTGATGCTGCTGCTCATGTGCGACACGTCCTTTCCGACGCCGACGTACTGGGTCAGGCCGGCGGCCAGCAGCACCAAGCCTTGACCGTAGATGGACTTCGATTGGGCGTCCATGGCGGGCTGGGTGGCAATCTTCTTGGCGACCAGGTCGGTTGAAGCGGCCACCGCCTTGTTGGCAGCTTCGGCGCTGTCCTTGGTTGCGCCTTCCTTGAAGCTGTCCGCTTCAGCCTTCACCTTGGCCGCCTCGTCCTTCAGGCCGAGCGCCTCGGCCAGTTTGGCATTGGCATACAGCACGTCCTTGCTCGCCGCGATGTAACCACGTACGAGGGAATCCTGCTGGCCCGACAGGTCGGCCACCGGCGCTGCGCCTGCGGAGTTCGTCACGCCTGGAATCGAGGGCAGCGAGAACTGGGCATGCGCGACGTTCGCAAGGCCTGTCGCGAGGAAGGCGGCGGCTGCAATGGCGGTGTGAATCTTGTTCATTTTTGAGGTTCCGGTTGGATTTTGTTGACAGGGGAAAGAAGTTTCTGGATCGGGAGGGCTCACTGCATGCGCAGGGCCGTGATCTGGCTGGTCAGTTCGCGTGCAGCACTGTTGGCGGCCAGCTTGAGTGCGTTGCCGCGTGCCTCGTCTTCCGACGGTCCGACGCCTGCGTACTGCACCGGGCCGACCGCGGCCTTGGTTTCAGGGAAGGCCTGCGTTACATCAAGCAGCTTGGCGTTGACAGTGACCGACACGCGCACGAGGCCGGTGGCGGGGTCCTTGTCGGCGGACCCGACATCCAGCGTGCCATAGGCCAGGTACGGCACCTTGGCATTGCGCATGCCTGTGACCATGGCCTGCAGCGTCGTCGACTTGAGGTCGTCACCCGATTGATAGTCGTTCTCGACGTTTGCGACTTTGAAGGCGCCACCAGACATCGGTTCGACATAGGCCGCTTCGGCGACGCGAAAGCCCGCCTTGCTGAACATGCCGGTGAAGACCTGATTCAGGTTGGCGCTCGGGATGAGGCGAAAGGTCGCCTCGCTCGCACGCTTGACGGTGCTGCCACCGGTTTCGACCGTGTGAGTGCGGTTGGCCGCAATGTCGGTCTTGCTGGAGGTTGATGCGTTCGTGCGAATCTGACCGGCACTGATGGACTCGCCTTCGACGCCCGTTTTGACGTTCGCCTCGGTTCGACCACCGCTGACGCTCTCGTCGACGCGCTTGTAGACCCGGTCATCGAAGGACTTCACGGTGGCCACTTGGCGTGAAACGAACACGAAGGCCAATGGTGACTTCTCGGTAGCGCCAGCCTTGGCGACGGCCGAGTTCGATTTCACAAGGTTGCGCAGGTTGGCCACGTTCAGCGCCACGCGAACTGAGACCGTGTACTGCTTCTTGTCGGTGCTGGTTTCCTCTCCCAGGACGGTGGATTCCAGGATGTACCGGTCGGGGTTGGCCAGGATCTTTTCGCGCGCGGCGTCGAAGTTCTCCGATTCCGACTCTCCGGCCTCGGCGTAGTAGAACTCCACCGCCTTGAGCTGAGCCGCCTGGGTTGCCTTGGCCTTGTCCTCAGCCGAGACGCTCCAGCCCTGGTAGACGACGGAAGCCTTGCCGCGTGCCTGCTGGACCTGTGCCACAGAGGTGATGGCGAAGCACGCCAACGCGGCCGCCACGAACGTACGAATTACTTGCATAGCTGAATCATTTCCTTGGTTTTCAGGAGTTGGGAGTCGATGTCGGAAGCCGATGCGGCGGCCTTGAGCCACGAGGCCTGGTCCTTGCCAGCCATCGCTTCGGCCACGCGCCGGAAGAGCGCGTTCCAGGAGTCGTAGTACGCAGGGAAGTCATCCACGAAGGTCTGCGTTGCGGGAACCACCTTGGTCTCACCGTTCTTGAACGACGAGTTCAAGTAGCTGGTGCCCATGCCCGGCAGTTGAATCTTCACAGTGGCGAAGGTGCCGTAGATGAAGCTGCTGCCCGCGGCGACCTGGCCGAACTGGACCTTCTTCACATTGGTCAGGTCCACCGAAATCGCGTAGTCCGGCTCGGGCAGCTTGAGGTTGAAGACCGTCCCATCCGAGACGCGCATCGGGAACACGCCTCCGACCGCATAGCCCTTGGTGTACGGGATGATGGGAACGCCGGCATGGGTCGAAATCGCCTCGCTCAGCATGTCCGCAGCCCAGGTCTCCATGACCCCGGGACTTTCCTTGAGGTAGTCGGGCAAGCTCGCAGCGACCGCGTCGCTCACCGTGACGTCGGTCACCTTGAGGTAGCGCGGAACCTGGGAAGGAATGCTGGCGTTCGCCAGGACTTCGGCATAGCGCGCGAAGATGCCTGGTTTTCCTGCGGCACCTTCATAGACGCTGCGCACCCTGGAAAGTATTTCTTCATGGGTCGGTTGCCGGTCAAAGACATCGATGTATTCAAAGCTGATCGGGTACGAGCGGATGACCGTTTGAGTCTTGAAATCGAAGAAAAGCGCTTGCCCGCGGACAAGGACGAACAGCTTGCGCAGTTCGCCGAAGGTCTCGACAGACACAGTCTCGGCGTTCACGACGAGGGAGGTGACGAGAGCCTGGTCGCGCCCCTTCAACTCGTCGATGAGGCCCGGAAGTACTTCGAAGTTGCGCGGAGGGGCTTCGGCGATTGCGGCACGAATCCGGGCGTCGGCCCGTCTATCCGTACTTTCGAGGCGTTTCTCGTACTCGCGCGAAAAGGGAAAGCGCTTCTCAAGGGACGCAGCGTCGCCGGCGTAGGCCAAGCCGGCAAAGGCGACTTGGGTGCCCTGCGCGGACGCAGCCATCGGCAGCAACGCCGCTGCCGCCAGCAAGCTTGCGCAAAGTGCGCGAATGAAACGTCTCAAGGGAGTCTCCAGTTCAGACAATGGGTTTTCGCTGCCGGTACGAGCGTTGGTTCAGAAGGTTCCGAGTGCGCCATCGTGGCGACGCAGCGCCGGGTGCGGTATTTGTTGTTCATTGGGTCGAGGAAAGGGGTGGTTGCATTGGTGTTGTCCATCTCCAAAGCAGGGCCACCGGGGCTAGTCTCGGCTCATCGAGAGATAATGTCTAATGGATAGTTCTTACATCAGATATTCACATGATCAATCTCAGAAGTGTCGATCTGAACCTCTTGCCGGTCTTCGAGGCGGTCTATGAGGAAAGCAGCCTGACGGGTGCTGCGCAGCGTCTTTCCATGAGCCAGCCTGCCGTCAGCAATGCCGTGGCACGCTTGCGAACCGTCTTCAACGATGAGCTGTTCGTTCGTCACGGCAGAGGCGTGCATCGAACCTCTACCGCGGACGCTGTCTATGCGAAGTTGCACGGCGCGCTGGGCACGCTGCGCGATTCGGTCTCGGACGCCCGCGGCTTTGACCCGAAGACGTCGAGAAGATCCTTCTTCGTCAGCGTGTCGCACCCGCTGGGGCCATTGCTGGCCGTGCGCCTGCGCGAGCGGCTCGTGACCGCTGCGCCGGGAATACAGGTTTCCTTCAGTACCCGATCCAGGCCCGTCGACCTCGAGCAATCACTGCGAGACGGCCGCTTCGATGCCGCAGTCGACTGGCTGGTGCCGGCAGGCAGTCATTTCAATGAACTCGCGCTCTTCGAGGACGCCATGGTGGTCGTTGCGCGCCGCGACCACCCTGTGGCCCTGAAGGTTCGCCAGGAGGCGGATTTGAGATCGCTGGAATTCGTAGGATTGCGCCCTCGCATCGATGGCGACAGCCGCGTGCCCGGCCTTCAGGAATGGTTGCGCATGAAGCTGAATTTCGCGATCGAAGTGTCGGAAATACTGGAGGTCTTGCTGCTCACCAGTCAATCGGACCTTGTTTGCCTGGTCCCCAAGAGCATGCTGAAACTCGCGCGCGATGCTTTCCAGCTTCGTGCACTGCCTGTGCAAGTCACAACGAGAACGTTCCCCATCAAGTTGGTCTGGGCAGCGAGCAAGGGGGCTGATGCTGGACAGGTGTTCATTCGCAAGCAGATCGAGATCGCGTCTCGCGCCCTTACGGGCCGTTGAGCTGTGCGCAAGGCGGCCTGCAGGCCCCCCCTGCTGTGGTCTGGGCGTCGGCGCGAGCGATGCACGACCACGACGGAGGGCAGATGTCGCACGACCCTAAACATGAACCGACCTTCAGTCGCAACTCAGCTTCAAAGGCTTCGACGCAGGCGGAGCCAAAACGCCGACTCCCATTCGCCCCCCGATCCGAGGGTGCGAGCCCGCGATCGGGCTACTGTTTCGCCGCTCGCGCGACCGCGGCTTCCAGCACTTCGATGCTTGACGGACTCAGCTTCTGCCGACGCGCCTCGGCCTGCAGCAGTGCGGGGCCGGTGTCGCCGGCCAGTTCTTCGAGTTGCGCCATCAGTTCGCGGCGGCGTCGCACGAGGACCAGGGTCGGGGTCTCGCGCCCTCGGCGGAAGCGCACGAACAGGAGCGCTGCTGCAACCAGCATCACGACCACGCCGCCCCACACCAGCCAATTCGATATCAACGCATCCAAAACTGCCACTCCCGACTTCAAACTCGATTCAGGCAGTGGTTATAGGACCAAAGTTCGCGCGAACGACGCTGCTGAAACCGACCGTTACCCATTGCCTGCGCTCAACGAGGGATCCCGTGTTCGATCGCACGGAAGAGCGAGCAGGCGCGCCAAGCCTTCAGTGCGCCGTCGAGGGCCAGGTGGGCGGATGACTGCCCGGCGGCATCGCCAGTCGCGACCACCCGGCAGGCGTGCGGGACAGTCGTGCGCTGTGACGCAGGGCAGCGAGCCGACCAAAGCCGGAATCCGTGGTGTCGACCTGCGCCTGCCAGTCGGGCCGGGTCGCCGAAAGTCCACCCGGCACGCGACCGAGCGAGCGCAGCCACTGCCCGGTCTGTGCCAGCGACACCTGCACATGCCAGCTGCCGCCCTCGCGTTGCTGTCGCACTGTGGCCGCCGCGGCGCCGAAGGCCATCAGGTAGCCCGTGGCCTCGTCGAGGATCTGCATCGGCATGGGACGCGGCTTGCCGTCGCCCGCGGCCTCGCCCTCCGCATGGTTGAAGCCCATGGCGGTCTGCACCAGCGAATCGAAGCCGCGGCGGCCGGCCCATGGGCCTTGCGTTCCATAGGCCGTGAGGGAGACGTAGACGATGCCGGGTCGCAGTCGCGCGACTTCTTCGGCGCCCCAGCCCAGCGCCTGCAGGCCGCCGGGTCGATAGCCTTGCGTGAACACATGGGCATCGGCGACGAGGCGCCGCATCGCATCGCGGCCGGTGTCGCTGTGCAGGTCGATGTGCGCGCTGAGCTTGCCGCGGCTGGTGTCGGCGATGGCGGAGATGTTGGGCAGCTTCGGCGAGTTGACGAGCATCACGTCCGCGCCGTGGGCCGCGAGCGCCTTGCCGCCCACAGGGCCGGCGAGGATGCGCGTGAGGTCGAGCACGCGGAGCCCGGTCAGGGGGCGCTGGTCTTCGCGCAGAGGCGGCAAGGTCAGCGGCGGCGCATCGCCGATGCGTTCGATGGTGAACAGCGGCTGCGCGGCGATGGCGCGGCCTTGCGGTGTCGCATCCCACTCGTCGAAGCGCCGCAACGCCGTGGCGACGAGCTTGCGCGCCGCCGCGGCTTCCTCGAAGTCGAGCGCACGCCAGCCGAGCATGGCCTGCTCCGCATCGGCGCGTTGGGCCGTCCTGGGATCGAGGCCCAGAAGACGCAACGCGCCTCCACGGTGGTGCGCAAAGTTGGCATGCACGCGCACGTGACCATCGGCGCAACGGTAGAGTCCCGAGAACGCATCCCACGCATCGGGCACCTTGCCGTCGATGCTGAACCAACCGGTGCATTCGATGGCGGCCTCGCGCATGTCGACCGCGACCTGCTGGCGCGCAGCGCCGCGCACGTGGCCCAGCTCGCAGGCCGCGAGTGCCGCCGCGGCGGCGGTGGCTTGCGCAGCAGCGCCCACCGCAAAGGAGGAAGGAAAGACCGGATCGGCGCCGGTCAGGCTGGCAAGGCGCAATGCCTCTGCGGGCATTCCTGCCAGCGACCACAGGTCGTCCAGGACCTCGGGACCGTTCAGCAGCGGCGCTTCATTCATCGACCCCAGCGTAGCACCAGGGGATCGAGGCGTTTCGCCACTTCCAGCAATCCCGCGCGCGTGTCGGGGTGCATCGACGGCCAGGGATGACGCGGCGCATCGCTTTTGATCACGCCACCCTCCTTCATCAGCGTCTTGGCGGCCAGGAAGCCGGCCTGCCGGTTCTCGTAGTTGATGAGCGGCAGCCACTTCTCGTAGATCGCATAGGCCTTCTCGCGGTCGCCGGCGCGGTGCGCCTCGATGATCGGACGGATGCCGTCCATGTAGCCGCCGCCGGTCATCGATCCCGTGGCGCCGGCGTCCAGGTCGGACATGAGCGTGATGGCTTCCTCGCCATCCCACGGGCCTTCGATGGCCTCGCCGCCGAGGCGGATCAACTCGCGCAGCTTGGAGGCGGCGCCGGCGGTCTCGATCTTGAAGTACGCGAGATTCTCGATTTGCTGGGCCATGCGTGCGAGCAGCGCCGCCGACAGCGGCGTGCCGGCCGCGGGCGCGTCCTGGACCATGATGGGAATGCCGATCGCGTCCGACAGGCGCGCGTAGAACTCCTCGATCTTTGCTTCCGGCACGCGGAAGGTCGCGCCGTGGTACGGCGGCATCACCATCACCATGGCCGCACCCATGTCCTGCGCGCGGCGGCTGCGTTCGGCGCACACCTTGGTGCTGAAGTGCGTGGTCGTCACGATCACCGGCACGCGGCCCGCGACATGTTCGAGCGCCGTGCGGGTGAGCACCTCGCGCTCCTCGTCCGACAACAGGAACTGCTCCGAGAAATTGGCCAGGATGCAGAGGCCGTCGGAGCCGGTGTCGATCATGAAATCGAGGCAGCGCTTCTGGCTTTCGAGGTCGAGTTCACCCGCCTCGTTGAAGGTGGTCGGGACGACCGGGAAGATGCCGCGGAAGCGCGGATTAGAACGGGTGTGGGTCATGGATGCAGGAGTCCGTTGGGGAAGGTCAGCGCCCTGGCGTGCGCGAGGTGAAGAAGCGTTGCAGCAGGCAGAAGACGAACAGCAAGGCCCCGACGACGATGCGCGTCCACCAGGAGCTCAGCGTGCCGTCGAAGGAGATCAGCGTCTGGATGATGCCCAGCATCAGTACGCCGAACAGCGTGCCGGCCACGTAGCCGACGCCGCCCGTGAGCAAGGTGCCGCCGATCACCACGGCCGCGATGGCATCCAGCTCCAGCCCGACCGCATGCAGCCCGTAGCCCGAGAGCATGTAGAAGGTGAAGATCACGCCCGCCAGCGCCGAGCAGAAGCCCGAGAGCGTGTAGACGCCGATCAAGGTCGAGCGCACCGGCAGCCCCATCAGCAGGGCCGAGTTCTCGCTGCCGCCGATGGCATATACCGTGCGCCCGAACGGCGTGCAATGCGCGACGAAGATGGCCACCAGCACGACCACGATCGCGATCACCGCACTGATCGACACGGAAGCATCGCCCCACACCGGAATACGAATCTGCGAGACCTGCGTGTACCACTCGTTCTGGATGCTGACCGAGTCGATGCTGATCACGTAGCAAAGCCCGCGTGCCAGGAACATGCCGGCCAGCGTCACGATGAAGGGCTGCAGCCGAAAGCGCTGGATCAGCAGGCCCATGAAGGCGCCGAACGCCGTGCCCATCAGCAGCACCAGCGGAATCACGGCAAGCGGGCTCCAGCCGTGCTTCTCGACCAGCGAGGCCGACACCATCGTGGTCAGCGCGATGACCGACCCCACCGAAAGATCGATGCCGCCCGAGAGGATCACGAAGGTCATGCCCACCGCGACCACGATGAGGAAGGCGTTGTCGATCAGCAGGTTCAGGAACACCTGCGCCGAGAAGAAGCCCGTGTACATCACCGAGCCAAGCGAAGCCATCACGACGAACAGCGAGATGGTCGCCGCCAGCGGCCAGTACTTCGGATTCAGCTTCCCCCTCCCTCTCCCGCGCGCGGGAGAGGGCCGGGGTGAGGGAGAGTCTTTGCTCAACACCGCACTCATCGCAAATCCCCCAACGCCGGCCTTTGCACCAGCCCCCGCACCGTCGCCCGAAACTCCGCCGACTGCATCAGCATCACCAGGAACACCACCACCGCCTTCACCACGAGATTGATCTCCGGCGGCACGCCCAGCGAATAGATCGCGTAGGTCAGCGTCTGGATGATCAACGCCCCGATCACGCTTCCCACCAGGCTGAAGCGCCCGCCCGTCAGCGCCGTGCCGCCAAGCGTCACCGCCAGGATCGCATCCAGCTCCAGCAGTTGCCCGGCGTTGTTGCCGTCCGCGCTCTTCACGTTCGAGCTGATCAGCAAGCCCGCGATCCCCGCGCACGTGCCGCAGAACGCATAGGCCCCCACGATGAGTCGCCGTGCCTGGATGCCCGACACGCGCGCTGCCGTCGGATTGATGCCCACCGCCTGGATGAACAGGCCCAGCGCCGTGCGGGTGATGGCCAGGTAGAGCAGCGCGAACACCGCCGCCGCGATGTACACGGAGAACGGCAGCCCCAGGAGGTAGCCGCTGCCCAGGAAGAAATACGGCGCGTAGTAGATCGTGATGATCTGCCCTTCGGTAATGAGCTGCGCGATGCCGCGCCCCGCCACCATCAGGATCAGCGTCGCGATGATCGGCTGCATGCCGACCTTGGCGACCAGCAGCCCGTTCCACAGGCCGCAAACCAAGGCCAGCGCCACCGCGGAGACAAGTGCCAGCCACATCGGAAAGCGGCTCACATCCGGCTTGACCGAGCCGCCGATCATCCAGGCCGCCAGCGCCGCCGCGATCGCCACCACCGCGCCCACCGAGATGTCGATGCCCCGCGTCGCGATCACCAGCGTCATGCCCAGCGACACCAGCACCAGCGGCGCGGCGCGGTTCAGGATGTCGATGAGGCTGCCGTACAGATGCCCGTTGCGCACTTCGATGTGCAGGAAGCTCGCGTTGAACGCCGTGTTCAGCGCGAGCAGCAGGAACAGCGTGACCAGCGGCCACGCGAGGCGGTGCTTCATCAAGGCATTGAAAAGGCTAGACTTTGCTTCAGGCATGTTCGGCCGCGATCATTTCGTACACGTCGTCTTCGCTCGCGCCGCCGGGCAGTTCGCCCACCTTGCGCCGGTCGCGCAGCACCACGATGCGGTGCGCCACGCGCACCACCTCGCTCATTTCCGACGAGATGAACAGCACCGCCATGCCTGCTTGCGCCAGCTTGAGGATCTGCTCCATGATTTCCTGCTTGGCCGCCACGTCGATGCCGCGCGTCGGCTCGTCGAGGATCAGGAGGCGCGGCTCGGTCGCGAGCCAGCGCGCGATCATGGCCTTCTGCTGGTTGCCGCCTGAGAGCAGCCCGATGGGCGTCTCCACGCTGGTCGTCTTGATGCCCAGCGAAACGACAAACTTCTCCGCCAGCGCCGTCTGCTCCGCCTTCGACAGGAAGCGCCGCGCGCCCAGCCGCGCCTGCAACGCCAGCGCGATGTTCTCGCGCAATGACAACTCGGCCACGATGCCGTCGGTCTTGCGCTCCTCGGGGCACAAGGCCAGCCCCTGCTGGATCGCATCGACAGGGTTCGCGAACCTGACCATCCTGCCGTCGATCTTCAGCACGCCGCGGTCGGGCGCTTCCAGCCCGAACAGCAGCCGCGCCAGCTCCGTGCGGCCTGCCCCCAACAAGCCCGCCAGTCCCACGATCTCACCGGCCTGCACGCGCAGGTCCATCGGCTGCAGTTGCCCGGCCTGCCCGATCTCCTCCGCCTGCAGCAGCGCGGTCGCGGAGTCGTCGAATGAAGGCAGCGCGGCAGGCCGCGCCGACTGCGCCGCCAGTTCACGCCCGAGCATGGCCGCGATCAGCGCCTGCGAGCCCAGTTCGCTCGCGCGCCACTCGCCCACCCATGCGCCGTTGCGCAGCACCGTGATGCGGTCCGACACGGCATAAACCTGGTTGAGAAAGTGCGTGACGAAGACGATCGCCAGGCCTTCTCCACGCAGGCGCCGCAGCACCTCGAACAGCTTGTGCACCTCGTCGTCGTCCAGGCTCGACGTCGGCTCGTCGAGGATCAGCACCTTCGACTGCACGCCCAGCGCACGCGCGATCGCGACCATCTGCTGCACCGCCACCGAGTAGCTCGACAGCAGGCGCGTCACGTCGATGTCGAGCCCGATGCGCGCCAGCAGCTCGGTGGCCTGGCGATTCACCATCGCCCAGTCGATGCGAAAACCCTGTGCCGCACCGCGACGCGGATAGCGTCCGGCAAAGACGTTCTCCGCGACCGAGAGATTCGGGCACAGGTTCACCTCCTGGTAGACCGTGCTGATGCCCAGCTTCTGTGCCTCCAGCGGCGACGACGGCCGGATCGTTTCGCCACCCAGCCGCATCTCGCCGCCGCTCGAAGGGAACACGCCCGTGAGCACCTTGATCAAGGTCGACTTGCCCGCACCGTTCTGCCCCATCAGCGCATGGATCTCGCCGGGATACAGCCGCAACTGCACGTCGCGCAGCACGCTGACGCCGGAAAATTCCTTGGCGATGCCGGTGAGTTCGAGGACCGGAGAAATTTGCATCTCAGTTTTTCACCGCGCTGAGCGCCACAACCGCGACGCATGAAGCCCGTTCGTGGGCGCGGTCCGAGGGTGGTGGGTATCCCCCTCCGCGAATGTCCTCCGGCCTTCGGCCTCGTCCTTTATTTCGCTGCGGGGGACACCCACCACCCTCGGACCAGGACACGCCGCGTCGTGCCGGCCGATCGACGACAGCGCGTCCAGATCACGTCGATGGTGTGCTCCACGCAGCGAAACAAAGGAGGAGCTGCGGGAGCCGGCAGCCGCAGGCTGACGGCGGGGGACATTCGCGGAGTGGAGTACGCCGTCGGCGTGATCCCGCCCCCAGTCCGCAATCCCGGCTGGCAAGGAAACGAGGTTCATATTCACTTGTTCTTGTTGTACACGTCCACGAACACCGCGGCCAGCAACACCAGGCCCTTGATCACTTGCTGGTAGTCGATGCCGATGCCGAGGATCGACATGCCGTTGTTCATCACGCCCATCACGAAGGCGCCGATGACCGCACCCATCACCTTGCCCACGCCGCCCGATGCCGAGGCGCCGCCGATGAAGCAGGCCGCGATCACGTCCAGCTCGAAGCCCAGCCCGGCCTTCGGCGTCGCCGTGTTCAGCCGCGCGGCGAACACCAGCCCGGCCAGCGCCGCCAGCACGCCCATGTTCACGAAGGTCAGGAACGCGAGCCGCTGCGTCTTGATGCCCGACAGCCGCGCCGCCTTCTCGTTGCCGCCCAGCGCATAGATGCGCCGGCCCACCGTGGTGCGGTTGGTGACGAAGTCGTAGGCCACGATCAGCACCGTCATCACGATCAACACGTTCGGCAGGCCCTTGTACGACGCCAGCAGGTAGCTCAGGTAGAGCACCACGCCGGCGAAGAACAGGTTCTTGACCAGGAAAAAGGCGTAGGGCTCCTGCGCCATCCCATGCTGCGCCAGCTTGGCGCGACCCCGCAGCGCGACGAACATCATGGCCGCCGCCGCGACCGCGCCCAGCACGACCGAGGTGGTGCGCATCGACTCCCCGCCCAGCACGTCGGGAATGAAGCCCGAGCTGAGCCGCTGGAACGCCTCCGGAAACGGCCCGACCGATTGCCCTGCCAGCAACGCCAGCGACAAGCCCTTGAACACCAGCATGCCCGCCAGCGTCACGATGAACGACGGGATGCGGAAGTACGCGACGAAGTACCCCTGCGAAGCACCGATGACGCCGCCCGCGATGAGGCAGACGATCGTCGTCGGCACGAAGTGCCAGTCGTACTCCACCATCAGCACCGCCGCCAGCGCACCGATGAAGCCGCACACCGAGCCCACCGACAGGTCGATGTGCCCGGCCACGATCACCAGCAGCATGCCCAGCGCCATGATGACGATGTAGCTGTTCTGCAGCAGCAGGTTGGTGAGGTTCAACGGCCGCATCAGCGTGCCGTCGGTCAGCACCTGGAACAGCACCATGATCGCGACCAGCGAGATCAGCATCCCGTATTCGCGCAGGTTGTTCTTGATGAAGCCGGTGCCGGAAGCCGCCGCGCCCGTTGGTACGGCAGGCGCCGCGGCCGTGGGCGCGATGGCCCCTTTCACTTCACTCGTCATGGACTGAACTCCCCGAATTGACAATGGCCCGCATGATCTTTTCCTGCGTGGCCTCCCCGGCCACGTACTCGGCGACGAAGCGCCCTTCGTTCATCACGTAGATGCGATCGCACATGCCCAGCAGCTCCGGCATCTCCGACGAGATCATCAGGATGCCCTTGCCCTCGCTCGCAAGTTGGTCGACGATGGTGTAGATCTCGTACTTGGCGCCCACGTCGATGCCGCGCGTGGGCTCGTCGAGCATGAGCAGCTCGGGCTTGGCGAAGAGCCACTTGCTCAGCACCACCTTCTGCTGGTTGCCGCCCGACAGGTTGACCACCTGCTGGTACACGTCGGAGCAGCGGATGTTGAGCGCCTTGCGGTAGTTGGCCGCCACCTGGTACTCGCGCCCCTCGTCGATCACCATGGCGCTGGACACCGCCTCCAGGTTGGCGAGGCTGATGTTGGTCTTGATGTCTTCCTCCAGCACCAGGCCGTAGCCCTTGCGGTCCTCGGTGACGTAGGCGATGCCGTGGTCGATGGCCTTGCGGATGGTGCTCAGGTCGACTTCCTTGCCGTGCATCAGGGCCGTGCCGCTGATTTTCTGCCCGTAGGAGCGACCGAACACGCTCATCGCGAACTCGGTGCGCCCGGCCCCCATGAGACCGGCGATGCCGACGATCTCGCCCTTGCGCACATGCAGGTTCACGCCCTTGATCTGCTCGCGGTCGGCGTGCAGCTCGTGATGGACGCGCCAGTCGCGCACCTCGAAGATGGTCTCCCCGATCTTCGGCGTGCGTTGCGGATAGCGGTGCGCCATGTCGCGCCCGACCATGCCGCGGATGATGCGGTCCTCGCTGATCGCGGTGTTGCGGCAGTCCATCGTCTCGACGGTGCCGCCGTCGCGCAGCACGGTGATGGAGTCGGCCACCTTGGCAATCTCGTTGAGCTTGTGCGAGATGATGATCGACGAGATGCCCTGCGCCTTCAGGCCGAGCAGCAGCATCAGCAGCGCGTCGCTGTCGCTTTCGTTCAGGCTAGCGGTGGGCTCGTCGAGGATCAGCAGCTTGACCTCCTTCGACAAGGCCTTGGCAATCTCCACCAGTTGCTGCTTGCCCACGCCCAGGTTGGTGATGAGCGCGGTCGGCTGCTCGTGCAGGCCCACCTTGGCGAGCAGCTCGCGCGTCCGCGCATAGGCCTCGAACCAGTCGATCACGCCGCCGCGCGCCGTCTCGTTGCCGAGGAAGATGTTCTCGGCAATGGACAGCAGCGGCACCAGCGCCAGCTCCTGGTGGATGATGATGATGCCGAGCTTCTCGCTGTCGGCAATGCTCTTGAAGCGCCGGAGCTGGCCTTCGTAGTGGATCTCGCCGGTGTAGGTGTCGGCGGGGTAGACCCCGCTGAGCACCTTCATCAGCGTCGACTTGCCGGCGCCGTTTTCCCCGACGACCGCATGGATCTCCCCCGCGCGCACCGCGAGGTTGACGTTGTCGAGAGCGTTCACCCCCGGAAACGTCTTGGTGATGCCGCGCATCTCCAGGATGTTGTCGCTCATTCTTCTCTCCCGTCTTCCTCGCAGGGATCAGGCAGGCGAAGGCCTTACTTGACCTGCGCCTCGGTGTAGTAGCCGCTGTCGATCAGCACCTGCTTCCAGTTGCTGATGTCCACGCTCACCGGCTTCAGCAGGTAGGAGGGAACGACCTTCACGCCGTTGTTGTAGGTCTTGGTGTCGTTGACTTCAGGCGTCTTGCCCGAGGCCATGGCTTCCACCATCGCCACCGTCACCTTGGCCAGCTCGCGCGTGTCCTTGAAGATGGTGGAGGTCTGTTCCTTGCGCAGGATCGACTTGACTGAAGGCACTTCCGCGTCCTGGCCCGTCACCACCGGCATCGGCTGCGAAGCCGAGCCGTAGCCCACGCCCTTGAGCGAGGACAGGATGCCGATCGACAGGCCGTCATATGGCGACAGCACCGCGTCCACGCGGTCCTTGGTGTAGTAGGCCGACAGCAGGTTGTCCATGCGCGCCTGCGCCACCGCGCCGTCCCAGCGCAGCGTGCCGACCTTGTCCATGCCCATCTGCTTGCTGCGCACCACCAGCTTGCCGCTCTTGATGTAGGGGTCGAGCACCGACATCGCGCCGTTGTAGAAGAAGAAGGCGTTGTTGTCGTCCGGCGAGCCGCCGAAGAGTTCGATATTGAATGGGCCCTTGCCTTCCTTCAGCTTGAGCGATTTCTCGATGGATTGCGCTTGAAGGACGCCGACCTGGAAGTTATCGAAGGTGGCGTAGTAGTCGACGTTCTTCGAGCCCTTGATGAGGCGGTCATAGGCGATGACCTTCACGCCTTTGTCAGCAGCCTTTTGAAGCACGTCGGACAGCGTGGTGCCGTCGATGGCTGCAATCACCAGCACCTTGGAGCCTTTCGTCACCATGTTCTCGATCTGCGCCAGTTGGTTCGGAATGTCGTCGTCCGCGTACTGCAAATCGGTCTTGTAGCCCTTCTCCTTGAAGTACTTGACCATGTTGTTGCCGTCGGCGATCCAGCGGGCCGAGGACTTCGTCGGCATCGAGATCGCGATCGGACCCTTGTCCTGCGCCTGCGCGAGCGAGGCCACGCCGATGAGGCCCGTGGCGGCGATGCCGGCAAGCAGGGTCTTGAGGAAAGTGCGTTTCATGAAAGTTCTCCTTGGGGTGTGTGTTGTGAGTTGTACTGCGGGCTGCGATTCTCGTTCCGTTAACAGCCGCGGAACCGGCTTTCACCGGGCCGCGGATGGCCAGGTATCAATACTTCCGTGACGGGAATTCCTTGGCAGCCACTTCCATCGGGAAGATGCCTTCTTCCGTCACGATGCGCTTGGGCAGCGACTTGCCGGCCTTGATGTCCTTCACGGCGCTCATCAGTTGCGGGCCGAGCAGCGGGCTGCATTCCACCGAGACGTTCAGCTTGCCCGCGATCATGGCTTCGAAGGCGCCCTTTACCGCATCGATCGAGATGATGATGATGTCCTTGGCCGGCTTGAGGCCCGCTTCCTCGATGGCCTGGATCGCGCCGATGGCCATGTCGTCGTTGTGCGCGAAGAGCACATTGATGTTCTTGTCCGCCTTGAGGAAGGCTTCCATCACCTCCTTGCCCTTGGCGCGGGTGAAGTCGCCGGTCTGCGAGCGGGTGATCTTGAACTTGGGGTCGGCCTTGATGATTTCCTCGAAGCCCTTCTTGCGGTCGATGGCCGGTGCGGAGCCCACGGTGCCCTGCAGCTCGACGATGTTGATCGGACCCTTGTTGTCCTTCATCTTCTCGACCAGCCACTTGCCGGCCTTGCGGCCTTCCTCGATGAAGTCGGAGCCCATGAAGGTCACGTAGAGCGAGGTGTCCTTCGAGTTGACCGAGCGGTCGGTCAGCACCACCGGGATCTTCGCGGCCTTGGCCTCCAGCAGCACCGTGTCCCAGCCGGTCTCGACGACGGGCGAGAACGCGATCACGTCGACCTTCTGCGCAATGTAGGAGCGGATGGCCTTGATCTGGTTCTCCTGCTTCTGCTGCGCGTCGGAGAACTTGAGGTCGATGCCCGCCGCGGCGGCCGAGGACTTGATCGACTCCGTGTTGGCCGTGCGCCATTCGCTTTCAGCGCCGACCTGGGCGAAGCCGAGCACGATCTTGTTTTGCGCAAAGGCAGCGGCCGGGAGCAGGCCCGTGAGCGATGCGGAGGCAAGTGCCTTGGTCAGGGTGCGGCGTGTCAGTTTCATGGTGATGTTCTCCTGGTTGGCGTAGTGACAAAAATGTTCGACCCCGGTCACGATCAGGCCAGCATGTAGCCCGTCTTGACCGAGGTGTAGAACTCCGCTGCGTAACGGCCCTGCTCGCGCGGGCCGTAACTCGATCCTTTGCGCCCGCCGAAGGGCACGTGGTAGTCCACACCCGCCGTCGGCAGGTTGACCATCGTCATGCCGACCCGGGCATGGCGCCTGAAGTGCATCGCGTGCTTGAGCGAGGTGGTGCAGATGCCCGCGCAGAGACCGAAGGGCGTGTCGTTGGCCAGGGCCAGCGCATGCTCGTAGTCGTCGGCCCGCAACACACAGGCGATCGGCCCGAAGATTTCCTCGCGCGCCACGCGGTGCTCGGGCTTTGCAAGGAACAGCGCCGGGCTCATGAAGTGGCCGACCGTTGCGCGCTGCAGGGGCTCGCCGCCAAACAGGTGCTCCGCGCCCTCTTCCCGCGCAATGGTCATCCACGCGAGGTTCTGCGCCAGTTGTGCACGACTGACCACAGGGCCGATGTGGACGCCCGGTTCCACCGCATGGCCGACGCGCAGGGCCGCCATGCGATCGCGCAGCCGCGCCACGAAGGCATCGAACACCTTGGCCTCGACCACCAGCCGGCTCGATGCCGTGCAGCGCTGGCCGGTCGAGTAGTAGGCGCCCTGCACGGCGCAATCGACCGCCTTGTCGAGGTCGGCATCGGCCAGCACCACCAGCGGGTTCTTGCCGCCCATCTCCAGTTGCACCTTGGCGCGCCGCGCGGTGGCCCCCTGCAGCACGCGCTCGCCCGTCTCCACCGAACCGGTGAAGCTCAAGGCATCGACCAGGGGGCTGTCGACCAATGTCTGGCCCACTTCACGCCCGCTGCCCATGACCAGGTTGAAGGCGCCCGCCGGCAAGGCCGCACGGCTGATGATGTCCGCCAGCGCCCAGCCGCAGCCTGGCACCAGTTCGGCCGGTTTGAACACCACGGTGTTCCCATAGGCCAGCGCCGGCGCGATCTTCCAGGCCGGTATCGCCAGCGGGAAGTTCCACGGCGCGATCAGCCCGACCACGCCGACCGGCTCGCGCGTCACATCGACATGCACGCCGGGCCGTACCGAGGCCATGCTTTCACCGCCCGCGCGCAAGGCCTCGCCAGCGAAGAACTTGAAGATCTGCCCGGCCCGCGTGGCCTCGGCAACGGCCTCCGGCAGGGTCTTGCCCTCCTCGCGTGCGAGCAGCAGGCCGAGCTGATCCTTGCGCGCGAGGATCTCGCTGCCGATCTGGTCGAGCACGTCCGCGCGACGCTGCGGCGTGGAATGGCTCCAGTGCCGGAACGCATCGGACGCGGCGCGGATCGCCAGCTCGGTCTGGATACGGTCGGCCCGGGCATATTCGGCCACCACCTCGCTGGTGTCCGAAGGGTTCTCGCTCAGGCCGGTGGTCACGCCTGTCTCCCAACGGCCATTGATGTAATGGCGGGCGCGTTGGGTGAGGTCACTGCGTTTCAAAGTGGCGCGAGTGTAGGAATGCCACCAATATCTTTCAAATCGTAAATTGGGTTGAATCGATACCAATTTCAGCATTGACGTTTACCCCATGACCAACTACACGCACTGGTTCATCCGTGCGCGACTCAAGACCCGGCAGCTGCTGCTGCTCGTGGCGCTGGCAGAAGAAGGCAACATCCACCGCGCCGCGCAGGTGCTCAACATGACCCAGCCGGCCGCATCCAAGCTGCTGAAGGACCTGGAGGACGTGCTGGAGGTGTCGCTGTTCGACCGGCTGCCGCGCGGCATGCGGCCGACCTGGTATGGCGAGACCATGATCCGGCATGCCCGCATCGCGCTAGCCACGCTGAACGAGGCGCACGATGAACTGAACGCGTTGAAGGCCGGCCGCTTTGGGCAGGTCAACGTCGGCGTGATCACCGCGCCCGGCCTGGCGCTGCTCCCCGGCGCGGTGGCCGCGGTCAAGCGCGAGCGACCGAACCTGCGCATCTCCGTCGAGATCGAGACCAGCCCGGTGCTGATGGAGCGGCTGGAGCAAGGCAAGCTCGACATCCTCGTGGCCCGCCTGTTCGCGGAGCACGACAAGTCCAAGCTGCGCTATGAAGCCCTGACCGAGGAACCGGTGTGCGCCCTGGTGCGCCCTGGCCATCCGCTGCTGGGCATGAGCGGGCTCACGCTGCGCGACGTGGTGTCGGCCGGCTGGATCGTGCCGCCCGCGGGCAGCGTGCTGCGCCACCGCTTCGACCTGATGTACCAGGAGGAAGGCCTGCCGCCACCGCTCAACGTGATCGAGAGCGCGGCCCTGCTGTTCATCACGCGCATGCTGCAGCAGAGCGACATGATCGCCGTGCTCGCGAGCGACGTGGCGCAGTACTACGCCTCACACGGCATCGTCGCCATCCTGCCGATCGAACTGCCCTGCCACATGGACATGTTCGGCATCATCACCCGCACCGACAGGCTGCTTTCGCCGGCGGCGAAGATCATGATGAATGCGTTGAAGAGCGAGAGCCTGGGCGTGTATGGGCGGCGGCTGGAGATGGATTGACCCACTACCGAACTCCCGCGGCGCCTGAAGGATCAAGCACTGTGCATGTTGATCATGCGCACCGGCCATCACGGTTCGGGCTGCTCTACGATTCGCGGCACCTCCTTGCCAACAGCACAACAACCGCATGAACTCGTCACTCACCGCCTTGCCACCCCCGACCCTGCTCGGCCCTATCGAATGCATCTGGCCCGCCGCCGCCGCGCTCGGCGAAGGCGCGTGCTGGTCGCAGCGCGAGCAAACCCTGTACTGGGTCGACATCCTGTCGCGCCGCCTGCATCGCTTCACGCCGGCTGATGGATCGCGCGAGAACTGGGAATTCGATCACGAAATCTCCGCCGTGGCCGAACGCGCGAGCCAGCCCGGCCTGATCGTGACGCTCCGGCGCGGCTTCGCCCTGTTCGACCCGGCCCGGCCGGATCGCCAGCCAGAGTACCTGCACCAGCCCGAGCCCGAACTCACGGCCAACCGCTTCAACGACGGCAAGTGCGACGCGCAAGGCCGCTTCTGGGGTGGCTCGATGGACAGGGACTGCGTGGCGCCGACCGGCTCGCTCTACCGCTACGACCCCGATGGCCGCTGCACCCGGCACGAGACCGGCATTGCCGTGAGCAACGGCCCGACCTGGTCGCTGGATGGCAAGGCGATGTACTTCAACGACACCGTGACTTCACGTGTCTACGCGTGGGACTTCGATACGGCCACGGGCAACTTGTCCAACAAGCGCCAGTGGCTACGCTTCGCCAAGGGCGACGGCTTCCCCGACGGCATGACCACCGATGCAGCCGGCCGCCTCTGGATCGCCCACTGGGGCGCCTCCTGCGTCACCTGCCACGACCCCGTGAGCGCTGCCGAGTTATACCGTCTGGTATTGCCCACGCGCCACATCACCACCTGTGCCTTTGGCGGGGCCGACATGTGCACGATGTTCATTACCAGCGCCACCAGCGGACTGACTGCCGAGCAACTGGAGGCGGAGCCGCTGGCTGGCGGGCTGTTTGCGGTGCGCATCGACGGCGGCGGCGTGGCGGCGAACCTGTTTGGCGGCTAGGAGACTCTGATCAGGTCCGCCGCGAGGACGCGCGCCTCGGCTCGGGATGGAACGCAAGGCGCAATCCACAGCCCTCGCCTACCAGCGCACCGTCGCCCCCACCATCGGCCCATTGAAGCGCAGGTTATCGACAGGCCCGCCGGACTTCATGTCGTACGACAGGTAGCGCCACATCGCGGTGAGTTCGATCGACGAGTAGGAATAGCTCACGCCGGCGGCTGCCTGATAGGTCAGGTGTGACTGGCCCGTGCCGGCGTCGAAGTAGAACGGTAGTGACCATCTTCCATTGCTGCCCATCGCGTAGCGGCCCTTGAGGCCGAAGATGCCGTCCCATTGCGTCTCGGTGCCCGAAGTGCCGCCGACACGGCCGACGGGCTGGAGCGAGCCCGCGTCGCCGAGGACGTTCCAGCGCATCGTGGGCTGCATCGCGAACATCCGGGCGCCGGCCAGCAGGTCCAGCGTCAGCACCGGCTCCGAAATCACGCGGTATTCGCCGCCCAGCGTCCAGACCGAGCCCTTGAGCCCCACGCTGAGGTCTGCTGCGCTGTTCAAGGGGATCGGGCCGCTACCGAGCGAGAAATCGCGGCTGTAGGGCTTGTCGCCCGCGAGGTTCAAGTACAGCACATCGCTGAATGCGCCCCAGCGCCCGTTGTGGACGCCGAAGGAACCCGAGAAGCTGAATTTCTGGGTGTCGGCGACCTGGCCGGCGTTGAACGCCAGGTTGGGGCCGCCGGGAGAAGTGGGCGCTTCGAACTGTCCGCCGAAGTTTGGCAGGTAGCCGTACACCGACAAGGAATAGCGCCACGCGTTCGGGTTGGCGTCGGCCGACACCGCCTGCGCATCGGCAAAGGCCGGCACCAGGGCAGCCAGCAAGACCGCCCCATGAATCGTCCGGTCGACCTTGAGTTTGGGGTGACTCATATTTGCATTCAACCACGCTGGATGCGGCGTGGCTAGTCCCCCAGACAGCCTGTCGGTCAAGTCACGCGGCGGTCAGAAAACTCCGAAGCGATGCACCGTGCAGCTGCGGAAAACCTCTCCTGGCCGCAGGGTCGTGGAAGGGAAATCCGGGTGGTTCGGCGAGTCGGGAAAGTGCTGGGTCTCCAGGCACAAACCGTCCCCCTGCCGCCAGACGACGCCTGCGCTTCCGGCAAGGCTTCCGTCCAGGAAGTTGCCCGAATAGAACTGCACGCCGGGCTCCGTCGTCCAGACCTCTATCGCGCGGCCGGAGGGGTCGTGCTCGACGCGTGCGGCAAGCGACAAGCCATTGCTGCCCGCGTCCGTCCGGTCCAGCACCCAGTTGTGGTCGTAGCCCTTTGCGGTGAGCAGTTGCGGATGCGCTTGACGGATGCGCGCACCAATCGTTGCGGGCAGGCGAAAGTCGAAGGGCGTGCCGTCGACGTTGGCCAGGCCCGTGGGTATCAGCGTCGCATCCACAGGCGAATAGCGGCTCGCATGAAGCGTGAGGCGGTGGTCGAGGATCGAACCTGTGCCGCCCAGGTTGAAGTAGCCGTGGTGGCTCAGGTTGACGATGGTCGGTGCATCGCAGGCCGCTTGGTAGTCGATGCGCCATTCGTTGGCCTCGGCGCCCAGCGAATAGCGCACCATCACGCGCATTTCGCCGGGATAGCCTTCCTCGCCATCGGCGCTGGTGTAGCGCAGTTCGAGCGCCGTGGCGCCCTCGTGCTGCACCGGCGCCATGTGCCACCAGCGCTTGCCGAAGCCGCGATTGCCGCCGTGCAGCGAGTTGGGGCCGTTGTTCAGGCTGACCTGATGCTTGACGCTGTCGATCTCGAAACGTCCACCGGCCAGGCGATTTGCGAAGCGCCCGACGATCGTGCCGAAGTTCGGGTTGCGCTCGACGTAGTCCGCGAGCGTCGGCAGGTCCAGCACGATGTTGCTGCTGCGTCCGTCGCGGTCCGGTACATGCAGCGCGGTCACGATGCCGCCGTAGTTGATGGCTGACACTTTCAGGCCGCGGCCGTTGTCGAGCGTGTACTCGACCACGTCCTGGCCGTCCGGCATGCGCCCGAAGGCGCGCTCGCTCAGCTGGATCACTGGATGAGCTTGCAGCCCGTCTTGCCTTGCAGTTCGTCGAAGCTCACGCCGGGCGCACGCTCCGTCACCTTCAAGCCCTCGGGCGTCACGTCCATCACGGCCAGGTCGGTGATGATGCGGTCGACGACGCCCACGCCGGTCAGCGGCAGGGTGCAGGCATCGAGGATCTTCAGGTCTGTGGTGCCGTCCTTCTTCTTCGCGACGTGTTCCATGAGGATGATCACGCGCTTCACGCCGGCCACCAGGTCCATCGCGCCGCCCATGCCCTTGACCATCTTGCCGGGGATCATCCAGTTGGCCAGGTCGCCCTTGGCGCTGACCTGCATCGCGCCCAGGATGCTGAGGTTGATCTTGCCGCCGCGGATCATCGCGAAGCTGTCATGGCTGCCGAAGATCGCGCTGCCGGGCAGCGTGGTCACGGTCTGCTTGCCGGCATTGATGAGGTCGGCGTCGACCTGGTCCTCGGTCGGGAACGGACCGATGCCGAGCATGCCGTTCTCGCTCTGCAGCCAGACTTCCTTGTCGCCGACGAAGTTCGCGACCAGGGTCGGGATGCCGATGCCGAGGTTGACGTAGAAGCCGTCTTCGAGTTCCTGTGCTGCGCGTGCAGCCATTTGGTCTTGGGTCCAGGGCATCTCAGTTTCCTTTGGTGTTCTTCACGGGGACGGCGGGCACTTCGCTGCCGGCGGCGGCCTGGGCGATGGCGGCCTGGGCCTCGACCTTGGCGGCGACCGGGTCGACCGGCGCCGATGCGCTCACTGTGCGCTTCTCGATGCGCTTCTCGGGTGTGGCGTTGAGCACGATGCGGTGCACGTAGATGCCCGGCAGGTGGATGTCGTCCGGCGCCAGTTCGCCGACCTCGACGATCTTCTCGACTTCGACGATGCAGACCTTGCCGGCCATAGCCGCCGCCGGGTTGAAGTTGCGCGCCGTCAGGCGGAAGCGCAGGTTGCCGGACTTGTCGGCCACGTCGGCCTTGACGAGTGCCACATCGGGCACCAGCGAGCGTTCCATGACGTAGGTCTCGCCATCGAACTCGCGCAGTTCCTTGCCTTCTGCCACCTGCGTGCCGACACCGGTCTTGGTGAAGAAGGCCGGGATGCCGGCGCCGCCGGCGCGCAGCTTCTCAGCGAGCGTGCCCTGCGGCGTGAATTCCAGTTCCAGTTCGCCCGCCAGGTACTGGCGCTCGAACTCCTTGTTCTCGCCGACATAGCTCGCGACCATCTTCTTGATCTGCCGCGTTTCCAGCAGCTTGCCGAGGCCGAAGCCGTCGACGCCCGCGTTGTTGGAGATGCAGGTCAGGTCCTTGACGCCCGAATCGTGCAGCGCGTCGATCAGCGCCTCGGGAATACCGCAGAGGCCGAAGCCGCCGACGGCGAGGGTCTGGCCGTCGGCCACGATGCCCTTCAGCGCCGCATCGGCGGAGGGAAAAATCTTGTTCGCCATGGCGTGGAATCCTTGGGTCGAGTGGGTTGAAAAAACACGTTTGGAACTGCGGCAACGATACTACGTAGTCGCATACGTAGTAATTCGTAATGGGCACACCCGATATCGACTACCGCCTGGCCTTCGAGAACGCGCCCGTGGGCATGGTGCTGTCGCGCCACCGGACGATGGTCGACTGCAACGCACGCCTGTGCGAGATGTTCGGGGCCACGCGCGAGGCATTGATCGGCCAGTCGTTTCGCGTGCTGTACCCGAGCGTCGCCGAATTCGAGCGCATCGGCAAGCGCATGGAGCCGATCCTGAACGCCAGCGGGCGCTACGCGGACAACCGGATGATGAAAAGGCTGGACGGCCCGCTGCGCGGCGAGACCTTCTGGTGCCACGTCAGCGGCCATGCACTGAACCGGGCCGCGCCGCACGAAGCCGGCATCTGGACCTTCGAGGACCTCGGCTCGCGCCGCTCCGGCAAGGCGGCGGACCTGACGCCGCGCGAGCGCGAGGTGGCGGCGCATGTGATGCAGGGCATGACTTCGAAGCAGATCGGCAAGGCGCTGGGCATCAGCCACCGCACCGTCGAACTGCACCGCGCGCGGCTGATGCGCAAGTACAGTGCGAGCACGACCGCCGAACTGGTGCAGAAGTTGTTGGCGGGATGAAATTCTTCACGAACGTTCTAGCCATGCTTGGGGATGCGGGTCGCACTTGAAAGTGCTGCAATGCATGTCCGGGGAGCAGCATGCGCGCGAGCGTCGCCAGACATCCGCGACGCTGGAGCGCTTGAAAGTTGAGGTGGGCAATGCGAGATGCAATGAGGCTGTTCATCAGCCACATATCAGAGGAAGCTGAAGTCGCCAAGCTTCTCAAGAAGATGTTGAAAGAGGACTTTCACGAACATGTGAACGTCTTCGTATCCTCTGATGTCACCAGCGTCGGCGCAGGGGATGAATGGCTTGTTGCCATTCGCGAGGAGATCAACCGTGCGTCTGCCGTAATTGTGTTGTGCAGCAGCACGTCTCTAAAGCGACCTTGGGTGCAGTTCGAATTGGGGGCGGCGTGGATGCGAGGCATTCCGATCATCCCGGTGTGCCATTCGGGCCTGAAGATCACGGAACTGCAGTTGCCGCTGTCACTGAAAGAAGGACTCGAACTGGGTGCGGTGCAGGGCCTAGAGCGCCTCTACGTCCGCATCGCAAGCGAATTGAAAATGGACGATCCACCGTCGCACCGAGACGTGGAGGCGCGTCGACGTCAGGTGCAGGAATTGGAGAAAAATTTCCAGCGCAACGAATCACAAAAGTTCGGCCGCTACTTCGACATCGTTGTGCCAGCGCCCGGTCGCCTTCGGGATCCGGTCATTCCAGATAGTGCACTCATTGCCTCCGACACGGAGTCGTTGAACCTGTTCGGATTCCTGTCCGGCGGCGACGGTCGACTGACATGGAAGGATTTGGTCGCAGCAGCGAAAACAAAACCGGATACGCGTTGGATCGAACAACTGCAAGAGTGCGTGTATCGCGTAAGCAACAACATGATGTTCATGCCCGTTCAGGCGGTTTATCACACCAATCGCGGCTCATTCCAACCGCAATTGGCCAAGCGCGAATCTTTGGGGAACGGCGATTGGTCGTTCCACGTTCACTTGGTCGAGACGGTCGTCGCCCCGCTCTTCGAAGTCGACAACGACTTTCACAAGTTAGCGACGATGCTCAGGCTCGGCCTACGCTTTCGCTTCGAAGTCATAGAGCAATTTCGCAGGCTGACAATCCAGAAGAGCCCGCACCGCGAGACGCTGGCCCAGCTGAAACACGCGATGAGCGTGATCAAAAGCGACGCGTTGTCGCGAGGCGCGCAGGGAATCGATCGATGCGCAGTGATTGACCTATTCGAGTCCACTCACGACCAATCCGAAATCTCCGAGATCCTTGAGGCGCTGCATGTCCATCGCGCACTGATGTTTCGGGTCGACCCGGAAATCGATCCCGACGAACTGCGCGTAGCAATTGACGCCTTGCGATCTCTAAACGTTTCGTTCATGGAACTCGGTACTCGGCGTTTACACCACATGGTCAGGACGAGGTGGGCCAAGGACGGAAGTCGAAGGCCCACAAACTCGGCATTGGCGTCGAAGAATGGGCAAGGGCAAATCTGCGGCGACGCGTGAACGCATGATTCGACCGCTTTAACTGACCGCAACGCGCATATTCACGACCTCGGCCGAACGGACAGCATGGGGAAATGACCTACAGAAATCCCATTTACATCGGACCAATATGCACGTCATGACACACACCAAACTCATCGTTCGGGAGCCTGTCGCAGGCTCGTATTTCTGGGCCTTGATCGAGTCCGACGCCAATGGCGACGCGGTACGCGATGTCGAGACCGCCGAGAAGGATTTCGACTCGTACGAAGCCGCGCTCGCAGCCGGCACGCGCGCGTTGAAACGCCTTGTCGAGCGCGAACACGCGCACTGACTAGGCAGGCGCGGGAATCAACCGGCCTTGCGGAAGGTCAGGTTGATGCGGCAGCGTCCGGTCAAGGGATGCTCGCCCTCCTTGAGCGGCAGGATGCCGTGGTGGTTGAGCCTTGCGGGGCCGCCCCAGACGACCACGTCGCCGTGCGCCAGCGGCAGGCGCTTGGACTTGTCGGCGCGCTGAAGGCCGCCGAAGAGGAACACGGCCGGCAAGCCCAGCGACACCGAGACGATCGGATGAGCGTGGTCGCGCTCGTCGCGGTCCTGGTGCAAGGACAGGCGGGCGCCCGGTTCGTAGCGATTGACCAGGCATGCGTCAGGCTCGAATTCCTCGAAACCGGCCGCTGCGCTCGCGCCGCGAGCCAGCGCACGAAACGATTCGGGCATCGCCGGCCATGGCTCGCCGTTGGCCGGGTCGATGCGGTCATAGCGGTAGCCGGTGCGGTCGCTGACCCAACCGAGCGCGCCGCAATTGGTCATGGCCACCGACATGAGGAAGCCGCCCGGCGTCGTCATGTGCCGCCATGGCGAGGACGCGAGCACGGCTTCCAGGTCGCCCAGCAGTTGCGGCGCGCGGTCACATGCGAAGGCACGCAGCAGCACGGCGCCCGGCACGATCGGCAGCGACAGGCCCTCCTCGGCTTCGAACAGGTCACGCATCGTCAAGCCGCGTCGTGAAAGATGATGCCCGCCGTGTGCCGGTGGCCCGAGCGCACGCGACTCACGCCATGCCGCAGGTTCACGCGATAGGGTCCGCGCGTTCCCTGCACCGGCCGATGGTGCACCGCGATGACGGCCGCGTCGCCCTGGCGCAAGGGCAGGACGATGGGGCGCGACTGCATGCGCGGGCGTTGCTCGGTCATGACGAATTCTCCACCCGTGAAATCGCGGCCGGGTTCCGAGAGCAGCACCACCACCTGCAGCGGAAACACATGCTCGCCGTACAGGTCCTGGTGCAGGCAGTTGTAGTCGCCCTCCGCGTATTGCAGCAGCAGCGGCGTCGGCCTGGCCTGGCCTGCCGCGTGGCAGCGCGCGATGAACTCTTCGTGCGTCGGCGGAAAGCGCACGTCGATGCCCATGGCCTGGTGCCATCGATTGGCGATCGGCATGAGCCTGGGGTAGAAGGCCTCGCGCAGCCGCGCCACCAGCGGCGGCAAGGGATACGCAAGGTACTTGTATTCGCCGCGACCGAAGCCATGCCGCGCCATCACGACACGACTTCTGAACAGCTCGTCCCTGGCATAGAGGGCTGCCAGCGAATCGCATTTCGCGGGCGTCAGCAGACCTTCGATGATGGCGTGGCCTTCCGCGTCGAGCGACTGCCCGACGACCTCCCAGTCCACCTTCATGCGACGGCCTCGTGCTCGCGGTCCAGCAACGCGCGCTTGCGCTCGACACCCCAGCGGTAGCCGGACAGCGCGCCGTCACTGCGCACCACGCGGTGGCACGGTATCGCGATCGCCAGCGTGTTGGCTCCGCAGGCCTGCGCCACGGCGCGGTGGGCATTCGGCGCGCCGATGCGGTCGGCGATCTCCGAGTAGCTCACCGTCTCGCCAACGGGCACGGCGCGCAAGGCTTGCCACACGCGTTGCTGGAACGCCGTGCCGCGCACGTCGAGCGGCAGGTCCAGGCCATGGCCGGGCGCTTCGACCAGGCCGACCACCTCGGCCACCAGGCGATCGAATTCCGGGTCATCGCCGGTCAGCCTCGCCTGCGGAAAGCGGTCCTGCAAGGCACGCGCCAGTGCTTCGGGGTCGTCACCCAGTTCGATCGCGCACACGCCGCGCCCGCTGCGCGCCACGAGGATCGCGCCGAGCGAACACTGGCCGATGGCGAAGCGGATGTCGGTGTCGGCGCCACCCGCCCTGAAGGCGCTCGGCGTCATGCCCAGCAGCTGGTCCGATTCCTCGTAGAAGCGGCTGTTGGCGTTGTAGCCGGCGTCGTAGATCGCATCGGTCACCGTGTCGTTGCGGCCCAGCGCTTCGCGCACCCGGCTGGCGCGGTGCGCCATGGCGTAGGCCCTGGGCGTGACGCCCGTCACCGACTTGAACACCCTGTGCAGGTGATAGGGGCTCATGCCGGCGCGCTGGGCCAGTTCGTCGAGGGACGGCGCCTGCTCGGCGGTTTCGATGAAGCGGCACAGGTCGGCAATCATCCCGGCCTGCCTTTGCGCACGCGGCGGCTGGTCGGGCTTGCAGCGCTTGCAGGGCCGGAAGCCCGCGCGTTCCGCATCGGCCGTGGACTCGTGGAAGGCCACGTTCTCGGGCCGCGCCAGGCGTGCGCCGCACGAGGGTCGGCAGTACACGCCGGTGGATTTCACCGAATAGAAGAACTGCCCGTCGAAGCGGCCGTCGCGCGCCTGCACCGCGACCCAGCGTGGATCGTTCAGCGTCTCCGCGGCTTGCAGATCGGTGGTGGTCATCATCATGTTCATCTTGCCCATCCTTTCGTTCCTGAGTGGATGGGAATGACTTTAGGCAATGACATGCGGCGCGCCACTCCGGCGCTTGCTTTTGAATTCAGGCGACGGCCCGCGCCTACATCCGCCCCTTCCAGGGCACCACGGTCCGCTCCACCCAGCGCATCAGCAGGTCGAACAGATACGCCACCACGCCGATCACGATGATGCCCATGATCACGATGTCGGTGCGCAGGAAGTTGGAGGCGTTCAGCACCATCTGCCCCAGCCCCATGTTGGCCGCGACCATCTCGGCGGCGACCAGCGTGGTCCAGCCAAAGCCGATGGCGATGCGCATGCCGATCAGGATGTCTGGCATGGCAGAGGGCAGGATCACGTGGCGGATCACCTGCATGTAGCTCGCGCCCATCGAGTAGGCCGCGTTGATTTGCTCCTGCGAGGCACTGCGCATGCCCGCGCGGGCGGCGAGCGCGAGCGGCGCGAAGCAGCTCAGGAAGATCAGCAGGATCTTGGGCGTCTCGTCGATGCCGAACCAGATGATGATGAGCGGCAGGTAGGCCAGCGGCGGCAGCGGGCGGTAGAACTCCAGCGGCGGGTCGAAGATGCCGCGCACGACGCGGCTCATGCCCATCGCGATGCCGACCGGGATGGCCGTCACGCAGGCCAGCAGGAAGGCCGAGAACACGCGGAACATGCTGGCCAGGAAGTGCTGCCACAGCGGCTTGTCGTTGGCCTGGCCGGTCAGGTATTCGTAGAACTGCTGGAACACGGCCTGAGGCGTCGGCAGGAACAGCGGCTTGATCCAGCCGATGTTGGTGGCGATGGCCCACAGGGCGATCAGCACGACGACCGTGACGATGCTGATGACCACGCTGGAGCCCTCGCCCGGCACCTTGAAGGCGCTGGTCTTGAGCTGGCCGCCAGCAGCCGCGACGACCGGTGCGGCCGGCGGTGCGGAGGACGAAGGCGACACCACGATGGGCGAGGCAATGGTCACGTCAGGCATGCGCCACCTCCCGGTGATGGATGATCGCCAGCACTTCCTCGCGCATGCGGATGAACTCCGGCTCCGACTTGACCTTGCGCGCGTCACCATGCGCGAGGAACTGGCGCGAGAACGGCACGTCTTCGTAGACATGCGAGATGCGCCCGGGACTCGGGCTCATCACGATCAGCCGCGTGCCGAGGAACAGCGCTTCTTCCACCGAATGCGTGATGAAGAAGACCATCTTCTGCGCCTTGGCCCAGGCCTGCAGCAGGATCTCCTGCACTGTCTCGCGCGTGAAGGCGTCGAGCGCGCCCATGGGCTCGTCCATCAGCAAAACGGCCGGGTCGCTGGCCAGCGCGCGGGCGATGCCGACGCGCTGCTGCATGCCGCCCGACAGCTCGAAGACCGCCCGATCGGCGTACTTCTCGAGGCTGACCAGGCGGAGCTTGGCCAGGGCGATCGCGTCGCGCTCGGCCTTGCCCATGCCAGTGAAGCGCAAGCCCAGGGCCACGTTGTCGCGCACGTTGAGCCAAGGCATCAGCGCATGCTTCTGGAACACCACGCCGCGGTCGGCGCCCGGGCCGGTGACGGGCTGGCCGTCGAGCAGGATCTCGCCGCTCGACGGCGGCAGGAAGCCGGCGATGCAGTTCAGCAGCGTGCTTTTGCCGCAGCCCGACGCGCCGAGCGCGACCGTGAAGTCGCCGCCATGCATCGTCAGGTTGACCGGCGCCAGCGCCTGCAGCGTGCCGCCCTTGATGGCGTAGTTGACCGTGAGGTCGCGGATGTCGAGGGTCGGCATGCGGGCTCCTTCCTGTGTGCGGAGGCCTACTTGGACGCCGCCGCCTTCTGCACGTAGGTGGTGGTCACGAAGGCGCTGTAGTCGGGCTTGACCTCCTGCACCCGGCCCTGCTCCTTGAGGAAGGCCGCGGTGTTGGCCATGGCCTTGGCTGCGCCGCCGCCGAGCCACGTCGGCGAGAGTTGCTCGGCATAGGTCGGGAAGGTGTAGAGCGCCATCGCCGGGCCGACGTCGGCCGGGTTGGCCTTGGTCCACTTGGCCATGGCCTTGGTCTGCGCGGAGTCGGCCGTCCAGGTCTTGCCGGTGGCCTTGTACTCCTCGTTCGCGCGGTTGAGCGCCTTCACGAAGGCGACCATGAAGGCGTCGTTGGCCTCGGCCCACTTGGCATTGACGACGATGCCCTCGAAGGTGGGCGCGCCGCGCTTGCCGATGCTGCCCGAGGTGGCGATGACCTTGCCGTTGCTCTTGATCTTCGACAGCACCGGGTCCCAGATGAAGGTGGCGTCGATGTCGCCGCGCTCCCAGGCGGCGGCGATCTCGGGCGGGCGCATGTTCATGACGTTGACGCTCTTGCCGTCGACGCCGTCCATCTTCATGCCGGCCATGAGCTGGTAGTGCGCGGTCGACACGAAGGGCGTGGCCACCTTCTTGCCGGCCAGGTCCTTCATGCTGTTGATGTTGGAGCCGTTGCGGGCGACCAGCGCCTCGGCGTCGGCGATGTCGGCGGAAATCCAGAACAGCTTGATGTCCTGGCCCTGGCTGGCCGCGGCGGTCAGCGGGCTGGAGCCGGTCTCGCCCATCTGCACGTCGCCCGAGGCCATCGCGCGGATCACGTCGCCGCCGCCGTTGAACATCCGCCAGTTGATCTTGTAGCCGGTGGCCTTCTCGACCTCGCCGGATTCCATCACGAGGCGCAGCGGCACCAGCATGTCCTGGTGGGCGAAGGTGACTTCCTTGGCCTGTGCGAAGGCGCCGCCGCTCACGATGCAGGCGGCCGCCAGCGTCGTGAGTTGCAGGGTGAGGCGACGTGACATGTTCATCTGAAACTCCTGTGAATGGATCGAAGCACTTTGCACCCATCGAGTGCCGCCACAAAGTGCCAGCACCGTTTCGGCCATGGAGCCAGCCGATGGGGACTTACCCTTGCGCTTGGTGCAATTCGCACGCAATAGGTGCGAGCCGCACCGCGGGCTGCGCGGGGCGCGTGGAAGCATGACACGTTTTGGCGGTTACGTTGTCTGGCGTTGCACCGAGGCATGCCTCACGACACCACCTGGTAATAGAGGTTCTGCGGATGTCTCGCCTGCGCAAAGAAGAACCACCTGTCCGCAAGAAGCCCCGGGATCTGCACCAGCAACGCGAGCACGAAGGCGGCCCTTGAGCCTGCCGCGACGCCCCACAGCATGAGCACAGTGGGCACCGCGAACCCCAGCACGATCAAGGCTAGCCTGACCTTCCCCAGCGCGGCTTGCCCGGCGTTGTGGAAAAACTCGCGAGTATTGAAAGAACCCGCCGACATGCCCATCGACTTCTGCACCAGCTTCGCCGCGCGGATGCCGGTGGCGGATTGCAGCGTGGACTTGTGCTTGAGCGCGGCATTGCGGCGCAGCGCCAGCGTGCGGGTGAGCCACGCGGCCAAAGTCACCGTCAGCGCCGCGGGGCCAGTGGCAGCGAGCAAGTGCTGCTGCCCGAGCAAGGCCGCAAGCGCGCTGATGAGGATCAAGCCCGACGACAAGCCCGTGAGCGTGAAGTTGACGAGCGTCAGCGGCTGCGCCCATTCCTGGATGAAGCGCAGGCAGGCGTAGATCATCGCCGTGCAATACCAGAGCAATGTGGCCAGAGCGATGGCGACGAGCGGCAGGAGTAGGCCATCCACGCCCGCGCGCAGCGCCAGCCACCAGAGCGCGACCACGCCGATGAATGCCGGCAGCACGATCACCTCGCGCGACAGCCAGGACGTGCGCCACATCAGCACGGCGCGCCAGGCACGTTCGGGTCGGCCGAGGTGCGCGAAGGAAGCGCCGAGGCCGATCAGCAGCATCGCCTCTGCGACCGTCAGAGCGACGCTCATGAACGATGGCGCCATTGCCAAGCCGGCCGACCTTGCCAGAGCCAGCGCCACCACCAGGCCCTGCGCCGCGCCGGCGATGGTCGTGAAGATGACGACCGAGAACGCCGGGTTCATGGCTGGCCTCCAACGCGCGGCTGAACCCTGGACGCCTCGCCGACCACTTCTGTCACGCGCCGCGGCAGGTACTGGTTGGCCGGACTGGTTTCCCATTCGGGCATCAGCGCGTAGCCGCCGCGTTCGCGGATGGCCTTCGACGCCTCCGAGTTCGGGTCCCTCACATCGCCGAAGATCCGTGCGCCGGTCGGACAGGCCTTTACACACGCCGGCTTGCGGTCCTCCTTGGGCAGCTTCTCGTCGTAGATGCGATCGACGCACAGCGTGCACTTGGTCATCACCTGCCGTTCCTCGTCCAGCTCACGCGCGCCGTAGGGGCAGGCCCATGCGCAGTACTTGCAGCCGATGCACTTGTCGTAGTCGACCAGCACGATGCCGTCTTCCTTCCGCTTGTAGCTGGCGCCTGTCGGGCAGACCGGCACGCAGGGCGGGTCTTCGCAGTGCAGGCAGCTCTTGGGGAAGTGGATGGTCTCGGTGAGCGGGTACTCGCCGGCCTCGTAGGTCTGCACGCGATTGAAGAAGGTGCCCGTGGGATCGGCGCCGTAGGGGTTCTGGTCCACGAGCGCGCCCGCGCTGCCCGAGGTGTTCCACTGCTTGCAGGAAGTGACGCAGGCGTGGCAGCCGACGCAGACGTTGAGGTCGATGACCAGCGCCAATTGCTTCGCCAGCGTGTCCCCCGGCTCCCACCTGACTTCACTCCCTCTCCCGCTGGCGGGAGAGGGGGAGGAGACAGCAAGTCCTTCAGCCACTGGATCATTTGCGCCTCCCGGCAAAGTAGGTCAACACGCTCGCGGCCTTGCCGATCACGCCGGGTGTGGTGGGCATCGTTCTCATCTGCGGAAAGCTCTCCTTTGGTTCCTCAGGGTGCGCCGGCCGTATGCGTACGCGCACGTCGTACCAGCCCGCCTGCCCGGTGACCGGATCGGAATTGCTGATGGTCTTCCCGCCATGCGCATTGGCGAACGGCAACTCCTCCGTGATCAGGTGGTTCAGCAGGAAGCCCTTGCGTGCCTCATCCGCACCGGGTGCCAGTTGCCAGGCGCCGTCCGCCTTGCCGATCGCATTCCAGGTCCACACGGTGCCGGGCTCCACGGTCTCGCTGTAGCGCAGCATGCAGCGCACCTTGCCCCATTGGCTTTCCACCCAGCACCAGCCGCCGTCCTCGATGCCGGCCGCCTTCGCGGTCACGGGATTCACATTCAGGTAGTTGTGGCTGTGGATCTGCCGCAGCCAGGCATTCTGCGAATCCCAGGAGTGGTACATCGCCATCGGCCGCTGCGTGATGGCGTTGAGCGGGAAGGCCTCGCGGTCGGTCACCGCGTCCTCGAGCGGCGGGTACCAGAATGGCAGTGGATCGAAGTACCTGGCAATGCGCTCGCGCAGCTCGTCGGGCGGCTGGCGGCCTTGGGTCTTGCCCTGCGCAGCCAGGCGAAAGGATTGCAGCGTGTCCGAATACAGGGCGAGCTGCACCGGGTCGTTGCGCTGGCGCCAGCCCTTGTCCTTGGCGAAGTCGAGGTACTCGCGGTTCCAGTTGCGCATGTAGTGCATGGACGCGGGCATGTGGTACTGGAACACGCAGTTGTTCTGCGCGTAGGCTTCCCATTGCTTCGGATTGGGCTCGCCCTTCAGGTGCTCGGTGCCATCCTTGCCGCGCCATCCCATCAGGAAGCCGATGCCTGGCTGCGGCTGGAAGTTGACGACGAAGTCCGGGTAGCCCGTGAACTTGCGCCCACCTTCCGGCGTGGTGAACGCCGGGAACTTGAGGCGCGACGCCAGCTCGATCAGCACCTCCTGGAAGGGCCTGCATTCCCCCGTCGGAGGCACGACGGGAACGCGCACCGAATCCACCGGCCCGTCGAACTCGCTGATGGGCCGGTCGAGCATGCCCATCACGTCGTGCCGCTCGAGGTAGGTGGTGTCCGGCAGCACCAGGTCGGCAAAGGCCACCGTCTCGCTCTGGAAGGCATCGCACACCACCAGGAAGGGGATCATGTGCTCGCCCTTCTCGTCCTTTCGGTTGAGCATCTCTCGCACGCCCATCGTGTTCATGCTCGAGTTCCAGGCCATGTTGGCCATGAAGATCATGAGCGTGTCGATGCGGTACGGGTCGCCCCGCACCGCGTTGGTGATGACGTTGTGCATGAGCCCGTGGGCCGACAGCGGATGCTCCCATGAGAAGGCATGGTCGATGCGGATCGGCGAACCGTCGGCATTGATCGCCAGCTCGTCCGGACTCGCCGGAAACCCGAGCGGCGCCGCGTTGAGCGGCGTGTTCGGCTGGATCATTTCCGGCGAGTTGAACGCACGGTAGTTCGGCACGATGTGCCGCGGGTACGGCGCCTTGTGGCGGAAGCCACCCGGCGCGTCGATGGTGCCGAGCACGCTCATCAGCACGGCCAGTGCGCGCACCGTCTGGAAGCCGTTCGAATGCGCCGCCAGTCCGCGCATCGCATGGAAGGCGACCGGCCGCGCCTGCGTGGTCGGATGCACCTTGCCCCAGGCGTCGGTCCACGGTATCGGAAGCTCGAAGGCCTGCTGCAGCGCGGTCTCGCCCATCTCGCGCGCCAGCTTGCGGATGCGGTCGGCATCGATTCCGGTGATGAGGGACGCCCACTCCGGCGTGCAATTCGCCACGCGGTCGCGCAGCAGCTGGAACGATGGCGCGACGTGCGTGCCGTCGGCCAGGGTGTAGCGGCCTTCGAGGGCCGGGTCGCAGCCCTCGCCGATGCCTTCGGGGTAGGCGGGCTTCACGGTGTTGTCGGCGCGGTCCCAGATCAGCTTGTTGTGCGGGTTTCGGCCATCGCCCGGCGGGCCGCGTTGGGGGTCGAAGGCGAACAGGCCCTCGCGCTCGCCCTCGTCCAGCACCACGAGTTGCGGCGCGTTGGTGAAACGCTGGAGGCAGGCATGGTCGACGAGGTCGTTGGCGAGCAGTTCATGCAGCAGCGCCATGAACAGCGCGCCGTCCGTGCCGGGCTTGATCGGGATCCACTCGTCCGCGATGGCCGAGTAACCGGTGCGCACCGGATTGATCGAGACGAAGCGACCACCCTCGCGCTTGAACTTCGACAACGCGATCTTCATCGGGTTGCTGTGATGATCCTCCGCGGTGCCGATCATCACGAACAGCTTGGCGCGGTCCAGGTCCGGCCCGCCGAATTCCCAGAAGCTGCCGCCCACGGTGTAGATCATCCCGGCCGCCATGTTCACCGAGCAGAAGCCGCCATGCGCCGCATAGTTGGGCGTGCCGAACTGCCGCGCGAACAGGCCGGTGAGGGCCTGCATCTGGTCGCGGCCGGTGAAGAGCGCGAACTTCTTCGGGTCGGTCGCGCGGATCTTGCCGAGGCGCTCGGTGAGGATGTCGTAGGCGCGCTCCCAGCTGATCGGCTCGAACTCCCCTGCCCCGCGTTCGCTTCCCGCCTTGCGCAGCAGCGGCCGGGTGAGCCGGGCCGGGGATACCTGCTTCATGATCCCCGACGAGCCCTTGGCACAGATCACGCCCTTGTTGAGCGGATGCGCGGGGTTGCCGTCGATGTAGCGAACCTCCGGCCCCTGCTCGCCCTCGCGCAGGTGCACGCGGATACCGCAGCGGCAGGCGCACATGTAGCAGGTGGTGGTCTTGACCTCGCATTCGGCGGTCTGCGTGGGCGAGGCGAGCGGGTCATGGAGCGGCTCGCGCGAGAGGAAATCGAACACCGTGGGGCACCTCTTGTGTGGGCTCGTGGAGCCGCGTGTGCGGACGATGCTAGGCAAGAGTGCCCGAACGGAAAAGCGGAGAATATTGTTCAGAATGATCGATAAATCCACTCAGCAGGATTTCCGCCGCCTGCGCCTGAACCTGCGGCAGATCGAGGTGTTCGTCGCCACGGCGCGTGGCGGCAGCACGCGCGCGGCGGCTGACCGCGTGTCACGCTCGCAATCCGCCGCGAGCGCCGCGCTGGCGGAGCTTGAAGCTGCCTTGGGCGCCGAGTTGTTCGACCGCATCGGCCGCCGCCTGGTGCTCAACGAGAACGGTCGCGCCCTGCTGCCCAAGGCCCAAGCGCTGGTCGAACAGGCGGCCGAACTGCAATCGCTTTTCAGCGCCGAACACGCGGCGCCGTTGCGCGTCGCGGCGAGCTTCACCATCGGCGAATACCTGCTGCCCGATCTGGTCGCGCAATGGACGCGCCTGCATCCCAGGAGCCACGTGCACCTGCGCATCATGAATACTTTCCAGGTCTCGGAGGCGGTGGCCGGCTTCGATGTGGACGTGGGTTTCATCGAGGGTCCGCAGACGCATTCCGACCTGGTGGTGCACCCCTGGCTCAACGACGAACTGGTGATCTTCGCGGCGCCCAATCATCCGCTGGCACGCCGCATTGCCACGCCGGCGCAACTGTCGCAGGCCACCTGGGCAGTGCGCGAGCACGGCTCCGGCACGCGGCTGGCCACCGACCACTGGCTGATGCAGAACCTCGAGCAGGTGCGCGTGGGCTTCGAACTCGGCAGCAGCGAGGCGATCAAGCGCGTGGTCGCAGCGGGCGACGGCCTAGGCTGCCTGTCACGCTTCGCGGTGGCGCAGAGCCTGGGCGACGGACGACTGGTCGAGCTGCGCACCAGGCTGCCCAAGGCGGCGCGCAAGCTGTCGATCGTGCTGCACAGGGAGAAGCGGCTCGGGCGCGCGACGACGGAGTTCCTGGCGCATTGCAGCAGCGCGGCCCCGCGCGCGAGGCACACGAAAAATCCCTCGCCTTGAGCCCGTCATTCAGAGGCTGGTGCTGTCCAATGTCGCCGCTCGGTAGTCGACGGTCGCACGCAACGGTCTTCATCCAGGAGCTTCGACACAGCTTGTCGCACCCGAGCTAAAATGTGTACCATAACCCAATGGAGTACACATCATGCGGACCAACATCGAGATTGACGACAGGTTGATGAAGGACACGCTGCGCGCAACTGGCCTGAAGACAAAACGCGAAGCTGTGGAACTTGGATTGCGGACCTTGCTCCTTTTGCGCCAGCAAGAGCGGATCCGCCAACTCCGGGGAAAGATTTCCTGGGAAGGGGACCTGGATGCAATGAGGTCAGACAAGTGATTCTGGTCGATTCAAGCGTTTGGATTGACTACTTCCGCGGATCCACAACAGCGCAAACGGAAAAGCTCGACAGCTTGCTTGGGCTGGAACCACTCGTGATTGGCGACTTGATACTCGCCGAAGTCCTGCAAGGCTTTACGACCGACAAGGACTTCAAGCAAGCGCTGAAGTTCCTGGGCTCGCTCGAAGTTGTCGAACTCGGCGGCCGGGACATTGCGATAAGAGCCGCAACGAACTTCCGGGCGCTGAGAGTCCTGGGCGTCACGATACGCAAGACGATTCACACGATCATCGCCACGCGATGCATTGAGAACGGCTACACGCTTCTGCACGGCGACAGGGACTTCGAACCGTTCGTGACGCATCTCGGTCTTCGCAGTGCGATTCGGGCAATCTAACCCTGGCGATGAGAGCATCTCCGCATTGCGACGCAGTTCGCATCACCGCGGTCGCTACCCGGCTCATCGTGGCCCTGCTCGCCGCGGTGCAATGGCTGCAGGGCCGCGCGGCCCGCGCCGCGCCGCGGCGCGTCCGGCCGGCTGAGTCAGGCGCCCTGGGCCCGCCCACGGTGATTGCCCGTCAAGGAACTCCAGCGGTGGCGCTGGAGACTCGAAGTCCGTGGAATCCGGTATTGGCCTCACGGAGGCACGACATTGCTCCACTCCCCCTGCTGCAAAACAACGCGGTAGCCATCTTTGTCTTCAAACGTGCGGCCCTGACTTTCCCAGTATGGATTGAACGACGAGACCTGCTTAAACCCCGCAGCCAACATGCTGGCGCACGCAGCTTTCCACTCGGGTTCCCCCGGGATGTAGAAGACCGCGAGCTCTTCCACAGTGGGGGCCGCTGCGACGGGGTGAGTTCGGCAGTACGTGAACTCGAAGTGGTAATTCGAAGCGGCGAACCCCAGCATGACGCCGTCGAACCCTCCATGATTCTCGAAATTTCCGACAATGCTCAGCCCCAGGCCACGACAGTACATGTCTGTGGTTCCCGCGAGGTCGCTGACAGGCCTGGCGATCCGAAGATGATGCGACATGGTCTCGGCAAGAAGTTGAATGACGGCGGTCCAAAGTCGAATTCGAGCGGCGGACTGAATCACCCGCGCCGCGTGCCGAGCGATCACCGTTTCTTCGTCGGTGCTGCACGCCCAGCCATCCGCATTCGGCCAGCACTCTCGCGAGATCGGCGACCGCAGTAGAAAGCTCTGCACCTTCTAGACGTAGTCCTTGTACTTATCGAGGAACCGCACCGGCTTCGACAGCGCATCGCGCCGGAACGGATCACCCAGCTCGCGCGTGCACATGATCTCGATGACACAGGTCTTGCCCTCGTTCATCTGCAGATCAATGGCCTTCTTCAACGCCGGGCCGACGTCTTCCAGCTTGTCGACCACGATGCCTTCCGCGCCCATCGCCTTCGCGATGCCGGCGAAGCTCTCGCTTTCCAGTTCGCCCGCGACGAAGCGGCGGTTGTAGAAGTCGACCTGGTTCTTCTTCTCCGCGCCCCACTGGCGGTTGTGGAAGACCACCGCCGTCACCGGGATGTCGTGGCGCACGGCAGTCATGATCTCGACCATGCTCATGCCCCAGGCGCCGTCGCCGGCATAGGCCACGGCCGGGCGGTCCGGTGCCGCGCACTTGGCGCCGATCATGGTCGGCAGCGAGTAGCCGCAGTTGCCGAAGCTCATCGGCGCGAAGAAGCTGCGCGGCTCGTCGAAGCGCAAATAGCTGTTGGCGATGGCGTTGATGTTGCCGATGTCGGTCGAGACCATCACGCGCGGCGGCATGGCCTTCTCCAGTTCGCGCAGCACCTGGCGCGGGTGCAGGTAGGTGCCGCCGGTCGGGGTCTTCTCGCCCTTGGCTTCCTCGATGGCGTCAAGGCTGAATTGATCGCGTTCATGCGTCCACTCGTCAAGTTCCTTCTCCCATGCGGCCTTCTCTGACTTGATCGTTTCCGCACGTGCGGCCTTGGTGGCATCGCAGGCCAGCGTCTTGCCGTCCAGGCGCTTGAGCAGTTCCTTGGCCGTCGCCTTGGCATCGCCGTGGATGCCGACGGTGATCTTCTTCACCAGCCCGAGGTTGGTGTGGTCGGCTTCGACCTGGATGATCTTCGCGTCCTTCGGCCAGTAGTCCATGCCGTGCTGCGGCAGCGTGCCGAAGGGGCCCATGCGCGAGCCGAGCGCGATCACCACGTCGGCCTGCGCGATCAGCTTCATCGCGGCCTTGGAGCCCTGGTAGCCCAGCGGGCCAGCCCACAGCGGATGGCTGGCGGGGAAGGAGTCATTGCGCAGGTAGCCGTTGCATACGGGTGCGCCGAGGCGTTCGGCCAGTGCCTTGCACTCTTCCACCGCGTCGCCCATCACCACGCCGCCACCCGAGAGGATCACCGGGAACCTGGCCGTGGCCAGCAGTTCGGTGGCAGCGGCCAGGCTGTTCTCGCCGCCGGCGCTGCGCTCCACGCGCATGGGCTTCGGGATCTCGCAGGTGACTTCGCCGTAGAAGTAGTCGCGCGGGATGTTGAGTTGCGTCGGGCCCATCTCGGAGATGGCGCGGTCGAAGCAGCGCGCGGTGAACTCGGCCATCCGCTTCGGGTTGACCACGTGGCCCTGGTACTTGGTGAACTCCTGGAACATCGGCAACTGGTTGGCTTCCTGGAAGCCGCCGAGGCCCATGCCCATGGTGCCGGTCTCCGGCGTGACGATGACGACCGGGCTGTGCGCCCAGTAGGCGGCCGCGATCGCCGTCACGCAGTTGCTGATGCCGGGGCCGTTCTGGCCGATCACCACGCCATGCCGGCCCGACACGCGCGCATAGCCATCGGCCATGTGGGCGCCGCCCTGTTCGTGAACCACCGGGATCAGGCGGATACCGGCCGGCGCGAAGATGTCCATCGCGTCCATGAAGGCCGAGCCCATGATGCCGAACATCTCGGTCACGCCGTTGGCCACCATGGTCTCGACGAAGGCTTCCGAAGGGGTCATCTTCTGCACGCCGGTGACGGCGGTGCGCGTATTCGCGGGGGGTTGCTGGGTCATGGAAAGTCTCCTGGTGGAATGGGAAAGGCGGCGGGACGTTGTCACAAAAGATGGAACGTGATGTTCCGGATTCGCATGGCGCCGAATATAGGTGCGGGCCGGGTCGGCGTCAAACCAATTTCAATTTTCGGAACGTGATGTACTATTTTTTGCAAAAGACTATGATCGCGCCCCATGAAGATCGTCAAGGGCCGGAAGGCCGAGCCAGTGGCGCAAGCAGTGCCGGAAAGCAGTGCCGACACGCCGGCGATGCGCCTCTTCGCGCTGCTCGAAACCATCGCGGCCAAGGACCAGCGCTACTCGCTGCAGGGCCTCGTCGAGGAGATGGGACTGCCCAAGCCTACGCTTCACCGCATGCTCCAACAACTGGAAGGCGCAGGACTGCTTCAGCGGGAGGGTGATGGCCGGCACTACGGCATGGGCACGCGCCTGCGCCGCCTGGCCGAGAACCTGCTCATGAACGACAGCCTGCACGGCGCGCGCCATGCGGTGCTGCGCCGCCTGGTGGAGGAAGTCGGCGAAAGCTGCAACCTCACCGCGCTCTCCGGCGGCGAGGTGGTCTACCTCGATCGCGTGGAGACGGCCGCGCCGCTGCGTTTCTACCTGCACCCCGGCTCGCGCGTGCCGGTGCATTGCTCGGCCAGCGGCAAGGTATTCCTCGCTCAGATGAGCCCGGCGCAACGCCGCCGACTTCTGGCCAACGGGCCGCTGGAGGCCTATACACCCGGCACGCTGACCGACCTTGCGCAGATCGAGGCCGAGATCGAGCGCGTGCAGAAGGACGGGCATGCCTTCGACAACGAGGAGTTCCTGCCCGGCCTGCTGTGCATCGCCGCGCTGGTGCCCAATCCCGACGGTCCTTCGAACCTCTGCCTGGCGGTGCAGGCGCCCGTGATGCGGCTGGACATGGCCAAGGCCAGGAAGCTGCTGCCCGCACTGCGGCGCGCCGCGCTGGCGCTGAGCCGGCTCGGCATGGACATCGACCCCGACACCCGCGCATGACGCCCCCACAGAGAACACGAGACCGCACGCCGTGACCGACACCGCCGCCCTCCTCCCCGACCGCCTGCTGAGCGTGCGCGACACCTTCGGCATCGACACCGACCTCAAGGTGCCCGCCTTCAGCGAACGCGACGAACACGTGCCCGAGATCGACGCCGTCTACCGCTTCAACCCCGACGTGACGCTGGCCATCCTCGCCGGCTTCATGCGCGACCGCCGCGTGATGGTGCAGGGGCTGCACGGCACCGGCAAGTCGACGCATATCGAGCAGGTCGCCGCGCGCCTCAACTGGCCCTGCGTGCGCCTGAACCTCGACGGCCACATCAGCCGGCTCGACCTGGTCGGCAAGGACGCGGTGGTGCTGCGCGACGGCCAGCAGGTGACCGAGTTCCAGGAGGGCATCGTGCCGTGGTCGCTGCAGCGGCCGGTGGCGTTGATCTTCGACGAGTACGACGCGGGCCGGCCCGACGTGATGTTCGTGATCCAGCGCATCCTCGAACGCGACGGCCAGTTCACGCTGATGGACCAGAACCGCGTGCTGCGGCCGCATCCCTTCTTCCGCCTGTTCGCCACGGCCAACACGGTGGGGCTGGGCAATCTCAATGGCCTCTACCACGGGGCGCAGCGGTTGAACCACGCGCAGATCGACCGGTGGAACATCGTCGCCTCGCTGGACTACCTGCCGCGCGAGGAAGAGATCGCCATCGTGCAGGCGCGCGTGCCATCGCTGGCCAATGACGAAGGGCATGCAATGGTTGCCAGGATGGTCGCGGTGGCCGACCTCACGCGCAAGGGCTTCGCGGCGGGCGACCTGTCGACACTGATGTCGCCGCGCACGGTGATCACGTGGGCCGAGAACGTGGAGATCTTCCGCGACGCTGAGCTGGCCTTCAGGCTCTCGTTCGTCAACAAGTGCGACGAGGCGGAGCGGCCCCTGGTCGCGGAGTATTTCCAGCGATGCTTTCCGTGACTTGACCCTGACAGCGGGCACTGGAAATGAAACGCTTGCGACCTTATCAGCCGGGCGAGTTCGTCGGCGGTGGGCGGGATCACGCCGACGGCGTACTCTGGTCCGCGAATGTCCCCCGCCGTCAGCCTTCGGCTGCCGACTCCTCCTTTATTTCGCTGCGCAGAGCACACCATCGACGTGATCCGGACACGCAGTGTTTGATCGGCCGGCGCGACGCTGCTTGTCCAGGGGCGAGGGCATCGGGTGTTCCCCGCAGCGAAATAAAGGAGGAGGCCGAAGGCCGGGGGACATTCGCGGAGGGGAATACCCGGTGTCCTCGGCCCGCGCTCTCGCCGTGGTTCGAGTCGCATGCGACGCGTGTTGCGCTCAGCGCAATGGAGCGCTGACATGAGCGACCTGCAGCAGCGCATCCGTCAAGAGCAGCGTATCGCAGAACTCTGCGCCGCTGTGATCCGTGCGGTGAGCGGCGAGCGCGACCTGCACTTTCGCGGGCGACGACTGCATCGCGGAAACGCGCCGCTGCCCTGGTTCGCACCACACCTGCATCCTTCCCCGGACACCGACGACTTCGATTCGTTCCGCGGTGCGGCCGATGGCATCGCCTTGCGCCTCAGCGCATCCGATTCCGAGTTGCATGCGCGGCTGAAGCCGGAGCCGGCGGTCGAGCGCTTCATCTTCGATATGCTGGAACAGTTCCGCTGCGAATCAATGGCGCCCCCATCGATGCCCGGCATGGTTCGCAACCTGCGGCACCGGCACGCGCAATGGTCGCTGGTCTTCCACCATTCGGGCATGACCGACACGGCCAAGGGACTGCTGCTCTACACCGTCGCGCAGATCTGCCGCGCCCGCGTGCATGGCGAGCAAGTGCTGGAAGAAACCGAGGACATGCTGGAGGCCACCCGCTTCGCGCTCTCTCCGCTCATCGGCCACGCGCTGGCGGGCCTGCGTCGAGACCGCACCGACCAAGCCGCATTCGCGGTACATGCACTGTCGATTGCTGGCACCGTCGCCGGCATGCTCGACGATGCGGGCGACGACCCACGCGACGCCTCCAGCAGCGAAACCGAATCCGACAACCAGCGCCAGCTCTTCAGCCTCATCGCCGAGATGGACCGCGAGTTCGAGGAGGCTTTCGCAGTGGCCGACGCGGGCCGCAGCAAGGTGCTCGACGATGCGGCTGGCGGCTACCGCGTGTTCACCACCACCTACGACCGGGAGCACGAGGCCGCCACGCTCGCGCGCAAGGCCGTGCTCGTGGAAAACCGCGAGCAGCTCGACCGCCGCATCGCCGCCCAGGGCGTCAACGTGGCCCGCCTCGCGCGCGAACTGCGCGCGCTGCTCGCCGAGCCGGCGCGCGACGGCTGGGACGGTGGCCAGGAGGAAGGCAGCATCGACGGCCGCCGCCTTGCGCAGTTGATCGCCTCCCCGACCGAGCGGCGCCTGTTCCGCCGCGAGCGGCACGAGCCCGTGGCCGACTGCTGCGTCACCTTCCTCATCGACTGTTCGGGCTCGATGAAGGCTCATGCCGAGTCGGTCGCGATGCTGGTCGACGTGTTCGCGCGCGCACTGGAGCAAGCCGGCGTGACCAGCGAAGTGCTCGGCTTCACCACCGGCGCGTGGAACGGCGGCCGTGCGCTGCGCGACTGGCAGCGCGCCGGCAAGCCCCCGCACCCGGGCCGGCTGAGCGAGCGCTGCCACCTGGTCTTCAAGAGCGGCGAGACGCCGTGGCGCCGCGCGCGCCCTTCCATCTCGGCATTGCTCAAGGCCGACCTGTTCCGCGAAGGCATCGATGGCGAGGCCGTCGACTGGGCCTGCGCCCGCCTGCTGTCACGCGCGGAAGAACGCAAGCTGCTGCTGGTGATCTCCGACGGCTCGCCGATGGACAGCGCCACCCAGCTCGCCAACGACACGCACTACCTCGACCACCATCTGCGCGAGGTGGTGTCGCGACACGAGCAGGCGGGCCAGGTCGAGATCGGCGCGATCGGCGTCGGGCTGGACCTGAGCCCGTATTACCTGCACAGCCAGGTGATCGACCAGGCGGCATCGACGGGCAACCAGGTGTTCCGGGAAATCGTGGGGCTGATGGCCAGGCTCGGGCGCTGATATGAGTCCTGCGCCATGGGGTTCGGCCGATTGCGCCGGAAGCGCTCACATTGGCCCTCCGGATCGCGTGGTCGGCAATCCGCGTCTGCACCCGCGCGACACGTGGCATACCCGAACTGGCGCGCGCGCCCGCCCACGGCTATGCTGCCCGCGAGCCATCACACCGGCTCGATGCGCCATGCTGCGCGCTCACCCAACTATTGCGAACAGACGGAGCAACGAAGAATGAACTGCCTTGCACGCTTGCTCAGGTTCAGCCTGCTCGCCGCCATGGCGCTCGGCGCCGGCCTGGGCGCCCAGGCCCAGCCCGCCAACGACTACCCCACCAGGCCGATCCGACTCGTCGTCCCCTACCCGCCCGGCGGCGGCACCGACGTCATCGCGCGCATCGTGCAGGAGCGCATGCAGGCGCTGCTCGGGCAGCCGCTGGTGATCGACAACCGCGGCGGCGCGGCCGGCTCCATCGGCACCGACATGGTGGCCAAGGCGGCGCCCGACGGCTATACCGTGCTGTTCACGCTGTCGTCGCACACGATCAACCCCGCCATCTACCCCAAGCTGCCCTTCGACACGGCCAGGGACTTCGAGCCGGTCGGCATGGTGGCGTCTCTGCCGCAGATCCTCGTGGCCTATCCGCAGTTCAGGCCCAACACGATCGCCGAACTGGTGACGCTGGGCAAGGAGAAGCCGGGCACGCTGTCGTTCGCGTCGGTCGGCAACGGCTCGCCCGGGCACCTGGCTGGCGAGTTGTTCAAGCTGCGCACCGACGTGGCGATGACGCACATCCCCTATCGCGGCGGCGGCCCCGCCGTGACCGACGTGATGGGCGGGCAGGTGCCGCTGCTGTGGGTGTCGATTCCCGCGGCGGCGCAGTTCGTGAAGGCCGGCAAGCTCAAGGCGCTCGCCGTGTCGACGACCAAGCGCAGCGCCGCCTTCCCCGACGTGCCGACCATGCAGGAGGCCGGCATTGCCGATTTCGACGTCGACTCCTGGTACGCGGTGTTCGTGCCGGCCAAGACGCCGAGGCCGATCATCGACAAGCTCAGCAAGGCCATCGACACCGTCGTGCACGAACCCGACATCCGCGACAAGCTGCTGGCCCAGGGCAGCGAAGGCGTCGGCGGCACGCCGGAGGCCTTGGGCATGGTGGTCAACGCCGAGCTCGCGCGCTGGAGCAAGCTGGTCAAGGAAGCCCACATCTCGGTGGATTGAACGAATGGCACAACCGACATCTCCCCTGCCCGATGGCCCCATCGCCGAACTCGTGGCCCGCGCCCGCGCCGCGCAACGCATCTACGAAACATGGTCGCAGGAACAGGTCGACATTGCCGTGGTCGCGGCGGGCTGGGCCATCATCGAGCCCACCCGCAATCGGGAACTCGCAGAGCTGGCAGTTGCCGACACCGGCGTCGGCAATGTCGAGGACAAGGTCCGCAAGAACCACCGCAAGACCTTCGGCCTGCTGCGCGACCTCAAGGGCGCGCGTTCGGTGGGCGTGATCGCCGAAGACCCGGCAACGGGCATCGTCGAGATCGCGCGGCCGGTGGGCGTGGTGTGCGCCATCACGCCCTCCACCAACCCCGGCGCGACGCCTGCGAACAAGATCATCAATGCACTCAAGGGGCGCAACGCGGTGATAGTCGCGCCCTCCCCCAAGGGCTGGTCCACGGCGGCGCGGCTCATCGAATTCATCCACCAGCAGTTCGACCGCATCGGCGCGCCGCACGACCTGGTGCAACTGTTGCCGGCCCCGGTCAACAAGCAATCGACGGCGGAGCTGATGCGCCTGTGCGACCTGGTGGTGGCGACCGGTTCGCAAGCCAACGTGCGCGCCGCCTATGCGAGCGGAACGCCGGCCTTCGGCGTGGGCGCGGGCAACGTGGCCGGCATCGTGGACGAGACGGCGGACGTGAGCGCGGCGGCGGACCGCATCGTGCGCTCGAAGACCTTCGACAACGCGACCAGTTGCTCGTCGGAGAACAGCCTGGTGATCGTCGACGCGGTGCGCCCGCGGATGCTGGCTGCCCTCAAGGACCGCGGCGCCGTCATGCTCGCCGCCGCGCAGAAGGCCACGCTGCAGGCGTTGATGTGGCCGCAGGGCAAGCTCTCGCCCGCCGTCATCGGCCAGTCGGCGCGCGCCATCTGCGAGCGCGCGGCCGCCCTCGACGGCGCCAACCGCGAGGGGTGGCTGGCCATTGCCTCGACCGACCCGCGCATCCTCATGGTCGCCGAGGATGGCGTCGGCCATGACCATCCGTTCTCCGGCGAAAAGCTGAGCCCCGTGCTTGCCATCTATGCGGCGCGCGATTTCGAAGAGGCCGCGGCGACGGTCGCGCGCATCTACGCCTACGAAGGCGCGGGCCATTCGGTCGGCCTGCACAGCGCCGTGCCAGAGCGCGCGCTCCAGCTCGGCCTCCATCTGCCGGTCTCGCGCGTGATCGTCGACCAGGCGCACTGCATCGCCACCGGCGGCAGCTTCGACAACGGCCTGCCCTTCTCGCTCTCGATGGGCTGCGGCACCTGGGGCAGGAACAATTTCTCCGACAACATGAACTACCGGCACTACCTCAACATCACGCGCATCTCGCGGCCGATACCGGAGCGCGTGCCGAACGAGGAAGAAATCTTCGGCGCGTACTTTGCGCAGCACGGTGCGGACTGAACATGGGGTTGACGCGCACCGTTCATGAACTGATCGAGCATCGAGCGGCGACGCAGCCTTCCGCGACCTATGCAGTGTCCGCCGAGGACGGCCGCAGCATCGACTACGCCGAACTGGCCCGAGGCTGCCGCACCGTCGCGGCCGTGCTGCAACGCAATGGCGCGCGACCGGGCGATACCGTTTCGATCGTGATGCCCAACGGCCTGCAGACGCTGCGCCTGCTGCTGGGCGCGATGCATACCGGCCTGTGCGTCAACCCGGTCAACCTGGTCTCGCAGCCCGAGCAGATGCGCTATGTGCTGATGCACTCCGACTGCCGCACCGTGTGCGTGGCGCCCGAATGGGAGGCCCGCGTGCGCGCCATGCTGGAGGACATCGGGCGCGAGGTGGCGGTGCTCGTCGTGGACCCCGATGCCGCGACCCTGCCCGGCGAAACCGATGAATCCGATCAGGCAATCCAGGCACCGGCACCCGCTCCCGACGCCATCGCCCTGCTGATGTACACCTCCGGCACCACCGGCCAACCCAAGGGCGTGATGCTGACCCAGGCCAATCTCTCGGCCAATGCGCATGCCATCAGCCATGAACACGCGCTGGCCGCCAGCGACCGCGTGCTGGCCGTGCTGCCGCTCTATCACATCAACGCCTTCGCCGTGACCATGCTCGCGCCGCTCGCGCATGGCGGCAGCCTGGCGATGCCGGCGCGCTTCTCCGCCGGCCGCTTCTGGACGCAGGCGACGACGACGCAATGCACCTGGATCAACGTCGTGCCGACGATGATTTCCTACCTGCTCGAGGGCGACGCACCGCCGCGCGAAGAGACGGCCGCGATCCGCTTCTGCCGTTCCGCCTCCGCCGCCCTGCCGCCCGAGCATCACCGCGCCTTCGAAGCCATGTTCGGCATCGGCATCGTCGAGACCATGGGCCTCACCGAGACCGCGGCGCCCTCCTTCTCCAACCCGATGGCGCCGCAGCAGCGCAAGCTCGGCTCGGTCGGCCGCGCGTCAGGCTGCGAGGCGCGCGTGATCGACGCGGCACTGCTTGAAGTGCCCGACGGCGTCACCGGCGAACTGGCGATTCGCGGCCCCAACGTCATGCTCAGCTACTACAAGAACGAGCAGGCCACCCGCGACAGTTTCACGCCCGATGGCTGGCTGCGCACCGGCGACCTGGGTCACCGCGATGCGGACGGCTTCTTCTTCGTCACCGGCCGCATCAAGGAACTCATCATCAAGGGCGGCGAGAACATCGCGCCGCGCGAGATCGACGAGGCCCTGCTCCGGCACCCCGCGGTGCGCGAAGCCGCCGCGGTGGGTGTGCCCGACAAGCACTACGGCCAGCAGATCGGCGCATGCATCGTGCTGCGCGAAGGCATCGCCGTCGATGAAGCCGCGCTGCGCAGCTTCTGCGAGACAACGCTGGGCCGCTTCAAGACGCCGGCCTACTTCCGCATCGTCGACGACCTGCCGCGCGGACCGTCCGGTAAGGTGCAGCGCCTCAAGCTCGCTCCCCTGTTCGACATGCAGGAAGCGGTTGCGCAAGGCCATGCGCCCAATGCCGCGCGAAAGGCGTGAAGATTTCGATTCACACCCTTTCGATCAGCGTTGCGGCAATGGAAACCACGGCCCCGACGCAAACAACCACGGCCGTCCACTTGAGCAGGTGGCCGGCCGGCGCGACGCGCACGCCCGTGCTCACAAGATCAACCCGCCGCCGCATCGCGATCAGCACCAGCCCGAGCGCGCCGAACAGCATCACCGCACCGCCCACGCCCAGCAGCACGCTGTGGGCGGCGAGCGCCAATTTCAGGTAGACCACGGCGCACACCAGGGCCGAGATGGCCGTGCGCGTCCACGCCATCGCCGTGCGCTCCGGCTGCAGGCCCGGGTCCCTCACACCAGCCCCGCAAGCGCCAGGGTCACCAGGACTGCGGAGGCGAACAGCAGCAAGGCCAGCACAGCGAGCGACTTCGAGCCCGGCAGCGGCCGGTCATGGCGCATCGCGATCTCGTTGCCCCTCCAGCGCCAATACGCCGCGGCGGCCAGCAGCGCGGCAATGCCGCTGCCCACCACCGCGAGCACCGACACATACGGATGCCCGGGCGAGCGCGTGGCCAGCTGGTCGAACAGCACGGCGCCCGCCAGCAACGCGAGCGCCGTGCGGACCCAGGCGAGGAAGGTGCGCTCGTTCGCCAGCGAGAAGCGGTAGTCAGGTTCGTGGCCTTCCCGCTGCCACGCGGGCCGGCGATCTGGTGGTGGGTTCATGGCAAGCCTCATCGATCGGATGGCACAAGTATCGACTCGCTCGCAGCGAGCGCGATACGGTGCACGGACCCACGATACAAACGCGCACGCCGCCTGTCTTGATACGGCCTTGATCCAAAGGCACACTTACGCTCCTTCAGCGGGCGCCAGCCAGGCGCCGTGCCCGGACTTCCTCCAGTCAATCGCACTTCGCGCAGGGGCGCTGCGCCAACCATCCACAAGGCAGGGCACCATGGACAGACCCCACGACAAATACAACCGCCTCATCGAGCGCTGCCAGGCGCTCACCCCCACGCCGACCGCGGTCGCGCATCCCTGCGACCAGAGTTCGCTGGAAGGCGCCCTCCAGGCGGCGCGGCTGGGTCTCATCGCACCGATCCTCGTGGGGCCGACCGCCCGCATCCTGGCCGTGGCCGAGGCATGCGGCCTGGACCTCACGGGCATACCCATCGTGGATGCCCCCTTCAGCGTCGCCTCCGCGGAGATGGCCGTGCAACTGGTGCGCGAGGGCAAGGCCGAGGCGCTGATGAAGGGCAGCCTGCACACCGACGAACTGATGGGCGCGGTGGTCAAGAGCGGGACGGGCCTGCGCACCGCGCGGCGCGTGAGCCATTGCTTCGTGATGGACGTGCCCGGCCATGACGACGCACTCATCATCACCGACGCGGCCGTGAACATTGCGCCCACGCTCGAGGTCAAGGCCGACATCCTGCAGAACGCGATCGACCTCGCCCACGCGCTGCAGATCGACGAGGTGCGCGTGGCCGTTCTCTCGGCGATGGAAACCGTCAATCCCAAGGTGCCGTCCACGCTCGACGCCGCCGCCCTGTGCAAGATGATGGACCGGGGCCAGGTCACGGGCGCGCTCATCGACGGCCCGCTGGCGCTGGACAACGCCATCGACCCGGAGGCCGCACGCGTCAAGGGCATCAAGTCGCCGGTGGCCGGTCGCGCCAACGTGCTGCTGGTGCCCGACCTGGAAGCAGGCAACATGCTGGCCAAGAGCCTGTCCTTCCTGGCCGGCGCGGACACGGCGGGCATCGTGCTCGGCGCGCGGGTGCCGATCATCCTGACCAGCCGGGCCGACTCGCTCATCGCCAGGCTCGCATCGTGCGCGGTGGCGGCGCTGGTCGCGCAAGCCCGCCGCGAAAGCGCCAAGCTGCTAGGCTGACCGCATGTCCGATGTCGTCCTCGTCCTCAATGCCGGCTCCTCGAGCATCAAGTTCAGTGTCTTCGAAGCGGAGGGAGAAAACATCCCGTTGTTCAACGGCCAGGTCGAAGGCCTGTACACCGCGCCCCGCTTCACCGCCAAGTCGGCGATCGGAACGCGCATCGGCGATCGCGAATGGGGCGATGGCATCGCGCTGGGTCATGAGGGGGCCATCGCCTTCCTGATCGAGTTCTTCCGTGAGCAACTCGCCGGTCACAGCCTCGTTGCAGTCGGCCATCGCGTGGTGCACGGGGGGCTGGCTTTCGCGCAGCCAGTGCGCATCGATGCCGACGTGATCGCGGCGCTGCGCAAGTTGAGCCCGCTGGCACCGCTCCATCAGCCGCACAACCTCGGGCCGATCGAGATCATCGCGAAGCTCCAGCCCAAGCTGCTCCAGGTCGCCTGCTTCGACACGGCCTTCCATCGCCGCCAACCGGAGGTCGCGCAAGCCTTCGCACTGCCGCCGTCCATCACTGACCGCGGCGTGCGGCGCTATGGGTTCCACGGGCTCTCGTACGAGTACATCGCCAGCGTGCTGGGCGGGTTCGATGCGAAGGCGGCGTCAGGGCGCACCATCGTTGCGCACCTGGGCAACGGAAGCAGCATGTGCGCGATGGTCGACGGCCGAAGCGTCGCCAGCACGATGGGTTTCACCGCGCTCGACGGCCTGCCGATGGGCACGCGTTGCGGCAGCCTCGACCCGGGCGTGCTGCTCTACCTGATGGACGAGATGGCAATGGACGTGCGTGCCATCGAAGACCTGATCTACAAGCAGTCGGGGCTGCTCGGCGTGTCGGGCGTGTCCAGCGACATGCGGGTGCTGCAGGCGAGCGAGGACCCGCGCGCCAGGCAGGCGGTCGACTTGTTCGTCTACCGGCTGGGGCGCGAACTGGGATCGCTGGCCGCGGCGGCCGGCGGGGTCGATGCGCTGGTTTTCACCGCCGGCATCGGCGAGCACTCAGCGTCGATTCGCGAGCGCGCCTGCCGCGACGCAGCCTGGCTGGGCATCGCGCTGGACCCGGTGGCCAACCAATCGGGCGGGCCGCGCATCAGCACGGCTGCGAGCAAGGTGTCGGTGTGGGTCATACCCACCAACGAGGAGCTGATGATCGCGCGCCACGCGATGAAGATCTCGCAGGCCGGCGGGTGATCGTCCGGCCGCCGCTCCATTGGCTGCGCATGGTGTTCGTGTGGCGCGGCTCGGTGCTGCGCGACATCGCGCCGCAGTTGCTGCTGGTCACCGGCTTCGCGATCCTCGTCACCGTGATGCACGGGCGGCTGTTCGAGTGGAAGGTTCCGCTCAACTTCGTGCCCTTCTCCCTCATCGGCCTGACGCTGGCCATCTTCCTGGGCTTTCGCAACAACACCAGCTACGCGCGCTACTGGGAGGCGCGCATGCTCTGGGGCAGTGTGCTCAACGAGACGCGCACGATGCTGCGCCAGGCGCTCACCCTGGTGGACCCGCCCGGCGAAGTGCCATTGCTCGCGGGACGGTTGATCGCGTTCGTGCATGCGCTGCGCCACCAACTGCGCAAGACCGAGCCCTCGGCCGATCTCGAACGGCTGCTCTCTCCGGAAGACCGCGCGCGCCTGCAGACGACGCTGTTCAAGCCCGCGATGCTGTTGCTCCTGGCCGGCGAATGGGTGCGCGACCGCCGGCAGGCCGGCCAGCTTGCGCCTACGCTGGTTCCCGCGGTCGAACATCCGCTGGGCCGGTTGACCGAAGCGCTGGGTGGTTGCGAGCGCATCGCCAGCACGCCGATCCCGTTCACCTACGCGGTCATCATCCACCGCACGATCTTCCTGTACAGCGTGCTGCTGCCGTTCGGCCTCATCGACTCCATCGGCCCGATGACGCCGGTGATCGTGGCCTTCATCGGCTACACCTTCTTCGCGCTCGAAGCCCTGGCCGCTGAGATCGAGGAGCCCTTTGGGACGGAGCAGAACGACCTGGCGCTGGACACGATGTCGCGAATGATCGAGTCGACGCTGCGCGAGATGCTGGGAGAGCCACAGCGGCCGATCGCCATGGAGCCCGACATCTACATCCACACCTGATCGCTTGAAGCTTTCTACTGCGGCCACCGATCTCGCGACGAAATCTTCAAGCCTTCATATATCAGAGTCCGTGCGAAAGCCGAGGCCTGTTATCAGCTACTTCCGCTTCAGGAACGCCGCCATGAAGCGCTGCGGCTCGCCCGTCGCATAGGCGCTCGCGAACTCCTCCACGCCGTTGCGGATGGAGGATTCCAGCGGCTCCTGCTGCCATTCGCGCAGAAGGCGCTTCTGCTGTCGCATCACGGAAGGTCCGTAGCCCGCGAACTTCCGCGCCATGCGCTCGACTTCGTCGTCAAGCCGCTCCTGCGGCACGACGATGTCCACCAGGCCCCAGGCCAGGGCCTGGGCGGCATCGATGTTGTCGCCGGTCATCAACAGCCAGTTCGCGCGCGCCTGCCCGATCAGGCGCGGCAACAGCGCCGCATGAATGATCGATGGAATGCCGACCTTCACCTCCGGCATGCCCAACTGCGCACGATTGGAGGCGATGCGCAAGTCGCAAGCCGCCGCGAGTTCCAGCCCACCGCCCAGCGCCCAGCCGGACAGGCGCGCGATCACCGGGCTCGGGAACAGCCGCACCGCCTCGCAAAGGCCGCGCAGCTTGTCGATGAACACGCGCGCGCTGTCGACGTCGAGCGCGCCCATCTCCCGGATGTCGGCGCCACCCACGAAGGCCCTGTCGCCAGCGCCGCGCAGCACCAGCACGCGCACTTCGCTCTCCGCGGCAAGTTGCGAGATGGCTTGACGCACGTCGTCGATGACCGGGGTGCCGATGATGTTCAGCGCGTTGGCCGAGCGGATCGTGACGGTGGCGATGCCGTCGGCTTGCATGGCGAGGGTTGCGTGTTCGTATTCAGGCATGTTGTTCATGGTCGCAGGAGGGCGTCAGAGCAAGGGTGTCATCCGCGCGGCGGCGGCCTTCAACGCGTCGATGCGTTTCAGCGCGTCCTTCAGCGTCATGCGCGCCGTCGGCGCATGCAAGGCGATGGCTGCGCGCACTTCGCCGGCCGCGTTGCGCACCGGCACCGCCACGGCGATCAGCCCGGCGATGAACTCCTCCGCATCGCAGGAATGGCCGCGCACGGCGATCGCATCGCATTCGGCGCGCAGTTTCGCCGTCGACACGATGGTGTTGCGCGTCATGCGCGTGAGCGTGAGGCCGGCGATGAGCCGGTCGCGCTCCTTGCCCAGCATCTGCGACAGGAACAGCTTGCCGCTGGCCGTGCAATGCAGCGGCACATGCGAGCCGACATCGAGCGTCAGCCGCAGCGGCCAATGGGCCTCGACACGGTCGAGGTACAGCACCTGCGCGCCATCGAGGGTGGTGAAGTTGCAGGTCTCGTCCACCTGCCGCACCAGGTCCGCCAGGACGTCATGACGCAGCCCGCGCACCACGCCATGATTGAGCGTGTCGAAAGCCAGCTGCCGCAGCGCCGGGCCGACGTTGTAGAAGCGCTCCTCCACATCCCGCGCCAGGAAGCCGGCGGCCAGCAACTGCGTGCAGATGCGGTGCGCGGTGCCCTTGGGCAAGGCCAGCTGGGCGGCCAGTTCGGCGAGCGACAAGGCGCGCCCCTCGCTCGCCAGCAGCGACAGCAGGCGAAGGCTGCGCTCGGCCGATGAGCCGCTGCCGGCGACATCGGCAGTCACGGACTCCGACTCGGCAGCCTGTGAACTCGCTGCGGCTCTCTTTGGCCGGGCTGATGTCATCCGGGTAAACCTCTAAATTAAATGGAACCTTTCGTTCCGAAAATTTACGACACAATCCGGGCCGCAACGAAGCGATTGTTCCACTGCCGGACGCACCTCCATCCATGACCGAGAAAGAGTTCGACTACATCGTCGTCGGCGCCGGCTCCGCGGGCTGCGTGCTGGCCGCGCGGTTGAGCGAAGACCCGGCCACGCGCGTGCTCCTGCTCGAAGCCGGGCCGCCCGACAACTCGCCGTGGATCCACCTGCCCATCGGCTACGGCAAGACCATGTGGAGCCCGGTCTACAACTGGCGCTTCGAGACCGACCCCGACCCGGGCATGAACGGCCGCCGCATCTACTGGCCGCGCGGCAAGACGCTCGGCGGCAGCAGCTCGATCAACGGCCTCATCTACATCCGCGGCCAGCGCGAGGACTACGACCACTGGGCCGAGCTCGGCAACACCGGGTGGGGCTACGACGACGTGCTGCCCTACTTCATCAAGTCCGAAGGCAACCAGCGCGGCGGCATGCCGCTGCACGGAAGCGATGGGCCCCTGAAGGTCTCGGACATCGGCGCGAAGCATGAACTCATCGAGGCTTTCATCCAGGGCGCTGGACAGATCGGCGTGCCGCGCACCGACGACTTCAACGGCGCACAGCAGGAAGGCGCGGGCTACTACCAACTCAACACATTCAACGGCCTGCGCTGCAGCACGGCCAAGGCCTACCTCGCGCCCGCGAAGCACCGCGCCAACCTGTGCATCGAGACCGAAGCCTTCGCGGCCAGCCTCGTGATGGAGGGCCGGCGCGCCATCGGCGTGCGCTACCGCCAGGGCGGAGAGCTGAAGACGGCGCGCTGCAAGGCCGAAGTGCTGTTGTCGGCCGGCGCGATCCAGTCGCCGCAACTGCTGCAGTTGTCGGGCATCGGGCCGCGCGCGCTGCTCGACCGGCTCGGCGTACCCGTGGTGCACGACGCGCGCGGCGTCGGCGAGAACCTGCAGGACCACCTGCAGATCCGCCTCGGCTACGAATGCACGAAGGCGATCACCACCAACGACCAGCTCAACTCGTGGTTCGGCAAGGCCAGCCTCGGCATCGAATGGCTGCTGCACCGTACCGGCGCGCTCGCCATCGGCATCAACCAGGGCGGCTGCTTCATGCGGGCGCTGAAGGACGCTGGCGGCAAGCCCGTGGCCGCCACGCCCGACATCCAGTTCCACGTGGCCACGCTGTCGGCCGACATGGCGGGCGGCAAGGTGCATCCCTATTCGGGCTTCACGATGTCGGTGTGCCAGTTGCGGCCCGAGTCGCGCGGTCACGTGCGCGCCCGCTCGCGCGACCCTTTCGAGGCGCCCGAGATGCAGCCCAACTACCTGTCGAAGGAACTCGACCGCCGCACCGCCGTCGCAGCCGTGCGCGCCGCGCGCGCCATCGCGCACTCGCCCGCCATGCGCCCCTACGTGAAGCGCGAGGTCAAGCCGGGCCCCGAGGCCGCGAGCGATGCCGACCTGCTCGAGTTCTGCCGCAACAACGGCGCGACCATCTTCCACCCGAGCGGCACCTGCAAGATGGGCAACGACACGCTGGCCGTGGTCGATGCGCGCCTGCGTGTGCACGACATCGGCGGCCTGCGCGTGGTCGACTGCTCCATCATGCCCACGCTCGTCTCCGGCAACACCAACGGACCCGTCGTGATGATGGCCGAGAAGGCCGCCGACATGATCCGCGAGGACGCCGGGCACCCGATCCGCTTTCCGTAGCCGCCGCCCGCGAGGGCATCCACAAAGACACTTCATCTGGAGACAAACCCATGAGTGCGACAACAACAGACGAAAAAGCGATACGCAAGGTGGTCATCTCGGCCCTGGTGGGCGCCACGATCGAGTGGTACGACTTCTTCCTCTACGGCGTGGTGGCCGGCATCGTGTTCAACAAGCTCTACTTCCCCGGCAGCGATCCGGTGGTGTCGACGCTGCTCGCGTATGCGACCTTCGCGGTCGGCTTCGTCACGCGACCGCTCGGCGGCGTGATCTTCGGGCACTTCGGCGACCGCATCGGGCGCAAGGCCATGCTGATCATCACGCTCATGATCATGGGCGTGGCCACCTTCCTCATCGGCCTGGTGCCGACCTATGCGCAGATCGGCATCGCGGCGCCGCTCCTCCTGTTGCTGCTTCGCGTCGCGCAGGGCATCGGCCTCGGTGGCGAATGGGGTGGCGCGGTGTTGATGGCGTACGAATACGCGCCGAAGGAAAAGCGCGGCTTCTACGCCTCCCTGCCGCAGATCGGCCTGGCCATCGGCCTGTGCATGGCTTCGGGCGTGGTGGCGCTGCTCTCGTCGGTGCTCACCGACGAGCAGTTCATGTCCTGGGGCTGGCGCATCGCCTTCCTGCTCTCCGGCGCAATGGTGGTGGTCGGCATGTACATCCGCCTGCACGTCCAGGAGACGCCCGAGTTCACCGCCATCAAGGCACGCAACGCCGAGGCGCGCATTCCCTTCATGGACATGATCCGCCGCTACCCGGGCAACGTGTTGAAGGGCATGGGCGCGCGCTACATCGACGGCGTGTTCTTCAACATCTTCGGCGTGTTCTCGATCAACTACCTGACCAGCACCCTGAAGATCAGCCGCACCGACGCGCTGCTGGGCGTGATGGCCGCCGCGGTGGTGATGTGCTTCACCATCCCGATCTTCGGCCGCCTGTCGGACAGGATCGGCCGCAGCAAGGTCTACCTGTGGGGCTCGCTGGTCACGGCCATCGCCGCCTTCCCCGGCTTCTGGCTCATGACGCACAGCGACGGCAACGTGTTCCTGATCTGGCTGGCGATCATCGTGCCCTTCGGCATCTTCTACGCGTCGGTGTACGGCCCGGAGGCCGCGCTGTTCTGCGACCTGTTCGACGCCAAGGTGCGCTACACCGGAATCTCCTTCGTCTACCAGTTCTCGGGCATCTTCGCCTCGGGCATCACGCCAATCATCGCCACCGCGCTGCTCAAGTCCGGCGGCGGGCAGCCGTGGCAGATCTGCATGTACGTGCTGTTCGCGGGCGTGGTGTCGGCGATCTGCGCATGGATGATAGGGCGGGCCGGGGACAACACGGATACGGTGCAGCAGGCGGACCTGCGAGCGCGGGCCTGAAGAAGCCGATCATGAATATGCCGTGACAGAGGGTGGACCCGAGCGCGCTCGAACGACGTCCTTCAAGAGCGAGTTGCCATCAGTGCCCGCACTTGCGCACTTGCGTTCAATCCACCGTGAAACGAGTGGCTGTCACCGTGCCGCCGATGTGTTCGATCAGGGTGACCTCGTCCGCCGCATACTGGTCGATCGTAAAAGTGCCTGTGTAGCTGTCACGCGAGTGGCTCAGGGTGACCGTCTCACGGATGATTGCGGGTCCCAAAAAGACAGAGGGCGAGGAAGGCGGCACTGAATCGGTGCTGCTGTAGCTGAGCCCGACATGCTTGAGCTTGTAGGTCGAATTCCCGATCTGCTCCCACACGCCCATGCAAACGTCCCCGGTACTGGGCGCACGGCCGCCGGAGACCAGGACTTCCGTTCCGTCACTGTGCCACTGTGCCGTGCCGAAATCGATCAAAGCTCCGTTCGGAATCGGGATCGGGTACGCCGTGCCGTCGGAGACGAGCGTGACTTTCCACATTCCGACGATCCCGGTGGCGTTGGACGCAGGTCTTCCCGTGTTGTCTTCATGCATCCGGCCCGCTGCGCCGGATATGCCCCAATTCGGCGGTTTCCCGGAAGCTCCGGTATACATGCCACAGCCGGCCAGGGCCTCGCCGGTTGCCGCTGCGCCCGCGATGCCCATACCGAGCACAAAAAGGTGCCTGCCTATGTAACGCCGCAGTGTCGATCTTGCATTCATGACGAACTCCTTCAGATGGGGGAACGAGTGCCGCTGGCTTTCTCACATGCCTGCGGAGGGATCAGGCCGCGCTGCATCAGATGCGGCGGAGCAGCCAGACGAATGCGACAGCGCCAGCCATGCTTGCGGCCAGCGTCGTCGTCAAACCGGGTTCGCCTTCGTTCGGAGCACGAGGGGAGGAAATGGCGGCGCGAGCACCAAGGGTCGGTTCCTGCGACGCGAACAGGTCCGGCGAAAACGGGCTGTAGATGGCCGAGCCCAGCGAGGGTGGTTCGGCTTGCAACACTTGCTGCGTGGTGGCCAGGACCGGGCTATGGTTCTGAGCACTGGCCGAGGCCCACACGGCGACGCTTCCGATCGATACGAGGACGGCGGCCGTCCGTCGGGAGAGAAATTTCATGCTGGATCCATGGAGATTCGACTCGAAGAGACGATGCACCACGATAGGTTCCACGCCCTGAAGCCGACACGAACGCGAGACGATCGTCTGCCGACCGACCCGATCGATTCCCGATCGCTCTACGAAATGCCGGCGTGGCGAGGCCTTCAAGACCTTGGGAAGGAGGAACAAAATCCGCTTGCTTGGTCGCCGCACAAGATGCAGCATGCAAATCCGAGAGGGGTCGATCCATGAACGACGAGCCATCGACGATCAAAGAGCGAATCCCGCAGACGATTGCTTCATTGCGGGCGCGGGCGGAGGTTGTCGCGTCCGTCCGGTTCGCGGATTTTGAGTTCGATTTCCAACGCGATGAGCTTCGGCGCGATGGCGTCCTGATTCCGCTCCGACCAAAGCCCGGCGCCCTCCTGCGCTATCTGCTCGCCAATCCCCGGAGGCTTGTCAGCAAATCCGAACTGATGGAGCACCTATGGGGCGACGTGGTCGTGACCGACGACTCGCTGGTCCAATGCGTTGGCGAGTTGCGCAGCAGGATGGGCGACCAGGGCCCGAAGCTGATCACGACCCACCCGCGGCGCGGCTACAGGTTTGAGGCAGAGGTTCGTTCTTGCAGCCCCGAAGAGCCCGGCCTCGCTCCTGACACTGCCGATCCGGGCGCAGCGGCAAGCACTTCGCCGGCAACGATCACGCGAGTACCACCACGCCGCACCTGGCGCGGCGCTGGACTGACGCTCGCGCTGGGGGTGTTCGCCATCGCTGGCGGTGCGGTCTACCTTCGGCCTGCAACCGCGCCGACGCCTTATCGCATTGACGACGAGATCGCAAGGCGATATTCGCTTGTCGTGATGCCCTTCCGGGACGGGACCGCTTCCGCGCCAAAGGCGGTCAGAGAGGGGATGGTGGATGAGATTGCCTCGCTGATTACGCAACGGCAAAACGCAATCGTCATTCGTTCGGCATCGCCCGTCGGCGCGCGCTACGCAATGAGCGGCACCGTCTCGGCAAACGGTGCGGGTATCGTCGTATCAGTCCAGGTCAAGTCGGTGGCCGATGGCACTATTGTCTGGTCAGAACATTACGACTACCCCGATCGAAATGATCCCCGGATCAACCTCGACGTCGCAATGCGCACGGCCGGCGGCCTCAGGCTTCGCCAACTTGAGCTTCACAAGGCCAGGGTAAGTGCTCCCGGATATCGCTTTGACCCCGCCGATCTCACCTTGTCCGGTTGGGAAGACATCGACCGCCGACAGACTGCACAAGACGTCAGCAGGGGGAAGGCCCGATTCGAGGAAGCCCTGAAGGCCGACCCCGAGTCAGTGATAGCACTCACGGGGCTTGGAGCAGCGTTGATGTCCGAGCGCTTTGGATCCTCAGGTGAGCCGGCACCCCGCGACGTGGACGAATCCGAACGCGTCGCAGCAAAGGCCATCAACATCGCACCGAACGACACCGTCGCCCTCATCAACTGGGCAAACGTGCTGCTCTTTCGAGGGCAGCCGGCGCTAGCTCTTCCCTTCTACGAAAAGGCTGTACTGCGTGCGCCGTCCAATCCCAATGCGCATCTGAGGTACGCCACCATCCTGCTGATCGTTGGACGTTCGGGCGAGACTCAGCCTCAAATAGAAGACGCCATGCGCATCGGGCATCGCGATCCGCGAAACATGGCCAATGCATACTTTGTGGCCTCGAACGTTGCCTTTGTCGCCGGAGACGATGAGAAAGCCTACGCGCTTGCACTGCGCTCGCTTGCGGAAAGGCCCACCTTCGGCAGTTCGTACGCCATCCTCGCATCCATCGATGCGCTGCATGGCCGCTCGGCCCAAGCGGCGAAGAACATGGCGGAGCATCGCAGGCTGATGCCCTACAGCACCATCGAGCGTTACGTCATCAACAATCCATCCGGCTCGGACAGCTATCTGGCGAGTCGAAATCGCATGGTAGAAGGCTTGCGTGCGGCGGGCTTGCCGGAGCACCTTTCAATGAATTGAGGGCTTTCTGCCATCACCACGTCCAATTACTTTGTGGGAGAAAAGTTGAAGTGTCGTCCTTGGCCGGTGGTGCGATGAACCTGCCGAGAGAGCGTCCATCGAGGCCTCAACGAATCACTCCGCGCACCGGTTTCATCGCGTCCAGACCTCAGCCTTGCGCCTGCGGTGCCAGCACCGAGCGCAGCATCTCGCGCCGCTGGTTGCTCTCGCTCCACAGCCCCGCAGGAGATGCCGCCATCGACGACCAGCGCATGGCCGTTGACGAAGCTCGAATCGTCGCTGGCCAGCCAGAGCGCGGCATTGGCAATGTCGTCGGGCACGCCGGCGCGTTGCAGCGGCTGCACGTTGGCCAGCGCCATCAGCATGATGCCGGCCGAACGCTCGGCTTCTTCCGCGTCAAGGCCCATGCCGCGCCCGAAGATCGGCGTGGCGACGCCGCCCGGGCAGATGCAATTGACACGCACCCCGCTCTCGCCGAGCTCGGTCGCCACGCTGCGGGTCAGGTTGATCACCGCGGCTTTCGCGGCCGCATAGGCGTGGCCGGAAAATCCGGCTTGCAGGCCGGCGACGCTGGCCGTGCTTACGATGCTGCCCGAGCCCTGTCGCTTCATGATCGGCGCTGCGTGCTTCATGCCGAGGTACGCGCTGCGCACCAGCACGGCCATCGCGTGGTCCCAGCCCTCCGCGGCAAGGTTCTCGATGGGACCGCCGGGACCGGGAATGCCGGCGTTGTTGAACAGGCAATCCAGCCGCCCGAACATGGAAAGCGCCACGTCGATGGCCTCCTGCACATCGGCCTCCCGGCTCACGTCGGTGTGCTGGAAGACCACCTGCGGACCCAGCTCATCGGCCAGCCGCCTGCCGCGCTCGTCCTGCAGATCGGCGATCACGACCTTCGCGCCCTCGCGCGCAAACAGCCGCACGCTCGCCTCTCCGATGCCGCTTGCGCCGCCGGTGATGACCGCTACCTTGGAATCCAGACGTCCCATGATCGAAACCTTCCCATGTTGTGTGAATGGAGCGATCCGCACTGTGCCATGGCGCGCGGCGCGTATCCACGAGAGCGGCCTGGGAGACTCCCTTACTCCTCGCTGGTCCACTCCACCTGCACGCCAAGGCTGCGCAGGTTCTCGACGAAGTTCGGATGGGCGCGCCGGATGGGCGTGGCGTTGCGGATCTCGGAGCGCCCTTCGATGCTGGCCGCCACCATGAACAGCGCGATCGCGACGCGAATGATGTACGGGCTCTCGACCACGGCCGGGGTCAGCGGATTGCCGCCGAAGGTGATGAGCCGGTGCGGGTCCGACGAGAACACATGCGCGCCGAACTTGGACAACTCGCCGGTCCAGCCCAGCGCGCCGTCATACACCTTGTTCCAGAACATCGCGTTGCCCTGCGCCCGCACGCCCAGCGCGATGAAGATGGGCAACAGGTCGACCGGGAAGTAAGGCCACGGCGCCGCCTCGACCTTGGTCAGCACGTTGCTGGAGAAAGGCGTCTGCACCTTCAGCGGACCGGTGCAGGTGGCACGCGACCAGCCGTCCTCGTGGGTGATCTTCACGCCGAACTTCTCGAAGGTGCGGTCGAGCAGCGGAAAGGTTTCGGGCGCGCTGTTGCGCACGATCACGTCGCCGCCCGTGATGGCGCCGAGCGCCAGGAAGGTGGTGATCTCGTGGAAGTCCTCGTCAAAGCGGAACTCGCCGCCGCTCAGCTTGCTGCCGCCGTGCACCGTCAGGCGCGAGGTACCCATGCCCTCGATGCGCACGCCCATCATGGCCATGAAGCGGCAGAACTCCTGCACGTGCGGCTCGGAGGCGGCATTGGTCAGCGTCGACGTGCCATGCGCGGCAGCGGCGCACAGCACGAAGTTCTCGGTGGTCGTGACCGACGCGTAGTCGAGCCAGTGATCGTTGGGAAGCAGCGCGCCGTTGGCCCGGCGCACGATCAGCGATCCCTCGGCGCGTTCGACCTCGCTGCCGAAGCGGCGGAACACGTCGACGTGCGGGTCGATCTCGCGCACGCCGAGCGTGCAGCCCTTGACGTTGTCTTCCAGCCGCGCCACGCCGAAGCGCGCCAGCAGCGGCGGCACCAGCATGATCGACGAACGCATCTCCTCGGGCAGGCGGTGGTTCTTGCAGTCGAACACCGTGGCGTGGTGGTGCAGTTCGAGCGTACCGGTGGCATGGTCCATCTTCACGTCGCTGCCGAGCGTGCGGAAGATCTCGAGGATCTTGCGGACATCGGTGATGTCCGGCACGCCGAGCAGGCGCAACGGTTCGCAGGTGAGCAAGGTGGCGCAAAGCACCGGCAGCACGGCGTTCTTGTTGGCCGAAGGGATGATGCGGCCACGCAGGGGCGTGCCGCCGTGAACGACGAGATTGGTCATGGGAACGGGGGTGGAATGTTGCGAAGCAGGCGCCTCGGCGCGGTGCGATGGCATGAACTGTAGCCTCCGAAAAGCCGTTCACCGGGTGCAAACGTGACAAAGCGGAAATTGCGCATCGCCAGGGAGACGCTTCTCACGCAAGGGCCCTCACCGCCCCGGTTTCACCGCACGCGCGGACCCTCGAAGCGCCGCTGCGCATGTCCGATGAGGCCGATCGAAGGATCGACGCCGACCGCCTGGGGCCGCCCAGGTGTGCCCGCGATCGGCCATGAATTGGCGTGGTCGCTCAGCGTCCCTTGATCGAAATCAGCTCGACTTCGAAATTGAGCGTGGCATTGGGCGGAATCGTGCCGCCTGCGCCCTTCGAGCCGTAGGCGATGGCGGGCGGGCAAGTCAGCTTGGCCTTGCCGCCGGGCTTCATCTTCTGCACGCCTTCGGTCCAGCACGGAATCACGCGGTTGAGCGGGAACTCGGCGGGCTCGCCGCGCGAATAGGAGCTGTCGAACTCCTTGCCGGTATCGGGGAAGGTGCCGCGATAGTTCACCTTGACGGTGTCGGTGGCGGACGGCGATGCGCCCGTGCCGTCCTTGATCGACTCGTAGACCAGGCCGCTGGGCGTGGTCTCGGGCTTGCTTTGGGCCCACGTGGCGGCCGGGACGATGCAGAGAGAAAGAAGAACGGCACTGAGGGTAAGACGCACGGTATTTCCTTGATGAGCAGAAAGCGGCCATTATTGCCAAGCAACACGGGTGGCATTCCTCTTGCTCGCCACTTCCATCGCCACTCGTGTAACAGGAAGCCAACATGTCCTCCGGCCTCAGGAAAGTGCTTGGTCCCGTCCAGTTGTGGGGCATTGCCGTCGGCCTGGTGATCTCGGGCGAATACTTCGGCTGGAGCTACGGCTGGAACACGGCCGGCACGCTGGGCTTCCTGCTGGCGACGGTGCTGGTCGCCACCATGTACACCACCTTCATCTTCAGCTTCACCGAGCTGTCGACCGCCATACCGCACGCGGGCGGGCCGTTCGCCTATGCGCGCCGCGCATTCGGGCCGACCGGCGGCTTCATCGCCGGCTTTGCCACGCTGGTGGAATTCGTGTTCGCGCCGCCAGCGATCTCGCTGGCCATCGGTGCCTATCTCAACGTGCAGTTCCCGGGCATCAATCCGAAGTGGTTCGCGCTGGGGGCCTACGTGATCTTCATTGCGCTGAACTGGGTCGGCGTCGGCATCGCGGCCGCGTTCGAGCTGTTCGTGACGGTGCTGGCCATCGTCGAGCTGCTGGTGTTCATGGGCGTGGTCACGCCGGGCTGGACGCTGGCCAACTTCACCGCCAATGGCTGGGCCGGCGGCGAGGTGCTGAACGGCGCGGCCATCTCCGGCATCTTCGCGTCGATCCCCTTCGCGATCTGGTTCTTCCTCGCCATCGAGGGCGCGGCCATGGCGGCCGAGGAAGCGCGCGACCCGCACCGCACCATCCCCATTGCCTACACCACCGGCATCCTGACGCTGGTGCTGCTGGCCTTCGGCGTGATGGTCTTCGCGGGTGGCGTCGGCGACTGGCGCAAGCTGGCCAACATCAACGACCCGCTGCCGCAGGCGATGAAGGTGGTCGTCGGCGACAACAGCGGCTGGATGCACATGCTGGTGTGGATCGGGCTGTTCGGGCTGATCGCGTCCTTCCACGGGATCATCATGGGCTACTCGCGCCAGATCTTCGCGCTGGCCCGTGCCGGCTACCTGCCGGGCTTCCTCGCGGCGCTCAGCCCGCGTTTCAACACGCCGCATCGCGCGCTGCTCGCCGGCGGCGCGATCGGCATCGCGGCCATCTTCAGCGACGAGTGGGTGCAGTTCGGCGGTCAGACGCTCACGGCCAACATCGTCACGATGTCGGTGCTGGGCGCGATCGTGATGTACCTGGTCTCGATGGCGGCGTTGTTCAAGTTGCGCGCCGCCGAGCCGGGCCTGGAGCGCACGTACCGGGCGCCCTTCTACCCGGTGTTCCCGGCCATCGCGCTACTGCTCGGGCTGGTTTGCCTTGGCGCGATGATCTGGTTCAACGGCTTGCTGACACTGCTGTTCTGCGGTCTCATGGCGGTCGCCTATGCATACTTCCGCGCCACGGCCGCCCAACGCCACGCGGCCGCGCCCGACACCATGCTCTCGACCTGATCCAACGCCCTGAAACATGCGCTACAGCACGACCATCGACTCGCAGGTTTTTGTGTTCGACGACCTGAGGCAGGTGATGGCCTTCGCCAGCCCGGCCCGCTCCGGCGACTATCTGGCCGGCATCGGCGCCGCCACGGCGCAGCAGCGCATGGCCGCCCGCCACGTGCTGGCCGACATGCCGCTTAAGCAGTTCCTCACCGAGGCGCTGGTGCCCTATGAAGACGACAACATCACGCGGCTCATCATCGATAGTCATGACGGCGAGGCCTTCGCGCCGGTGGCGCATCTCACGGTCGGCGACTTCCGCAACTGGCTGCTGTCCGGATTGGCCACCACCGAAGCGCTCCGCGAACTCGCGCCCGGCCTCACGCCCGAGATGGTGGCCGCAGTGTCGAAGCTCATGCGCAACCAGGACCTGATCGCCGTGGCCCGCAAGTGCAGCGTGGTCACGCGCTTTCGCAACACGCTCGGCCTGCCGGGCCACCTGGCGGTGCGACTGCAGCCCAACCATCCGACGGACAACCTGCGCGGCGTGGCCGCCTCCACGCTGGACGGCTTGCTGATGGGGGCGGGCGACGCGGTGATCGGCATCAACCCGGTCTCCGACAGCCTGCCGGTGCTGGGCTCGCTGCTGCGCATGCTGGACGAGGTGATCCAGCGCTTCGAGATACCCACGCAAGGCTGCATCCTCACGCATGTGACCAACACGATCCGTCTGGCGGAGGCGGGTGCGCCGGTGGACCTGGTGTTCCAGTCGATCGGCGGCACCGAGAAGACCAACCTCTCGTTCGGCGTGACGCCGGCATTGCTGGACGAGGCCTACGCGGCGGCGCTGTCGCTCGGGCGCGGCACCGTGGGCCACAACGTCATGTACTTCGAGACCGGCCAAGGCAGCGCGCTGTCGGCCAACGCCAACTCCGGCGTCGACCAGCAGACCTGCGAAGCGCGCGCCTATGCGCTCGCGCGGCGCTACAAGCCGCTGCTCATCAACACCGTGGTCGGCTTCATCGGGCCGGAGTACCTCTACGACGGCAAGCAGATCATCCGCGCGGGCCTGGAAGACCACTTCTGCGGCAAGCTGCTCGGCCTGCCGATCGGCTGCGACGTCTGCTACACCAATCATGCCGAGGCCGACCAGGACGACATGGACACGCTGCTGGTGCTGCTCGGCGCCGCCGGCATCAACTTCATCATGGGCGTGCCGGGCGCCGACGACGTGATGCTCAACTACCAGAGCACCTCCTTCCACGACGCGCTCTTCCTGCGCGAGACGCTGGGCCTGAAGCGCGCGCCGGAGTTCGAGGACTGGCTGCAGCGCATGCGCATCACCTCGCCCGACGGCGGCCTCGAAACGCCCTCGACCAACCGCCTGCTGCACGGCATGGGCCAGCTTGCCGCGCTGGGCGCGTCATGACCGGGGCCATTCCCACGCACAAGGATTCCCAATGACCGCCGTCACGCCCAGCCCCTGGACCTCCTGGCGCGCCGCCACGCCGGCGCGCCTCGCGCTGGGCCGCGCCGGCAACGGGATGCCGACCGACGAAACCCTGCGCTTCGGCTGGGCCCATGCGATGGCCCGCGACGCGATCCATGCGCCCCTCGATGCCGATGCCCTTGAACGCGAACTCGATGCTGGCGGCTGGACCACCACGCGGGCCCGCAGCCGCGCCGGCGATCGCACCACCTACCTGCGCCGGCCGGACCTCGGTCGCCGCCTCGATGCGGACGACGCGGACCGCTTGCGCGCGGCCCTGGGCGAGCGGCCGGGCGAAGGCTGCGACGTCTGCCTCGTCATCGGCGACGGGCTGTCCTCACTCGCAGTCGCGCGTCATGCCGCACCGCTGCTCGCGGCCTTGCGCCCGCACCTGCCGCCGGCGCTTCGCCTCTCCCCTGTGGTCATCGCGACGCAGGCTCGCGTCGCGCTTGCCGACGACATCGGCGAACTGTTCGGCGCCAGGCTCTCGGTCATGCTGATCGGCGAGCGCCCCGGCCTCAGCTCACCCGACAGCCTGGGCATCTACCTCACGCACGCGCCGCGCCATGGCCGCCACGACGCCGAGCGCAATTGCATCTCGAACGTGCGACCCGAGGGGCTGGCCTATGACACCGCCGCTTTCAAGCTGTCGTGGCTCATGCGCGAGGCGCTGCACCGCGGCTTGAGCGGTATCGCGCTCAAGGACGAGAGCGATCACGCGGTGCTGCCGGACGACCAAGGGCCGGCGCTGCCCTGACACGGCTCCGCCATCGAACGTACGACTGCATTGGATCGCCTTGCCGTTCTGCGGCACTGTCTGCGGCGCTGCGCCTCGTTCCGCGCTTGCTTGCAAAGCCGCATGAGGCGCCAGGCGCAGGCGTGCGTCCTATCATGCCCACCCGACAACAAGACGAGACACCCATGCCCGCCCGTTACCCCCTTGCCGAACTGGCTGACCTGCCCGAAGACATCCGCGCCGCCATCCTCGCCGTGCAGGAAAAGGCCGGGTTCGTGCCCAACGTATTCCTCGGCCTCGCGCGGCGCCCCGCCGAATGGCGCGCCTTCTTCGCCTATCACGATGCGCTCATGCTGAAAGAGGAAGGCTCGCTGACCAAGGGCGACCGCGAGATGATCGTCACCACCACCAGCGCGCGCAACCAGTGCCTCTATTGCGTGGTGGCCCATGGCGCGCTGCTGCGCATCTACGAGAAGAAGCCCCTGGTCGCCGACCAGGTCGCGGTGAACTATCGCAAGGCCGACATCACGCCGCGCCAGCGCGCCATGCTCGACTTCGCCATGAAAGTCTGCGATCGCTCGCACGAGATCGACGAAGCCGACTTCCCTCCCCTGCACGCGCACGGCTTCGACGACGAGGACATCTGGGACATCGCCGCCATCACAGCCTTCTTCGGCCTCTCCAACCGCCTGGCCAGCTTCAGCGGCATGCAGCCGAACCCGGAGTTCTTCCTGATGGGGCGCGTGCCCCGGGAAAAAAAGCAAGCGCAATAGTCCCGTCTCCTTTCCAGGAACACCGCGGAACCGGCTTCGCCGGGCCGCTGGTGTTGCCCCCGGTCGGGGGGGGAGAGCCGCAACGCGGCGACCTGGGGGCGAGCCTAGTCCCCCCGGCACTTGCCGAACATGTCCAGCGCCGGCTTGAAGGTCGGCGTCTGCACGTCCATCATTGCCAGCGTGGTGTGGTACAGGTTGTCATGCGTGTACGGCGAATCGAGGTCGCCCTTCAGGCAGCTCGCCGACAGCCGCGCACGCTGGCGCAAGCCTTCACTGAACCAGGCCACCAGCGGCACGTGCTTCTGCTCCTCGGGCGCAATGCTGTAGGGCAGGCCGTGCAGGAACAGGCCATACTCGCCCAGCGATTCGCCATGGTCGCTGACGTAGAACATGCCCGCGTCGTAGTTCTTCGACTGGGCCTTGAGCCAGTCGATGGTGCGCCCGAGCACGCGGTCGGTGTAGCGGATCGAGTTGTCGTAGCCGTTGATCAACTGCTCATGGCCGCACTCGGCCAGCGCGTTGGTCCTGCACTCGGGCACGAACGCCTTCGCATCGGGCGGCGAGCGCTTGTAGTAGGCCGGTCCGTGGCTGCCCATCATGTGCATCACCAGCACCACGCCCTTGGCCCGCCGCTCCTTCGGCAGGCCGGCCAGGCGCGCGTCCAGGTCGAGCAACAGCGCGTCGTCCAGGCACTCGCCGGCTTCGCACAGGGCCGCCTTCGCCGCGGGCTGCAGGCCGTCGATCGCTGACGCATTCGGCACGCGCACGCAGACATCCTTGCAGCCGGCCTGGTTGTCGACCCACAGCACCGCCAGCCCGGCCGCTTGCAGCACGTCGAGCAGGTTCTCGTGGTCGTCCTTGCTGCTTTCGAAGGCCTCCTTGCCGAGCGGCGAGAACATGCAGGGCACCGAGGCCAGTGTGTTGGTGCCGCAGGAGTGAACATTGCGATAGCTCAGCACATCGCGCCGGGCCAGTTCGGGGTTGGTGTCGCGCGCGTAGCCGTTCAACGAGAAATGGTCGGACCGTGCCGTCTCGCCCACGACGATCACGTAGAGCGGCGGCTTGCCCTGGTTCGCATAGCTGGGCCCCAGCGCCGCGCCGGCGGTCATCGGCACCAGCTTGCGCGTGTAGACGAACAGCGGCCGTGCGACAACGGTGGCGGCCGAGTAGACCGCGGCCAGCGGGTTGAGCATGTAGCGCAAGTGGACGTTGTTGCGCATCAACGGCGCCAGTTGCTGGTTCATGGCCATGATGCCGCCAGCCGCGACGGCGGCACAGCCCAACAGCAGCGCCCCGTTGCGCCAGGCGTTGGCCCACAAGCCCATGCGCACGACAGGCACGCGCCAGAGCCACCACACCGGCAGCACCGAAACCAGCAGCACGTTCGCCAGCATGCGCCAACCCAGCAGGTCACGTGCTTCGTGCACGTCGGTCTGCAGGACATTGGCCGCCATCGACGGGTCCATGACCATGCCGTAGGCCAGCATGTAGTGCTGCACCGCCGCCGCCAGCAGCACCAGCACGATCCACACCGGCTTGAACCAGCGCGACCAGGCCGTCAACGACAGCAGCGCGACGGTGCCCGTCATCAACAACAGCACCATCACGGCGATGGTGCGCAGGTACACGCCCGGCGTCTGGCCCAGGTGAACCAGCTCCCGCCACAGCGCCCAGTTGGCCGCCAACGCCAGGTACAAGCTGAGCCAGAGGATGATGCTGCGCGGCGAGCGCGGGCGCGCCAGCCAGGCGCCGATGCGCGCGAACGGCCCGTCGGAGTTGCCCGATCGCCCGGAGGAAGAAGGCCATCCGGCCGATGCGGCGTCACGCCCCGTGCCGCCTGACACCGGCGCCGTGCCGCGCCCGCGCGTCACGAGGAAGTCGATCGCGAAGGCAATGCTCCAGCAGATCCAGGCGGTCCACATCGTGTGGCTCATGTAGTGGGCGCCGCGCATCTGCTGCGCGATGCCGAGCACCAGGCCAATCACCACCACGGCCGCCAGCCAGCGCCATGCAATGGCCGGGTCCCGGCGGCGGAAAACGAACCAGCCGCCAAGGTAGGCAAATGCGGCCGACGCGTGGCCCGCGGGAAAGCACTTGCCCGGCCCGCCGTCACGCACGCCCCAGGCCCAGTGCGACACGTGGGTCGCGACACCGCCGAAGACCTGCATGTCCCACGGGCAACTGGTGCGGCTGCCGGTCTTGATCAGCGACACCGCCAGCACCCCGGCCAGCACCGAGATCGCGAGTTGGACCCGATCGCGCGGATCGAGCCGGCGCAGCACCCAGAACGGCCGGCGAATCGCGAGGAACAGCCCCAGGACCATCGCCCAGCTTGCAAAGCGAGGCACCTCGTGCAGCCAGAGGATCAGCCGATGGTTGTCGCGCCATGGAAAGCCGGTGGGCGTGCCGAACAGGCGTGCGGCGGCCATGTCCAGGCCGGAGGCGTCCCAGAGGAGGATGAGGACAAGCGAAAGGAGGGTGGCGGCGAGAGGGCCGCGGAGCGATACGCGATTCATGGGCTAACCTTCCAGCATAGGTTGCCCACCTGAACGCATTCTGAAGGACCCCCGCCCCACTCCGCAGCGCCGGCCACGACGTCGACCGGCCCTTTAGACTCCCGCATTTCACTTATCCAGGAGCCTCGTGTGCGCGTACTGTTGGTCGAAGACGACGTGGCGCTGTCCGATGCAGTGTGCGGCTATCTCCACGCCAAGGCCTTCGTGGTCGATGCGGTGCAGAGCCTGGCCGAGGCGCGCGTGGCATTGGTCTCCGCGCAATACGCCGCCGTGCTGCTCGACCTCCACCTTGGCGACGGCGACGGCCTTTCGCTGCTCCCCGCGATTCGCGTCCTGAAGGATCGCCCCATCGTGATCGTGCTCACCGCGCGAGACCAGGTCACCGACCGCATCCGCGGCCTGGACGCCGGCGCCGACGACTACCTCATCAAGCCCTACGACCCGGGCGAACTGCTTGCGAGGCTGCGCGCCGCGGAGCGTCGCCGGAGCGTCGGCAATGCGCCCGTCTTGCAGCTTGGGGCCATCGAGATCGACCTGGCGCGCGACCTGGTCCGCAAGAAAGGCGTGCCGGTGACACTGACCCAGAAGGAGTGGGCCCTCCTGCGCGTGATGGCGACCCGCCCGGATCGCATTCATACGCGCGAAGTGCTGCAGGACGCGCTCTACGGCTACGACGACGGCACCGACAGCAACACGCTCGAAGTCTTCATCAGCCGCCTGCGCCGCAAGCTGGGCCGCGCGCATATCCAGACGCTGCGCGGCCTCGGCTACCGGCTCGCCTTCTCCAACGCCGAGGAATGATCAAAGCCCCGGACACGCTGGCCGGCCGGCTCACCCGGGCACTCACGCTGTGGGTGGGCAGCGTGTGGATCCTGTGCGTGCTGGCGGTGGTCTGGTATGTGGACCGCGAGATCAACTACAACTTCGACAATGAACTGGTCGAGGTGTCCCACCGCATGTTCGATATCGCCGTGGAGGAACTCGACCGGCGCCAGCCCGACCTGCAGCCCGGTGCGCCCCTGATCGCGCCCACACCGCTGTTCCCCGATGCCGCCGTGGTCTACCAACTGGTCGACCGCGACGACCGAGCACTGTTGCGCTCGGCCGAGACGCCGCCCAATACCTTCGACGTATCCAACGCACCCGGCTTCGCCAACCTCGAGGCCTGGCGCATCTACACCGTGCGGCATCCGACGCGCGAGTTGTTCCTGCAGGTGGCCGACCCGCTGCGCGACCGGCGCAAGGCCTTGAACCACACGCTGTTCGGGCTGCTGGTGCCGCTGATCGCGGTGATACCGCTGCTCGCCCTCTTGCTGCGCCACATCGCGCGGGGCGAGCTGAAGGTGCTGCGCGCCCTGGCCGGCGAGATCGCGCGGCGCAGTGGCGCCGACCTCCGCCCGATCGCCCTGCCCGGCCTCCCGCGCGAACTGAAAGTGGTGGGCGACGACGTCAACCGCCTGCTGGAGCGGCTCTCGCAAGCGCTCGACGTGGAGCGCGCACTGGCGGCCAATGCGGCGCATGAACTGCGCACGCCGCTGGCGGCCGCCCGCCTGCGACTGCAGACCGCGCTGGACCACGACCTGCGCCGCAGCGATGTGCAGGCCGCGCTGAATGCGCTGCACACGCTGGCCCATCGGGCCGAGAAGCTGCTGCAGCTTTCGCGCGCAGAGTCCGGCGCTTCGCTCGCGCGCGGCAGGGTCGACCTGGTGCGGCTCGGCGCCACCGTGGCACAGGAGTTCTGGCAGGACCTGCATGCACGCGACCGGATCGACCTCGAGGTGCCTGAGACGGAGCCCGCGCCCATCGTCATGGGCGACTTCGACGCGCTCGCGATCGCCTTGCGCAATCTCATCGAGAACAGCCTGAACTACGCGGGAGACAGCCGCGTACTGGTCGAGGTGACCGCCGATTGCCACCTCGTCGTGCGCGACGCCGGCCCTGGCGTGAGCGAAGCCGAACTGGGCAACCTCAAGCAGCGTCACCAGCGCTACACCGCAGAGCACACCGGCTACGGCCTCGGCATGTCGATCGTCGCCACCATCGTGGCGAAGCACGGCGCACGGCTCGAGTTGCGCTCGCCGCCCACAGGCGCAGCCACCGGTTTCGAGGCGCGCATCGTGCTGCCGCCTGCGTAGCCTCTCAAGTCGATGTGGCTTTGCCATCTCGACTTGATCCCCCGCGGGGGGCGGGCCGGGCGCGGCCCGGCCCTGGGGCCCTCAGAAGGTGTGCCGCGCTCCGGCTTTTTCCGAAAGCCGTGCCGCGCAAATACGCGAGCAAACCGGCGTGAACGTTCGTGAATCGACGCGCTCAGGTGCGGGTGATCGACGCGCCGCCATCCACGAGCGAAGCGGTGCCGGTCACGAAAGCGGCATCGTCCGAGGCCAGGTACAGCACCGAGCGGGCCAGTTCCTCGGGCTTTGCGACGCGCTTGAGCGCATGCAGGTTCGTCACGAAGGCTTGCGACTCGGGCGTGTTGTTCATGCTGCGATACATGGCCGTGTCCACCGCGCCGGGCAGGATCGCGTTGACCCGCACGCCCTTCGGCCCGAACTCTGCCGCCAACGCCTGTGTCAGCCCGATCAGGCCTGACTTGCTGGCTGCATACGCCGCCACGCCGGGGAAGGCAAAGGTGTGGCCGACGAAGGTGGACGTGAAGATCACCGAGCCGCCGCCGTTCTTCAGCATCTGCGCGATCTGGTGCTTGGCGCCCAGGAAGGAGCCCGTCAGGTTGATGGCGATGGCATCGTTCCAGCCGGCCTCGGAGACCTCGGTGCTCGCCCCGCCCTCACCCAGGGTGCCAGCATTGTTGAAGGCGATATCGAGCCGCCCGAAGCGCTGCACAGCCAGTTCGACCAGGGCCTTGGCATAGTCCTCCGAGCGCACGTCGCCAGCCAGCGCAGTGGCTTCGCCGCCGCCGCGCTGGATCTCGTCGACCAGATCGTTCAGCTCGCCCTGACGCCGCGCGCCGACGACCACCTTGGCGCCTTCGGCCGCGAAGAGCTTGGCGGTGGCATGGCCGATGCCCGAGCTCGCGCCGGTGACGACAGCAACTTTTCCAGATAAACGTCCCATGATTGACTCCGATTGGATGGTCCGGCGAACGGTGTCCGCCTTCAGACATGACTCAGTGTGGAGACGAGGGACTGTTCGCAGTAGATTGCAAACATCTGATCTACCTTCCGGGAAAGTCGAACAATGCTCAAGCTAGACGGCATCGCCAGCTTTGCGGCCATCGCGGAATCGGGCTCGATCAGCGAGGCAGCACGGCGCCTGCACCTGTCCAAATCGATCGTCAGCGAGCGCCTCGCCGACCTGGAGCGCAGCCTCGGCGCCGCGCTGCTGCACCGCACGACGCGCAAGCTGAGCCTGACCGAGGACGGCAACGCCTTTCTGGAGCGCGCGACGCGCATCCTGCGCGAGGTCGAGGACGCAGCCTCGGACATGGCCGAGCGCCGCGGCAGCCTGGCCGGCCCGCTGCGCATCGCGGCGCCGGTGACCTTCGGCCGCATGCATCTGGGCCCGGCGCTCTACCCCTTCCTGGCGCAGCACCCAAGGCTGGCGCTGACGCTGGATCTCGATGACCGGCGTGTCGATGCCGCTGCAGATGGCTTTGACGCCGTGGTCCGCCACGGACCGCTGGAAGACTCCCGGCTGGTGGCCTGGCAGTTGGCCCCGAGCCGCCGCCTGCTGGTGGCCTCACCCGCCTACCTGGAGCGTCATGGCAGGCCCGATTCATTGGAGGCGTTGCAACGGCATCGTGGGATCTTCTATACCAACCGCGGCGTGGCCGACTGGCGTTTTCAGGGGCCGGACGGCGCCGTCGCGATCCGCGCCACCGTGGGTTTGCGCGTCAACAACGGCGACCTGATGCGGGATGCGGTTGCCGCCGGATTGGGCATCGCCCTGTTGCCGACCTTCATCGCCGGCCCGTCGATCCAGACGGGTGCCTTGCAGGTGCTCGACCTTGGCTTGCAGGCGGCGCCGGAGTCCGTCTATGTGGCGCATGCCGACGGGCGGCGCGTGTCAGCCAAGCTCCGGGCCTTTGTGCAGTGCCTCAGGGATGCGTTTGGGGATCCGCCGTATTGGGATCGGTGATATCCGACGCATACGCCAGTCCACTCCGGCCTTCGCATCTCTTCAACGATCATCGAACGGCGCAAACACCTCGGCCACCCAGTCCGCGAAGACCCGGGTCTTCGCGCTCAGATGCCGGCTGCTGGGATAGACCAGATGCAGCGGGTGCCGAGGCCGCGTCCATTCGCCCAGCACCGTGCGCAGATGCCCTGCGGCAAGATGAGGCGCGACCGCGAACTTGAATGTCTGTCCGATGCCGGCACCCGCGAGCAACGCGCTCAGATGCGCCGTGCTCTCGTTGACGGCCACGACTGGCTGCCCTTGCACCAGCAGGTGCTCCTCTCCCTTGCGGAACTCGAGAGGAAAGGCCCTGCCGGTAAGCGAAGAGAAATAGCCCGCGATGGCATGGCCTGGTACACGGGTCTTGTCCCCCGACGCGGGCTCGCTGGCTACGAGTTCCAACGGATGCCTGGGAGTGCCGCGCGCGCCCAGGTAGACGGGGCTGGCGCAGGTGACCCAATCGAGATCCGCAATGCGCCGGGCCACCATCGACGTGTCGGCCAGCTCGCCGCCGCGTATGACGCAATCGACGCCCTCGCCGATGAGATCCAGCGGGCGATCGCTGACGCCGAGATCGACATGCAGCTCGGGGTGGCGCGCCCGAAAGCCTGGCAGGGCCGGAATCAGGATCATGTTTGCCAGCACGGAGCCGACATCGACGCGAATGCGACCGCGGGGTTGGGCGCGCGCTCGCGTGGCACTTTCGTCCATGTCGTCGAGCTCGGCGATGAGACGCGTGGCGCGCTCGTAGTAGGCCGCGCCCTCCGGCGTCACGCTGACTTGCCGTGTCGTGCGCTGCAGCAGTTTGGCGCCCAGGTGGCGCTCGAGATCCTGGACGAGCTTGGTCACCGTCGGGCGCGGAATGTTCATCGAGTCGGCAGCCTTGGAAAACGCACCGGTCTCGGCGATTCGCGCGAACACGCGCAGGGCAAGCAGTTGGTCCATGGCTGGAGGGTTCGTGGTTTGGCTGGCCTCCATTATTCACAACCATGAAATAATAAATACTAATCCGCCCATTTATTCATTGACCTGAATTATCTAAGCTTCGCTCACCCTTTCATTCAACGGAGCGAAACATGGCCAACAAACTCACCGGCAAGGTCGCCGTCATCACTGGCGGCACGACGGGCATCGGCCTCGCAGCAGCGAAGGCCTTCGCGTCGGAAGGCGCGTTCGTCTACATCACCGGCCGCCGACAGGCCGAGCTGGATGCGGCCGTGGCGGCCAACGGCCCGAATGCAAGCGGGGTACGGGCCGACTCCACTCGCCTCGCCGACATCGACCGCCTCTACGACGCCGTCAAGGCCGGGCACGGGCGCATCGACGTGCTCTATGCCAATGCCGGCGGCGGCGCCATGCTGCCGCTCGGCGCCATCACCGAGGAACACTTCGACGAGACCTTCGACCGCAACGTCAAAGGCGTCGTGTTCACCGTGCAGAAGGCCCTGCCTCTGCTCGACAAGGCATTGAACGGCGCGTCGGTGATCCTCGCCGGCTCGACAACCGGCAGCACAGGCACCGCGAACTTCAGCATCTACAGCGCGACCAAGGCGGCCGTTCGCAATCTGGCGCGCAGCTGGGTCCTGGATCTGAAGGGGCACGCGATCCGCGTCAACACGCTGTCTCCGGGGCCAGTGCACACGCCAGGCCTGGTTGAACTCGCCGGTCCCGACGCGGTGAACCAGCAGGGCCTGCTCGACTACCTGACCTCGCAGGTCCCCATCGGTCGAATCGGACAGCCCGCAGACATTGCCAAGGCCGCCGTATTCCTGGCTTCCGAGGATTCATCCTTCGTCACGGGCGTCGAACTGTTCGTCGACGGTGGCAGCGCGCAAGTTTGAGCCAAGCCCCCCAGCACCCACAGCGAGGACCCATGAAAACAGCGACTGAACTACTCCAGGCTTATCTGGACCAGATCAGGGATCCGGCCGCGGCCGCCGCCCTGTTTGCCGAAGATGGCGTTATCGAACTTCCCTGGGTGAAGGTCCGCGCGCAGGGGCCCGCAGCGATCGAGAAGCTGATCGCGGGAATCCTCGTGAAGATGCCCGACTTCCGCTTCAAGAACATCAAGCTCTGGATCCAGACGCCTGACAAGGTTTTCGGTGAGTACGAGGTTGAGGCTGCCGTCGTCGATACGGGCAAGATCTACGCCCAGACCTACGCCGGCGTGCTGCTGGCGGAGGGCGGAAAGATCAAACTGCTCCGCGAAGCCCTTGATACCGCGGTCGCCGCCCGAGCCTTTGGCAAAGACTGCATGAACCACCCGTGAGCCGCGTGCCGAGCGTGGAGCCGCCCGGCAGATGAATGGCTCGACCCGGCGCAGGCGCCCACCCAAAAGCAAGGTCAGGACAGCCGCAGTCAGCCCTCGTCACTGACGAGCTTGCGCACCCAATCCGGCAACCCGATGGCCTTCTGCTTCGCATAGTCGACCCAGATCGCGGTCGCGCCTCCTGCCGCGCAGATGACATCTGGCGCCTCGGTCCGCGCCATCGTCGTCCAGGTCTCGAAGGTGGTGCGGCCCGGATCGCTGACGTGCACGCGCGTCAGCACCGTGCCCGGATATTCGAGCTGACGATAGAAGTTGCAGAAGGCATTGGCGATGACCATGCCTTCGCCGTTCGGATCGCTCGACGCGCCGAGCGAGTGATACCAGTCGATGCGCGCCGTCTCCATGAAGCGGAAGTAGCTGGCGTTGTTGAGATGGCGCATCGCGTCCATGTCGCCCCAGCGGATCGGGATGGTCATTTCGTAGACGAGCTTTTTCTTCTCGGGAATTTCGATCTTCATCGGTGTGCCTTGATGGACGCGAGGATGCCAAGGACGAACAATACCGCCGCCGCCCATTCGGCCACGTGCGGCCAGCGGCCGTCCCAGGCAAAGGAGTAGAGCAACGCGAACAGCGTTTCGCTCACGATCAGCTGGCCGCAGAGGCTGGCCGACAGGCGCTGGCTGGCCACGTTCCACAGCACCGTGGCCAGCCACGAGGAGCCCACGCCACCGGCCAGCGCGATGAGCCAGAACATCAGCACGTTGGGCTGCGCGCTGAACGCCGCCACGCCGGAACCGGCCACCCACCAGAGCAGCAGCGAGCCGAGCCCCGTGGCGATGCCGAGCCAGTTGGCCCAGTCGGCCGCCGCCACGTCGGAGTGCCTCCCCAGCCATGCGGCATTGAGCAAGCCGAAGGCCGTCCAGCTTGCCATGGCCAGCACCGCAAGCAGCAGGCCCGCGCCGAAGGACGGCGCACCCGCGCCGGATTCCGGCCAGGCAGTCGCCACCATCAGCGCGATGCCGGCCGCGGTCAGCGCCAGGCCGGGCAACAACGTCCGCAGGCGCAGGCCAGGGGGGCGCCCGAGCAGCATCATCCAGACCGGGATGGTGCCGATGACCAGGCTCGGCACCGCCGTGCCGGCCTGCTGGATGGCAAAGGCCAGCAACACGTAGTAGCCCGTGAAGCCCAGTACGCTGAGGGCCAGCGCCGCCCAGCCCTGGCGCATCGTGGGCCAGCGCTGCGCAGGCGGTCGTGTGAACACCATCAGCACCGAAGCCGCGCCAAACACCACGAAGCGCGCCGCCGCGATGTCGACCATGCCGAAGTTGCCGACCATGCGCGGCGCCACGAACACCAGGCCCCACAGCGCACCTGCCGCCAGGCCAGCGGCGATGCCGGGGAACGCGGGCGATTTCAGAGTGCGAACCCGTCGTCGGCCGCGATGACGGCGCCGTTCACGAAATGGCTCTGCGCGCTCGACAGCAGAACCACCAGCCCATCCAGGTCCTCGGGCTTGCCCACGCGCTTGCGCGGCAGCATGCCGACCAGCTTCTGGCCGCCGTCGGTGTCCCAGTGGTGCTGGTTGATCTCGGTCTCGATGTAGCCGGGGCATAGCGCGTTCACGTTGATGCCGAAGCGGCCCCACTCCAGCGCCATGGCCTTCGTCATCTGGACCACCGCCGCCTTGCTCATGCAGTACACGCCGATCTGCGGCAGCACCTTCAGCCCCGCCATCGATGCGATGTTGATGATGCGGCCACCCGTGTAGGTGCCCGGCGCGGCGCCGCGGGCGCGCTGGATCATGCGGCGCGCCACCTCCTGTGCCACGAAGAACGAGCCCTTGGCATTGGTGTCGAAGATGAAGTCGTAGTCGTCCTCGTCCACGTCGAGCAGGCGCTGCGTGGTGCTGACGCCCGAGTTGTTGACGAGGATGTCGATGGAACCGACCTCGGTCTCGGCGCGCGCCACGGCCGCCTTGATGCTCTGGCGATCGGTCACGTCCAGCTCCACCACATGCGCATCGCCACCCTCGCCTTCGATGCGGGCACGCAGCTCCTTGAGCTTGTCGATCCGGCGGCTGGCCAGCACCACGGCGGCGCCGGCGCGGGAGAGCGTTCGGGCGAATTGCGCGCCGAGCCCGCTCGACGCCCCCGTGACAAAGGCCACCCGGCCCGCGAGATCGATGCTGTATGTCATGGCGGGAGTCCCTCGTGCGTTGCGCGGGGCGACGCCACAGGCGGCATCGCCGAATGACAGGGGATGAGACCACGCGCCGCATAAAATGCCGTGCATCCCCGCTCCCCTGCAACCAAAAAACATTATCGGCCAGACCCCATGACCCACGACGAAATCCTCGCCCAGTTCGGCCCCCGCGAAGCCATGGAGTACGACGTCGTCGTAGTCGGTGGCGGCCCCGCGGGCCTGTCCACCGCGATCCGCCTGAAGCAGCTGGCGGCCAAGAACAACACCGAAGTCTCCGTCGTCGTGCTGGAAAAGGGCTCCGAGCCCGGCGCGCATATCCTCTCCGGCGCCATCATGGACCCGCGCGCGCTCAACGAGCTGCTGCCCGACTGGGCCGAACTTGGCGCCCCGTTGAACCAGCCCGTCACCGACGACGCCATGGTGTTCCTCAGCGAGAAGACCGGCTACCGCACGCCCAACTTCTTCCTGCCGGACTGCTTCCAGAACCACGGCAACTACATCATCAGCCTGGGCAACTTCACCAAGTGGCTGGCCCAGCAGGCCGAGAACCTCGGCGTCGAGATTTTCCCCGGCTTCCCCGCGGCGGAAGTGCTCTACAACGACGACGGCTCGGTGCGCGGCGTCGCTACCGGCAACATGGGCGTCGGCAAGGACGGCGAACCCACCGACAACTTCCAGCTCGGCATGGGACTGCACGGCAAGTACACGATCTTCGCGGAAGGTGCACGTGGCCACCTCGGCCGCCAGCTCATCAGCAAGTTCAAGCTCGACGCCGGCAAGGACCCGCAGGCCTATGGCCTCGGCGTGAAGGAAGTCTGGGAGATCGACCCCAAGCGGCACCAGCCCGGCTTCGTGCTGCACACGGCCGGCTGGCCGATGAAGAGCGACACCTACGGCGGCGCCTTCCTCTATCACATGGAGGACAACAAGGTCACGCTGGGCTTCATCACCGGGCTCGACTACAGCAACCCCTACCTCAGCCCCTTCGAGGAGATGCAGCGCTGGAAGACGCACCCGAACATCCGCTGGTACCTCGAAGGCGACGAGGCCCACGGCATCAAGCCGGCCAAGCGCATCGGCTACGGCGCACGCGCCATCACGGCCGGCGGCCTGATGTCGCTGCCGAAGACGGTGTTCCCGGGCGGCGCCCTGGTGGGTTGCGAGGCCGGCTACCTCAACGTGAGCCGCATCAAGGGCAGCCACGCGGCCATCAAGACCGGCATGCTGGCCGCCGAAGCGGCCTACGCCGCGCTGCAAGCGGGCCGCCAGCACGACGAACTCACGGCCTACCCTGCCGCGTTCGAGAAGAGTTGGCTCTACAAGGAGCTGTACAAGGCGCGCAACTTCAAGAGCTGGTTCAAGAAGGGCCTGGGTGTCGCAACGCTGATGAACGGCGTCGAGCAGTTCCTCCTGAAGGGCCACGTGCCATGGACCCTGCACCGCGACAAGCCCGATCACCTCGCGCTCAAGCCGGCTGCCGAGTGCGAGCCCATCGTCTACCCGAAGCCCGACGGCAAGCTCACCTTCGACCGCCTCTCCAGCGTGTTCATCAGCAACACCAACCACGAGGAGCACCAGCCGGCCCACCTGACGCTGAAGGACGCGTCAGTGCCGGTCAACGTCAATCTGGCCAAGTTCGCCGGCCCCGAGTCGCGCTACTGCCCCGCCGGCGTCTACGAGTTCGTGCCCGACGGTGACGCCGGCAAGCAGCGCCTGCAGATCAATGCGCAGAACTGCGTGCACTGCAAGACCTGCGACATCAAGGATCCGACCCAGAACATCGTCTGGGTCACGCCGGAAGGCGGCGGCGGACCCAACTACGTCGGCATGTAGTAGCTACCCCTCGCTCTCCCGCCAGAACGCGCCCGCACGGCGCGTTTTTTGTTTACATTTTGTATCGGCGTGTTTCCTGCTTCACAGAAGGGAGGCGATGCGCTATGACATCGTTTTAAGCTGGCAGGACAGGAGAACTACCGATGCAAATCGTGATCACCGGCGGCGCGGGCTTCCTCGGGGCGCGACTGGCGCGCAAGCTGCTGGCCAGGGGCTCCCTTGGCGTCGGCGGCGGCAAGGAGCATCGCCTCGGCACGCTCACGCTGGTCGACCGGGTGCAGCCACCGGACGACCTGGCGAGCCATCCCCGGGTGAACGTGATCGTCGGCGACCTGTGCGAGCTGCTGGCCCCGGACAGTCCGCAGCGCGCCCTTCCGCCGGAGACGGCGGTGGTGTTCCACCTGGCCGCCGCCGTGAGCGGCGAGTCCGAGGCCGACTTCGAACTCGGCATGCGCAGCAATTTCCTGGCGACCTATGCCCTGCTGGAGGCCTGCCGGGCCCAGCACACGCGGCCGCTGCTCGTGTACGCGAGTTCCCTGGCCGTGTACGGCGCGCCCCTGCCCCATGTGATCGAGGACGACACGCTGCCCACGCCGCAGACCAGCTACGGCACGCAGAAGTTCATCGGCGAGCAGCTCGTGGCCGACTACGGGCGCAAGGGCTACGTCCACGCGCGCAGCGTGCGCCTCATGACCGTGGCGGTGCGGCCGGGCGAGCCCAACGGCGCCGCGTCGGGCTTCCTCAGCGGCATGTTCCGCGAGCCGCTGGCCGGGCTGCCCTCGCGCTGCCCCGTGCCGCCGGAAACGATGGTGGCGCTCTCGTCGCCCGCACGCACCATCGAGGGGCTGATCTGCGCCGCGACCGCACCACACGCCAAATGGGGGCCACGCACCGCCGTCAACCTCCCATCCTTGTGCGTCAGCGTCGACGAGATGGTCCAGGCGCTGCACCGCATCGGCGGCGCCGCCGCCACCGACCTGCTGGACATGCGGCTCGACCGCACCATCACCGAGATCATCAGCGGCTGGCCGGGCCGCTTCGAATGGGTGCGCGCGCGCGACCTGGGCCTGTATGCCGACGAGAGCATCGACGCCATCCTGCGCGACTACGTCCGTGAAAATCCCGACGCGGTGATCCTGCCCGTGGCGGCCTGACAGTAGAATTCCGCCGGTCAGGAGAGCGCCCCGGCAACGGGACCGCCGAAGGCGCAGGCCCCCTAAAGAATGGGTCCGAACGCTCAGGCAAAAGGACTGACAAGGCGCCCGCTCCAACGGGCGTTTTCTTGCTGGAGAGAGACCGCGCAACCAGGCGGTCCACCGAAGGAGCAAACCCCGATCGTGGGGCGAATCTCTCAGGTAAAGCGGACAGCAGGAGTGCCCGTGGCATTTGCCATGGAACTCGACTGCCCCACCGGAACCAAGCCTCATGGCCACTCCATCCGACACCTCCGCTGAACTTCTCAAGACACCGCTGAACGACCTCCACGTCGAGCTTGGCGGGCGCATGGTGCCCTTCGCGGGCTACTCGATGCCGGTTCAATACCCGGCCGGCCTCATGGCCGAACACAAGCACACGCGCGAAGCCGCCGGCCTCTTCGACATCTCGCACATGGGGCAATTGCGGCTCGTCGGCCCGGACGCGGCGGCCGCCTTCGAGACGCTGATGCCGGTCGACGTGATCGGCCTGGCGCCGGGTAAGCAGCGCTACGGCCTGCTGCTCGACGACAACGGCGGAATCCTCGACGACCTGATGTTCTTCAACGAAGGCATGGACTCGCTCTTCGTGATCGTGAACGGGGCCTGCAAGGCAGCCGACATCGCGCACATCACGGCAAGGATCGGCGGGCGCTGCTCGGTGCAGCCGCTGCCCGACCACGCGCTGCTCGCGCTGCAAGGCCCGCAGGCCGCCGCCACGCTGGCGCGGCTGTCGCCGGGTGTCGAGCGCTACGTCTTCATGACCGGCGGCGCCGTGCAGATCGGCTCGATCCCGGCTTTCGTGACGCGCAGCGGCTACACCGGGGAAGACGGCTTCGAGATCTCGGTGGCCGCAAGCGACGCCGACGCACTCGCCCGCCTGTTGCTGGCGCAACCCGAGGTCAAGCCCATCGGCCTCGGCGCCCGCAATTCGCTGCGCCTCGAAGCCGGCCTGTGCCTCTACGGGAATGACATCGACACCACCACCACGCCGGTCGAGGCCTCGCTCAACTGGGCGATGCAGAAGGTGCGCCGCGCCGGGGGCACGCGCGAAGGCGGCTTTCCGGGAGCAGAGAAGATCCTCGCGCAGTTGGCCGTGGCCAGCGACCTGGCCGGCCACGTCGACCAGAAGACGCTCACGCGCAAGCGCGTCGGCCTGGTGGCGCTGGAGCGCGTACCGGTGCGCGACGGCACCGAGCTGCAATCCTTCGAAGGCCATCTCATCGGCAAGGTGACCAGCGGCCTGCTCGGCCCGACGGCCGACCGTCCGATCGCCATGGCCTACGTGGCCACGGCCTTTTCCGAGCCCGGCACCCGCATCCAGGCCATCGTGCGCGGCAAGCCCGTGCCGATGGAAGTGACCACCATGCCCTTCGTGCCGACGCGCTATTTCCGCGGCTGATTTCCCCAAGGTTCGCCAGATTTTTTTGCAGGAGCTTTCTTCATGACCGTCAAGTACACCCAGGACCATGAGTGGGTCCAATCCACCGGCGGCGATGCCGTCACCGTCGGCATCACCGTGCACGCGCAGGACGCGCTCGGCGACGTGGTGTTCGTCGACCTGCCCGAAGTTGGCAAGACCTTTGCGCAAGGCGAAGTGGCCGGCGTGGTCGAGTCGGTCAAGGCCGCTGCCGACGTGTTCATGCCCGTGTCGGGCGAGATCACCGAAGTCAACGAAGCCCTGCGCGCCGACCCGTCGCTCGCCAACACCGATCCGCTCGCGGCCGGCTGGTTCTTCAAGGTCAAGCTGAGCGATTCCTTGCAGCTGGATGCGCTTATGGATTCGACCGCCTACGACAAGTTTGCGGCGGAGGCTTGATCTACCGCCGCTGAATGCGGACGGCCGGACGCGAAAGACCCAACGCGGACAGCCGAACGCAGAAGTCGCAAAGGTTTCGCAAAGGTCGCAAAAGAAGACAGAGATTTTCCTGGAAGTCCTCTTGCGACTTCTGCGAAACCTTCGCGACCTCTGCGTTCGGTTCCCGTTCCCGCATTCCCCCGCCCCCTGACAAGAACACGCCAATGCCCAACGCCCTGCCCTCCCTGCGCCAACTCGAGAACGCCGAAGAGTTCGTCGCGCGCCACATCGGCATCGAAGCCGCCGACGAGGCGCGCATGCTGCCCGTCATCGGCCATGCCACGCGCGAGGAATTGATCGACGGCATCGTGCCGCCGGCCATCCGCCGCTCGGCGCCGATGGACCTGCCGCCCGCCATCACCGAGGCCGCCGCGCTGGCCGAACTCAAGGCCATGGCGTCGAAGAACAAGGTCGCACGCAACTTCATCGGGCAGGGCTACTACGGCACGCACACGCCGGGCGTGATCCTGCGCAACATCCTCGAGAACCCGGCCTGGTACACCGCCTATACGCCCTACCAGGCCGAAATCTCGCAGGGTCGCATGGAAGCGCTGCTGAACTTCCAGACCATGGTCTGCGACCTCACCGGCATGGCCATCGCCAATGCGTCGATGCTCGACGAAGCCACCGCCGCGGCCGAGGCCATGACGCTGGCCAAGCGCAGCGTCAGGAGCAAGAGCAACGTGTTCCTGGTGGCGGGTGACTGCCATCCGCAGACCATCGAGGTCATCAGGACGCGCGCCGCGCCGCTGGGCATCGAGATCAAGATCAGCACCGCGACCGAAACCCTGCCGCACCTGATGGCGAGCGGCGACTTCTTCGGTGTGCTGGCGCAATATCCCGGCACCACCGGCCAGGTGCATGACCTGCGCCCGCTGGCCGGCCACGCGCATGCCAACAATGCCGCGCTGTGCGTCGCGGCCGACCTGCTCGCGCTCACGCTGCTCGCGCCCCCCGGCGAATGGGATGCCGACATCGTCTGCGGCACCACGCAGCGCTTCGGCATGCCGATGTGCAACGGCGGCCCGCACGCGGCCTACCTGGCCTGCCGCGACGAATTCAAGCGCTCGCTGCCGGGCCGGCTGGTCGGCGTCAGCGTCGATGTGCATGGCGCGCCCGCCTACCGCCTCGCGCTGCAGACGCGCGAACAACACATCCGCCGTGAGAAGGCCACGTCGAACATCTGCACCGCGCAGGTGTTGCCGGCCGTGATCGCGAGCATGTACGCGGTCTACCACGGGCCCCAGGGCCTCATCCGCATCGCACAGCGCGTGGCCGCGTTGACGGCCGTGCTCGCCGAGGGCCTCGAAGAGATGGGCCGCGTGGTGGCCAACGCCACCGCCTTCGATTCGCTGACCATCCAGACCGGCGACGACACCCAGGCCATCCTCGACCGCGCCACTGCCGCCAACATCAACCTGCGCTGCCGGCTGCAGGGCCACCTCGGCATTTCGCTCGACGAGACCAGCACCTATGCCGACGTCGAAGACCTGTGGGCGCTCTTCGCGCCGAAGGACGCGCACCTGCCGCATTTCGAATTGCTGGCCGAAGGCGTCGCGCCGCGCATCCCCGAGGAGCTGCGCCGCACCAGCGACTTCCTCACGCACCCGGTGTTCAACACGCACAAGAGCGAGACCGGCATGCTGCGCTACATCCGCAGCCTGAGCGACAAGGACCTCGCGCTCGACCGCAGCATGATCCCGCTGGGCAGCTGCACGATGAAGCTCAACGCCACGAGCGAGATGATCCCGATCACCTGGCCAGAATTCGCCAACATCCACCCGTTCGCGCCGGCTGAGCAGCGCCAAGGCTATGCCGAGCTGGACCAGCAACTGCGCGACTGGCTCTGCGAAGCCACCGGCTATGCCGGCATCAGCCTGCAACCCAATGCCGGCTCGCAGGGCGAATACGCCGGCCTGCTGGCCATCAAGGCCTTCCATGCATCACGCGGCGAGGGCCAGCGCAACATCTGCCTGATTCCGTCATCGGCCCATGGCACCAATCCGGCCAGCGCACAGATGGTCGGCATGCAGGTCGTCGTGACGGCCTGCGACGCGCAGGGCAACGTCGACCTCGACGACCTCAAGCGTGCGTGCGAGAAGCACAGCGCCAACCTGGCCGCCGTGATGATCACCTACCCCAGCACGCACGGCGTGTTCGAAACCGGCGTGAAGGCGCTGTGCGAACTCGTGCATTCGCACGGCGGGCGCGTGTATGTCGACGGCGCCAACATGAACGCGCTGGTCGGCGTGGCTGCGCCGGGCGACTTCGGCGGCGACGTGAGCCACCTGAACCTGCACAAGACCTTCTGCATTCCGCACGGCGGCGGCGGACCGGGCGTGGGCCCGGTGTGCGTGGTGGAGGATCTGGTGCCCTTCCTGCCGGGCCATGCGACCGCAGGCATCGCGTCGCAAGGCCCCGGCGCGGTGTCCGCCGCGCCACTGGGCAATGCGGCCGTGCTGCCAATCAGCTGGATGTACTGCCGCATGATGGGCGCCGATGGCCTGAAGGCCGCCACGGAGGTCGCGATCCTCAGCGCCAACTACATCAGCTCGCGCCTGAAGGACCACTACCCCACGCTCTACGCCAGCCCCAACGGCCATGTCGCGCACGAATGCATCCTGGACCTGCGACCGCTCAAGGACACCAGCGGCGTCACCGCCGAAGACGTTGCCAAGCGCCTGATCGACTACGGCTTCCACGCGCCGACGCTGAGTTTCCCGGTGCCGGGCACGCTGATGGTCGAGCCGACCGAGAGCGAGCCGCTGGCCGAGCTGGACCGCTTCGTCGACGCGATGATCGCGATCCGAGGCGAGATCCGCCGCATCGAGGAAGGCGTCTGGCCGAAGGACGACAACCCGCTCAAGCATGCGCCGCACACGGCAGCGAGCCTGATGTCGGCTGAATGGGCCCACCCCTATTCGCGCGAACTCGGTGCCTTCCCGCTGGCGGCGCTCAAGCAGAACAAGTATTGGTCGCCGGTCGGCCGCGTCGACAACGTGTACGGCGACCGCAACCTGTTCTGCAGCTGCGTGCCGGTGGGCGAGTACGAGGAAGCGTAGGGGCCTCGCCGGGGCCGCGCGCGGAAGGCTCGCGGACAAGCCGGGGATCACGGTCTATCGGAAGAATCTCGGAGCTGGAGCCGGCAGGCGACTCTTGAGGAAGGGGAGGGAGAGATATGACGACAACAACCAGCAACGCGCTACTGCCACGCATCGAGGGGCGCATCCAGATCCTTCGCGGCATCAAGGTCATGATCGATGCGGATCTGGCGGAGTTTTACGGGGTGCCGACAAAGGCGCTGAACCAGGCAGTGAAGCGGAACCCCACGCGCTTTCCATCCGACTTCATGTTCCAGCTCACGGCGGCCGAGAAAGCCGAGGTGGTCTCAAACTGTGACCACCTCGCCAAGCTCAAATTCTCCAGAACACTGCCCTACGCCTTCACCGAGCACGGGGCCATCCAGGCCGCCAATGTGCTGGCTTCGCCGCAGGCCGTGGAAATGGGCATCTACGTCGTGCGCGTCTTCGTCCAATTGCGCCAAGCCAGCGCGCTGCATTCGGACCTGGCCAAGCGCCTGACCGATCTTGAAGAGAAAGTGGAGCGGCTCGAAATGCGCCACGACAACTTCGCCGAGAACACCCGCACTCAACTTCGGCAGATTTTCGACGTGCTGCGCGAACTCACGATGCCGCCCGACCCGCCCAAGCGGCCCATCGGCTTCGTCACGCCAGAGGAGAAGAAGCCGTCAAGGGCCAAGTCGCCCCGAAAGTGACTTGCGACGGGTCTGGATGCCCGCGGCCATGCCCACGGCCCCCTCAACCCCCCAACCCTTCAACCTTTCGGCACGACGCCCGCCGCCACGCCCTTGCGGAACTCCGCCAGCTTCGCCTTCAGCCGCTTCTCGTTGGCAGCCCCCATGCGGACCATCATCTTCTGCCCCGCCGACAGCGATTCGAGCTGCGGATCCGCGAACTCGTAGCGCGTCCAGGGCTGTGCGGACGGGTACTCGCCCTTCACTTCCGTGAGCTTCACCTGCGGCGGCGCAGCGGGTTCCGGCGCCTGCAGCAGATGGTCGAGCACCGCGACCAGCCGGTCGTTGAAATAGCCCTTCGGATAGCCCAGTTCCTCATAGGCCTGCTGGAAGCGCGGGTAGAGCTTGACGTACAGCGCCACGGCCTTGCGAGTATCGAGCGTCTCGGCAAATGCCACGAAGGGGGCATAGCGCTTCGCATTGTCCGCCGCGATGTGCTGCGATCCGCCCTCACCCGCGACCGAGAAGTGCTGCGGCGTCGGTTGCACCGGCCACATGCGCGTGGTGGCCTGCTCGCGCGTCAGGTTGTCGACCGTGGCGACCACCCGCCGCGTGAAACCGTCGACCTGCAGGAACGACGACACCGCCTGCTGGCCGAGCAACGCGTTCAGCAACTGGGTCATCTGCGCGTCGGGGTCGGCCGGCGGCGCCGCCTCGGCGGGCTGCGGCTCGATCGGGAACAGGGGGCCTGTCGCCACCTGCGCGGGAGGCTGCGCGGGCTCATCCTCCACCGGCGCCGCGGTGACGGCCGGCGTCGCGGCCACCGGGGCGGGCTGCTGCTGCCGCTGCGTGCTGTACCACCACCAGCCACCGGCTCCGATCGCCGCCGCGATCAGCACCCCCACGATGATGCGAGCGGCCGGCGATTCACGCTGGACTGGCCTGAAATCTGCTGTGTCCCATTCGGGCATCGACTTCTCTCCTTGTTGCACCTTGAATACATCGCTCATTGGAAACCCGTGATACAGCTTTCGGGGTAACGTACTGTGAGCCAACCCCGCACTTTCATCCCCCATGGACATCGATTTCGCCGCACTTACCGAGCACCAACGCTACAAACTGATGGCAAGCCTGATCGTGCCACGCCCGATCGCGCTGGTCACTACGCTCGGACCCGATGGCGTGGTCAACGCCGCGCCCTTCAGCATGTTCAACATGCTCGGCGAAGAGCCTCCCATCGTCATGATCAGCGTCAACCGACTGCAGGACGGCGTGCTGAAGGACACGGCCGCCAACATCGTTCGCACCGGCGAGTTCGTGGTGCACCTGCCCGACGAAGACACCGCCGAGCAGATGCACCGCTGCGGCGACCGCCATCCGCCCCATGTGAGCGAACTCGATGTGGTCGGCTTCACCGCCCTGCCCAGCAATGCCGTCAAGCCGCCGCGCATCGCGGAAGCCCCCGTCGCCTTCGAATGCACGCTGTGGGAGAAGCTGGAAACCACCAGCCGCCAGATCTTCATCGGCCAGGTGCGCTGGATGCACGCGCGCGACGAGCTGATCGACACCGAGACCTGGCGAGTGCGGTTGCAGAACTACTACCCCATCGGCCGCTTCGGCGCGAGCTTCTACGTGAAGACGCGCGAGCGTTATTCGCTCGCCGCGCAGGGGGCGACGCGCAGCACGTCGATCGACGAGATCTAGGCCGGCGGACCTTCCTGCGCGGCGAGGCCTGCCAGCCAGGCCACGGACTGTTCCAGTTCCGCCGGCCGGATCTCGTGGCCGCCCGGGAAGTCGGCGCCGGACAGTGCGACCGGCAACGTCGCGACAAACTCGCGGGCATGCTGCGCCGCCGCCGGCGGAATCACGTTGTCGGCCGTGCCGTGGCTGATCCACAGCGCCTTGCCGGCAATCGCCTCGGCGGGTGCCAGGTCGGGCTGCACCTCGGGCAGCAGGCGGCTGTGCCACACCATCGCGGCACGCAGTCTGGCTGGCTGGGTCAGCAGCAAGGACAGCGACATGATCCCGCCCTGGCTGAAACCGCCCACCACCGTGCGCCCGGGCGGGATGCCAAGCTGCTCGCACGCTGTCGCGACCAACTCGCCGACGACGAAGCGGCTTTCGCGCTCCTGCACCTTGTCGATGGTGCGCCGCCCATCGGCTGCGACATGGAACTGGAACCAGGCATAGGCATCCGGCGCCAGCACGTTGGGTGCGCGCAGGCTGACCACATGGAACTGCGGCGGCATCATCGGCGCCAATCCGAACAGGTCGCCCTCGTTGCTGCCGACGCCGTGCAGCAGCACCAGCAGCCAGGGTTCGCGAACGTCGTCGCGGGCCGGGCGTTCGAGGAACTTGAGCGGGAGGTGGAGTCTGGTCGTGGGCTGCGTCATCGCCGCATGCTAGACCAGCTGCAGATCTCGCGGCGTCACGCCGGCGAACACGCGGTCGAGCTGACTCGGCGACAGGCCGTACATCCGCGCGAAGAGCCCGGCGAACACCGCCCGGTATTCGTTGAGCACCGGCCAGTCGCGGTTCTGGAACAGCGCGGGCTGCGACACATCGACCTGCTCGCCGATGACGTGGCCACCGGCTTGCGCCGACAGGCTGCCGCCGAGCACCCAGTACACCGTGCCGTGCCCGTGGTCGGTGCCGCCGGTGCCGTTCTCGCGGAAGGTCCGGCCGAACTCGCTGATCACCACGACGACGGTGTTGCGCCAGGTGTCGTCGCCGATCTCCTGCGCAAAGCCGGCCACGCCGCGGCCCAGTTCCTCCAGGCGGCTGGCCAGGTAGCCGGTGCCTGCGCCCTGCCCCACATGCGTGTCCCAGCCGCCGACGTCCACGAAGGCGATGTCGAAGCGCTCCCGCATCAACCGCGCCATGCGACGCGCCACCAGCTCGAAGCCCTTGGCGGTCAGGGCATTGCGGCTGGCATCATCCATCTCCGCCTTGATCGAGCGCGCGATGGCGTCGCGCACTTCGAAGCCCTCGACCACTGCAGGGCCCAGCGGGGTGTCGCGGTACATCGCCTGGATGACCTTGCTCTGCCGGTCGTCGATCGCCGGCCGGCCGGCCGCATTGAGGGTCACGTTGGCGGCCTTCGCGTCGCCGCGCAGCACGATCGGCATCTGGCTGGTGAAGGCAATGGCTTCGGGCGTCGACCGGCCGTCATTCAACACCGTGGCGAGCCGGTTGAGGAAGCCGGAGCGGTAGTCCCGCCTGCCGAAAGGCGCCTGGCCGAATTCGATGGTGTCCTGCGTCTCGAAGTGGCTGCGGCTCAGGTCATCCGTGCCGGCAAAGGGCAGGAACGCCAGTTGCCCCTTCGCGTAGAGCGGCATCATGCTGTCAGCGAGCGCGGGATGCAGGCCCCAGCGTGCGTCCAGCGGCAGCGCGCCGTTGGGCGCGCCCGGCTTGGGCACGGCAATGCGGGGCCGAGCCTCGTAATAGAACGAGCTGGTATGCGGCACGAGCAGGCTGGCGCCGTCGTAGCCGCCGCGCAGGAAGACCAGCAGCAGCTTGTTGCCCTGCGCCGCAGGCGCCGCCATCAGTTGCCCGGCGGCGCCGGCCAGCGAGGCGGCGGCCAGGTGCTTCAGAAGTTCGCGGCGTTGCATGACGGCCCTCTATCGGTTCATGAATTCAGGCGACGCCAGCAGGTAGGTGTTCCAGTCCTGTGGCGACTTGGCATCGGCCAATGCCGCGCGCGTCGGCGCGCCGAAACGGCGCTCCAGCACCGCCACCACCTGCGACGCCGCCAGCGCCGGAAAGGCGGCCCCCGCCGGCTTCGAACGGTCGTCGCCGCGGAACAGGGTCCCGCCGCTGGCGCCCAGGGTGCGGGCGATTTCGAAGCGCGTGACCATCTGCCCGGGGCCCGACCAGGCCGCACGCGTCAACGAATAGCCATCCGGCGTTTCATGCCCGTACAGCGGCTCGCCCATGCGGTCGATCCAGCCAAGCACCGGATCGACGGTGCTCACCACGCGATCGTCATAGGCCAGCCGGACCCCGGCCACGACGTAGTGCAGCGGGTCGCGAAACTGGTGGCCGAGCGAGGCGGCAAACTCGGGCGTGGCGAACAGGGTCGCGAGCGTCGAGGCGATGTCGCCGTCGCTGCGCGTGAACGCCGCGGCCATGCGGGCGACCAGCGCGTCGGAAGGCTCGTCGGACACGAAGAACACCGCCAGCTTGCGCGAGATGAAGCGGGCCGTGGCCGGTGCGCGCGCCAGGCGGTCAAGCGCCTCGTCGATCTCAGCCAGCCCGCGTTTCGTGATCGGCTGGCCGAGCAGGGTCTTCGCGCCGTAGTCGTGCCGTATCGGGTTGAACTCGAACAGCCCTTGCCGTACATAGTCGGCGGCCAGCGCCGGCTTCAGGTTGGCGGGCGGACCAGGCTCGGGGCGCAGCGTGATGCCCACGCCGGTGAGCACCCGCGCCAGTTCCTGCACGTCGGCCTGCGTATAGCCACCATCGACGCCGAGCGTGTGCAGTTCCATCAGCTCGCGCGCGTAGTTTTCGTTGAGGCGGTTGCCGGCGTTCTGCGCGTTGTCGAGATAGCGCTGCATCGCCGGATGCCGCAGCGTCGCGCCCAGCAGTTCGCGGAACTTGCCGAGCGCATGCGGGCGAACCGCGTTCTCCTCATAGTCCGCGATTGCGCCGCGCAGATTGACCTTGCGGCTGCTGACGTTGAAGTGATTCATCCAGAACCAGGTCATCTGCTCCTGCAACTGGTTCGGCGAATACAGCGCGCGCAGTATGAAGCGCTGTTGCGTCTCGCGCGCCATGCGCGCTGAATCCTGCTGGTAGGGCAGCGTCGCCGCCCGCTTCTGCTCCGGGTCGGGCGCGGCGTCCTGGGCCTTGCGCTGCGCGTCCAGCGCCGCGGCGACCTGTTCGAGCGGCACGTTGGAGATCGTCATCGCATCGATCTGCGCCTGCGCCGCGGCCGGCAGCTTCGCCGGGCGCGCATTCAACTGCTGTTGCAGCCATGGCTCCAGCCCCAGCTTCGTCAACTCGGCCTGGCTGCTGGCGCTGGCGCCCCAGGTCAGCCGGTCGAGCCAGGCGAGCTGGGTATTCGGATCTTGCGCGGTCCGCTTCAGCACCGCGAGTTCGGGCCGCGGCACAGGCTGTACGCATCCCGCGAGCCAGAGAACGGTCGCTGGGAAGATTGCCACGAGACAGCGGCGACGGAAGACGTTCATGGGGTGGTCATTCAACCCACGCGCCCGGCGCGCGGTTGACGCATTTCAAACCCCACGAGTAAAGCTGGCGTGTCGGCGCTTGTAAATTGGCCGAGTGGCGCGCCGGGCCGCTTCAGGCCGTCGCCGTGGCCGACGGCTGCGCGCCGGCAATCTGCCGCAGCGCGCGCTCGAACACCTCGACCGGCTGGCCGCCCGAGATCAGGTGCTGGTTGTTGATGATGATCGCCGGCACCGAGTGGATGCCGGCATCCGTGTAGAGCTTTTCCCGCGAGCGCGTTTCGGCCGCGAATTCATTGCTGGCAAGGATCTCGCGGGCGCGCGTCACGTCGAGACCGACCTCGCCGACGACGCGCAGCAGCAATTCGTGGTCCGATGGGTTCTCGCCCTTCGTGAAGTAGGCCTCCAGCAGCGCCTTCTTCAGCGCGCGTTGTTTTGCTGCGCCTTCAAGTTCGGCCCAGTGCAGCAGGCGGTGCGCGTCGAAGGTGTTGTAGATGCGCTTGCGCAGCCCGACGCCGAATTCGAAGCCGACCGCCTCGCCGCGCTGGCGGATCATTTCGCGCATCTGCGCCTGTTGCTCGGGCGAGGAGCCGTACTTCTCGCGGATGTGCTCCTCGATGTCCTGGCCCTCGGGCACCATCCTCGGGTTCAACTCGAAGGGCTGGAAGCGCAATTCGGCCCGCACATCCGGCGCCACGCGGGCCAGCGCCGCCTCGAGCGCACCCAGCCCGATGGCGCACCAGGGGCAGGACACGTCGGACACGAAATCGATCTGGAGTTGGGCTGTCATTGCAGGGGTCTACCGGGATGAGTGAAAGAAGAAAACGACATTCTTCACTGTGGTGGCGACCCTCGGCGTTTCAAGGTCTTGGGGCTGGCGGGCTTTCGCTCAGAGGCTGCGCCAGAAGTCGATGAGCAGATTCGCGAAATCAGCCGGCCTCTCCACCGCGCTCAAGTGCGCCGCATTGATGGTGACGAGCCGCGCACGCGGAATCGCATCGGCCATCTCCTTCGACATCGCCAGGGGCGTGGCCTCGTCCTGCAGGCCGCCGATGACCAGCGTGGGCACCGCGATGCGCGGGTTGCTCTGCCGGAAGTCGATCGCCGCGACGGCATTGCAGCTGGCGATGTAGCCCGCCGCATCGGTCTTCTCCAGGGTGTCCTGCAGGGCCCGCGCGGCGGCCTCGCCTTCGAAGGTCGAGACCCATTCCGGCGTGAGCCAGCGAGACACCGCGCCCGGCGCAATCGCCGCGACGCCTTGCGATGCCACCGTCTGCACGCGCGCAGCCCACGGGGATTGGTCCGGGTAGAAGGCGGACGAGTTGGCGATGACCACGCTGCGCAGCAGGTCGGGCCGGCGGGCGGCCAGCGCCTGGGCCGTCATGCCGCCCATGGACAGGCCCACGAAATGGACCGTCTCGCCGACCGCCTCACGCTCGATCAGCCCAATCACGTCGTCGGCCAGCGTCTCGATGCCGAAGGCTTCGGTCGACTTTGCCGAGCCGCCATGGTTGCGGTGGTCGTAGCGCACCACGGTGTGCGCGCGAGCGAGCAGCGCGGCCACGCCGTCCCACATGTGCAGGTCGCAACCGAGCGCATGGCTCAGCACGACGATGGGGCCTTCGCCCTCGCGAACGACGTTCAACTGGATATTGCTCATGGTCTCTCCTTAGGCGGCCGGCGTCGCGGCGGGCAGCAGGCCCTTCTCGCGCAGAATCCCGGTCGCGATGCCGAAGGCGTGGTTGGCCACCGGCACGCCGCAATAGATGGCCGACATCATGATCACTTCCTTGATCTCGTCGGGCGTGAGCCGCGAATCGGCCGGCCCGTCCAGCGCGGCGCGTACGTGCATGGCGAACTCCTCGTAGGCATGCACGCCCAGCATCATCGACAGCACCATCAAGCGGCGCGTCTTGTCGCCCAATGCGGGCCGGCCCCAGATGTCGTTCCACGCATGGCGCGTGATCATTTCCTGGAACTCGCTGTTGAAGGCGTTGCGGTTGGCCAGCGCGCGGTCGACCCAGGCGTCGCCGAGCACGCGGCGGCGGTGCACCAGGCCTTGCGTGTAGTCGGCGTGGGGGGCCGCGGTGTCGTTGTCGTTGCTCATCAGATGCTTTCCTTGATCGGTGCGTCGATACCGCGCAGGCGCTCGACCTGCGCCAGCGCGAGGCGTCCGGCGTTCTGCGCCAGCGCGGGGTTGAACCATTCGTCGGCCGCTTCCTGCGGCAATTCGGCGCGCAGGCGGTCGATGTTGGCGCGCATGCGGGTCGCGTCGACCTGGAGTCCAGGCAAGGCGGTGGCCAGCGCGCGCACGCTGCCGTGCGCCGACATCAGCAGCTGCGGCCATTCGGCCAGTTCGGCCTGCCAGGCGCCGAGTGCGCGCTCATGCTCTTGCGGCATGGCGCCCAGCAAGGCGGCCACGCGTTGCGGCGCACGCTGGGCCGCCGCGAGCGCGACCATCGATGCGACCGGATTGCGCTTGTGCGGCATGGCCGAAGACCCGCCGCGGCCCGGCTCGGTCGGCTCCATGACCTCGGCCACCTCGTACTGGCCGAGCAGCGAGATGTCGAGCGCGATCTTGCCGAGCGCACCCACCATCAGCCCCAGCTCGCAGCCCAGCGCGACCCATTCGTCGCGTTGCGTGTGCCAGGTGGCGCCCGCATTGCCCAGTTCGAGTTCCCCGGCCATGCGCTGCATCACCTCGCCGCCCTTGCCGCCCATCTGCGCCAGCGTGCCGACCGCGCCACCGAGCTGGACCTTCAGCGCGTTGTCCTTCGCCACGCGCAGGCGGTGGCGGCTGCGCACCAGCGGCGCGACCCAGCCCGCGCACTTGAAGCCGAAACTGGTGACGGATGCCGGCTGCATCAGCGTGCGCGCCAGCATCGGCGTCGTCGCATGCTGGACCGCATGTTCCAGCAGCGCGTCGATGGCACGCGACAGATCGGCCTCGACCAGCGCCATCGCATTGCGCGTGACCTGCGCCATCGCGGTGTCGATCACGTCCTGGCTGGTGCTGCCGAAGTGCGTGTACGCGACCGCGTCGGCATTGAACAGGCCCACCGCCTCCTTCAAGGCCTTGACCAGCGGGATCGCCACGCTGCCGGCGCGGCCGCTGTCGCGCACGATGCGGGCCACGTCGAACAGCTCGACCTTGCAACTGTTGACGATCGAGTTCGCCGCCGATTCAGGGATCAGCCCGACCGCGGCCTGCGCGCGCGCCAGCGCGGCCTCGAAGCGCAGCATCGCGTCGACGAAGCTGCGGTCGTCGAACGCAGCCAGGGTCTCGGGGGTGGAAAGAAAACCTTCGAAGATGCTCATGGAATGGACCCTGTTGAACTAGGCCACGCTGGCCGAGTGATAGCGCAGCGGGGCGGAAATCTCGTCGCGCATGGCCTCGGGGTAGATCTGGTCGCGCAGGAAGCGCATGTCGTGCCGCACGGCGTTGGCGGCCGCGCCATAGCCGAAATAGTCCAGGTAGTTGGGCATCTGCTGGATCAGCATCTCGAAGCCTGCCTGCGCATTGAGCCCGCGCGCACGCACGGCCTGCACCAGGGGGGTCGGTTGCCCGCGCAGCAGGATGTCGAACAGCGCTGCTTGCGGCTCCATGCGCGACACGTCGCAGGCCAGCGGATCGCCGGGCTGCAGGCCGGCCTGAGAGGCGTTCACCACCAGGTCGTAGCCGGCCGGATCACTGGAATCGACCGACACCGCGGTGGCATCGAAGAAGGAATCCAGTTGCGTCGCCAGGCCGATGGCCTTGCCCGCCACCGGGTCGTAGAAGGCGATGTGCTCGGCGCCATCGACGGTGCCGCCTTCGGCCAGCGCCACGCCGATGGCCGCGGCACTCACGCCCGCGCCCAGCACCAGCACGCGCTTTCCGCGGAACGGGATGTTGTAGTAGTCGAGCGCATGCGCCAGACCTTCGCCGTCGAACAGGTCGCCTTCGAGCTCGCCGTTGTCCAGGCGCCGCACGATGTTCACGGAGCCCGCCACGCGCCCGAACAGGCCGCAGCCGTCCAGCAGGCTCACGATGAGCGGCTTGTGCGGCGGCGCGATCACCATGCCCTTGAGGTTCCTGGCCAGGAAGCTGGCCTTCAGGAACACCGCCAGGTCGCGCGCGGCGACCCGCGTGGGCACCATCACCGCATCGATGCCGAAACGCTCGAACACCGCATTGAACATGCGCGGCACGCGGACGTTGGCGATGGGGTCGCCCGGGATCAGGTAGAGGTCTGTGGTGCCGTTGATGGCCTGCATGTCACGCTTTCCGTTTTCGGGCATCGCTCGCGCCGCGAGGGGGTCTGCCCGGACTTTAACGGCTGGAAAGCGATGGTCATCCACTTTTCAATCCGTTCGTGCGATCATCGATCCGCCCTACGCGATCATCATCCGCTTGCCGGGGTTTCACCGAGGAGACGCTCGATGGCAAAAGAAGAAGACCAAGCCCCCGCCGGCCTCGAAAAACGCGACTGGATCGCCGGCCTCGAACGCGGCATCAGCGTGATCGAAGCCTTCGACGACGCCAACCCACGCCTCACCGCCAGCCAGGCCGGCCAGCGCACGGGCATGACCCGCACTGCCGCTCGCCGCTACCTGCTCACGCTGCAATACATGGGCTACGTGGCCAGCGACGGCAAGCTGTTCTGGCTCACGCCACGCGTGCTGCGGCTGGGCCAGTCGTACCTGGAATCGGCCCGCCTGCCCCGCATCGTGCAGCCCTTCCTGCAGCGCATTTCGGCCGGCACGCACGAGGTCGTCTACCTGAGCGTGATGGACGGCGACGAGGTGGTCTACATCGCCCGCAACGGGCCCAACCGCAACATGAGCACAGGCTATGTGCTGGGCGCACGCGTGCCGGCGCAGGTGACAGCCTCGGGCATGCTGATGCTGGCCTTGCGCAGCGACGCCGAGCTGGACAGCTGGCTTGCCACGCATGAACTGGCGGTGTTCACTTCGCACACCATCGCGAGCAAGGAGCGCATGCGGCTGGAACTGATGCGCATCCGGGCGCAGGGCTGGTCGCTGTCGGAGCAGCAGCTCGACCTCAACTCGCGCGGCATCGCGGTGCCGCTGCGCGACCGACGCGGCGACCTGGTCGGCGCGCTGAACATCACGATGCCGATGGGCCACGAGGGCAGCGAGGATGCGGTGAAGCGGGTGCTGCCGGTGCTGCGGGAGACAGCGCAGGCGATGCGGAACCTGATTTAGTGGCCTGCGGACAGTTTCAGGGCCCGTTGACCACCACGTAGCCGCGGTTCTCCACCGTATCGAAGGTGCGCATGGCCTTGACCAGCGTCGCCGTCGGTATCCAGGCCCAGCCCGCCGCGGCCGGATTGACATCGAGAACGAGGAAGGAATCCGACGCGGCGTCGTAGGCGCCCAGCGGCGAGATGTGGCCTCCGCCCTTCTGGCCCACGGCTTCGCGCCGGTAGTTCACGATCACATAGTCGCCGCTGCGCGCGAGGTTGCCGGCCATGTCGGCGCGGATGGACTGCTCTGGCAGCGAGTCGTCGACGACGACGGCCCGGGTGACGAGGCCGTTCCCGCGCAGCATCGCGTCGAACTGGCGCAGTTGGTAGCCGAAATCGCGCACCTCCTTGCCGCCCACCGTGACGGGCTCGCCGAGCACTTGCGCGCGCGTCTTCGAGCCCTTGTCGATCACGAGATCCTGCGTGAAGCGCGGCACGATCGGATCGGCGCCGGGCGGCATGAACTGCACATCGTCCTTGCGCAGGCGGGTGTGGTCCCGAGGCACATCGGCGCCGCGGCCGTTCACCGTGTTGAGCACGATCGCGGCCGAGGTGGGCCCGCAGAACGCGCTGTTGTACTGGGCTTCGAACTGGTTGGCGAGCGCCGCGAAATCCGCCTTGGCGCGCGAGCGGGCCAGTCGCGCCACGCCTTCGTCGGAGGCGAAGAGGACCAGCGCAGGTGATGCATTCGCCGAAGCACTCGTCGCGGCCGCGTTCGTCGCGACATCCGTGGCACAGGCCGACAGCAGCGCCGCGACGGAGAGCAATGCAGCACTGACGAGGGTTCTGATCCGGGACACGGCGGACTCCATGGTTTTGGGGCGGGCGGCCCATTGTCATGGACTGCGTCGCAGCGCGCACGAGCGGGGTGAATGCAGCCCGACGCCGGTCAGGCAAGCGCAGGGCTCGCCGACCGACGCTCGATGCGCTCCAATTGCCAGGCGCAGCCGGTGGCCAGCACGCACAGCAAGGTCGCGGCGCCGAACATCGCGTCAAAGCCGAACCGGCTCGCGATCGCGCCTCCCAGCAGCACCCCCGCCACGCCACCGATGCCGTAACCCACCACGGTGAACAGCGCCTGCCCCCGCCCGCGCAGCCGGCCAGGGAAAAAGTGCGTGACCATCGCGATGCAACTGGTGTGGTGCGCCGCAAAGCTCAGCGCATGCAGGGCCTGCGCCAGCGCGATGGCCCACAGCCACTGGCCGCCCGCACCGGTAATGGCCATGCGCAGCGCGCCCACGAAGCCGCAGACCACCAGCCAGCGCGCCATCGGCATGCGCGAAATGAACCGCCCCTGGCAGAAGAACCATGCGATCTCCCCCACCACCGACATGGCCCACAAGAGCCCGATCATGGCCTTGCTGTAGCCCAGCGAATCCAGGTACAGCGACAGGAAGCCATAGACCCCGAAGTGCGCCATGACATGCAGGCACAGCGAGGCCAGGAACCAGCGCACTGCCGGCTGCCGCAACACCGGCCCGATCGGCGGGCGCGCCTCGTGCGAGGCGGCCGGCGGCTCGCGCATGTCCGGCAGGCGCCAGGCCGACAGCAGCACCAGCGCCAGCGTCACCCCCGCCCATGCCGGAAAGTGCCGCATGCCGAAGCGCTCGAACCATTCGCCCGCGATGAACACCGTCACCAGGAATCCGGCCGAGCCCCACAGGCGGATGCGCCCGTAGCGCCCCCAATCGCCGGCCACCAGGTGCGCCATCGCCGCCTCGGTGAGCCCCATCATCGAACTGGTGTGCGTGAACAGCAGCAACAGCACCAGCGCGATCCACCATGCATTGCCCTGGAACCAGAGCCCGAAAGACACCGCCAGCGCGATCGCCGCGCTGATGCGCAGCAGCCGCACCCGTTCGCCCGTGTGGTCCGACAGCGCCCCCCATGCATACGGCGCGAACACCCGTGTGAACGACTGCACCGCCGCCAGCAGGCTGATCGTGAAGATCGGCAGCCCCTGATCCTTCAACCACAGCGGCAGATAGGGGTTGAAGAAGCCGATGTGCGCGAAATAGCTGGCCGACAAGGCCGCGAACGCCAGCAACTGGCCGCGGCTCGCGCCGCCCGGCGCCGTCACCGCCGCCTACAGGAGCGAGGATTGCGGCGCGGTCGCTTCGCTGGTCGCGGGCCTGTCGCTCGCGCCCACGTCGCCGTTCTGCGCGCGATTGCGCAGCGCATGCTCCATCACGACCAGCGCCAGCATGGCCTCGGCAATCGGCGTCGCACGGATGCCGACGCACGGGTCGTGCCGGCCCTTGGTGACGACTTCGACCGGCTGGTTGTTCACGTCGATGGACTTGCGCGGGCTGATGATCGAGCTGGTCGGCTTGATGGCGATGCTCACTTCGAGATCCTGCCCAGTGCTGATGCCGCCGAGCGTGCCGCCCGCGTTGTTGCTGTCGAAGCCCTCCGGCGTGATCGAGTCGCCGTGAACGGTGCCGCGCTGCGTCACGCTCCCGAAGCCGGCGCCGATCTCGACGCCCTTCACCGCGTTGATGCCCATCATGGCGTAGGCGATGTCGGCATCCATCTTGTCGAACAGCGGCTCGCCCAGTCCGACCGGCACCTTCGATGCGGTCACGCGGATGCGGGCACCGCAGGAGTCGCCGGCCTTGCGCAGCGCGTCCATGTAGGCCTCCAGTTGCGACACATCGGCAACGGGCGCGAAGAACGGGTTGTCGGGCACGTGCTCCCAGCTCTCGAACGGGATCACGATGTCGCCGATCTGGGCCATGCAGCCGCGAAACACGGTGCCGTACTTCTCGGCCAGCCACTTCTTGGCGACCGCGCCGGCCGCGACCATCGGCGCCGTGAGCCGTGCCGAGGAACGCCCGCCACCGCGGGGGTCGCGGATGCCGTACTTCTTCCAGTAGGTGAAGTCGGCGTGGCCGGGGCGGAACTGCTGGGCGATGTTGCCGTAGTCCTTGCTGCGCTGGTCGGTGTTCTGGATCAGCAATGCGATCGGCGTGCCGGTGGTCTTGCCTTCGTAGACGCCGGAGAGGATCTGCACCGCATCGGGCTCGTTGCGCTGCGTGACATGGCGGCTGGTGCCTGGGCGGCGGCGGTCCAGGTCGCCCTGGATGTCGGCCTCGCTCAGCGACATGCCGGGCGGGCAGCCATCGATGACGCACCCGATCGCAGGGCCATGGGATTCACCGAAATTGGTGACTGCGAAAAGGGTGCCGAAGGTGTTGCCGCTCATGGCGCGGGATTATCCCAACAAACGCCCTGCGCCCTCCTTCGACCGCGCGGCGGACCGCGAGCAGTCGCCGATGCAGCTTTCGCGCAACACAATTGCAAACCAAATAGTTAACAAAGAGTAACATCGCGTACTACTTTCAGTGCAATGGCGATGTAGGCGAATCGGCCGATCGAGGCATTGAAAGATGGCGGATCCCACCATAGGACGTTGAGACAAAGCACCCGGGCCCCCCCGGCAATCGAAGCGAAGTTGCCCGGCTCGAGCGACTCAAAACGTACGGATCAGTTGTTTAAAGTAGGTATCGCAGGGAGGCTCTGAGGCTGACAGAACCAGCAAATGGACGGCCAGCTAACGCCGCGAAGGCGGAAACGGATTGCTACGAAATGATGAGCGCTACCAGCGACATGGGCATTGCCTTCAGTCAATGGCAGGAATTGACGGATGCCTATGCCAGGCAGATCGACGCCCTGGCGCGCCGGATGCCCGGCGCAGCGGCGGAAGTTGCGCGGCTGGCCCAGGCCATGAAGCAGCACGAACTCGCGTTCCGCGAGTCGCCGTGGGCCCTGCTGCCCGCATAGAACGGCGCCAGTACGCTTGATCTAGGTGCGTGGCCATACGGCGTATGGACACGAATTCACCCCATGAATACCTTTGATATCGGTCGAATGACGACCGTCCTCGAAGGTATTCATTCATGCAACCCCATCTCCAGATCCGCTGCATTCGTCCCCAGGTCTATGCGTACAGCCTGAGCGCCAGCGCCGATTCGTTCCTGCACACCGAGACCACGCTCGAATCGCTCGAACGATGCCTCTGGGATGCTTGCGATGCGTTGGGCCACTACTTCTCCAGTGTGCAGATCAGCCTCGAAGGACAGCCGCTGGGCAGCTACGGTGTGGCATTGGTGCAGCGCAATGCACCCGCGCTGGCGCGACAGTTGCGCGAGCGCTTCGTCATGGCGCGCGAGCGCCAGGCCCGCCCTCTTTCGATCGTCGGCCAGGCATAGGCGCCCTCGATTCGGGCGTCCTCTCGGGAATGGTTTTTGCATGCTGCGGCGCAGCATCAACCATCTCCCAGAGGAGTGCCCCATGCTGGACCGAACCGCCACCAAGTTCTCGCACGTCAAGCCCGGTGACACGCAATTCGTCTCCGGCGGCTTGCGCGACTTCTTCCTGTACCGCGACCTCGGCGTGGCCGAGGCCACCAACGGCCAGGTCATCGCGCACCTGGTGAAGGCCAACATGCCACCGGAAGGCGGCACCGGTTGGCACCGACACGAGGCGGACTTCCAGATCGTCATCATGATCAAGGGCTGGGCGCGCTTCATGTACGAGGACAAGGAAACGCTGGTCGAGGCGGGCGACGTGGTGCACCAGCGTCCCGGCATCCGGCATTTCCTGTTCGACTACTCGCCGGACATGGAATACCTGGAGATCGTCTCGCCTGCGGATTTCAAGAGCATCGACGTCGAGCCTGCAGCCGCGGTGCCACCGTCGACGCCGTGGAAGTGACGCTTATTTTGCTATCAGTTTGATAGCTGTCTACCATTGTGTGACGGACTTCGCGGTCTTAATTCACGATCTAATGACAACGTATTCCCAAGGCTGATCCAGCCGCGGCGCAGGCCCCTAGACTCGGTGGCTGACACAACAACCGAGCACTCCGAGGGAACATCATGCGTCTGCACCCGACCCGCCTCGCCGCGGGTTTTCTTTTGACCTGCGCGGGCATCGCCTATGCCGCCGCCCCTGCCGCGAACACCAGCCCCGAGGCTGAACAAGAGGCTGCCTATGCCGCCGCCAAGGCGTCCAGGCAACTGGGCCCGGCCAACATCGGCGTGAGCAACCAGGCGCACCTCCAACTGCCTGCGGGCTACGTGTGGGTGCCGGTGCCGGCCGCCGCGCAACTGATGCGCAGCATGGGCAACCGCGTCGACGACAGCTTCCAGGGCCTGGTGTTTCCGGCCGAGCAGAGCGGATGGTTCGCCAGCGTGCGCTTCGTCAAGGAGGGCTACATCAAGGACGATGACGCGAAGGAATGGAACGCGGCCGACCTGCTCAAGAGCCTCAAGGAAGGCACCGAGGCAAGCAACGAGGACCGCGTGAAGCGCGGCATCACGCCGATGGAAGTCGTCGGCTGGGCGCAAGAGCCGAAATACGACGCAGGCACGCACCGCCTGGTGTGGTCCGCCCTGACCCGTGACAAGGGCGGCAGCACGCAGGACCAGGGTGTGAACTACAACACCTATGCGCTCGGCCGCGAGGGCTACATCAGCCTCAACCTTGTCACCGACGCGCGCGACATCGAAAAGCACAAGCCGGAGGCGAACAAGTTGCTGGGCGCGCTGCAATACGACGACGGCAAGAAATACGCCGACTTCAACGGCTCGACCGACAAGGTCGCGGCCTACGGCCTGGCCGCACTGGTCGCCGGCGCAGCGGCCAAGAAGCTCGGCTTGCTGGCGGTGCTCGCGGCCTTCGCAGCGAAGTTCGCCAAGGTCATCTTCGTGGCCGGCGGCGCCGCGCTCTGGGGCTTCACCAAGATGTTCCGCAAGAAGGAAGGCTGAGACAGTCGTGCTGAAGCTGCTGTTCCTGCTGCTGTCGGCCGGCAAGCTCAGCAAGGTGCTGCTCACCGGCGGCTCGATGCTGGTGTCTGTCATCGCCTATGCCTTCGTGTTCGGCTGGCGCTATGCGGCGGGCTTCGTCGGCCTGATCTTCGTGCACGAGATGGGCCACTACCTCGCGGCGCGCCAGCGCGGGCTCGAGGTGAGTGCGCCGACCTTCATTCCGTTCGTCGGCGCATGGATCGAGTTGAAGGACCAGCCGCATGATGTCGAGACCGAGGCATGGGTCGGCTTTGCCGGCCCGCTGCTCGGCAGCCTGGCCGCGCTGGGCTGCTACTTCGCGGCGCGCGAGACGGGCAGCCAGTTGCTGCTCGCCCTCGCCTATGCAGGCTTCTTCCTGAACCTGTTCAACCTGATCCCCCTGTCACCCTTCGATGGCGGACGCATCACCGCGGTGCTCACGCCGCGCGTGTGGCTGGTCGGCGTGCCGGTACTGGTCGCGATGTTCTTCTGGCGTCCGAGTCCGATGCTGATCCTGATTGCCGTGTTGGCCGCGTCGCAGGTGATGAAGGCCTGGAAGTACGACCCGAAAGACCCGGCCAACCAGCAGTACTACGGCGTCAGCACCGAGACCCGCCTGACCTACGGCCTCTACTACCTCGGCCTGCTGACCTTTCTGGCCATCATGGCGCACGACACCCACGACATGCTGGGCGCCATCCGTTGAGTTGATGCGCCGTCCGCGTGGGCGCTGATGGATTGGAGCTTCCGCGTGGAGATACGCTTCGAATTTCAGCGGGCGTTGGCCCGCGCAGGTTCAGAAGGCGTGACGGATACCGAAGTCGTAGCCCATCACGTGATCGGCCTTGTACCCGGAACCCGTGGTGAAGTAGTTGTTGGTGAAGAGAGGAAAAGAGTTGCCGACGGGAATGATGAACGCAGCACCGTTCTTTTCCTTGACATAGGCACCCGTCACGTAGAGTGCCGTGCGCAGCGACAGGTTGTGCACATAGCCGATCGCGAACTTGCCAGCCGCTGGGTCCGAACCAGTCGCGGCCAGGATCGCGGTGGTACCCGTCGGCGGCGACGTGAAGTTCAGCTTGACGTGCGAGTAGGCCACGCGGATAAGGCCAACGCCGACCGGCATGGTTGCGCCGAGCAGGTAGCCGTCGCCCTTGTAGTCGCCCGTTCCGACGGGCGGCGGGAACACGTACTCGTTCTTGTTCTGGGTGCGAGAAATCTCACCGAAGAGCTTGACGACGCCGAAGTCCCATGAAGCGCCGAGGTTGGTGGTCACTACATCGGTGGTGAGGCCCTGGTTGTAGTTGTCCCCGGTGGTGCTCTCGCTATAGGAGGCAGCCACGTCCAGCGGGCCGTAGCCATAGCCGAAGCGGCCGCCGACGTAGCGGCCAGCGCGTTGGGTGTTGGCCGCCGCAGGGGTCGTGTTGCCGGGGTCGTACTTGACGGCCTCGTTGAACGCGTACATCGCCTGGCCGTAGAAACCGCCGAGGTCCGGCGGCAGGAAGTAGCCGATGCTGTTCGACGCACGAGTGGCGTTGGGGTTGCCGAACAGGCCGCGGTTCAAGCCACCGAAAGAGACGGTGCGGGGACCGTTGTTCATCACGTAGACCTGACTGGCGCCAACGCCATTGGTGCCGAACGGACTGAACACATCGTCGTTCCAGAACGTGGGCACGTAGTCGCGGCCGAGGCGGATCTCTCCGAAGCTGCTGCTCAACAAGCTCACGGTCGAACGACGATTGAAGGCTGCAAGCCCGATAGCGCCATCGTCATTTGTCATGCCGGCTTCGAGCCAGAAGCCTATGGCGACGCCACCTCCGAGGTCTTCCGTCCCACGGAACCCGAGGCGGCTCGCGTTGTAGCCGCTGCTGGTCATGGACCACTGGCTCTGATGCTGGTCGGGCGCGCCAACGAAGTTGAGACCGGGCGTACCGGGAATGCCAACGAACGAACTCGTCGTCTGGATGTAGGTGACGGCCGTGTCGACCACACCGAACATGGTCAGGGACGACTGAGCCGAAGCGACTCCGGCAGCAGCCAGGGCGGCCAGGGACACCAGGGATTTTTTCATCGCAATCTCCTCCATGGTCAAACACAGCGCTCCGGCGCAAGGGGCTCAGCGTGACGCACCTCTTTTCTTGCGCTCCCCCGGACCTCGGGTCAACCTCCTCTTGGGGAGTTGCCGCTATTGCACCAGACGCGCCGCGTCAGGGCAAAAGATTTCGCGCCAAGTCGCCTGCTGTCCGGACGTTCTGTTGCCACATTGAAACCCTCTCGCGGAATCCATCCCTCGACGGCGTTTTGCGGCCAAGAGGGAGGCGCGCATATCCGCTCGCAGATTTCAGGTTTCCTCCCACGTTCTGGGGAGGAAAAGGCCACAGATTCCGGTCCATCGGTTGACAATGGCCCGCTAGTCCCTGGAGTTTGCCCGCCCGCGATCAGACATGCAGACCGACATCCGACATCGACTGTTGGCCATCCTGGCCGCGGATGCGGCCGGCTATTCGCGGTCGATGGCACTCGACGCGATGGGCACGCTGACCGCATTGGACGAGGCCCGCCAGGTCTTTCGCACGCATGTCGCGCTGATGGGCGGGCGCGTCGTGGACACCTCCGGCGATTCGGTGCTGGCCGTGTTCGACACGGCAGTGGGCGCGGTCCGCGCCGCCATCGCCGTCCAGGATGAACTCGCTTCCCGATCGAGCAGCCCGCCTGCGCAGCTCCAGCTGCAGTTCCGCATCGGCATCCACGTCGGCGACGTGATCGAGAAGCCCGACGGCACGGTCTACGGGGATGGCGTCAACATCGCGTCGCGCCTGCAGGCGCTGGCAGAACCCGGCGGGCTGGTCGTGTCGCACGCCGTCGAGGAACTCTCGTCCGACCAGACGCGCGCCAACTTCGAGGATATCGGCCTGCAGCAGGTGAAGAACATCACCAAGCCCGTGGGTGCATTTCGACTGGTGCATGCCACCGCGCCAGCGTCCAGCGCACCCGCAGCGCTGGCCACGCCGCGTCCGCGCGCTCCACGGCGCCACTGGCGCTGGATCGTCACCGGCATCGTGGTGGCCTGCGCCATCGGTGGCGCCACTGCAACGTGGCAATGGCAGCGGCATGCCATTCCGCCGATGAACATCGACGAAGAGGTCATCAACCGGCGCGCGCTCGCCGTGCTGGCCTTCAACGACCGGCGCGGCAAGACTGCCGGCTCCACGCTGGCTGACGACATGGCGGACGCCATTGGCGCTCAACTGGAGCGCGCGGGCGTGCGGGTCATCGAACGCGGCGCCACCCTGCAGCAGGATCCCGCTGCGCCGGAATTCGAGCGCATCGGCCGGGAGCAGTCGGTGCGGTTCGTGCTGGGCGGCCGTGTCGTGCGCGATGGCAGCACCGTTCGGGTGGCTGCCAACCTGACCGAAATCGCCACTGGCGCCGTCTACCGCCTGTACGAAGCCGAGTTCAAGAGCGATGAAGAAGCCGTGCGTTCTCCCTATGGGCGGGACGTCGCCAACGCGCTGACGGCGCGCTACTACGAGATCGAAGGCGTGCGGGCCAGGCTGCCCGGCCATGAGAAGGATCCCGTCGATGCCATCGTGCTGGCCTGGCACGACCTCGACCGCGGCAACACCGCCGAGGACCTGGAACGCGCGCGCGAGCGCTTCGAGTTCGCCGCGCGGGTCGACCCGAACTCCGTCGACGCCTGGATCGGCCTTGGCGTGACGCACCTCGTGGGCTTCTATAACTTCTTCAGCAAGTCCCCGCGCGACGAACTCGATATCACCGAAAAGGTACTCAAGCGGGCACTGGACCTCGGTCCGGCCAACTCCCAGAACCTGTCGGCGTGGGCCGAGATGCTGTCTCTGCGGCAGCGCCCCGACGAGGCGTTCTGGATCTGGCAACGCAGCTTCGAGGTCAGCCCCGACGACCCGGGTGCCCACCTGCGCATGGCCATCGCGCTGGTGCGGCAAGGCCGCTTCGCCGAAGCGCAGGAACACATGGCCAGGGCGTCCAGCCTCCAGGCCTACCAGACGCGGGCGAAGCAATGGCTCATCCAGTGCCGGGCCGACGCAGCCTTCGCACAGCAGCATGACGACGAAGCCTACGAGATCCTGCGCAACTGGGCGGCCGAGTTCCCCAACAACGGCCGACCCTATCTCATGCTCGCGGCGATCGATGCCTTGCATGGGCGCAAGGCATCGGCCGCAGCCAACATGTCAAGGCACCGCCAGTTGCAACCACTGAGCAATATCGCTTACGTGGTTCTCACCTATCCGTCGACGGACCCCGGCTTTCTCGCACAACGTGCGCGGCTGGTGGAGGGTCTTCGAATGGCAGGACTCCCGGAGGGCAGCAAATGACTCGGCTCCGTTCGACACTGCGCCATGCGGCAGCGCTGGCCATTGCGGCGCTCTTCTGCGTCGCGGCCTGCGCGCAACAAGAGCCGTTGGCGACTCCGCCGGGTCGACCCTCGCGCGCGTGGATGCAACTTCCGATGCCCTATGCGCAGCCACAAGGCGGCACCCTGGTCAGCTTCAAGTCCCCGCGCGCGGGCGGGCAGGAACTGGAGATCAAGGCCGTGGTCTTCAAGCCGCCTGGCGAAGCCAAGGCGGCAGTGGTCATCGTCAATGCCGCGGACGGCTGGAGCGACGTGCGCGAGGGCCACTACGCCCGGTCCATCAGTTCCGCCGGCTATACGGTGCTGGTGATCGACACCTACGGCGCGCGGAGCGTGAAGTCCACATCGAATGACAACACCGCCATCAGCCTCTACGAACAGATGCGCGACGCCTTCGCTGCCAAGCGCTACCTCGTCTCGCAGGGCTACCCCGCCGACCGGATGGCGCTCATGGGATCCGGTCGCGGTGGAACCGTGGCCTTGCTTGTCGCCGACCGAACATTCCTTCCTTCGGAAAAAGCCGACCGCTTTGCGCTCGTGATGGCCGTCGGGGCCACATGCTTTCTCCACCCGCGGCAGCCCAAGCCAAGCGCCCAGGTGTTCATCGCGATCGGTGACAAGGACGACGTGACAGGCGTCAAGCCATGCGAAACGCTCGGGAGCGAATACACGGCGGCAGGTGGCAGCAGCCTGGTCAAGGTCTACTCCGGTGCAACCACGGCATTCGACGGCGACCCGAAAGACCGCGTCATGTACCGCAACCCGACCATCGAAAGCCTGGCCAACTGCAACGTGGTGGTGGAACCCGACGGTCGCTTCAACTATGACGGCAAGACCTTTGCCGAAACCGACCCGGCCGTGCTGTTCCCCGAGATGCGAAAGAGCTGCATCAAGCCCGGCGCCTCGATCTACACCAACGTCACCCAGAAGGCCAACGTCACGCTCGACCTGATCGACTTTCTCGACGCCAATTTCCGCCACTGAACGGCCGCGTCAATTGCTGCCGTTGCGCTCAGCTCATTGCTTGCAGTCGACTACAGCCGCTCCTGCCCCTGCGGGCCTTCGGGCTCCAGCGTCGCCTTGCGGATCGCCTCGTCGTCCATCAACTCGTACCACATGGCATTGAGCACCGCGAAGGCCGCCGCCAGCGGCAGCCCGAGCATCCACGAGAAGTACCACATCAATCGTCCTTTCAGGGTTCAGTAGGCATGACCGCGCTCTTCGCGGATCGCATCCTCGTCCACCTTGCCCCACAGCACGTGATAGACCCAGCTCGTGTAGGCCAGGATGATCGGCAGGAAGATGCAGGTGGCCACCAGCATGATGAACAGCGTCAAGTGGCTCGATGAGGCGTCGAACACCATCAGGCTGGCGCGCGGCTCCAGGCTCGACGGCAGGATGAACGGAAACATCGACGCGCCCACGCTGAGGATGATGCCCGCGATGCCGAGCCCCGAGCACAGCAGCGCCAGCCCGCCGCGCCGCGCCATCAACGCGAGCAGCGAGCCGATGGCCCCCACGAAACCGAGCACCGGCGCGACCAGCGCCCAGGGGTGGGCCGCATAGTTCGCGAACCAGGCGCCGGCCTGCACCTGCGCCGTCTTGAGCATCGGGTTCGACGGCCCGAGCATGTCGACGGCGCTGGTGACGCGATAGCCGGTCATCACCGTCAGCAGCAGCACGCCGGCCAGCGCATACAGCGCCACCGTGAGCAGCGCGGCCAGCATGCCCAGCGAACGTGCGCGCTCGGCCACCGCGCCATCGGTCTTGAACACGATCCAGCCGGCGGCATGCATGGCCAGCATCGCGACCGACACCAGGCCGCACAGCAAGGCGAACGGATTGAGCAACGCGAAGAACGTGCCTTCGTAGAGGATGTGCATGTCGGCCGTGAACCGGAACGGCACGCCCTGCAGCACATTGCCGATGGCGACGCCGAAGATCAGCGAAGGCACCAGCCCGCAATAGAAAAGCACCCAGTCCCAGCGCGTGCGCCATGCGGGGTCGTCGCGCTTGCTGCGGAACTTGAAGGCCACCGGCCGCAGGATCAGCGCCGTGAGGATCACGAACATCGCCAGGTAGAAGCCCGAGAACGACACCGCGTAGAGCTGTGGCCAGGCCGCGAAGATGGCGCCGCCGCCCAGCACCAGCCACACCTGGTTGCCTTCCCACACCGGCCCCACGCTGTTGATGATCACGCGGCGCTCGATGTCGTCGCGCCCGGCGAAGGGCAACAGGATGCCCGTGCCCAGGTCGAAGCCGTCCGTCACCGCGAAGCCGACCAGCAGGATGCCCAGCAGCAACCACCAGATCATGCGCAGCGTGTCGTAGGCCAGGAGTTCGTGAAGGATCATGATTCAGCTCCCTGCGGCGAAAGGCCTGGACGGGTTGCGGCCGAAGCCGCGCATCACATCCCCCGCCAACGGCGGATGCTCGTCGAGCGGCCCCTTGCGGATCGCCTTGAACATCAGCTTCAACTCGATGACCAGCAGCACGGTGTAGATCGCGACGAAGCCCAGCAGCGTGATGAGCAGCGTCACGGCCCCGAGGTTCGATACCGCCAGGGCCGTCGGCAACACGCCTTCGATGATCCACGGCTGCCGCCCGAACTCGGCCACCATCCAGCCCGCCTCGGCGGCAATCCAGGGCAGCGGGATCGACCACAGCGCCACCTTGAGCAGCCATGCGTGCCGGTCCAGCCGCCGGCGCGCCGACAGCACGAAGAAGGTCGCCGTCAGCAGGATCAGGAACATGCCGATCCCGACCATCACGCGGAAGGTCCAGAACAGCGGCGCGACCTGCGGCACGGTGTCCCAGGCTGCCTGGCGGATCTGCTCGGGCGTGGCCTGGCGCGGGTCGTCGACGTAGCGCTTGAGCAGCAGCGCGTAGCCCATGTCCGGCCCGTTGAATTCGAATGCGTCGCGCACGCCCTGTGTCACCGCCGTCGTGCTGCCGGCGTCGCGGATCTGCTGCAGCGCCTCGTAGGCCTTGAGGCCCGCCGTGATGCGCACCTCGGCCCGCTTCACCAGTTCGTCGATGCCAGGAATCACGGTCGTGAGCGAGCGCGTGCCGATCAGGCCCATCACCGCCGGAATGTGCACCGCATAGTGCGTTTCGCGGGCCTCCTGGTCGGGGAAGCCGAAGGCGGTGAAATGCGCCGGCGCAGGCACGGTCGTCCACATCGCCTCGATGGCCGCGAGCTTCATCTTCTGGTGCTCGCTCGACTGGTAGCCGCTCTCGTCGCCCAGCAGCACCACCGACAGCGAGGCCGCGAGGCCGAAGGACGCGGCCACCGTCATCGAACGCTTCGCGATCTCCACATGCCGGTTGTGCACCAGGTACCAGGCCGACACACCCAGCACGAAGATCGACGCGCAGGCATAGCCCGCCGACACCGTGTGCACGAACTTGGCTTGCGCCACGGTGTTGGTCAGGATCTCGTAGAAGTCGCTGACCTCCATGCGCATCGTCTTCGGGTTGAACACCGCCCCGACCGGGTTCTGCATCCAGCCGTTGGCAATCAGGATCCACAACGCCGACAGGTTGGTGCCCATGGCCACCGCCCAGGTCGTGACCAGGTGGCCGACCTTCGACAGCTTGTCCCAGCCAAAGAAGAAGAGCCCGACGAAGGTCGCTTCCAGGAAGAAGGCCATCAAGCCTTCGATGGCCAGCGGCGCGCCGAAGATGTCGCCGACATAGTGGCTGTAGTAGCTCCAGTTCATGCCGAACTGGAACTCCATCACCACGCCCGTGGCCACGCCCATCGCGAAGTTGATGCCGAACAGCGTGCCCCAGAACTTGGTGATGTCGCGCCAGATCACGCGGCCCGTCATGACGTAGACCGTCTCCATGATGGCCAGCAGGATCGACAGGCCGATGGTCAGCGGCACGAACAGGAAGTGATAGAGCGCCGTGGCGCCGAACTGCAATCGCGAGAGTGCGACGATGTCCATGTCCATGGGACGCTCCTCGTTGACTTGTTGTTTGCCATTCGTCGATCAGTCGGGGCGCAACGCGTGAAGCGCAACGTCGAAGGCGTCCGTGCCGCGCATCAGGTCGGCAACGACGCAACCCTCCCTCAGGCAGAGCAGCCGATCCGCCAGCTCTGCCTCTCGACGCAGATGGGTGGCGATCAACAGGCTCTTGCCTGCGACATGGCCGGACAACCTGTTCAGCACGTCGCGTGCAGTGGCAGTGTCCAGCGCTTCGGTGGGTTCATCGAGAACCCACAGGGGCGTATTACGCAAGAAGAGTCGCGCGAGCGCAAGTCGTCTGGACTGGCCGCCAGACAGGCCTAGACCACCCTCGCCCAATGTGGTATCGAGCCCCGCGGACAGGGCCCTTACCTCGTCACCGAGACCCGCCGCATCGAGCGCGGACCACAGCTGCGCATCGCCGGCGCAAGGGTCTGCCAGCCGCAGGTTGTCGCGCAGGCTGTCGTGGAACAGTTCGGTGCGCTGGGTCAGCAGACACGCAGGTTGCCGTGCGACCGTGCCGGAGAAAGCCGTCATCTCGCCCGTGGCGAGCGCCAGCACCGTCGACTTGCCTGCACCGCTGGGGCCGACCAGCGCCACGCGCTCGCCTGCGGCCATGGCAAGGGACAAGTGGGCGAGCACGTGATCCTGCCCATCGGCATAGCGCGCGGACACATCGTCAAGCCGCAACGCAAGGGAGCTTGCAGGATCGATCGATGGCGCGGGCGCCTCCTCGTCGGCGACGGCCATCCGCGGGCCCAGGCGCTTCACCGCGAGCCAGGTACGCCCGGCATCGAGCGCGCCGCGCCGCAATGCGGCAAAGGGTTCGATCGCCGTCATCGCGATGAGCAATGCCAGCGCCGCTGCGGGCGCGCCAATGGCGCCCTCGCCCACCAGCCAGCCCACCGCCAACAGCGTTCCGACCAGGCTCAATGTGCCGGCCGCGCCATGGCCGAAAGCGGCAGCGGTCTCGAGCCGGTTCAGCGCGAGATCGGCCTTGGCAAGGCGCGCATCCGCAGCGGCGAGCGCATCGCGTTGCGCATCGAGGCGACCTGCCATCACGAGATCCGTCTGGCCCGCCACGAGATCGACCGCACGCGCACGCAAGGCCTCGATCGCGTGTCCACGCAGCACCGCGGGACGACGCGCACGACTCGCGATGGCCAATGCCATGCCCCACCCGCACACCACGAGCCAAAGTCCGAGCGCAAGGCCCACGCCCACGTGCATGAAGCCGACCGCGACGCCTGCCAGCATTGCCGCACCCCATGCCGCAGCCGCCGGCACCAGCAGGCGCAGGTAGAGCGACTCCAGTGCGTCGATGTCGGAAGTGAGGCGGAACAGCAGCCGTGACGGCTGCACCAACAGCGCCCGCGCGGCCCCGGCCCGCGCCCAGCCACGGAACAGCTGCACACGCAGCGCGGCCAGCACGCCGAAGGTCGCATCGTGCGTGACCAGCCGCTCTGCATAGCGCGAGGCCGTGCGCCCCAGCGCCAGCAAGCGGATGCCGGCGGACGGCGTGAACACGTCGAACACCATCGCCGTGGCGGCGCTCAAACCCGCCAGCGAAGCCGCCGTGATGAACCAGCCCGACAAGCCCAGCAAGGCCATGCCCGTCCATACCGTGAGCACGGCCATCACCGCTCCCCACAGCAGGGCCCGCGGCTGCGCGGCGAGAAAGGGCCGCAGCACGAGGCGGAGATCGCGCCAGGCGCGGGTCATTGGAGAACCTCCGCGCTGCGCGCCGGGTTGCGAGCGCCTTCGGGCGGCCGGGCGGCACGCTCCATCGCCCCGGCGTCCAGATCGACCACACGGCCGATGCGCGCAGCCAGCACCGGGTCGTGCGTGGCAACGATCAAGGTCTTGCCGCGGGCCAGCGCCAACAGCGCGTCGGCCACGTGCGCGGCGGTTTCGGTGTCGAGGTGCGCAGTGGGTTCGTCGGCCAGCAACAGGTCGGCGCCCGCGTGGGCGGCCATGCGCGCCAGCGCGAGCCTTGCCGCCTCGCCACCGGAAAGGCCCACGCCGCCTTCGCCCAATGCCACACCCGGATGCGCCTGCGCGACCGCCTCCAGCCGGGCCAGGCGCATTGCCGATGCCACCTCCGGCGCGCCGATGCCGGCCCGGCCCAAGGCGACGTTGGACGCCACCGAGCCCGCGAACACATGCGGCTTCTGCCCCATCCAGCCCATGCGCCCACGCAGTGCCGTGGCGTTGCGATCGGACATCGGCACGCCGTCGATCTCGATCTGGCCGCTCGCGGCGGGCAGCAAGCCCGCCAGCAGCGACAACAGCGCGGTCTTGCCCGACCCGCTCGCGCCCAGCAGCGCGACATGCTCGCCGGCTGCGATCCGAAGCTCGAGGCCGTCGAAAAGCGGCGACTCCCCGGGGTGCGCGAAGCGCAACTCGCGCACGATCACGGACGGGGCGGCGTGCGGGTGCGGTTGCGGTTGCGGCTGCGCGGCCACGGTGCCGACGACGGCGGGGCGCCCGCCCGGCAACGCAACCCCATGGCGTTCCATCTGCCCAAGCGCATTCAGGGCCGCCTCCCCGGCAGCACGGTCATGCCAGACCGCGGCCATGTCCCGCAACGGCTCGAAGAACGCCGGCGCCAGCAGCAGGATGAACAGGCCCTCGCCGAGGCTCAGGCGATTGCCCCAGGCGCCGAATGCCAGCGTCCCAAGCAGATGGAATCCCACATACGCCGCCACCATCGCAACGCCGAGCGCGGAGAACAGTTCCAGCACCGCGGACGACAGGAACGCGATGCGCAACACGGCCATCGTGCGCCGTCGCAAGGACTGCGCGGAATCACCCAGGCGCTGCGCGGTCGCGTCCACCGCATCCAGCGCACGCAAGGTGGCAAGTCCGCGCAGACGGTCCAGCAGGAAGGCATTCATGCTGCCCATCTCCAGCATCTGCGCCTTGCTCGCGGCCTGCGCCCGCATCCCGACGATGACCATGAACACCGGAATCAGCGGCGCCGCGACCAGCAGCACCAGCGCCGCGATCCATGAAAGGCAAGCCACCACGGCCGCGATGGCGAGCGGAACCACCATCACGCGCCAACGCGCCGGCTGATACCGCACCAGGTAGGGCACCACCGCTTCGGCCTGCTCGGCCAGCACACTGGCCGCCAGGCCCGAAGGCACCCGCGTGCGATCCGACGGCGAGCCCGCCGCCAGTGCCGCCACCGCATGCGCCCGCAAGGCCGTCAGGTGGGCGCGGGCCTGCAGGAAGACACGGCGCGCGCCCCAGGCTTCGCAAGCACTGCGCAGCAGGCCCAGCAGCAGGATCCCCCCGGCCGGCCATCCCACGGCCGCCAAGCCGCGGCCCGACGCGAGGCCGTCCACCGCCCAGGCCAGCAGCGCGGCCTGCGGCAGCCACAGCAAGGCCGCGACGCCCTGCACCACGCTGCCTAGGCCTTGCGCCGGGAGCGATTGCAAGTGTGGACGCTGCGATGGAGGCGGTGTCATCCGTCTGTGGGTTTGTTCACACCTCCGCAGCGTGCGCCCTCCGGACGGCGGGCGCAACAGGCCGTTCGCCCGGTTGCGCGAATCGCCCTGGATGCCCCAGGGCGCGACCTCACGGAGATCTCACGGAAACCTCACGGCGCTGTGAGCATCCCGCACACCACCAGGGCGCCGAACAGGAACAACAGCGCGCGCCACGTCGTCGGACGCAGCTCGACCTGGGCGTGAAGCACCGTCGCGGCCCCCAGCGACAACAGCACCGCCCCGGCCAGTCCGAGCGCGTCGCCCCAAGGCGTGCGCGGCGCCCACTGGCTGACCAGCGCATTGACCGCGAGGATCACCGAAAAGTGAATCAGGAACAGCGAGTAGGAGATCCGCCCCAATCGCAGGAGCGGCATCGCCATCGTGGGCCAGTGTTTCGGAGCCAGCCAGCCACGGCGGTCCGCCAGCACGATGGCGAGCGCCGTCACCAGGGCCACCACGATGCGGCTGCGCCATTCGACGGCCAGGGCCACCAGGCCCACCGTGCCCAGCAAGGCCACCGCGCTGCTCCAGGCGATACCGCGCGTCGCCCGGCCGAGCCAGAAGCCGAGCATCCCCAGCCCGTAGGCGCCGAAGAAATAGATGGCCGTGATGTCCAGCGAGGCTTGTCGGTTGAACACCAGCAGCGAGCCGACGACCAGGCCCCCGACAAGTACCGCGCCCACCCACCGCGCAGTGGCGGGCGACAGGCGCCCATGCCGCTGCATCGGCCCTGCGAGCCCGACCACCACGATGGCCAGTGCGAACAGCTGGAAGTCGATGGCCACATACCAGACGCCTGCCGACAGGGCGTCGTAGCCCAGCAGGTCCTGCAGCAGCAACCCATGCGCGATCAGTTGCGGCAGGCTCGGTGCACCCGGTACGGCTTCGTCGTGGAGCCAGGGCCTGACCGCCGCCGCCACCAGCACCGTGCATGTGAGCGCCGCCAGATAAGGCATGACCAGGCGCCCGTAGCGCTGGTAGAGGGCGCGCATGGCAGGCCGGTCGCTTCGCAGCAGGCCCGCGGGCGCAAGGCTTGCCGCCGCCAGGAAGCCGGCGATCACCAGGAAGACCTGCACCGCCAGCCGGCCATCCTCCGAGAGCCATTCGAACAGCCACGGCGCGAGTGGCGCCGCACCGTCGGCCAGCGGCCCATAGCGAACCAGGTGGTGCCCGACGATCAGCAGGCAGGCCACCCCCTTGGTGGCATCCAGAAGTGGCATCCGCCCGGCCGCGGACTGCTGCGGCAAGGCGGCCACTGCGCGCTTTTCCGTCAGAGCGCGAGGCGCTTGCGGGCGGCGAAGTATTCCGCCTTGAGTTTCTCGATGAAGGACGCGGCGCTCGACACTTCGGTCACGGCGCCGATGCCCTGGCCCGAGCCCCAGATGTCCTTCCAGGCCTTGGTCTTGGCGCCATCGCCACCGCCGAAGTTCATGGTCTTCAGGTCGCCCTCCGGCAGGTTGGCCGGATCCATGCCGGCCGCGATGATCGATGGCGCCAGGTAGTTGCCGTGCACGCCGGTGAACAGGTTCGAATAGACGATGTCGTCCGAGCTGCCCGCCACCACGGCCTGCTTGTACTCTTCGCTGGCGCGCGCTTCCTCGGTGGCGATGAAGGCAGTCCCGATGTAGGCGAAGTCGGCGCCCATCGCTTGCGCGGCCAGCACCGCGTCCCCGGTGGCGATGGAGCCCGACAGCGCGATCGGGCCGTCGAACCACTGGCGGATCTCCTGGACCAGCGCGAAGGGGCTCTTCACGCCCGCATGGCCGCCGGCACCGGCCGCCACGGCGATGATGCCGTCGGCGCCCTTCTCGATGGCCTTGCGCGCGAACTTGTTGTCGATCACGTCATGCAGCGTCACGCCGCCATAGCTGTGCACGGCCTCGTTCACATCGACGCGTGCACCGAGCGAAGTGATGACGATCGGCACCTTGTACTTCACGACCATCTCCATGTCGTGGTCGAGCCGGTCATTGCTCTTGTGCACGATCTGGTTGATGGCAAACGGCGCGGCGGGCTTGTCGGGATTGGCCTTGTTGTAGGCGGCCAGTTCCTCGGTGATCTCGGCCAGCCAGTCCTCGAGTTGCGCTGCGGGGCGTGCGTTGAGCGCGGGCATCGAACCGACGACCCCGGCCTTGCATTGGGCAATCACCAATTTCGGATTGCTGATGATGAACAGCGGCGAGCCGATGATCGGCAGCGGCAGCTTGGCGAGGACGGCGGGGAGCTTCGACATGGTCAGGGTGTCTCTTGATGCGGGTTGAATGCGGGATCGGACAGCCGAACGCAGAAGAAATACAAAAACTACGCAGAGGTCGCAAAGGAACTCATCTGGAATTTCCTTCTGCGACTTCTGCGCAATCTTTGCGACCTCTGCGTTCGGCTGCCCGCTTTCGGACTGCCTCAGTAGGCTTCGAGCGCCATCGCCGTGACGCTCTCTGCGCCCTCGACGATGCTGTCGCGGATGCCGGGCGCCTTGTTGAGGATGTGCTCCGCGTAGAAGCGCGCGGTCGCGACCTTGGCCGTCATGAAGGCGACGTCGTTGTTCTGCGAGGCGAGGTCTTCCGCGATGATCAACGAGCGCGCGAGTTGCCAGCCGGCGACCACATTGCCGGCGAGCATCAGGTACGGCACGCTGCCGGCGAACACGGCATTAGGCGAGCCCTTGGCCTGGCTCACGACGAAATCGACCACGTCGAGCAAGGCCTCGCGGCCGGCCTTGAGGCGCTTCAGCATCGATGCCGAAGCGGCGCTGCTGCGCTTGGCCAGTTCGGCCTCGGTCTTCTCGATCTGCGCAGCCATCGCCTTCGCGGTTGCGCCACCGTCGCGCATGGTCTTGCGACCCACCAGGTCGTTGGCCTGGATCGCCGTCGTGCCTTCGTAGATCGTCAGGATCTTGGCATCGCGCATGTATTGCGCCACGCCGGTTTCCTCGATGAAGCCCATGCCGCCGTGCACCTGAACGCCCAGCGAAGCCACTTCGAGGCTCATCTCGGTGCTGTAGCCCTTGACCAGCGGCACGAGGAAGTCATAGACCGCCTCGTTCTGCTTGCGTGCATCGGCGTCCGGATGCTTGTGCGCGGCATCGTAGGCGGCCGCTGCGACGCTGGCCATTGCGCGGCAGCCTTCGACGTAGGCACGCATCGTCATCAGCATGCGCTTGACGTCCGGGTGATGGATGATCGCCGCGCTGGCCTTGATGGAGCCATCGACCGGACGGCTCTGCACGCGTTCCTTCGCATAGGCCACTGCAGCCTGATAGGCCATCTCCGCCACCGCGATGCCCTGGACGCCGACGCCATAGCGCGCCACGTTCATCATGATGAACATGTACTCGAGGCCGCGGTTTTCCTCGCCGACGAGGTACCCCACCGCGCCGCCGTTGTCGCCGTACTGCAGCACCGCCGTCGGCGACGCCTTGATGCCCAGCTTGTGCTCGATGCTCACGCAGTGCACGTCGTTGCGATCGCCCAGCGAGCCGTCCTTGTTCACCATGAACTTGGGCACGATGAACAGGCTGATGCCCTTGACGCCTTCGGGCGCCCCGGTCACGCGCGCCAGCACCAGGTGGACGATGTTCTCGGCCATGTCGTGCTCGCCGTAGGTGATGAAGATCTTCGTGCCGAAGACCTTGTAGGTGCCGTCGGGCTGGGGCTCGGCGCGGCTGCGCACCAGCGCGAGATCGCTGCCGGCCTGCGGTTCGGTCAGGTTCATCGTGCCGGTCCATTCGCCTGCGATGAGTTTCTCGAGGTAGGTGGCCTTGAGTTCGTCGGAGCCGGCCATCAGCAGCGCTTCCGTGGCGCCATCACTCAGCAGCGGGCACAGCGCAAAGCTGATGTTGGCCGAATTGATCATCTCGGTGCAGGCCGCGCCGATGGTCTTGGGCAGGCCCTGGCCACCGAAGTCGGTGGGGTGCTGGATGCCTTGCCAACCGCCCGCGGCGTATTGCGCGTAGGCCTCCTTGAAGCCGGCAGTGGTCGTGACCTTGCCATCCTTGAACGTCGACGGGGCGCGGTCGCCCTCGACGTTCAATGGCGCGATCACGTCCTGGTTGAAGCGCGCGCACTCTTCGAGCACGGCTTGCGCGGTTTCGAGGCCTGCGTCTTCAAAGCCCGGTAGCTTGGCGACCTCGGCGATATCGGCCAGGTGCTCGATGTCGAACAGCATGTCCTTGAGGGGTGCGATGTAGCTCATGTTCTTGTCTCCATGCGAAAGATGTGAAAAGGGCATCGCGAACGATGCCCTGGGTGGCCAATCGGCGGTGGGGGCTCAGAGCGCCTTCACCAGTTCCGGCACGGCCGTGAACAGGTCGGCCACGAGGCCGTAGTCAGCCACCGAGAAGATCGGGGCTTCTTCGTCCTTGTTGATCGCGACGATCACCTTGGAGTCCTTCATGCCGGCCAGATGCTGGATGGCGCCCGAGATGCCCGCGGCGATGTAGAGCTGCGGGGCCACGATCTTGCCGGTCTGGCCCACTTGCCAGTCGTTCGGGGCGTAGCCCGCGTCGACGGCGGCGCGGCTGGCGCCCAGGCCTGCGTTGAGCTTGTCGGCCAGCGGCGCCATCACTTCCTGGAACTTCTCGGCGCTGCCCAGCGCACGGCCACCGGAGACGATGATCTTGGCGGCGGTCAGTTCGGGGCGTTCGCTCTTCGTGACTTCACGGCCGACGAAGCTCGACTTGCCGCTGTCAGCCACGCCTTCGGCGTTCTCGACCGTGGCGCTGCCACCCGTGGCGGCCGCGGCATCGAAGCCCGTGGTGCGCACGGTGATGACCTTGGTCGCATCGCTGCTCTGCACGGTGGCGATCGCGTTGCCGGCGTAGATCGGGCGCTCGAAGGTGTCGGCGCTCACGACCTTGGTGATGTCGGAGATCTGCGCCACGTCGAGCTTGGCGGCCACGCGCGGGGCGACGTTCTTGCCGTTGGCGGTCGAGGGGAACAGGATGTGGCTGTAGTTGCCGGCGATGGCCAGCACCTGGGCTGCAACGTTTTCAGCGAGGTTCTCGGCGAGCGACGGGCTGTCGGCGGCGATGACCTTGGAGACGCCGGCGATCTTGGCGGCAGCGGCAGCGGCTTCGGCGGCATTGGCGCCGGCCACCAGCACGTGGACATCGCCACCGCAAGCGAGCGCGGCGGTCACGGTGTTGAGGGTCGCCGGCTTGACGGTGGCGTGGTCGTGTTCGGCAATGACGAGTGCGGTCATGTTCTTGTGTCTCCTCAGATAACCTTGGCTTCGTTCTTGAGCTTGTCCACCAGCGTGGCGACGTCGGGCACCTTGATGCCGGCGCCGCGCTTGGGCGGCTCGCTGACCTTCAGGGTCTTCAGGCGCGGCTTGACGTCGACGCCGAGGTCTTCGGGCTTGAAGATGTCGAGTTGCTTCTTCTTGGCCTTCATGATGTTGGGCAGCGTGACGTAGCGCGGCTCGTTCAGGCGCAGGTCGGTCGTGATGACTGCAGGCAGGCTTACCGAGATGGTTTCGAGACCGCCGTCGACTTCACGCGTCACGTTGAGCTTGTCGCCGGCCAGTTCGACCTTCGATGCGAAGGTGGCTTGCGGCAGGTCTGCCAGTGCGGCCAGCATCTGGCCGGTCTGGTTGGCGTCGTCATCGATGGCTTGCTTGCCCAGGATGATCATCGAAGGCTGTTCCTTGTCGACCAGCGCCTTCAGCAGCTTGGCCACGGCCAGGGGTTGCAGCTCTTCGGTGGTCTCGACCAGGATGCCGCGATCTGCACCGATGGCCATGGCGGTGCGCAGGGTTTCCTGGCACTTGGCGTCGCCGCAGGAGACGGCGATGACTTCCGTCACGACGCCCTTCTCCTTCAAACGCACAGCCTCTTCGACGGCGATTTCGTCGAAGGGGTTCATGCTCATCTTGACGTTGGCGATATCGACGCCGGAACCATCGGACTTGACGCGGACCTTGACGTTGTAGTCAACGACCCGCTTGACCGCTACGAGAACCTTCATTGGACTGACCTCCAGGGGATTTGCGAAACCGGGGATTTACGGAGCAACCGCGCATTCTAGGCGGCTCGCTCTCAACAATCTTGTAAAAAAGAACGATCGTGCTTTTTAGTGATTATAGGCGAGTGTCTCCCGTTGGGGAAGCGTTATTTGGCAAGTTCTCGACGCGCAGTACACGCTGCCGTTGCGCGATCTCGATGCCTGCATTGCGCAGGCCGTCGAGGATCGCGATGTTGATCGCCGAGCGCAGGTTGTCCTTGCCCTTGTCCGGATCGGCGATCCAGAAGTTCAGCATGAACTCCAGTCCGTCCGGCGTGAAGTTCATGAGGAAGGCCACGGGCGCCGGGTCGCCGAGCACGCGCGCCTGCGCCGCGGCAGCACCCGTCATGATCGCCTGCACCTGCGACACATCGCTCTCATGACCCACGACGACGGTGGTCGTGAGATTGAAGCGGCGATCCGCCTGCGAGAGGTTCTCGACGCGGCTGGTAATGAGCGTTTCGTTCGGCACGATCGCTTCGCGGCCATTGCCCGCGCGCACCAGCGTATAGCGGGTCTTGATGTCGGTGATGCGGCCTTCGAAGTTGTCGACCTTGACGTTGTCGCCGATGCGGATCGAGCGCTCCAGCAGGATCACGAATCCGCTCACATAGTTGGCGGCCAGCTTCTGCAGGCCGAGACCGAGACCCACGCCAAGCGCCCCTCCCAGCACCGACAGCGCCGTCAAGTCCACGCCCACGGCCGACAGCGCAATCAGCAGGCCGATCAGCAAAAGGAACGCGCGAATCGCGTTCGAGGCGACCTTGCGCATCGACAGGTCGGTGACGGCTTCCTGCAGGATCCGCTTCTCGATGGTGGCCGCGATCCACAGCGAGATGACGAGCACGACGGATGCAGACAAGACGCCCTCGAAGATGGTTCGCACGCTCACGTGCGTCTTGCCGAAGGACAGGGTGATCTGGTCGAGTTCAGCCAGCACCGGCGGCAGCAGCCCGACGATCCACAGCGCCGCCCCGACCCAGGCAAGCCAGGAGATGGTGCGCTCGATCAGGCTGACCAGCGCGGACTGCGGAAACACCGTCTTGAGCACGCGCGCAAACAGGCGGATGGCCACCAACGACAGCAGCACCGGCACGGCGATTCGCAGCAGCACGGGCTGGAAACCGATCGCGGCGCGGCGTGCCAGGTCGGAGAACAGCAGCGCGAGCAGCGGGAACATCAGGCCGTCGACGGTGTGACTGCCAAACCAGATCGAATTCTTGGGCTGGTCGCGACCGAACCAGCGGCAAATGGCCCAGGCCAGCGCCAGGCAAGCGGCCAAGGCCGCGAGTTCTACCGAGACCGTGCGAAGGTGGACTTCGCTCAGCAACTGACTGAGGTCGCCGGACATCTACTGGAAACCAGGCCTGTTCACAGGCTAGAGATCAGCGAGCGTCCGCACATGCGCTTCCACGCTGCGCGCCAGTGCATCGAGGTTGTAGCCGCCCTCCAGCAGGGAAACGATGCGGCCGTCTGCATGCTGGCGCGCCACGGCGCGCACGCGGCTGGTGATCCAGGCGTAGTCGTTCTCGTTGAGGCGCAACTGGCCAAGGTCATCCTCGTAGTGCGCGTCGAAGCCCGCACTGAAGAAGATCATCTGCGGCTTGAACGACTCCAGGCGCGGTATCCACAGCATCTCGACCACTTCTCGAATGTCCATGCCCTTGGTGTAGGCCGGCACCGGGATGTTCAGCATGTTCGACGCCGGATGGTCGGCGCCGCTGAACGGGTAGAACGGGTGCTGGAAGAAGCTCACCATCAACACGCGCGGGTCGTTGGAGAGGATGTCTTCAGTGCCGTTGCCGTGGTGCACATCGAAATCGACGATGGCCACGCGCTCCAGGCCGTATGCCTCCAGCGCATGGCGGGCCGCGATGGCAACATTGTTGAAGAAACAGAAGCCCATGGCCTGGTCGCGACAGGCGTGATGGCCGGGAGGGCGCACCGCGCAGAAGGCGTTCTCGACCTCGCCGCGCATCACCGCATCGACCGCAGCAACGGCCGCACCCGCTGCACGGCGCGCGGCGAGCAAGGTGAACTTCATGAGCGAGGTGTCGGGATCGATCTGCGCATGGTCGGGCCCGGCGGCCGGTGCGTCGGCGACGAGCCGCTGGCTCAGTTCCTCGAGGTGTTCGAGATGCTCGACACTGTGCGCCAGCGTGATCTGCTGCAGCGTGGCAATGGGGACATCGATGCGCTGGAGCGCGTCGCCGACGCCCGAGAGCAGCAGGCGGTCCTCGATGGCGTCGAGGCGCGCGGGGCATTCCGGGTGCCCTTCGCCCATTTCATGCTTCCAGAAATCGCGATGTATCAGGTAACCGGTCTTGGCCATGTCTCTCGTCGACCTTTTACAGCCAAGGGCTGCCAGCCTTACGGTATGGTTTGCATATGGATACAAAAATGGACGTCGCAGCGAAGCTCGCCAGTTTGCTCGGTCAGCTTAACACGGTCATCGTCGGGAAAGAGGCGCAAGTACGCGATTGCGTGGCCTGTCTTCTGGCTGGTGGACACCTGCTGATCGAGGATGTGCCGGGGGTCGGAAAGACCACGCTGGCGCATGCGCTTTCGCACACCTTCGGGCTGCAGTTTTCACGGGTGCAATTCACCGCCGACCTGATGCCGGGAGATCTCTCCGGCGTGGCCATCTACGACCGCGGCCAGCAGGCGTTCGTGTTCCACCCCGGACCTATCTTTGCGCAGGTGCTGCTGGCCGACGAAATCAATCGCGCCAGTCCCAAGACCCAGAGCGCGCTGCTGGAGGCCATGGAGGAGAAGCAGGTGACCATCGAAGGCGAGACGCGGCCCTTGCCCACGCCTTTCTTCGTGATCGCCACGCAGAACCCGCACGACCAGCTGGGCACCTTCGCGCTGCCCGAATCGCAACTCGACCGCTTCCTGATGCGCATCTCGCTGGGCTATCCCGATCGCGCGGCCGAGCGCGAACTGCTGGCCGGAGCCGATCGGCGCGAGCTGCTCGCCACGCTTCCCGCCCTGTTGAGCGCCGAGGAACTGACCGCGCTGCAGCAGCGCGTGCAGCAGGTGCATGCGGCCGATCCGCTGCTCAACTACGTGCAGGACCTGGTCGCCGCCACGCGCAATGGCCGCTGGTTCCTGCAGGGCCTTTCGCCGCGCGCCGGCATCGCAGTGTTACGCGCGGCCAAGGCGCAGGCGCTGCTGGCAAACCGCGACTATGTGGCGCCCGATGACGTGCAGGCCGTGCTGCCGCAGACCGTGGCGCACCGCATGACACCGGTGGGCGATGCGGGCCGAGGCGCGGTCGAGCAGGTGCGCGCGATGATCGCGGCTGTGCCGATTCCCTGATCGGGCGACGATGAATCCCGCAGCGGCCCTGCGACGGCGCATCGACGGCTGGTTCCTCTCGCGCCGGCCGCCGTCGGACACGGTCGAACTCACGCAGCGCAACGTCTACATCGTGCCGTCGCGCGCGGGCTGGATGCTCGCCGCCACCTTGCTGGTGCTGCTGATCGGCTCAATCAACTACCAGCTCAACCTGGGCTACCTGCTGACCTTCTTGCTGGCCGGCAGCGTGGCTGTTGGCATGCATGTCTGCCATGCCACCCTGCGCGGGCTGGCGATGCACCTGATCGCGCCGGATCCCCAGTACGCGGGCGCTGCGGCGGTGTTTCGCGTGGTGCTGCACAACGCGCGGCGCGGCGTGCGCTACGGCATCGGGCTCAGCGTGCGCGGCAGCGGGCAATGGGCCTGGGCCGATGTGCCATCGCAAGGCAGCGAGACGGTCGAAGTGGCTTTCAAGCCGACGACGCGGGGACTGCACGCGGTACCGCCGCTCACCGCGGAGACGCGCTTTCCGCTCGGCACCTTTCGCGTGTGGACCGTCTGGCGTCCCGCCGCGAAGGTGCTGGTGTACCCGGCGCCAGAGTTGCATCCGCCACCGCTGCCGCCGGGCGAGCCGATCGCGGGCCAGGCGGCGTCGGCCGTCGTGGTGGCGCAGTTGGCCGGCGAATACGACGGGGTGCGAGCCTACAGGCGCGGCGATCCGTTGAAGCTGGTGGTCTGGAAGAAGGCCGCGCGCGCACAGGCCGCAGGCTCCAACGAACTGGTGAGCCGCGACACGCAGCAGGCGCAGCGGCAGGAACTGTGGCTCGACGTGCAAGCCGCCGCGCTGCCGGACACCGAGGCGCGCATGTCGCGGCTGTGCGCCTGGGTGCTGATGGCGGACCGGCTCGGCCTCGACTACGGCCTGCGTGTCGGTTCGCTCAGCGTGAAGCCCGCGCAGGGCGAGGCGCATCGACGGCGTTGCCTGGAGGTGCTGGCCACATGCTGAAGCCACTCCAACAACTGCGGGCCCTGCCCCGCGATGCACGCGACACGCTGTTCCTGCTGGCGGTGATCGCGCTGATCGTGCTGCCGCAAGTCGGCAACCTGCCGCTCTGGTGCAGCGGGCTGACGGCCGTGGTGCTGGTCTGGCGTGCAAGCCTTGCCGTGCAGGCCACGCCGTTGCCCAATCGTTGGTGGATCGGCACGCTGCTGGCCGTGACGCTGGCGGCGACCTTCGCGACGCACCGCACGCTTTTGGGGCGCGACGCCGGTGTGACGATGGTGGTGATCCTGCTGGCCCTCAAGACCCTGGAACTGCGCGCGAGACGCGATGCCTTCGTCGTCTTCTTCCTGGGCTTCTTCGCGATGCTCACCAACTTTTTCTATTCGCAATCATTGCTGACGGCGCTCGCGATGCTGCTCGCCTTGCTCGGCCTGCTGACCGCGCTGGTCAATGCCCACATGCCGGTCGGTCGGCCGCCGCTGCTCCAGGCAGCCCGCACCGCAGGTTGGATGGCGCTGCTCGGTGCACCAATCATGCTCGCGCTTTTCATGTTGTTCCCCCGGTTTGCACCGCTGTGGGGCACGCCGGGCGATGCGATGGCGGGACGCAGCGGGCTCTCTGCGTCGATGCGCGTGGGCACCATCGCGCAGTTGGCGCTCGATGATTCCATCGCGGCGCGGATCCGGTTCGAAGGCCCGCCACCGGCGCAGCGGGACATGTATTTCCGCGGGCCGGTGCTCGGTCGCTTCGACGGCCGCGAGTGGAGCGTGCTGGAACCCTGGGCACGAGGCTCGGTGCCTGCAAACCTGCGCGTGGAAGGCACGCCCGTGCGCTACGAGGTGACGCTGGAGGTCAGCAACAAGCCCTGGCTGCTGACGCTCGATGCCGTGCAAGCCAAGCCGGATGTGCCCGGCTACGAGGCCTTCAGCATGCCGGACTTGCAATGGTTGTTGAACCGGCCGGTCAACGACCTGTTGCGCTATCGCGCGGAGAGCTACACGCAGTACCGGAGCGGGCCGCTGCGGCGATCGGCAGGCTTGCAAACCTATCTCGGCCTGCCGCCCGGCTCCAATCCGCGGACTGTTGCACTGGCCGCAAACATGCGCAGCGAGATGCCCGGCGCCGACACGCGCGCCTTCGTCGAGGCCGCGCTGCAGCGTCTGCGCACCGGCGGCTACACCTACACCCTGGAACCTGGCATCTTCGGGGACAACACGGCCGACGAATTCTGGTTCGACCGCAAGGAAGGCTTCTGCGAACACATCGCGTCGTCCTTCGTGGTGCTGATGCGGGCGCTGGGCGTTCCCGCGCGCATCGTCACCGGTTACCAGGGCGGCGAAGCCAACCAGGTCGACAACTACTGGGTGATTCGCCAGAGCGACGCCCATGCCTGGGCCGAGGTGTGGCAGGAAGGCACGGGCTGGGTGCGCGTCGATCCCACGGGGGCGGTGTCGCCGGGCCGCATCGGTTCGCTCAACCGGCTGGCGCAGCAGCCGGGGTTCTTTGCGGGTGCTATCGGCACGATGAGCCCGACGCTGGTGCAGAACATCCGCGCCGCATGGGAAGCCATGAACAACGGCTGGAACCAGTGGGTGCTCAACTACACCCAGAGCCGGCAGCTCGCGCTGCTGAAGAACATCGGCTTCGACGCGCCAAGCCTGCAGGACCTGGCCACCGTGCTGATCTGGCTGCTCGTCATCGTGAGCATCGCCGGCGCCGGCTGGACGCTCTGGGAGCGCAGCCAGCATGACCCGTGGTTGCGCCTGCTCGGCAAGGCCCGCGCGCGCTTGAGGAAAGCCGGACTCGACCTGCCCGACGCTACGCCGCCGCGCCAGATGGCCGCTCGCGTGAGCGAGCGATTCGGTCCGGCCGGACAGGCAGTGCGCGACTGGCTGCTGCGACTCGAAGCGCAGCGCTACGCGAAGACGCCCATCACCGAGTTGTCGCGACTGCGCGCCGAATTTCGCCAGTTGGCATGGCCGTGACGAAACTAACGGCGACGGTCGTTGAGGAGAGCCGCCGCGCCCTCACAATCCTGCCTCATGCGACGACTGATCTCCCTTGCCCTGCCGACCGCTGTCTGCCTGGCCGTGGCCTGTGCCGCCCTCCCCGCGGTCGCCTCTCCCAAAGCCAAAGCCAGGGCCAACGCCAAGACCGCCGCCACTGAAAAGCAGTCGACCGCCGCGCGCGGTGGCCCGACCTACGCAACACGCGACGACGCGATGCAGTTCGCCGACGAAGTGGCCGCACGCCGCAAGCTCGACCCCGACTGGGTGCGCACCACCATCGGCGGCGCACGCATGCTGACGAACGTGCCGCGCCTGATGCTGCCGGCGCCCAAGGGCTCGCCGAAGAACTGGGCCGCGTACCGCGCGCGCTTCATCGACCCTGTGCGGATCGCAGCGGGCGTGCGCTTCTGGCGCAACAACGCCGACACGCTGGCGCGCGCCGAGGCGGACTTCGGCGTGCCGGCCGAGATCGTCGTCGGCATCATCGGCGTGGAAACGATCTATGGCCGCAACATGGGCAGCTTCCGCGTGATCGATGCGCTGTCGACACTGGCCTTCGACTTCCCGCAAGCCCATCCGCGGGCGGCGGAACGGCAGGCCTTCTTTCGCGATGAACTCGAAAGCTTCCTGAGCACCGAGAGCCGCACGCACGAAGACCCGATGCGCCCGCTCGGCAGCTACGCCGGCGCCATGGGCATGCCGCAGTTCATGCCGAGCAGCCTTGCCAAATACGCGGTGGACTACGACGGCGACGGCAGGATCGACCTGGTCAACAACCCAGTCGACGTGATCGGCTCGGTCGCCAACTACTTCAAGGCCTTCGGCTGGAAACGCGGCATGCCGTCGACCTTCCCGGTGCGCTTCGATGAGGCACGGCTGCAGAAGGCGACCCTGCTCGCACCGGACATCGTGCCGACCTTCGGCGCCGACAGCTTTGTCGCGGCGGGCGCGGTGCTCGACGGGGACGCCGCCAGCTACAAGGGCCTGCTCGCGCTGATCGAATTGCAGAACGGCGCCGATGCGCCGAACTACGTGGCCGGCACGCAAAACTTCTACGTGATCACGCGCTACAACTGGAGCAGCTACTACGCGATGTCGGTGCTCGACCTGGGCCGCGAGGTCAAGGCGGCGATGGAACAGTAGCGGCTGGCATCGGCCCGCGCTGCGGCAGCGTGACCCACCAGGCCGCGGCCACGATCAGCAGGCCGCCCACCCAGCCCAGCGGCCGGATGTCTTCCCCGAGCCAATGGACAGCCACCAGCGCGCCGAAGACGGGCTCGCTGCCCATGAGCAGGGAGACGCGGCTCGGGCTGGTTCGGGCCGCCGCATGGTTCTGCGCGAAGAAGGCGAAGACGGTGCAGAACATGACGAGGTACGCCATCGCCCACCAGAAGCCGGCGCCGCTCGGCAACGAGGCCAGCGCGCCCTTCGACCGCACGAGCGCAAGCACGAATGCGCCGATGGCGATCACGCCAGATTGCACGGCCGTCAACGTGAGCGCGGGCACGGCATGCCGCCTGGCCAGCCGCCTCGTGAGGCAGACCATCACGGCGCGCAGGAACGCGGCGAGCAGCATGAGCCCGTCGCCCCATCCCACGGACAGTTCGGCTGGCGACGTCAGCGACAGCATCGCGGCGCCGGACGCGGAGATGGCGGCCGCGCCGAACACCCGCTGTTGCGGTCGCTCGCCCAGCAGCCACCATTCGACCAGCGGCGTGAGGGCCACGCAAAGGCTGATGAGGAAAGCCGCGTTGCTTGCCGTGGTCAGCGACACGCCGAAGGTCTCGCACAGGAAGACGGCCAGGAGGTTCGCGCCGAGCATCCCGCCGACGGCCAGGCCGCTGCGCCCCTGGGCAGTGAACAAAGTCTTCAATGCGGGCAGCAACACGATGAAGGTCAGGCCGAACCGCAACGCGAGAAACTCCAGCACTGGCAACTGTTGCGTGGCCTGCTTGGCCACCGCATAGCTGCTCCCCCACACCGCGGCGACCATCAGGAGCATCAGCTCCCCGCTGCCGATGCCGCGCAACGGCGACTTCGCGAATCCCATTCGATGCCTTTCAGAATTGGAGATCGATTCTTCCGGGCAGGTCATTCGCTGAATAGACTGTGCGTCCGAACAAGACTTGTGCGCCATGGGAACGAATGATTTCTTGAGAGTGCTGCCGGAGATGGTGACCTTCGTGCGCGTGGCCGAGTTGGGAAGCTTCTCAGCGGCGTCCGGCATGCTGGGACTGACACCGTCCGCCGTGAGCCGCCAGGTCACGCGACTGGAGAAGGCGCTGCAGGTGCAATTGATCGTGCGCACGACGCGCCAGCTGCGTCTCACCGAACCGGGCATCGAAGCCTTCGCACGCTGCAGCGACCTGGTCAAGGCGGCGCAGGACACGATGGACATGGCGCAGCAGTACGCCAGCGCGCCGCGCGGCCTGGTGCGCATCAGCGCGCCCAAGGCCTTTGCCCGGCATGTGCTGCATCCGCACCTGCTGAACTTTCTCCATCACCACCCCGACGTCGACGTGCAGCTCATCGTCTCCGACCGCGATGTCGATCCGGTCCGCGAAGGCGTGGACCTGGTGGTGCGGCTGACCCAGGATCCGCCGCAAGGCCTGGCCTCCCGGCCGTTGATGGATGTGCAGACCATCCTCTGCGCCACGCCCGCCTACCTCGCGCGCGGCGAGGCGATCGGGCATCCGCACGACCTGGTCTCGCACAGCTGCCTGTCGCTCGGCGAACACGAGCGCGACAACCATTGGCGCTTCCGCAGGGGCGACGAAGACGCGGAGGTCGTCGTCCACGGGCGCTACGTCGCCAACCACAGCGAGATTCGCCTCGAAGGCGTGCTGGCGGGCCTGGGCATCGGCTGCCTGCCGGACTTCATGGCGCGACAGGCGCTGGACGAAGGTACTGTCGTGCGCGTGCTGCCCGAGTGGGCCTTCCAGTCGACCTACCAGGGACGGGCCTGCGTGCTCTATCCGCCGAATCGCTTCATGGTGCCGAAGTGCCGGGTCCTGATCGATCACCTGGCGGAGGCGCTTGCCGCGCCGCACCTTGCCGACGGAAGGAGACCAGGCCATGGATGAAGGCACCTTGCACGGACTGTGGATCGATGCGCTGGCCGAGGTCGGCGTCCCTGCCACGCCGCACACCGACGGGCTGTTTTCCGCGCTGGTCGCACGCTATCGCGAGGCGCATCGCGGGTATCACACGCTGCAGCACCTTGCCGAATGCCTGTCGCTGCTTGGCCTTCACCAGGCCGAAGCCGAACGCTCCGGCGAGGTGGCCCTCGCGCTGTGGTTCCATGACGCCATTTACGACGTGCGTGGCCATGACAACGAGCAGAAGAGCGCCGACTGGGCACGCGACGCGCTGGCCTCGGCAGGCTTGTCGCAAGACGCGGCCCTACGGGTGCACGCGCTGGTCATGGCGACGCGCCACGGCGCCGTGCCCGAGGGCAAGGACGCCCGCTTGCTGGTGGACATCGACCTGGCCATCCTCGGCGCGCCGGCGGCTCGTTTCTCCGAATACGAACGCCACATCCGCGTCGAATATGCGCACGTCCCGCCGGTGCTGTTCGAGCCGCGCCGGCATGCCATTCTTTCGGGTTTCCTTGCGCGCGAGCCGCTGTATCTGACGCAAGCGATCCGGGCCGAACGCGAGGCACAGGCACGCATCAACCTTCAAGCCGCCATCGACGCGACGGCAAGGACCACCGTGCCATCCGTCGAGGAATTGCTCGCGCTTGCCATCCAGCAGGTCAATGCCCGCGAGCGGGCACAGGCCAAAGCCCTCTGCGAGATCGCGCTGGCAGCGCATCCACCGCATCCCGCTGCCCACCAACTGTCGGCCTGGCTGCTCTTGCAACAGGGCGATGCGGTGGCAGCAAGGGAACAGGTCGAACACAGCCTCGCACTGCGGCCACAGCACGAGCAGACGCTGGTGCTTGCCGGCGAGATTGCACGTGCGTCCGCGCAGCCGGCAGTGGCCTTGCGCTACTTCGAGCGCGCGCACGGACTGGAGCCCGAGCGCCCGGAGCGTCGGCAACTCGTCGCCACGGTGTGGTTCGAACTCGCGCTCCAGCACCACGACGCCGGCGACCTTCAAGGCGCGGCCAGGGCATTGCGCGAGGCCTTGCGACTGATGCCGCGCTATGTCGAGGCAGAGGTGAACCTGGGCATCGTGCTGCAGGAAGCCGGCGACATGGACGGCGCCTTGCAAGCCTACGGCCGGGCCTATCGACTGCGCGACGACACCTTCGGCCGCATCGCGCACGCGCTGTCGACGCCGCGCAGCGGTCGCCTGTGGCTGAACCTGGACGAGCTGCGCGCCATGCTCGCCGCAACACCCGCCTGATCGATCACCCGATGCCGCGCCTGCGGTAGCCCTTGCGATAGACACCCGGCCCCGCCATGATCTTCGTGGCGACCGCTTCGTAATCCTTCACCTCGGCAGGCGACATCGGCGCGCAGGTCAGCGACAGCGGCTCGCGCACGACCGGATAGCACTGCGCCACCGGCGTGCCGCGCGGCAGGATGCCTTCAAAGGAAGGATCGACCCAGACCGCCGGGAAGTTGATGCCGACGTCATGGAAGCGATCCGCATCGACGAGGCCGGTCACGAGCCTGAACGGCAGGTCGTCGCGATGGACCGGGTGCACCGCCATCAGCGACCAGCCGGCCTCCAGTTCGATCGTCCAGAAGCTGTTGAACTTGATGGCCGACTGGCGGCCATGCGCCAGCGGCGAGCCCGCGATCTGCTCCGGCACATGAAAGCTCAGCGGCGCACGAGGATGCCCCGGCATCGCCAGGGCGGGCAGCGGCCAATCCCAGCTGAACTGCCCCGCCTTCACCGTCACGTCGCAGGGCAGGAGCACCATGAAGCCGTGCGTCATCGCGTCGACAAAGGGCGGGCATTGCTTGACCGTGCGGATGCTGCGCTGGTGCACGGTCGAAGGCACGCGCGGCGCCATTGCGCGCAACCAGTCCGGGAGCATGGCCCGGGCAGGCACGGGCCGCGGCAGCAGGTCGAAGAGCGAAGGGTCGCAACGAAAGATGATGTTCATGCAAATGACGAAGCGCCGGGGCAGGTCCTCGCGGAGTCTGCCACGGCGCTTCGTTCCAGGGCGCAGGGTTTCAACCTGTCAGCGCACGCGCCCTTCCTTCCAGGCGCCGACCAGCTTGTCGTAGTTGATGGTCTCGCCCTTCGGCTTTTCGTTGGCCAGCTTCTTCCATGGCGCGCCCTTGTCGCTCAGCCACTTGTCGGGCGAACTCTTCGGGTTGAGCTTGGGTGCGCAGTGCGCCATGCCGGCACGTTGCAGCCGCGCCATCACGTCGTCCATCTCGTTGGCCAGGTTGTCCATGGCCTGCTGCGGCGTCTTCTCGCCCGTCACGGCGACGGCCACGTTCTTCCACCAGAGCTGCGCGAGCTTCGGGTAGTCGGGCACGTTGTTGCCGGTCGGCGTCCACGCCACGCGCGCGGGGCTGCGATAGAACTCGATCAGGCCGCCGTACTTGGCCGCGTTCTGCGTAAAGAAGTCCGAGCGGATGTCGCTGTCGCGGATGAAAGTCAGGCCGACGATGGATTTCTTCAGCGACGTGGTCTTCGCCGTCACGAACTGTGCATAGAGCCACGCTGCCGTCGCGCGGTTCGGATCGTTCGACTTGAGGAAGGTCCAGGAGCCCACGTCCTGGTAGCCGTTCTGCATGCCCTGCTTCCAGTACGGGCCGTTCGGGCCCGGCGCCATGCGCCACTTCGGCGTGCCGTCCGCGTTCACGACCGGGAGGCCGGTCTTGATCATGTCGGCGGTAAAGGCCGTGTACCAGAAGATCTGCTGCGCGATCTGGCCCTGCGCCGGCACGGGACCCGACTCGCCGAAGGTCATGCCCATGGCTTCCTTGGGCGCGTACTTCTTCATCCAGTCGATGTACTTGGTCAAGGCGAAGACCGCCGCGGGCGAATTGGTGGCACCGCCACGCTCGACCGCTGCGCCCACCGGCGTGCACTTGTCGTCCGCCACGCGAATGCCCCATTCGTCCACCGGCAACCCGTTGGGAATGCCGATGTCCGCCTCGCCCGCCATCGACAGCCATGCGTCGGTGAAGCGCCAGCCGAGCGATGGGTCCTTCTTGCCGTAGTCCATGTGTCCGTAGATGGGCTTGCCATCGAGCGTCTTCACGTCTTCGCTGAAGAAGGCGGCGATGTCTTCATAGGCGCTCCAGTTGAGCGGCACGCCGAGGTCGTAGCCGTACTTGGCCTTGAACTTGTCCTGCAGGTCCTTGCGGGCGAACAGGTCGGCGCGGAACCAGTAGAGGTTGGCGAACTGCTGGTCGGGCAGCTGGTAGAGCTTGCCGTCCGGCGCCGTGGTGAAGCTGGTGCCGATGAAGTCCTTCAGGTCGAGGCCGGGGTTGGTGTATTCCTTCCACGGGCCGGCCATCTGGTCGGTGAGCGAGAGTGCCGTGCCGTAGCGGTAGTGCGTGCCGATGTGATCGGAGTCGTTGATCCAGCCGTCGTAGATCGACTTGCCCGACTGCATCGACGTCTGGAGCTTCTCGACGACGTCGCCTTCCTGGATGATGTCGTGCTTGACCTTGATGCCGGTGATTTCCTCGAAGGCCTTGGCCAGCGTCTTCGATTCGTATTCATGCGTGGTCAGCGTCTCGGAGACCACCGAGATCTCCTTGACGCCCTTGTCCTGCAGCTTCTTGGCGGCGTCGATGAACCACTTCATCTCGGCCATCTGCTGGTCCTTGTTGAGCGTCGACGGCTGGAACTCGCTGTCGATCCACTTCCTGGCCTCTGCTTCTCCGGCCCAGGCGCTCTGCATGGCGAGAGTCGCCGCTGCCAGTGCCAACGCTGTGTAGCGCATCTTCATGGTTGTCTCCTCGATGGAACTTCCCTGGTGTGTGCAGATGCCGGCTCCGGGAAGAGAAGAGCCGGCCGTTGTCGAACACAAACTGCGGTCAGCCCTTTCGCATGACCAATGCGAGCACGAGCATCGAGAGCACGAAGCTGATCCAGATCGATGGCTCTGCCTCGAGCTGCATCCACTCCTGGAACTTGCCGGCCAGGCCGATGAAGGCGAGGTTGATGTAGGCGGCGATGAGGAGGCCCATGAAGAGCCTGTCGCCGCGCGTGGTTTCCATCGGCAGCCAGCCCTTGCGCATGACGGTGGGCGACTTGAGCTCCCACACGGTCATGCCGACCAGCATCAGCGCGATGCAGCTGAAGAAAACGGCCACCGGGGTGGTCCAGACCATCCACTCGAACATTTGCCAGCCTCCTAGACTCTGCCCATCGCAAAGCCTTTTGCGATGTAGTGCCGCACGAACCAGATCACGATTGCCCCAGGCACGATGGTCAGCACGCCGGCTGCGGCCAGCGTCGCCCAGTCCATGCCCGCGGCGCTCACGGTGCGGGTCATGGTGGCCACGATGGGCTTGGCGTTCACGCTGGTGAGCGTGCGCGCCAGCAGGAGCTCGACCCAGCTGAACATGAAGCAGAAGAACGCCGCCACGCCCACGCCGGCCTTGATCAGCGGCAGGAAGATCGTGATGAAGAAGCGCGGGAACGAATAGCCGTCGATGTAGGCCGTCTCGTCGATTTCACGCGGGATGCCGCTCATGAAGCCCTCCAGGATCCAGACTGCGAGCGGCACGTTGAACAGCAGGTGTGCGAGCGCGACGCCGATGTGCGTGTCCATCAGGCCGACGGTGCTGTAGAGCTGGAAGAACGGCAGCAGGAACACGGCCGGCGGCGTCATGCGGTTGGTCAGCAGCCAGAAGAACACATGCTTGTCGCCGAGGAACGAATAGCGCGAGAACGCATAGGCCGCCGGCAGCGCCACGGTCAGCGAGATCACCGTGTTGATGCCCACGTAGATCAGGCTGTTGATGTAGCCGGAGTACCACGATTCGTCAGCGAAGATGCGAACGTAGTTGGCCCAGGTGAAGTGCTGCGGGAAGAACGAGAAGCTCGACAGGATCTCCTCGTTCGTCTTGAAGCTCATGTTGATCATCCAGTAGATGGGCAACAGCGCGAAGGCGACGTAGAGCAGCAGGAAGATGCTGCGCTTCCGGGACGTCTTTTCGGTCATGTCGCTTGCTCCTTCGTGTGCTGTGACGCTGGTGCTGCGTTGAGGCGCAAGTGAGACCGGGATGCGCGTCGTCTCAGGGCGTGTATCGACGGTGCGGGTATCCGGGCTGCAGGGATCCGGGGTGCGTGCCGGAGACACCGGGTATCTCCCTCCGCGAATGTCCCCCGGCCTGCGGCCTCCTCCTTTATTTCGCTGCGGGAGACACCCGATGTCCCCGGCACGTGGAACGGTCCGCGTTGGCACCGGTCGAGCGACCACTGCGCATCTGGATCACGTCGATGGTGTGCTCCACGCAGCGAAATGAAGGAGGAGGCCGCAGGCCGGGGGACATTCGCGGAGTGGAGTACGCCGTCGGCGTGATCACCCCCACAAAGGTAGCAAGTCATTTCTCGACCTCCACTTCCTGCGTCCCCACCCGCTGCATCCAGTTGTAGAGCACGAAGCACAGCAACAGGATGATCAGGAAGTAGATCAACGAGAAAGCAGCCGCCGGACCCAGGTCGAACTGCCCCACGGCCTTCTGCGTCAGGTACTGGCTGAGGAAGGTGGTCGCATTGCCAGGCCCGCCGCCCGTGAGCACGAAGGGCTCCGTGTAGATCATGAAGCTGTCCATGAAGCGCAACAGCACCGCGATCATCAGCACGCCGCGCATCTTCGGAAGCTGGATGTAGCGGAACACGGCGAACTTGCTCGCGCCGTCGATGCGCGCAGCCTGGTAGTAGGCATCGGGGATGGATCGCAGGCCCGCGTAGCACAGCAGCGCGACCAGCGGCGTCCAGTGCCACACGTCCATCAACAGCACCGTCAGCCACGCGTGCGTCGCGTTGCCGGTGTAGTTGTAGTCGACGCCCAGCCATTGCAGCGCGTAGCCAAAGAGGCCGATGTCCGCGCGGCCGAAGATCTGCCAGATGGTGCCAACGACGTTCCACGGGATCAGCAGTGACAGCGCGACGATCACCAGCACCGCGGAAGCTTTCCAGCCCGCGGCCGGCATCGACAGCGCCAGGCAGATGCCGAACGGGATCTCGATGGCCAGCACCGCAAACGAGAAACCGAGTTGCCGCAGCAGCGCTTCATGCAATTCACTGTCGCGCATCACCGAGGCAAACCATTCGGTGCCCACGAACACGCGGCGCTCGGGCGAGATGATGTCCTGCACCGAATAGTTCACCACCGTCATCAGCGGCACGATGGCCGAGAAGGCCACGCAGATCAGCACCGGCAGCACCAGCAGCCATGCTTTCTGGTTGATGGGTTTGGTGGTCGTGCTCATGTGCTTCCCCTTATGCGACCAGTTCTTCGTTCTGGTAGTAGCAGGTATGGTCGTCGACCACTTGCAGCCACGTGGTCTCGCCCACGGCCGGTGCCGGCGCATCGGAATGCAGGCGCACCTTGAGCAGCACCCCGCCTGCCTCGGCGGTCAGCATCAGGTGCGTGCCGACGTCCTGCACCAGCGTCACCCTGGCCGGCACGGCGCCGGGCGCTTGAGACGCCGCGAGCTTGACGTACTCCGGCCGGATGCCGACCTTGAGCGGACCGTCCGGCAGCTGGCGTGGCGCGCGCAAGCGCGTGCCTGCGACTTCGAGCAGGCCGGCCGCGCTGTGCGCCGCCAGGAAGTTCATGCCCGGCGAGCCGATGAAATGGCCGACGAAGGTATGCGCCGGCCGCTCGAACAAGGCCTCGGCGCTGCCGACCTGCACCGCCTTGCCGCGCGTCATCACCACCACTTCTTCGGCGAAGGTCAGCGCCTCCACCTGGTCGTGCGTGACGTAGATGAGCGTGAGTTTCAACTCGCGGTGGATCTGCTTGAGCTTGCGCCGCAGCTGCCACTTGAGGTGCGGATCGATCACGGTGAGCGGCTCGTCGAACAGCACTGCCGAGACATCGCTGCGCACCAGGCCGCGCCCCAGGGAGATCTTTTGCTTGGCATCCGCCGCGAGCCCTGCCGCGCGTTGGTTCAGCTGCCCGCTCATCTCCAGCATCTCCGCGATCTCGCCGACGCGCTTTTTGATCTGGTCTTCCGGCACCTTGCGGTTGCGCAGCGGAAAGGCCAGGTTCTGCGCCACGGTCATCGTGTCGTAGATCACCGGGAACTGGAACACCTGCGCGATGTTGCGGTCTTGCGGCGTGGCGTTGGTGACGTCACGGCCATCGAATGTCACCGTGCCCTGCGAGGGCTTGAGCAGGCCCGAGATGATGTTGAGCATCGTGGTCTTGCCGCAGCCGGAGGGGCCGAGCAGCGCATAGGCGCCGCCGTCGCGGAAGCTCATCTTCAGCGGCAGCAGCGCGTAGTCACTCTCTTGCCGGGGGTTGGGCCGGTAGGCGTGGGCGAGGTCTAGGTCGATGCGGGACATGGCTGCGTCTACCTCACTGCGCCCTGCGCCATGCAGGCGCCACGGACAGCTTGCCGGACCCGTCGAACACGTAGGCCTGGTTCGCGGTGAAATAGAGCGTGATCGCTTCGTTGAGGTCGAGCTTGTGCACGCCGGTGAGTTGCGCGACAAGCTCGCCGACCACGGTATGCACGTGGACGAAGGTGTCCGAGCCCGAGATCTCCGCCAGTTCCACCTTGCCCGACAGCGAGATGTCGCCCTCGCCCGCGTTCACGTTCAATGCGCTGGCGCGCAAGCCCACGGTGACTGTGCCCTCGCTACCCTCGGGTCGTGCGGGCAGCGTCAGCGGCAGCAAGGGCCCGCCTTCGAGCTGCACACCACCGCCCACCACGCGCCCTGCGAGCAGATTCATCGGCGGGTCGCTGAAGGCACGCGCCACGCGCAAGGACTGAGGCGCATGGAAGACTTCAGCGGTCGGTCCGTACTGGAGCAGTTCGCCGGCATCGAGCACGGCGGTGTAGCCGCCCAGCAGCAGTGCCTCGCCGGGTTCGGTGGTGGCATAGATCACGGTCGAGTCGCCGCTCGCGAAAAGCTGGGCGAGTTCTTCTCGCAGCCCCTCGCGCAGTTTGTAGTCGAGGTTGACCAGCGGTTCGTCGAGCAGCATCAGGGGCGCGTTCTTGGCGAGCGCGCGGGCCAGCGCCACGCGCTGCTGCTGCCCGCCCGACAGCTCCTGCGGGTAGCGGTCGAGGAACATGCCGATGTGCAGCTTGTCGGCCAGAGCCTTCACGCGCGTGAGGATGTCTTTTTCGCCGCGCAGCCTCAGCGGCGACGCGATGTTGTCGGCCACCGTAAGCGACGGATAGTTGATGAACTGCTGGTAGACCATGGCCACGTTGCGCTGGCGTACCGGCATGCCGGTCACGTCCGCGCCGTTGACAGTCACCTTGCCTTGGGTCGGCGCGTCGAGGCCCGCCATCAGGCGCATCAGGCTGGTCTTGCCCGATTGCGTGGCGCCCAACAGGACCGTGACGGCGCCCGTGGTCGGCGCAATGCTCTGCTCATAGAGCCATGTCTGTGCGCCGACCTTCTTGGTGACACGCTCCAGCTTCAGTTGCATGCGTTGATCCCCTCGGTTTTTATTCTGTCGAACCAGGCCTCGACCGAAGCGCGCTCCGCGGGGCTGTAATGCAGGCCCAGCTTGGACCGGCGCCACAGCACGTCCTGGGCAGTTGTCGCCCATTCGCTGGATTGCAGGTACCGCAGCTCGCGCTCATGAAGCCCCGGCGCCACTTCGGCGCCCATGTCGGACATCGACATCGCATCGCCCAGCACGAGAGCGAGGCGTGCACCATAAGCGCGGGCGAGCCGCCGGGCAAGCGCTGCCGGCAGCCATGCACGCTTCTGCTGCACCGCCGCCACGAATCGCTCGAAATCCGTATCTGGCTTCTCGGCTTTGCCGATCCATGACGAGAGATCGCCACCCGCGAGGAATGCGCCGTCGGTCCACGCCGGGCGCGCATCGCCCAGCATGCGGCTGACCTCGTCGGCAGCGTCTTCGGCCAGCTTGCGGAAGGTCGTGATCTTGCCGCCCCATACCGACATCAGCGGCGCCGCTTCGCTGTTGGGTTCCAGCAGGTAGTCGCGCGTCACGGCTGACGGGTCGCCGGAGTCGTCGTCGAGCAGCGGGCGCACGCCGGAGTAGCTCCAGGCCACATCGGCCGGCTCGATCGGCTTCTCGAAATAGCGGCTGGCCTGCGTGCACAGGTAGGCGATCTCGTCCTCGGTGATGTGCGCGCCGGCGGGGTCGTCGCCTTCGATCTCGATGTCGGTGGTGCCGATCAGCGTGAAGTCGCGCTCGTAGGGAATCGCGAAGATGATCCGCTTGTCGGGGTTCTGGAAGATGTAGGCATGGTCATGCGTGAACACGCGCGGCACCACGATGTGGCTGCCCTTCACCAGGCGCAGGCTCTTGGTGGCCAGCGTTTCGCCGCGCGCCGAATGGGCCACGCTGCGCAAGAACGATTCGGCCCACGGGCCGGCCGCGTTGACCACGGCCCTCGCCCGCACGGTACGCGAGCCATCGGCGCCTTCGAGCGTCGCGACCCAGCCGTCGCTGCCGCGCTGCGCCGCCACGCAACGCGTTCGCGTGAACACCTGCGCGCCGCGCTCCCGCGCATCGAGCGCGTTGAGCACCACCAGGCGCGCGTCGTCCACCCAGCCGTCGGAGTAGACGAAGCCGCGCTTGTAGCCCTTCTTCAGCGGCGCACCGGCCGCGTGCTGACGCAGCTGGATCGTGCGCGAGCCGGGCAGAACTTCACGTCTGGCAAGGTGGTCGTACATGAACAACCCGATCCGGATCATCCAGGCCGGTCGCATCGACGGATCGTGCGGCATGACGAAGCGCAGCGGCCACATGATGTGCGGCGCGCTCTTGAGCAGCACCTCGCGCTCTTGCAATGCCTTGCGCACAAGAGAAAACTCGTAGTACTCGAGATATCGCAGGCCGCCATGGATCAGCTTGGTGGAGGACGATGATGTGTGCGAGGCCAGGTCGTCTTTCTCGCAGAGGACCACGCGCCAGCCCCGGCCCGCCAGGTCCCGCGCAATGCCGCAACCATTGATGCCGCCGCCCACGATCAGCACGTCGCAATCGATGTCGCGACCCGGCTCGGATGAAGGATTGACGCTCACGGCTGGGGTGCATTGCATTTGCGAATTTGTTCATTCTTATTCCTTAATGCTCGCTTTTCGTGGGAGTTTTCCCTTAGAGGCATTCGTTTCTTTTCGTTTTATAAAGTTTTCACCCCACGCCAGCCACATGTCGTCCAACACCAACCCCCGGCAAATCCACCTCCTCGACACGGTGCGCGAGCGCGGTTCGGTCACGGTCGACGAGTTGGCGGAGATGCTCGACGTCACGCTGCAGACGGTGCGCCGCGACGTGCAGCGGCTGGCCGACGACGGCCTGCTGACGCGCTTCCACGGCGGCGTGCGCGTCCCGAGTTCGACCACCGAGAACATCGGCTACCAGCAGCGCGAGACGCTGCATGCGGACGGCAAGGCGCGCATCGCGCGCGCCGTCGCCGGCCAGGTGCCGAACAACTGCTCGCTGATCCTGAACATCGGCACCACGACGGAAGCCATCGCCAAGGCGCTGCTGCGCCACACCGGGCTGCGCGTGATCACCAACAACCTCAACGTGGCGGCCATCCTCAGCGACAACCCGCAGTGCGAGGTGATCGTGGCCGGCGGCTCGGTACGGCCGCGCGACCGCGCCATCGTGGGCGAAGCCACGGTCGATTTCATTCGCCAGTTCAAGGTCGACATCGCGCTGATCGGCGTGTCGAGCATCGAGTCCGACGGGTCGCTCCGCGACTTCGACCTGCGCGAGGTGAAGGTCGCGCAGACCATCATTGCGCAGGCGCGCGAGGTCTGGCTTGCCACCGATGTCAGCAAGTTCAACCGACCGGCGATGATCCAGCTGGGGCACCTCTCGCAGATCGACCGCCTGTTCACCGACGCGCCACCGCCAACGCCCTACCCCGACCTGCTGGCGCGCGCGCAAGTCCGCCTGGAAATCGCATGACCGCCTACTTGTTGGCCCTTGACCAGGGCACCTCCAGCTCACGCAGCATCGTGTTCGACCGCATCGGCCGCATCGTCTCGATGGCCCAGCGCGAACTGACGCAGATCTACCCCCAGCCCGGCTGGGTGGAGCACGACCCCAAGGAAATCTGGGAAAGCCAGGTCGCCACCGCGCGCGAGGCACTGCTCAAGGGCGGCTTGACGGCGAGGGACATCCATGCCGCCGGCATCACCAACCAGCGCGAAACCACTCTGCTGTGGAACCGCAAGACCGGCGAGCCGGCGCACAACGCCATCGTCTGGCAGGACCGCCGCGCCGAGCCCATGTGCGCGCGCCTGCGCGAGGAAGGCCTGACGGAGACCATCCGCGACAAGACCGGCCTCGTCATCGACGCCTACTTCTCCGGCACGAAGTTGCGCTGGCTGCTGGACAACGTTCCGGATGCGCGCGCGGCGGCCGATCGCGGCGACCTGGCTTTCGGCACCGTCGACAGCTGGCTCATCTGGCAGCTCACCGGCGGCAAGGTGCATGTCACCGACGTGAGCAACGCCTCGCGCACGATGCTCTTCAACGTGCACACCAACACCTGGGACGCCGAACTGCTCAAGGCGCTCGACATCCCCGAATCGCTGATGCCCGAGGTGAAGCCCTCAAGCGCCCATTTCGCCGATGTGGAGGTCGCGTCGCTGGGCCGCCCCATCCCGATCGGCGGCGTCGCCGGCGACCAGCAGAGCGCACTCTTCGGCCAAGCCTGCTTCGAGGCCGGCATGGCCAAGAACACCTATGGCACCGGCTGCTTCATGCTGATGCATACCGGCGCGGAGTTCCAGCCTTCGCACAACGGCCTGCTCGTGACCAGCGCCGCGCAGACCGGCACGACGCCGCAGTACGCGATGGAGGGCAGCGTGTTCGTGGGCGGCGCGGTGGTGCAATGGCTGCGCGACGGGCTCAAGGCCATCGAAGGCAGCGCACAGGTGCAAGCGCTGGCCGAAAGCGTGCCCGACGCGGGCGGCGTGATGATGGTGCCAGCCTTCACCGGCCTCGGTGCGCCCTACTGGAACGCGGACGCGCGCGGCACGATCACCGGCCTCACGCGCGGCACCACGCTCGGCCATGTGGCGCGCGCCGCGCTGGAAAGCATCGCCTACCAGAGCGCTGCACTGCTGCAGGCCATGAGCCGCGATGCGGTCGCGGCCGGCGGCATGCCGGTGGCCGAACTGCGCGTGGACGGCGGGGCCAGCGTCAACGATCTGCTGATGCAGTTCCAGGCGGACCTGCTGGGGATTCCGGTCGTGCGGCCGGAGATGACCGAGACGACGGCCCTGGGTGCCGCGTACCTTGCCGGCTTGTCGACCGGCATCTACAGCGACGTGTCGCAGCTCTCGAACCTGTGGAAGGTGGAGCGGCGCTTCCTGCCGACCTGGAGCCGCGCGCAAGCTGATGCGGCGATGGCACGGTGGGAGCACGCGGTGCGGCAGACGGTTGCACCGTGAACGACCGGCAATGAGTCCATGTTGGACACGACTGACAACGACGCGGCAGATGACGCGCGCAGAAGGTGTGAAGATTTCGTAGCGAGGGCGCCGAGGCCGGGTCAAGCACCGCAGCCGTACTTTGGTACGGCGAGGAGCGCAGGCCCGAGATCGGTGGCCGCAGTAGAAAGATTCACGCCTTCGGTCAGTGCGTCGGCACCAGGAAATCCTGGCTGATCCGCCACCCCAGCTCATTTACCCGATCCAGGAACTGCGTCAGGTACGCATGCAACCCCGTCGCCAGGATCTCGTCCACCCGCGCGTACTGCAAATCGGCCAGCAGCTTGCCCGCACGCCGCTGCGTCTCCGCACTTTGGTCGTTCGCCACCTTCGCCAGGTTCGCCACCACCTCCGCCAGGCTCGCATGCAATGAACGGGGCATGTCGGCGCGCAGGATCAGCAACTCGGCCACGCGCTCCGGCTTGATCACGTCACGGTACACCTTGCGGTACACCTCGAAGGCCGAGACGCTGCGCAGGATCGCGCTCCAGTGATAGAAGTCGTACTCCTGGTCGCTGGCGCCCTGGCCGAAGAACTCGCTGTTCATTGCATGGAACTTCACGTCGACCAGGCGCGCCGTGTTGTCGGCACGCTCCAGGAAGGTGCCCAGGCGCGAGAAGTAGAAGGCCTCGTCCTGCAGCATCGTGCCGAGCGTGACGCCGCGCGACAGGTGCGAGCGGAACTTGACCCATTCGAAGAACTGGCCCGGGTCGCGTTCGAAATCGCCCGCGCGCAGCATGCGGTTCACTTCCAGCCAGGTCGTGTTCTGCGTTTCCCAGGCTTCGGTGGTCAGCGCACCGCGCACGGCGCGCGCGTTCTCGCGGGCGGCGCGCAGGCAGGACAGGATCGACGACGGGTTGTCCTCGTCCTTGACCATGAACTCCATGACCTGTTGCGGAACGATCTGCTCGTGCGTCTTGCGATACGAAGGCAGCAGTTCGCTGATGGAGAGCAGGCCTTGCCAACCGTGCTGCGCGACTTCGGCCGACTGCGGCAGCAGCGAGGTCTGGTAGTTGACATCGAGCATGCGCGCGGTGTTCTCCGCGCGCTCGGTGTAGCGCGACATCCAGTAGAGGTGATCGGCGGTGCGAGACAGCATCTGTGAGCTTTCCGTTTGTCGTTATGCCGATTGCTTTTGCGATTGCGAAGGCGCCGCGGGCGCTGCGGCCGGGCGCCGGTCCGCTTCGAGCACCCAGGTGTCCTTGGTGCCGCCGCCCTGCGAGGAGTTGACCACCAGCGAGCCTTCCTTCAGCGCCACCCGGGTGAGGCCGCCCGGCACCATCTGCACTTCCTTGCCCGACAGCACGAAGGGCCGCAGGTCGATGTGGCGCGGCGCGATGCCGGCGTCGACGAAGGTGGGGGAACTGGAAAGGCTCAGCGTGGGCTGCGCGATGTAGCCGTCGGGCTTGGCCAGCACGGCCTTCTTGAAGTCCTCTATCTCGGCCTGCGTCGCGGCCGGGCCGATCAGCATGCCGTAACCGCCAGCGCCGTGCACTTCCTTCACGACCAGGTCCTTCATGTTCGAGATGACGTACTCCAGTTCGTCCTTGTTGCGGCACATGTAGGTGGGCACGTTCTTGAGGATCGGCTTTTCGTTCAGGTAGAACTCGATCATCTTCGGCACGTAGGGATAGATCGACTTGTCGTCGGCCACGCCGGTGCCCACGGCATTGGAGATGGCGACATTGCCGGCGCGGTAGGCGCGCATCAGGCCGGCGCAACCGAGCGTGGACGTGGGGCGGAACACCTCGGGGTCGAGGAAGTCGTCGTCGACGCGGCGGTAGATCACGTCGACCCGCCTCGGCCCCCGCGTGGTCCGCATGTAGACGAAGTCGTCCTTGACGAACAGGTCCTGTCCCTCGACCAGTTCCACGCCCATCTGCTGGGCCAGGAAGGCATGCTCGAAGTAGGCGCTGTTGTACATGCCGGGCGTGAGCACCACCACCGTGGGCTCGGGCGTGGCCGGCGGGGCGATGGCGCGCAGGGTTTCCAGCAGCAGGTCGGGGTAGTGCGCGACAGGCGCGACGCGGTTCTGGTTGAACAGCTCGGGGAAGAGCCGCATCATCATCTTGCGGTTCTCGAGCATGTAGCTCACGCCGCTGGGTACGCGCAGGTTGTCTTCGAGCACGTAGTACTCGCCGCTGCCGTTGGCGTCCGGGGCCCGCACGATGTCGATGCCGGCGATGCTCGAATAGACGTCGTGCGGCACATGCACGCCCATCATCTCGGGGCGGAATTGCGCGTTGTCCTTGATCTGCTCGGCGGGGATGATGCCGGCCTTGATGATTTCCTGGTCGTGGTAGACGTCGTGGATGAAGCGGTTGAGCGCATTGACGCGCTGCACCAGCCCCTTTTCCATCTCGGCCCATTCGTCGGCCGGGATGATGCGCGGCAGCAGGTCGAACGGGATCAGCCGCTCGGTGCCGGCGCCATCCTCGTCCTTGGCGCCATACACCGCGAAGGTGATGCCGACCCGGCGAAAAATCATCTCCGCCTCTTCGCGCCGCGAGCGCATCACCTCGCCCGGTTGCTTCGCCAGCCATTGGTCGTAGCGCTGGTAGTGGCTTCGGATCGCAGCGCCTGCGTAAGGCTGCGACTCGTACATCTCGTCAAATTTGTGCATAGAGCGACCAATCTCCTTCGCACATAGCTTAGCAAGTTCGAGGCCAATTGCCTGCCTTTGTCAACCCGATTGCGCGATCACCGCGGCACGTGCCGCCAATAGCGCCGGGCGACCGCGCGCTCGCACTCCCAGGCCGCGGGCGACGTGCTTTGCCAGGCGATCGCGCCGCAATGTGGCGAATCGACCACCGCGATGCCGCGCGCCTCGTAGCGCTTCGTCACCTCGTCGGCGGGATGGCCGAAGCGGTTGCGGTAGCCGGCCTGCACGAGTGCGATGCGCGGTTTCAGCGTATCGAGCAGCAACGCGCTCGACGAGGTCTTGCTGCCGTGGTGCGGCGCCAGCAGCACGTCGGCACGCAAGCCGGGATCGCGCTTCACCAGGGCGCTTTCCTGGTCGCGCTCGATGTCGCCGGCCAGCAGCGCGCTGGCGCGCCCGTTGTCGATGCGCAGCACGCACGAGATCGCGTTCGGCTTGGTGGCGCTTTCATAGTCGGCAGCCACCGGATGCAGGAACTCGAAGCGGACGCCGTCCCATTCCCAATGCTGGCCTGCCACGCACTTGTCCGAACGACGCAATTCCTGCAGGGGGTGCATTTCCTCGATCGAACTGCGCAGCGCCGCCTGCGGCTGCGTGGCCAGCACGGCCGGTGCACCGCCTGTGTGATCGGCATCGCGATGGCTCAGCACCACCGTGTCGAGGCGCACGTCCAGGGCCCGCAGCAAGGGCACCAGCACCCGCTGGCCGGCGTCGCTCTCCAGGCTGTAGCGGGGGCCGGTGTCGTACAGCAGGGCATGGTGCGCGGTGCGCACCAGCACGGCGTTGCCCTGGCCGATGTCCGCCGCCAACAGGTCGAACTCGCCAGGCTCGGGACGTCCCGGCTGCCAGAGCAAGGCCGACAACAGCAGCGGCAGTCCGAGCGCACGCATCGCCAATGGCAGCCGCATGGCCAACAGCACCCCGCCCGCAACCCCGCAGAGCGCCAGCCATGCGGGCGGCGCCCCGGTGGAAACGGTGGCCAGCGGCCAAGCTGCCAGCCATTGCAGGAAGTCGCCCAGGCCCTGCACGGTCCAGGCGGCGACATCCCACAAAGGTGGGATGGCCACGCCCAGCATCGCCAGCGGCGTCACCACCAGCGTCACCCATGGGATCGCGAAGGTGTTGGCCAGCAGCCCGACCAGCGAGACTTGCTGGAACAGCAGCAAGGTCAGCGGCGCCAGCGCGAGCGTGACCACCCATTGCTCGCGCAGCATGCGCAGTAGGCGCGCCACGAAGCTCGTCCTGCCGGCCGGCGACTCACCCGCATCGGTCGCGAACAGCACCCCCACCGCGACGAAGCTGAGCCAGAAGCCGGCCTGCGTCAAGGCCCAGGGGTCGAGCGCGACCACCACCGCGCAGGTGCAGAGCCACAGGTTCGGCGCCGGCCACCGCCGGCCGGTGAGGCGCAGCAGCGCCAGCGTCGCCAGCATGCTCACCGTGCGTTGCGACGGCACGCCCCAGCCGCTGAACAGCGCATACAGCGCGGCCAGCAGCACGCCGCCGACCAGCGCAACCTGCGGCGCGGGCCATAGCAGCATGCAGCGCGTGCTGCGCCGCCACAGCGCTCCCACCAGCGCCGCGGCCAGCCAGGCGAACATGGTGATGTGGAGTCCCGAGATGCTCATCAAGTGCGCCACGCCCGTCGCGCGGAAGATGTCCCAGTCGGCGCGGTCGATCGCGCTCTGGTCGCCGGTGATGAGCGCGGCGATGACGCCGGCCGATCGCTTGTCGGCCACCCGCTCGAAGACCGCGTCGCGCACCCACTCGCGGGCGCGTTCTACCGGGTGCTGCCACGTCATGCCCAGGCGCATGGGCGGCGCGTCGTTGCTGCCGGCACGCACATAGCCGGCGGCGCGAACGCCCTGCTCCCACATCAGCAACTCGTAGTCGAAGCCGTGCGGGTTGAGGTTGCCGTGCGGTGCACGCAGTCGAACCGTCATGCGCCAGCGTTCGCCCGCGTGCAGTTCAGCCGGCATCGAGGGCGCCGGGGCCTGGTTCTCGTCTCGCACGGGCCGGCCCCACAGGCCCGTGTTCTCGGCGTACCAGCCGAGCGCAAGTTTCGTGGGCCATCCAGCAGGCCCGGTCGAAGGCGCCTCCCTGCCCACCCAGCGTGCCGATTCGACATCGAGCCGAAAACGCAAGGCGCCCTCGCCCCGCTGCGGCATCTGCGCGACGACCCCGACCACTTCCACGTCGCGCCCCTCGATGTCCGGATCCAGCGCCCCATCGGCATACAGCACGGCTCGCGTACCGGCCAGGCCAAAGGCCAGGGCGGCCCCCAAGAGCAGCGCGAGCAGCCCGGTCGCACGGGCACCCCGATGGCGCAGGCGTTGCAAGACCCACAAGGCAAACAACGCTGCCAATGCCATCGCCGCATAAACCGCGAGCGCCCACAGTTCCCGCTGCTGCAGTTGCAGCGCGGCGCCCAGCACCGACCCGGCCATCGCGGCAAAGGCCCACGGGCGGCGCTGGCCGGTGTCTTGTTCCTCCCCGACGGCCTCCATCAACGTCTCTTCCGCCCCACGTTTCCCACTCCGTCCCTTCGCGCTTTGGCGCGTTAATTGCTTGCTTGTGGGCTAGTATGCGTGCGCCACTGGCGCCCCTTCACGACACTTCAAAACATGTCCATTCACGCCGCGCTCCACCACGTCACCCACTACAAATACGACCGCCCCGTGCAATTGGGGCCGCAGGTTGTGCGACTGCGGCCCGCGCCGCATTGCCGCAGCAACGTCATCTCGTATTCGCTGCAAGTCGAGCCAGCCGATCATTTCGTCAACTGGATGCAGGACCCGTTCGCCAACTACCAGGCACGGCTGGTCTTCCCGGAAAAGACGCGCGAGTTCAAGGTTACCGTCGACCTCGTCGTCGAGATGGCGGTCTACAACCCGTTCGACTTCTTTCTGGAGCCGCAAGCGGAAAACTTCCCGTTCAAGTACACGGAATCGCAGGCAGAAGAGCTCGCGCCTTACCTCGTCAAGGACGAACCCACGCCGCTGTTCAAGGCCTACCTCGCCAAGGTCGACCGCAAGGAACAGCGCACCATCGACTTCCTGGTCGGCATCAACCAGCAGGTCCAGAAGGACATCAACTACCTGATCCGCATGGAGCCCGGCGTGCAGACGCCGGAAGAAACGCTGACCAATGCCAGCGGCTCCTGCCGCGACTCCGGCTGGCTGCTGGTGCAACTGTTGCGCCATTGCGGCCTGGCCGCGCGCTTCGTCTCCGGCTACCTGATCCAGCTCACGCCGGACGTGAAGGCGCTCGACGGCCCCAGCGGCACCACCGTCGACTTCACCGATCTGCACGCCTGGTGCGAAGTATTCCTGCCGGGCGCCGGCTGGATCGGCCTCGACGCCACCTCCGGCCTGCTGGCCGGCGAAGGCCACATCCCTCTCGCCTGCACGCCCACACCATCGAGCGCCGCGCCCATCGAAGGCGTGGTCGACGATGCCGAGGTCGACTTCGGCCACGAGATGAAGGTCACGCGCATCTACGAATCGCCGCGCGTCACCCTGCCCTACACCGACGAGCAATGGGCCGATGTGCTCAAGCTCGGCGAGGCGGTCGACAAGCGCCTGGTCGACGGCGACGTGCGCCTGACCATGGGCGGCGAGCCCACCTACGTGGCCACCAGCGACCGCGACGCGCCCGAGTGGAACACCGACGCGCTCGGCCCCACGAAGCGCGGCTATGCCACCGAACTCGTGCACAAGCTGCGCGCCGAATACGGCGACGGCGGCTTCCTGCACTTCGGCCAGGGCAAGTGGTACCCGGGCGAGCAATTGCCGCGCTGGGCCCTGTCGATCTTCTGGCGCACCGACGGCCAGCGCCTGTGGCACGACCCCGAACTGTTCGCCGACGAGCGCGTGCCCACGCACTACACCAGCGAAGACGCACGCCGCTTCACCACCGTGCTGGCCCACAAGCTGGGCCTGACCGAGCGCTTCATCCAGCCCGGCTACGAAGACGTCTACTACTACCTCTGGCGCGAACGTCGCCTGCCGGTCAACGTCGACGTGTTCGAGTCCAAGCTCGAAGACGAGATGGAACGCGTGCGCCTGCGCCGCGTGTTCACGCAGAAGCTCGACGCGGTCATCGGCTACATGCTGCCGATCGAACCAGCCAGCGCGGAAAGCGATGCACCGCCGCTCGAAGGCCCCGGCTGGAAGACCGGCCCCTGGTTCCTGCGCGACGACCGCCTGTTCCTCATTCCGGGCGACTCGCCGATGGGCTACCGCCTGCCGCTCGATTCGCAACCGTGGGCGAGCAAGGGCGACTACCCCTACCTGGTCGACCGCGACCCGACCGCACCCCGCGCCGCATTGCCGACGGCGGCCCAGTACCAGGCACGCTATGCCGCCACCGCGACCGCACCCGCGAGCGGCGCAGGCCTCGGCACGGCATACGCATCCGCCAATGGGGCAGGCCGCGGCACGGCCTATGCACCGGCCACCACGCCCGGCAGTGGAACCGGCGACCTGGCGTCCGTTCCTTATGCCTTCGGCACGCCGCCCGCAGCGGGCACGGCACTGAAGATGCAGGGCTCCGGCAAGCCCTCGCCCTTCGATGCCAGCATCGCGGACGGAACCCGCCAGCCACGTCGAGGCGAGTCGGCCCACTGGGTCACGCGCACCGCACTGTGCGTGGAAGTTCGCGACCCGCGCCGCGCCAACGGCCCGGCTGCGGAAAAGGTCGGCGCTGCCTCCGGCGTGCTCTACATCTTCATGCCGCCGCTGGCCCGCCTGGAGGACTACCTCGACCTGGTCGCGGCCGTCGAGGCCACGGCCACGCAGCTTGGCGTGAAGATCGTCATGGAGGGCTATCCGCCGCCGCGCGATCCACGCCTGAAGGTGCTGGCCGTCACGCCCGACCCCGGCGTGATCGAGGTCAACATCCACCCGGCCAACAACTGGAAGGAACTGGTCGACCACACCGAGTTCCTCTACAACGCGGCCTTCGAGACGCGCCTTTCGGCCGAGAAGTTCATGACCGACGGGCGCCACACCGGCACCGGCGGCGGCAACCACTTCGTGATGGGCGGCGCCACGCCGGCGGACAGCCCCTTCCTGCGCCGGCCCGAACTGCTCGCCAGCCTGCTGCTGTACTGGCACAACCATCCGTCGCTGTCGTACCTGTTCTCGGGCATGTTCATCGGCCCGACGAGCCAGGCGCCGCGCGTGGACGAGGCCCGCAACGACCAGGTCTACGAACTGGAGATCGCGCTCAAGGAAATCGCGAAGAACCGCGAGATCTACGGACAGAACATGCCGGCCTGGCTGGTCGACCGCACACTGCGCAACATCCTGATCGACGTGTCGGGCAACACGCACCGCAGCGAGTTCTGCATCGACAAGCTCTACTCGCCGGATTCGAGTACCGGCCGCCTCGGACTGCTGGAGCTGCGTGCCTTCGAAATGCCACCCCACGCGCGCATGAGCATCGCGCAGCAGTTGCTGATCCGCGCGCTGGTAGCCCGCTTCTGGGACGCGCCCTGCAAGGCGCCGATGACGCGCTGGGGCACCGAGCTGCATGACCGCTTCCTGCTGCCGACCTTCGTCAAGATGGACTTCGACGATGTCATCGCCGAGATGAAGCAGGCCGGCTTCGCCTTCGATGTCGACTGGTTCGCGCCGCACTTCGAGTTCCGCTTCCCGCTCGTGGGCCAGGTGCAGGCGATGGGTGTGGAGCTTTCGCTGCGCAACGCGCTGGAACCATGGCATGTGATGGGCGAGGAAGGCTCGGCCGGCGGCACCGTGCGCTACGTCGACTCGTCGCTGGAGCGCATCGAGGTGCGCGTCACCGGTCTCAACGAAAGCCGACACGTGATCACCGTCAATGGCAAGGTGCTGCCGCTGCAGCCGACCGGCACCGTGGGCGAGTTCGTGGCCGGGGTGCGCTACAAGGCCTGGAACCCGCCGTCTGCGCTGCACCCGAGCATCCCCGCGCATGCGCCGCTGACCTTCGACATCGTCGATACCTGGATGAAGCGGTCGCTGGGCGGTTGCCAGTACTTCGTCGCGCACCCGGGTGGCCGCAACTACGAGACCTTCCCGGTCAATGCCTACGAGGCCGAGAGCCGCCGCCATTCACGCTTTGCACGCATGGGCCACACGCCCGGCCTGCTGAGCACGCCCCCGGCGACCATCGAGTTGGCGGGCAGCCGCGAGTTCCCGTTCACGCTCGACCTGCGACGTTAGGCACATGTTTCCACCGGGGCCGCTGCCCAATGCCCATGACGGCAATGTGACAATCGGCCCACTGTGGAACCCATGAACGACTCCCTCTTCGGCAACGCCTCGCTGGAGGCGCCCGCCGCCTTGGCCTCGGCGCTCGCACCGCCCGCGCACGCCGGCCATTTCGACGAACTGAGGGGCGCGGCAACGCCGCTGAACGCACCGCGCAACAGCCTGCCTTCGCAACCGGTCGCACCCTTGCACGACGCCGCGCAGGCGCCGCCCGTGCCGCAGCCCGAAGCGTCGCCCTCGCCGACGCGCCCACCGTTGACGTCCGGCTGGTCGCAGTTCTTCGACGAGCTCGGATCGGGCGGCTTCGGCGACCTGCCGCGCCGCGCCGTCAGCCTGGCGCGCCAGATCCGCGACAACGGCGTCACCTACAACGTCTATGCCGACGGCGACGGCCCGCAACGCCCGTGGTCGCTGGACCTGTTCCCCTTGATCATCTCGCCCGAGAGCTGGGCCCAGATAGAGGCCGGCGTGCAGCAGCGCGTGCGCGTGCTCGACCGCGTGCTGGCCGATGTCTATGGCCCGCAGCAGTTGCTGGCCGAGGGCCTGCTGCCGGCCGCGCTGGTGCGTGGGCATCCCGGCTACCTGCGGGCGATGCATGGCGTCAAGCCGCCGGGCGACACCTGGCTGCACATCGCAGGCTTCGACCTGGCGCGCGGACCGGACGGCAACTGGTGGGTGGTCTCGCAACGCACGCAGGCGCCTTCGGGCCTCGGCTACCTGCTGGAGAACCGCCTGGCCATCTCGCGCCAGTTCCCGCAGGCCTTCGAGGCGCTCCACGTGCAGCGCCTGGCCGCCACCTACAGCGCACTGATGGAAGGCCTGCAGAAGATCTGCCCGGCCGGCGCCCCGCCCCACATCGCGCTGCTGACGCCCGGCCCCTACAACGAAACCTATTTCGAGCATGCCTACCTGGCGCGCTACCTCGGCATCACGCTGGTCGAGGGCAATGACCTCACCGTGCGCGACCAGCGCCTCTACCTCAAGACCTTGCAGGGCCTGCGCCCGGTGCACGGCCTGATCAAGCGGCTGGACGACCAGTACCTCGATCCGCTCGAACTCAAGCCCGATTCCACGCTCGGCGTACCCGGCCTGCTGCAGGCCATTCGCGCCGGCAACGTGCTGGTGGCCAACATGCCGGGCTCCGCCTTCCTCGAATCGCCCGCGTTGCTCGGCTTTCTCCCCGCGCTGGCGCGCCACCTGATCGGCGAACGGCTGCAGTTGCCTGCGTTGCCGACCTGGTGGTGCGGCGAGCGTGCCGCCCTGGAAGCAGTGCTGCCGCAGCTCGGCGACTGCGCCATCAAGCCGACCTACACCGGCTCGGCTTCGCACGACACCTTCGAGCCGGTGCTCGGCAGCCGATTGAGCCGCCGCGAACTGGACGAATGGGCGGGCCGGATCGTGCGCGGCGGCGATGCGCACACCGTGCAAAGCTACCTGCCGCTGTCGCAGATGCCCACCTGGGCGCAGGACTTCGGTCCCGGCCACATCGCACCGCGCGCGGTCCTGCTGCGCGTGTTCGCGGTGAGCGATGGCGCGCAGTCCTGGCGCGTGCTGCCGGGCGGGCTGGCGCGGCTGGCCGGCGCGGACGCGCAGATCGCGTCGATGCAGCGCGGCGGCAGCAGCGCCGACGTCTGGGTGCAGACCAACGGCCACGTCGACCGCACCTCGCTGCTGCATCCGCAGTCGACGCCCGCCTCCCTGGCCCGCCATCGCGCGCCGGTGACCAGCCGTGCCGCGGAGAACATGTTCTGGCTCGGCCGCTACACCGAGCGCGCCGAAAACGCCGTGCGCCTGGCGCGGCTCACGCTCGACTTGCTGGGTGGCGAAGACCAGTCCTCGCGCCAGTTGCTCGGCTGGCTGCATCGGCTCGCCTTGCGCAACGCCCTGGTGCCGCCCGAGGTGCCCGGCGGGCCGAAATCACGGCGCGTGTTCGAGCGCGTGTTGATTGCCGAACTGGGCGACGTGGAACGCGGTGGCAGTGTCGGCTTCAGCCTGCGCTGCGTGCGCGAGGCGGCGGCGGCCGTGCGCGAGCGTCTGTCGCAGGACCATTGGACCCAGATCGTGCGGGCCGAAGCGGAGTTCCTGCGCCGCACCGCCGAGCAGGCCGGCGAAGCGGGCGAAGGCAGCTATGCGATCGGCGCCGCGCTGCGTTCGCTCGAAGGCGCCAGCGCCGCGCTGGCCGCGATGACCGGCGCGCAGACCGACCGCATGACGCGCGACGATGCATGGCGGCTGCTGTCGATCGGGCGGCACATCGAACGGCTGGCCTTCCTTTCAAGCGCGCTGGCCGCCGGCTTCCAGAACGGCGCGGTGCATGAGGTCGCGGGATTCGAAGCGATGGTTGCGCTATTCGACAGCACCATCACCTTCCACGCGCGCTACCAGCAACGCCGCGATGTCGCGACCATGGTGGACCTGCTGGTGCTCGACGGGGACAACCCACGCTCGCTCGCCTGGGTGACGCAGACGCTGCGCGGGCGCATCGCACGGCTCGCGGGCAGCGCGCCAGGCAAGCTGACCGCCCTCTCCTACGAGCTGCCCGACCCGTCCACGTGGACGCTCGAAAAGCTCTGCGAGCCGGGCCCCGACACGCAATACCCGGCGCTGGTGCACCTCTTCGAAAACTGCGAATCAGCCGCCTACCACGTGTCCGACGCGATCGGCACGCGCTACTTCACGCTGACTTCGGAATCGTTGCGCTCCGTGGGGGCCTGATTACTTACCGCTCGCCCGGAAGGCGAGGCCGAACAGTGCGCAGAGGATGACGCCGCCAAACCAGATGAACTGCGCCGTGAACGGCAAGGCGCTGACATCGACGAACCACGCGGGTGCGCTCATCCCGGCGGCGATCAGGAGGAACAACTTGCTTTTCGGCATGGTTCTTCCCCCGTCGCTCTGCCCTTGAGCCAGCCCGCCAGCTCATCGTCGAGCAGGTGGGGATGATCGATTGCGACGATCCTTGCGATCGCAGCCCGGTCGATCCCGCCCGGCAGCCTCGGTTGATTCATATGTTGTTCTCTCCCTGTCCTTATGTCTTGGGCGTGACGCTTGCCCGGTTCCATTGCCCGGGCGATTGTCTCAGGCTGTCTCGGCCTCCGGCGAGCGACTCGGGCAATTTGATGCGTGCGAAGTCCAGCTTTCAGGCGGTCCTCATCCAACCGGCAACTTCGCCCGTCATGAGCGCAAAATCCGGCCATGCTGCTCCACGTCACCCACGAAACCCGCTACGACTACACGCCCCCGGTGGAAACCGCGCAGCACCTGGCGCACCTGAAGCCGCTTGTCACCGCATCGCAACGCCTGGTGAGCCACCAATTGACGATCACGCCGGAGCCCGCCCAGCGCAGCGCGTCGCCCGACATCTACGGCAACGCTCGCGCGTTCTTCGCGCTGGACACGACGCATCAGAAGCTGGTGGTCACGGCCGAAAGCGTGGTGGAAACCTCGAACCCGGTGCTCGGTCCCGCCGCAGCGCGCACACTGCCCTGGGAGCAGGTGCGCGAGCGTTTTCAATACCGCAAGGGCGCGCCCTACGACGCGGCCTCGGACTTCGCCTATCCCTCGCCCTACGTGCCGCGCCACGATGACTTCGCGTCCTACGCGCGGCCCAGTTTCGCTCCGGGCCGGGCGACCTTCGATGTCGCGATGGACCTGTGCCTGCGCATCTACAGCGAGTTCGACTACGACCCCGAAAGCACCGAAGTCAACACGCCCGCGGTCGAGGCGCTGGCCCAGCGGGGCGGCGTCTGCCAGGACTTCGCCCACATCATGATCGGATGCTTCCGCACCATGGGACTGCCCGCGCGCTATGTCAGCGGCTACCTGCTGACCCAACCGCCGCCCGGCAAGCCCCGCCTGGTGGGCGCCGATGCCTCGCATGCATGGGTGTCCGTCTACCTGCCGGGCATCGACGGGGCCGGCGACTGGGCCGACTTCGATCCGACCAATGGCCGGCAGCCGGGCGAGGACTACGTGACGCTGGCCATCGGCCGTGACTATTCCGACGTGTCGCCGATGCGCGGCGTGCTGCATGGCGGCTCGCGCCACACGCTCAAGGTGGGCGTGACGGTGATGCCGATCGACGAACTCGGCGACGAAGCACGCATGCTGGCGGAGGAAGCGGTGCGCAATGCGGGACTGTCTCAGTCGCAGTCGCAGTCACAGTCACGATCGCAGTCGCAATCACAATCGCAGTCCTGAAGCCGGGGCCGCCTCTGCGTCGAAGTGCGCGGCGGCCCGTACTCTTTTTCAATCATCGATCTTCCGGAGATGACCTCATGAGCGTTTACGACAAGCTGTCCCAACTCGGCATCACCCTGCCCCCGGTCTCGGTGCCGGCCGCGGCCTATGTGCCCTTTGTTCGCACCGGCAACCTGGTGTTCCTTTCCGGGCACCTGGCCAAGAAGGACGGCAAGGTCTGGGTCGGCCAACTCGGCGTGAACATCGAGACGGCCGAAGGCAAGCAGGCCGCCCGCGCCGTCGCCATCGACCTGCTCGGCACGCTGCATGCGGCAGTGGGCGACCTGAACAAGGTCACGCGAATCGTCAAGCTCATGAGCCTCGTCAATTCGACCGGCAGCTTCACCGAACAGCACCTGGTGACCAACGGTGCCAGCGAGTTGATCGCGGAAGTCTTCGGCAGCGAGAAAGGCGCGCATGCGCGCAGCGCGTTCGGCGTGGCGCAGGTGCCGATGGGCGCCTGCGTGGAAATCGAGATGATTGCAGAGGTCGGTTGAGAAGGCGCGGCGCGGCCGATCGCATCGGTCGGCTGCGCGGGCGTGGTCAGGCAGGGCCGATCAAGGGCGCCCGGTCGGTCTCGTCGAAGCCATGCTGGCGTGCCAGCGGTCGACGAGCACCGCGGGCGTGCCGCGCAACGCGGACGCATCGGGCGCCACCGGGGCCCTGCGTGCTGAGGATGAAGCCGTTCACCTCGTAGCCAGCCAGCGCATCGATGGCCTCGCGCTGACGGCCCGTGGCAATGAGAGGGGGCTTGATTTCATGAAGTCGGTTTCACAGTTGGCCAAGGGAATACCCTTGACACAACCACCCTTCATAAACTGAGGCCATGTCACACATCACCTCGCCGCCCCACGTGCAGCAGTTCCGCCAGATCCTGCTCTGGCCACTGCGCCTCATGCCCACCCCTGACACGCCCGGCGGACACCCCAGCCCCTGGCAAGTGCTGCGCCAGCTCGGCGCCGATTCGCCCTGGAGGGAAGAGGTGGACGAGTACACCGGCGACAGCAGCCGCTTCCACGAACGCCACTACAACGAGTTCGTGAGCTTCCTGCCGTATGTGCAGCGCTTCCTCTACGGCGAGGGCCGGGCGCGCGAAGGCGGCGGCAAGGATGGCGACTCGCCGATGCGCGTGTTCCGCCGCCACGACATCGCAGCCGTGCGCCTTGTCACCCGACCCGGCGAGGCGCCGATCACGTTGCAGGTGATCCACGCGGACCTGTACTTCTTCTTCGACGTCGACGTGGTGATGCTCAACATCGAGGTGGGCGCGGACAACCTCAGCCTGGCGCAGGCGCAGGAGGTGCTGTATCGCTTCGGCCGCGCCTACCCGGCCGGCTGGGACGCCGACGGCTCGCCTTCGCATTGTCTGCACAGCGTCGAATGGCTGGCGCCCGACGGAACAGTGTTGTCGCGCTCCGACGCGCAGAACCGAGAGGCCTTCCTGCAGCACGTGGCCGAGCACCGTGCGCCGCGCTTCTCGGCGCACTGGGCCTTCGTGATGCAACCGCTGGTCAGCGACCATTCCACCGAGCCCGGCGCGTTGCGCTACCGCCAGATCGAGTACTACCGCATGCCGACGATGGCGTACGTCTCGCTCGACGATCCGACCCGGCTCACGCGCAGCGACTACGTGCGGCTCGGCTTGGTCACCGGCGTTGGCGAGAGCGAAGCCACCCTGCCCTACGCCGAGGCGCACCTCGAGGACTTCGAGCGGAAGTACTGCTACGACCGCTTCTGGGTCGATGCGGGGAGTGCACCCAACACGCGCTACATGTGCAGCGGCTATTCGCTGGTGGTGGTCGGCGATGCGCGCTCCGAGTTCTTCTGCTGCCGCGACCGCGGCGTGCTGGCGCAGTTCAGGCACCAGCACTTCCTGGTCTTCCTGATCTCGCATTTCCAGAAGGCGTCGTTGCTGCTTTTTTCCGACCAGCTCGTGGAGGCATTGAGCAAGCTCGACGTGCACCATGCGTCGAGCGTGAAGAAGTTCAAGCGGGCCATCCGCCACAACTTCGAGCGCTTCCTGCGCTTCACACACCGCTATTGGTTCCACGAGATATCCGAGCAGGCGCAGGTGCGCGCGCTCTCGCACATGTGCCACGCGCACCTCGGCCTCGACCCGCTCTACGAGGAGGTCAGGGAACGCATCGCCGAGATGAACACCTACCTCGACGCCGACAGCCTGCGGCGCCAGGCCAATACCGTGGTGCGGCTGACCGTGGTCACGCTGTTCGGCCTGATCGGCACCATCACCACCGGCTTCCTCGGGATGAACCTGCTGGCCGAGGCGGACTCGCCGCTGATGACCAAGCTGATCTGGTTCTTCGTGGTGTTCGGCTTCACGACCTGGCTCACCGTCTACACGATGGTGAAGTCGCAGCGGCTGTCGGACTTCATCGATGCGCTGTCGAATGACCGGCTGACTTTCCGCGGGAAGATGAAGGCGCTGGTGCAGGTTTGGCGGCCCGGCGCGGATTGAAATGAACGGATGGCGGCGGCGTTGGTTTAGCCCGTGCTGCCTCGCTGCTTGATCCCAGCGCGGGCCTGCGCCCGGGCATCGCGCTCTCGCGAGGCGCAACGATTGATACTGGTGCAAATCGGCAACTGGCCTTGCCATTTCCCCGCCCCCGCGTAAAGTCCCGACGCGCCCGCATCCCGCGATCGCGCCGGAGGCCCGATGACCCAGGACCCCTTCACCGACCTGAAGCAGCGCCAACGCGAGATGTGGGCATCGTTCGCCCCCACAGCCACCTTCACCACGCCCACCGCTGCGCACCTCGTCAGGTTCGCACAGATCCAGCCAGGTGAAACGGTGCTCGACGTGGCAACAGGCACGGGCGTCGTCGCCATCACCGCCGCGCGCGCCGGCGCCAAGGTCTGCGCACTCGACCTCACACCCGAGCTGCTCGACGTCGCGCGCGACAACGCCGCCATCGCCGGCCTTGAGGAGATCGGCTGGACCGAGGGCGATGCCGAGCAACTGCCCTACCCTGACGCGTCCTTCGACGTCGTGCTCAGCCAGTTCGGCCACATGTTCGCGCCGCGCCCTGGCGTCACCGTCGCGGAGATGCGGCGCGTGCTGAAGCCGGGCGGCCGGGTGGCCTTCGCGACCTGGCCGCCGGAACACCTCGTTGGCCAGATGTTCATCCTGATCGGCCGCCATTCGCCGCCGCTGCCGGCCGGGGCGTCACCGCCGCCCCAGTGGGGCAACCCGGCCATCGTCGCGGAGCGGCTGGGTGCACACTTTGGTGAGGCCACCTTCGAGCGCGGCACCAAGGTGTTTCCAGCGCTCAGTCCCCAGCACTACCGCGTGAGCATGGAGCGCGGGGTCGGGCCGGTGCAGAAGCTCATGGACGGCCTCGCCGCCGATCCGGCAAAGCTCGCGAGCCTGCGCGCCGAGTTCGACGCGCTGATCACGCCCTGCTTCCGCGACAACCTCGTTCACGAGGAGTACCTGCTGACCCGCGCCCAGGCACGCTGAGGCGGGCCGGGCTGGAGAACGCTACCGCTCCACCTTCAGGAACAGGTCGCGGTCAGGCGCGAAGTTGCCATACAGCGGCAGCAGCGCCCCGCCGATGGCCCGCGCATCGGCGCCGATCGCGCCGGCCAGGATCTGCGGCCGCGTCACGCCTTCCCAGCTGTAGTGGTCGAAGGCCTCCGCGACCTGCGCCATCAACGCGGCCAGCATCTCGCGGCTGAAGGACCCGTCGATGATCACGCCGTCGAGATCGAGCAGCGCGGCCGCGCTGTCGATGGCCAGCGCGATGGCCAGGGCGGACTCGCGCATCCATGCCTGCGTGACCTGCAGCCAGGGCGCCTGCAGCGCACGCTCGTCGGCAAAGGCGCTGGCATCGAGCCCCTCCTTCGCGTACATCGCCTCCAGCGTGAACAGCGAGGCCACGCTCAGCAACTGGCGCGGCGGCGCACCGTCGGCACCGCCGAGGCCCAGCGGCATCGAGCCCACCGCGCCGGCATTGCCGGTGACGCCGTGGCGCAGGTGGCTGTCGATGACCAGCCCGCCGCCGATGAAGGTGTCGATGTAGATGTAGAGAAAGCTGCGGATGCTGCGCCCGCGCCCGGCCACCAGTTCTGCCACGCAAGCGGCAGAGGTGTCCTTGACGACTTCCACCGGCAGCGAGGTCATGGCCGCGACCTTGGCCCGGATGTCGATGCGGCTCCACTTGCCGGCCCGCTCGGGCGCGACGCCGAGCAAGGATTGCCAGCCGCCGAGCGACAGCGGCGCCGCGATGCCGATGCCGTGCAGCAGCTGCGCGCGCTTGGGGCCGAGCGACTTGCGCAGCGCGGCGAGGCGGCTGCGTATCTCGTCGAACAGCGTATCGGGGTCGGGGAACTCGTAGTCGAGCGTGAGGCGTTCTCGCACCTGCGCGTTGAAGTCGACCAGCAGCACGTCCAGGCTGCGCCGGCCGATCTTGATGCCGATGGAGTAAGCGCCGTCGGGGTTCAGCGCCATCGGGATGGAGGGCTGGCCGATCTTGCCGCGCACCGGTGCATGCTTGAGCACCAGGCCATCGGCTTCGAGGCGCGCGATGATGATCTGCACGGTCTGCGCAGTAAGGTGCGTGACCCGCGCGATCTCGGCCTTGGGCAGCGCGCCGTGCAGGCGGATCGCCTGCAGCACCACGCGCTCGTTGAACTGGCGCATGCCGACCTGGTTGGAACCGCGCGGGCGCAATCGCGGTGATGCCTCCAGGGTGGTCATGACACGAGGGCATGCGCAATGACGCCCTTCTTGAAAACGAAATTCGAAAACGCTTGCATCTCGCCAGTTTGCACGATGGCAAATGCGCGCTCGACACGCTCGTAGAACGCGAAGCGCTCCACCGCCTCGCACTGCGACTCCTGCGCATCGCCACGCGCGCACATCTGGCCGATCACGTCGCGCTGCAGGGCGGAGCGATAGCCTTGCGGCGTATCGCCCACCTGCATGAACGTCACCGGCTGCGCCACGGCAGCGTCGAGCGGCAGCACCGACAGCACTGCCGCGCAGGCCTCGCGCATCCCCACGCCAGGCAGCCGGATGACCGGCTTGCCGCGGCCCAGGGAATGCGCGGTGAAGTTGGCGTCTGCCACAACGATCTCGTCACCGTGGCCCATCTCGCACAGCACCTTCAGCAGTTCAGGTGCGAGCAACGGGTCGATGTTCTTGAGCATGGTTCGCTTCGACTGCGCGCCCGGTTCAGGCCAGCGCCTGCTGCGGCAGGTCCTCGGCGCGCATGGCGCCGGTCATCACCGCGACCGTGTCGCTCATGCTGATGTTCTTCGGGTTGACGATGCAGGCCCGCTTGCCCAGTCGGGCGATGTGGATGCGGTCGGCAATCTCGAAGACGTGCGGCATGTTGTGGCTGATGAGGATGACCGGCAGGCCCTTGTCGCGCACCCGGCGGATGAGTTCGAGCACCATGTTGCCCTCCTTCACCCCGAGTGCCGCCGTGGGTTCGTCCAGGATCACGACGTGCCTTGCGAAGGCCGCGCTGCGCGCCACCGCCACGCACTGCCGCTGTCCGCCGGAGAGCGTCTCGACCGCCTGCGTCATCGAGCGGATGCCCACCTTCAGGTCGTTCATGCGGGCGATGCTTTCGTCGAGCATCTTCTTCTTGTCGATGATGCGGAACAGCCTGGAGAAGAAGCCTTCCTTGATGATCTCGCGGCCGAGGAAGAGGTTTTCGGAGATGGTCATCGCAGGGGCGACGGCCAGGTCTTGATAGACCGTCTCGATGCCTTCGCGGCGTGCGTCCATCGGCGACTTGAAGTGGATCACCTTGCCGTCGAGCTTGACCTCGCCCTCGTCGGGAATGGTCGCGCCGGAGAGCGCCTTGATCAGCGATGACTTGCCGGCGCCGTTGTCGCCGATCACCGCCATGATCTCGCCGGCGCGCAGTTCGAAGTCCGCGCCGTCCAGCGCCGTGACGTTGCCGTAGCGCTTGACCAGGCCCTTGGCCTCCATGACGAGCGGTCCGTGGGAATGTACTGGCGTGGTCATGATCAGCGAGCTCCCTTGCGAGAAAGTTGGTCGGTGGCGACGGCCAGGATGACGAGCACGCCGGTGATCAGCACCTGGTAGACAGAGGCGACGCCCATCAGCGTGAGGCCGTTGCGGAACACGCCCACGATGACCGCCCCCAGCAGGGTGCCCAGGATGATCCCGCGGCCACCGAAGAGGCTGGTGCCGCCGAGCACCACCGCAGTGATCGCGTCGAGGTTCTCGGTCTGCCCGGCGTTCGGATCGCCGACACCGGTGCGGGCCACCGACAGCAGCGAGGCAATGCCGTAGAAGAGGCCGGCGGTGACGTACACCATCAGCAGCACCTTGTCGGTCGGGATACCGGTGAGGCGCGTGGCTTCGGGGTTGTTGCCCACCGCGTACACATGGCGACCGGGCTGCGTGTCGCGCAGACCCCACCACATGAAGATGTAGAGCAGGATCATGAAGATCGTGCCGTAGTTGAGCGCCGCGCCGCCGAGCGAGATGGTGTTGCCGAAGAAGGTCATGGCGGGCGGCAGGTCGGTGACGGTCTGCGCACCCGAGTAGAGCTGCGTGATGGCGAAGGCGATGTTCATGGTGCCCAGCGTCACGATGAACGGGGGCAGCTTGATCCGCGTGACCAGCAGCCCGTTGACCAGGCCGAAGGCCATGCATGCGAGCAGCCCGCACAGGATGGCCAGGTACTCGTTCATGCCGCTGGTCACTGCCAGCTTGGTCATCACGATGCCGCCGAGCGACATCACCATGCCGCAGCTCAGGTCGATGCCGGCCGTGAGGATGACCAGCGTCTGGCCGATCGCGATCGTGCCCACCACCATCACTTGCTGCAGGATCAGCGAGAAGTTCTGCACCGACAGGAATCGGTCGCTCTGCGTCGAGAAGAAGATCACCGCGATCAACAGCGCGATCACCGGACCGAGCGTCGAGATGGGTGGCAGCTTCGATGTCTTGCCGGTTGTCATGACAGCTCCCGTTGCTTTGGGTGTGGCGGAGGTGGACACGATGTGGCCGCCTTACTTGTTGCCCCAGCAAAGGTCGGTGCCAACCTTCGTATCCTTGCTCTCCACGCCGGCCATCGGCTTGTCGGTGATCAGCGTGACGCCGGTGTCGGTGTAGCCCTTGGCCTTGGTGCCGTTCTTGGCATAGGCCACGCCGGCCTCGACACCCATCGATGCCATCTTGAGCGGGTATTGCTGCGAGGTGGCGGCGATCATGCCGGCCTTCACGTTCTTGATGCCGGTGCAGCCGCCATCGACGGAAACGATCATCACGCCCTTCTCCTTGCCTGCGTTCTTCAGCGCCTGGAAGGCACCGGCGGCGGCGGGTTCGTTGATGGTGTAGACGAGGTTGATGTCGGGGTTCTTCTGCAGGCAGTTCTCCATGGCGGTCTGGCCCTTGGCCTGGTCGCCGAAGCTGTCTGCCATGCAGACCACCGCGCCGTCCTTTGCCAGTTCGTTGCTCTTGGCGTCAAGCGACTTCAGGCCGTAGCCGTTCATGAAGCCGTTGTGGCGCTGCGCACCCACCGGGTGCCCCGGGAACAGGTCGAGCGTGGCGATCTTGGCGGGCTTGCCGGCCATGGCTGCCTTGGCGTATTTGCCGATCAGTTCGCCGGCCGTGTAGTTGTTGGTGGCGAACAGCGCGTCGGCGGCCTCGGCCGGGTCGGTCGGGCTGTCGAGCGCGATGAACATCACGCCCTGCGCCTGCGCCTTCTTGATGGCGGGCACGATGGCCTTGGAATCGTTGGGCGTGATCAGGATGGTCTTGGCGCCACCGGCAATCATGTTCTCGATGGCCGTGACCTGGCCGGCGTTGTCGCCGTCCTGCTTGCCCGCGGCGCTCAGCAACTTGGCGCCCTGCGCGGTGGCCGCCGCCTGGGCGCCCTCCTTCATCTTCACGAAGAAGGGATTGGTGTCCGTCTTGGTGATGAGGCCGACCACCGGCTGGTCCGCCGCGACAGCGAAGCCTGCGGCGCAGAGGCCGGCAGTGATGGTGAGGGCGATGCGGATCGAGGTCTTCGGCATGAGTGTCTCCGTTGGTGTCGTTGGTGCGGTCGGCGGGCGACTGCATTGGGGTGGTGAGGGACTGCGCCTGCCGGGTTGCATGCCCTGGCGGCGTGGAGGGATTGTGGGCGTGCCGACTAACTAAATCAATTAGATTTATTAAGTAGTTTCCCGGATATGGAGGGTTGCGCTGCGCGATGGCTGAGGGTTCAGGAAGGGGGACTTCCGGACGCAGAGGACGCGAAGGTTTCGCGAAGGACGCGAAAGAACAACCAAAAATTCCTGGCCGTTCTTTCGCGTCCTTCGGCGACCGTTGGCGTCCTTTACGGCCGCCAAGCCCGCGTTTAGTCCGCGTTTCAGCGGCTCTCAGCGAGGTCGCTCGGAGAGGCCGGCGGCGTTCACGCGCCGCTGCAGCGGGTCATTGCCGGCGGTAACGCCCCGACCAGGTTCTGTACGGGTACCCACCCTGCGTGCAGAGCACTTCGCCATAGGGGTTGTAGCGATCGCAAGCCGCGCGGGCGCCTGACGTGGCGGCTACGACGGGTATCAGGCGACGGTTTTCCTTGCGGGGCTTGGCGCCGCTCGTGGTGGCCACCCGGGCGGGTCGTGACTTCACGCCCTGGTCTGGCGTGAGCGCCTGGAGGGGGATCGGCTGGCTTGCCCCCTGCTTGTCGTCCCATGTTGCTTCGGGCTTGGGCACCAGATGCGCGGCCGTCAACACCTCGCGCTCTTCCTCCGTGCGCATGCGAGGCGGCGGTGCGACCGCAGCCTGTACCTGCGGCAGGACAGAGGGCGCCTGCATGTGCGGCACGCGCGCCGAAGTCGCGGCCCAGACCACCAGGGCCGAGACGCCAACGAGCAACAACACGCCCAGGAAGACCATCCAGGATGCAACGGCCTGCGCGCCCGCGGGCCCTCCCCCACGTGGTCGCGGGCGGGGCGCATCCGCAGGCGACGCCCGGATGGACTCCAGCATCGAAGGCGCCGTGGGCGCGAAGGCCGGCAGCTTGGCCAGGCAGCCGCGGCAGAACATCGCGCTGTCACGGTTGTCGGTTCCGCAGGTGGGGCAGGCGGCGGGCATGCTCCGGCTCATCCGACCAGCGTCGGGTTGCGCCGCGCTTCGTCCAGGCGGCGTTGGCGGATCGGCTGCGCGCAGGAGGTCGCGCGGGCCGCGGAAGGCTGCGCGCAGGTGCGGTTGACGCACATCGCCCGGGCGAAGAAGTTCATCTCGTCGCACCGGGCCAACTGCGCCGATGCGCTTTGCGTACCCGGCACGTGCTGCGGTGGCGACACCGCCTGCCGTCGGACCATGGCGGCCTTCCTCGAGGGACGCTCCACCGGACTGTCGGCGATCGTCTCGTCCTCTTCTTCGGCAGCGGAGAACGCCGGCTCCGGCACCGCCTCGATGGCGGCAGCGTGGGTCGTGGGCTCAGGCTGCACCGTCACGGGCACCGCGACCTGGTCCTGCAACGCGACGGGGGCGAGAGGCTGAAGCACCGCACGCTCCGCCGACGCATCAGTGGGCGAGGATTCGATCAACGGGAGACCCGCAATGGCTGCCACGGCGATCAGGAATGCCCCCATGCAGCCCGACGCCAGCGGCCTGCGCCGCGCCTGCGTGGGCGTCGCTACCAGACCGTGTCTGGCCGCTTGCTGCAACGCGGCGTTTTCACTCGTCGCGTAGTACGCAGGCAGCCTGCCGGTGCAACCCTTGCAGTAGCGCCGCGACCCCAGGTTGATGGTCTGGCATGCCTCGCACACGCTGCGGGGGGATCGGCTGCGCCATCGCGCAAGGTCCAGCACGTCGCCGAAGGCAATGGCCGGAGCAGAAGTCCTCGACGGGGACGACATCGCGGCGGCCATCATCGACCACGCGATCCGGGGCCCGCGACGCAGATCCATTCGACACGGCGGTTGAACAACATGCTGGGCTCCTGGCTCGACGAGCAATGACAATAACCTTGCGGGATGCAAGATGCAACGGCGCAGCAGTGCCACTTGTAAGACATCGGCTGATCCGGCTGTCGATGGCGATACAGGCCGCGCTACAACTCGCCGACTGGCGCTACAACTGGATACGCGACCCACGCGCGAACGCCTCAGCGGGACGTAGGTGCATGCTCGCCGCGGCGCGGCGTGGCCAAGGCCAGGTCGCTGGCCAACGCAAGGTCGGCGAGCCAGGCGGCATAGGCCTCGTGCTGCTGTGAAGGGTCGCCACGCAGCAACGCGGAGGGATGCAATGTCACCAGCACCCGTTCGCCGCGCCGGCCTTCATGCCACTGGCCGCGCTCCTTCATCACCGCCACGGGTCGGCCCAGCAAAGCGCGGGCCGCGGTCGCGCCCAGCGCCACCAAGGCCCGTGGCCTGACCTGGGCGATTTCGCTTTCGAGCCAGTGCAGGCAGGCCGCGGCCTCCTGCTGGCTCGGCGTCTTGTGGATGCGTCGCTTGCCGCGCAGTTCGAACTTGAAATGCTTCACGGCATTGCTGACCCAGATGCTGTCGCGCGGCCAGCCGAGGTCGGCGCAGGCGCGGTCGAACAGCTTGCCGGCCGGCCCGACGAAGGGACGGCCACGCAGGTCTTCCTGGTCGCCGGGCTGCTCGCCGACAACCATCAACGCGGCGTGCACAGGGCCTTCGCCGAACACCGATTGCGTCGCGTGCTCGCCGATCGGGCATTCACGGCAGCGGTCGGTGGCGGCCTTGAGTTGAGCCAGCGCCCGCGTCGGGTCGGGCGAGAGGTGGAGATGTGAAGCGGACATGGGTGGCTCCTGATGCCGACCCGATCGGCTCAGAGCGGGCGCGCGCGTCCGGCGAGCAGTTGCCCGAGCCGCGCCACGCCACCGGTGCCGCTCGCGGCGCGGCCCACCAGCGCGGTGCCCAGGGCGCCGGCCAGCGTGCGCCCGATGAACGAACGACCGGTGGCGGCCTTCCACAACAGCAGCGCCCCGACGCCGAGCACGATGACATGCTCGCCGGGGAAGTCGGGGCGTTGCTGGTCGTACTGCTTCAGTTGGTCGATCACCGATTCGCGTTGCATGTGAGGGCTCCTTCATTCGATCGCCCCCGTGATACGTCGTGCGCCGCCCTCGCGGTGTAGGCATGAAGGCACGGCGCTCGTCAGGCCTCCGGTTCGGGCGCAGCGAGTTCAGGCGCAGCGTGTTCAGGCGTCGCCGCGGATGCCGGCGCTGACCAGCAGGGGCGCCCAGGCTAGACGATCCGCCTCGACCCTTGCGGCCAACTGCGCCGGAGTACCTTGCACGGCGACCATGGCCGAGTCCTCCAGCTTGTGCGCCAACTCATCATTGCGGGTCGCAACGGCATGCACCGCCCGGGAGGCCTCTTCGGCAACACCGGCCGAAGCCCCACCCGGCAGGAAAAACGCAAACCACTCGCGCATCACCGACCGCGCGAATCCCTGTTCTGCGAGCGTCGGAACACCCGGCGAGAACCGGCTGCGCTCCAGGGCGGAGGTGCCAAGCATCCGCAGCCGCCCGCCGGCGAGTTGCGGCAGCAGCAGGCCTTCCGGCAGCGCGAGCACCGCCACCTGGCCGCCCAGCAACGCCACCATCGCCGGCGGGCCACCGGGGTATGGCACATGGCGCCAATTCAGGCCGGCCTGGTCGAAGACCATGACTTCGAGGATGTGCGGCAGCGTGCCGGTGCCCGGCGAAGCAGCGTTGGCGGCATCGGGCGTGCGTCGCATCCACTTCATCAGTGCATCCATGTCGCCTACCTCGGCGGGCACCGCCGGGCCGACGACCACGCCGAGGTTCATTTCGGCCGCGAGCGACACCGGTCGCAGGTCGCGCGCGGGTTCGTAGCCGAGCTTCTCGTACAGCGTCGGATAGAGGCTTGCGATTGCACCCTGGCCCAGCAGCCAGGTCGCTCCATCGGCCGGCGCCGACTTGAGCGCCTGCACTGCGATCTGCCCCGCCGCACCCGGCCGGTTGTCGACGACGACCTGCCGCGCGTACACGCCGGCAAGCGCTTCGCCATAGCGGCGCGCCACGATGTCGGGGACGCTTCCGGCCGGGCCGGTGCAGATGATGCGCAGCCGCTCGCGCCCTGGTGCCGACGGAGCCTGCGCGAGGCTGGCGGAGTTGCAGATCGCGGCGGCCATCCCGGCGACCAGCATGCGGCGACGTGCGATGCCGCCAGGCGTTGGATGGGGTGTCGTCATGGCGCTGTCCTCGTTTGCGATGGGAAAGCCAGCGTAGGCTCGCCCCCAGGCCGCCACAAGGCGCGGACTTGCGGAACGGGGCCGCAATAGTGCATAACGAGCGATGCTCGACTGGAACGACCTGAAGTACTTCGTCGCGGTGGCCCGGCACGGCAGCACGCTGGCCGCGGGCCGTGCGCTGGGAGTCGACCAATCCACCGTGCAGCGACGGCTGACCGCGCTGGAACGCCACATCGGACGCGCGCTGGTGCAACGCCACACCAGCGGCTATCGACTCACGGACTTCGGCACGGAGATGCTGCAGGCCGCGCAGCAGGTCGAGCACGCCGCCGTCGCCTTCGAACAAGCGCTGGCCGAATCGAGGCGCAATGCCGCCGGCGTGATCCGGCTGACCTGCCCCGAGCCGCTGGTCAACCGGCTGACCAAATCGGGGCTGCTCGATCGCTTCCATGTGCAGCATCCCGCGCTGCACGTCGAGTTCGTGATGAGCGACAAGTACATCGACCTGCGCACCGGCGAGGCCGACGTCGCCTTGCGCTCAGGCGACACCGACGATGGCGTGCTGGTGGGCCGGAAGGTCGGAGACTCGCTGTGGGCCGTCTATGCGAGCAAGGACTATGTGGCGCGGCATGACATGCCCTCATCGGTCGAGGAACTCGGTGGGCACCCGCTGGCCGGGTTCGAGGAAAGCATGTCGGCGCATCGCGCGAGCCAGTGGCTGCGCGACGTGGCGCCGGACGCCGCCATCGTGGCGCGCTGTGGCAGCGTGCTCGGCCTCCTGCTGTCGGCGAAGGCGGGCGTCGGCATCGCGCCGCTACCTACGGCGCTGGGCGATTCGGAGCCGGAGCTGGTGCGTGTGCTCGGACCCGTCGCCGCACTGTCGCGGGACTGGCGGCTGCTGGCCATGCCCGAGATACGCAAGACGGCGCGCGTGAGCGCCTTCTTCGACTTCATGGTGTCCGAGATCGAGGCCCTGAAGCCGATCATCACGGGTTAGCGCGGGACAGGGCTCTCAGCCGCGCGAGCCGCGGAATCCTTCAAGCCTCGCCCCCACCGCCGTCACCGCGATGATCAGCGCGCCCCAGATCGCCAGCGTGAGGAACGGACTGAAGCCGAGCAGGTTGAACGCCGACGAAATCAACTGCAGCAGCACCAGCGCCATCACCAGCCCGCCCACCTTGCCGAAGCCGCCAAACGGGTCGACGCCGCCGAGCACCGCGGCGAGGATGGTCACCAGCAGGTAGCTCTCCCCATACGAGGCATTGGCCGAGTTGAAGCGCGCCATCATGACCAGCGCCGCGACCACCGCCAGCAGGCTCGACAGCACATACACCCCGAGCAGCACGCGCCGCGTGTCGACGCCCGAATAGCGCGTCGCCTTCTCGCTCGACCCGATCATGTAGACCTTGTGGCCGAACGGGCTCTTGTTGAGCAGCACCGCCATCGGCACGCACAGCGCCAGGAAGATCATGAGCGCCACCGGAACGCCTGCGAGCGTGCCGTTGCCCAGGAACACGATCGGCTCCGGAAAGCCGGAGATCACGTTGCCGCGCGTGAGCCCGATCGACAGGCCCTTGCACAGCGTCATCGTGCCCAGCGTCGCGAGGATCGGCGACACGCCCAGGTAGGCGATGACGTAGCCGTTGATGAGCCCCACCACCAGCGCCACGCCCACGCCGGCGAGGATCGCGACGAGTTGCCAGCCGCCCCACATGAAGCCCTGCGCGCCCGGCACCTGCGTGGTGAGCACCCAGCCCATCGTGAGCGCGCAGAGATTGGCCGTGGCGATGATCGACAGGTTGAGTCCGCCCGAGAGCAGCGTCACCATCATCGCCAGCGAAAGGATGCCGAGTTCCGGCAACTGGAAAGCCATCGACTGCAGCGAGCCGACGCTGAAGAAGCGCTCGCCGAGCAGCAGCCCGAACACCGCCAGCAGCGCCACCAGCACCAGCGACAACATCGGCACCGTGCCGCCGCGCAGGACGCTTGCGAGCGCCATCAGTTGATCGCCTTCGTGGCGCGGCGGCGGCGCTCCGACCAGGCCGTCATCGACACGGCCACGAGGATGGTCAGGCCGACGAACCACTGGTTCCAGTACGAGGACACGCCGATCAGCACCAGCCCGTTCTGCAGGATCGCCAGCAACGCCACGCCGAGGATCGCGCCCATCACCGTGCCCACGCCGCCGGTCAGGCTCGCGCCGCCCAGCACCACGGCCGCCAGCACGTCGAGTTCCTTGCCGACCAGCACGGTGGGCGTCACCGACTGCGCCAATTGCGCCTGCACCAGCGAGGCCACGCCGGCCACGAAGCCCAGGTAGCCATACACCAGCACGTTGAGCCGGAACACATGGAAGCCCAGGCGCTGCGCCGCGTCCTTGTTGCCGCCCATCGCATAGATCTGCCGGCCGACATTGGTGCGGTTCAGCAGCAGCCAGGCCGCCAGGAAGGACAGCACCAGCACGATGATCTGCAGGTTCAACGCATACGGCACGCCACTTGCGTCCTCTTGCTCGAACCACCAGATGCCGTCGCGGAAGAACTTGGGCAGCGAGGTGATGTACTTGCCGCCGGTCGAGAAGATCAGCAGGCCGTAGAAGATGTTGAGCGTCGCGATCGACACGATGATCGACGAGATGCGCAGCTTGGTGATGAACACCGCATTGATCACGCCGCACAGCACACCGACCGCCGCCGCGATCGCGAACAGCGACAGCCAGCCGAGCCCGTGCTGAATGCCGAGCGTCAGCGCGATGTACTGCGCAATCGACGCTGTGGCAGTGAACGAAATGTCGATGCCGCCCGAGATCAGCACCACCAGCAGGCCCGAGGCCAGGATGCCGATGAAGGCGTTCGAGGTCAGCAGGTCGTAGAGGTTCTGGATGGTGAGGAAGCTGTCGGTCGCCAGTGACAGCGCGACCGACATGACCAGGATGACGGCCAGCAGCCAGAACTCGTGGCTGCGGCGGAAACGCTGGAGCGCGGACGTGGGGCTATGCATCGACCATCGCCTGCAATTCCTCTTCGCTCGAATCATGCGGCACGCGCTCGCCGGCCAGCTTGCCGCCGCGCATCACCAGCACTCGATGCGCGTGATAGAAGACCTCCGGAATCTCGTCCGAGATCAACAGGATCGCGACCCCCTTGGCCGCCAGCGCGCGCACCACTTCGTAGATGCCGTCCTTGGCAGCAATGTCGACGCCGACGGTCGGGCTGTCCAGGATCAGCAGCTTGGGCGCGGTCGCCATCCACTTGGCCAGCACCACGCGCTGCTGGTTGCCGCCGGACAGCGTGCGCACCGCGTTGTCGGCATTCGGCGCCTTGATGGCCAACTCCTTGATCCAGTGCTGCGCCGTCGCCTGGCGCGTTTGCTCGGGCACCAGCCCGATGCCGTTCGTCAGCTTGTCGAGCACCGTCACCAGGATGTTCGAGGAGATCGGCTGCTCCAGCACCAGCCCCAGGTTGAGCCGGTCTTCCGAGACATACGCGATGCCCTCCTCGATCGCCTGCGCGTTGGTCTTGAGCGCGAGCGGCTTGCCGTTCAGGCGGATCTCGCCCGAGCTTGGCCGGTTCATGCCGAACAGCGACAGCGCGAACTCGGTGCGCCCGGAACCCAGCAGCCCCGTCAGCCCGACGATCTCGCCGGCGCGGATGTCCATGCTGATGTCCTCGTACTGGCCGGTGCGCGTGAGGTGGCTCACCTGCAGCACCACGTCGGCTGTCGTCCAGTCGGTCAACGAGGTCTTGTACGCAAAGGACTTCCCGGTCATCAGGGTCGCGAGCTTCTTGTCGTCCATCTCGCGCGCCGGAAACTCGCCGACCTTCGCGCCGTCGCGCAGCACCGTCACGCGCTCGGCGATCTCCATGACCTCGTCGAGCCGGTGCGACACGAACACGATGCAGATGCCATGCCGCTTGAGATCGGCGACGAGGCGGATCAGCGCATCGACCTCGTGCCGCGACAGCGACGCGGTCGGCTCGTCCATGATCACCAGCTTGGCGTCGGCCGCCATCGCGCGACAGATCGCGACGAGTTGCCGGTTGGCGATCGACAGGTCTTCCACCCGCTCGTCCGGATCAAGCAATGCGCCGATGCGCGCCATGGCCGCCGCGGCGGTCGCGCGCAGCCGCTTCCAGTTCACCACCTGCGGCCGGCCCAGGTGACTGGCGATCGAAATGTTCTCCGCCACCGTGAGGTTGGGGAACAGCGACAGGTCCTGGTAGATCACCTGGATGCCGCAGGCGGTGGACTGCACCGGGTCGAGGTGCGGATACTCCCGCCCTTCGATCACGATGCGCCCGCCCGGCTCGGGCGCGAGCACGCCCGAGATGATCTTGATCAGCGTCGACTTGCCCGAGCCGTTTTCACCGACCAGGCAATGCACCTCGCCGGCTGCCAACGCCAGGTCGACGTTGCGCAGCGCGACGACGCCGCCGAAGCGCTTGGAGATCGACTGCAGCTCGAGAAAGTTGCTCAACCCTCAAAGCCCGCCTGCGATGAGTCCCGCGATCGTCTGGTTGTTGATCGCCATGATCTTGTCGACCTTGATCAGCTTGCCGGGCACGTCGACCGACGCCTTGCCCAGGCCCGGGATCTCCACGCCGTCCTTGATCGGCTTGCCGTCGAGCATCAACCGCGCGACCGCGACCATCGCATAGCCCGCATCGGTCGGGTTCCACAGGAAGCCTTCGCGGATGATGCCGTCGGCGATCAGGTCCTTGGCCTGCGACGGCAGCACCGTGCCGACGATCGCGATCTTCTTGCCCAGCCGCTTCTCGCGCACCGCATTGCCCGCGCCGATCGGCCCGTTGGAGCCGAAGCCGAGGATGCCCTTGAGATTGGGATACGCCTTGATCACGTCGAGCGTGGTCTTGTACGAGGTGTCGATCTCGTCGGCGCCGGGGAAGCGGTCGGCCGCGAGCTTCATCTTCGGGTAGTTCTTCTTCTGGTAGGCGATGGCGGCGTCGGCCCACTTGTTGTGCAGCGGCGTGGTCAGCGTGCCGACGTACACCACGTATTCGCCCGACTCGCCCATGTCCTTGGCGATGCGCTGCATCTGCACCTCGCCGAACTTCACCGAGTCGATGAGTTCCACGTTCCAGTCGCGCCCCTCCTGCTCCGGCCCCTCGTGCGTGATGACCTTGATGCCCGCCGCCTGCGCCCGCTTGAGCACTGGCTCGCAGACCTTCACGTCCAGCGGCACCAGGCCGATGACGGTCACCTTCTTGGCGATCTGGTCCTCGAGCAGCTTGACCTGCTGCGCCGGGTCGACATTGGCCGGGCCGACCATGGTGGCGTCGATGTTGAAGTCCTTGGCGCCCTTCACGATGCCCTTCTCGACCGCGTTGAACCACGGGATGCCCGCGATCTTGACCACGGTCACCATCGACGGATTCGCCGCGAAGGCGAGCCGGCTGGCGAGCCCCGATGCGCCGGCCATGGCCGCGCTTCCCAATGTCTTGAGAGTCTTGCGTCTATTCACTGGTTGTCTCCATGTTGTCCCGCGTTTTCGGCGAGCCTTGTTGCCCTCCCAGGGTGCGAACGCGAAGCTGCACTCATGCTAGTACCGCCGCCGTTGCTTGACAACGGGGCGGTGGCGCGGCTTACCCTGATATCGCCGCATGGGCGGTGCGCGCGGCCGGGCGCGCGGGCGGGATTTGCAGTTCAATGGCGCCGGGGCGATCCTTCATTCGGCATCGCCCGATCGTCGCGCTGGAGCGGGTCTCCACGCGCGTTCCACTCACCCACGATGGAGACGACATGAAGACGAAGTCAAGCGAAGAATATGTGCAGATCGACGAGGTGCAATGGCAGCCGTTCCCGGACGCCTTTTCCACGGGCGGCATTCGCTGGAAGCTGCTGAACGTATCGCCGGGCCAAGGCTCCTGGACGGCGATCTTCGACTGCCCCGCGGGCTCCTCGTTCGCACCGCATATCCATGCCGGGCCGGGCGAATACCTGCTGACCAGGGGCAAGATGGACGTGCGCGGCGGCAAGGCCGCGGGCGGCGCAACGGCCGTTGCGCCAGGCTATGGATTCGAATCCTCGGGCGCACGCCATGACAAGACGAACTTCCCCGAAGACAGCGAGTTCTACATGACCTTCCTCGGCCCGCTGACCTTCATCAAGCCGGACGGCAGCCCCATCGCCGTGATCGGCTGGGAAGAGGCGCAGGGCGCCTGGGGCTGAGTGGGCGGCTCGACCCAATGGCCAACGGCCCGCCTCCCTGTCCGGAAAGGCCACGTGCATGATGGACAGGCGACGTTTTGTCGGAAGCATCGCGGGCGGGTGTCTCGCCCTCCCGCTGTCTGCGCGCGCGCAGCGGCTGGCATCGCCCATGCCGGTCATCGGCTACCTCAGCGGGGCGTCGGCCATGCAATTCCCGCTTCTGCTCGCCGCGTTTCGTGCCGGGCTCGTCGAAGCAGGCTTTGAAGCAGGCACGAACGTGGCGCTGGACTACCGCTTCGTCGACGGCCACTACGAGCAACTGCCGGCGCTTGCCGCCGATCTGGTCAACCGGCACGTGTCGATCATCGTGGCGACTTCGGGCACGCCGACCGTCAATGCCGCCAAGGCGGCGACCTCGACCATTCCCATCGTCTTCGTGATGGGCGGCGACCCGGTGATGTTCGGCATCGTCGCCAGCCTCGGACGACCCGGCGGCAATATCACAGGCATCACGCTGCTGGGCGCGGAACTCGCGGCCAAGCGGCTGGACCTTCTGCTGAAGCTGGTGCCGACGGCGATGGTCGTGGGGACACTGGTCAATCCGAACAACCCGATCAGCGCGCCCCAAGTGCGAGATCTGCAGGATGCGGCACGCGCGCTCGACCGGCGCCTCGTCGTTCTGAATGCCAGTGCCGACGCAGACTTCGATGCCGCCTTTGCCACCATTGCACCGCAGCGGATCGACGCACTGCTGGTGGCGGCGGATCCTTTTTTCGACAATCGGCGCGCGCAGATCATTTCGCTCGCCGCAAGACACGCCGTGCCCACGTCCTATATCCGCCGCGACTTCGTGAACGAGGGCGGGCTCATGAGCTACGGCCCCGACAACGCAGACGCATTCCGGCAGGCCGGCATCTACGCCGGCCGCATCCTCAAGGGCAAGAAACCTGCCGATCTTCCCGTGATGGAACCGACCAGGTTCGAAATGGCGTTCAACCTCCGGACGGCGACGGCGCTCGGCCTGTCGATCCCCCAATCGATGTTGCTGGGCGCCGACGAAGTGATTCAGTGATGTTCAGCCGACCGGTGCGGCCGGGTCGAGCAAGCCGGCGGACTTCAGGTCGCTCCAAAGCGCGGCCGGCACGGCGGCTTCCGCATCGGCCGCGTTGGCCTCGATTTCCTCGGGCTTGACGCCGCCGAGCACCACAGTGACCACGGCCGGATGCGCCATCGCGAACTGAAGCGCGGCGCGCCGGATCGAGGTGTTGTGCGCCGCACAGATCTTCTCGATCTTGCGCACGCGCTCCATGATGTCTTCCGGCGCCGGCCCATATTCGAATTTGGCGCCCGGCCGCGCGCCGGTGGCCAGGATGCCGGAGTTGAAGACGCCTGCCAGCATCACGCCGATGTTCTTCTGCAGCGCCAGCGGCAGGAACTCGGCCAGCCCGTTCTGGATGAGCAGCGAGTAGCGCCCCGCCAGCATCGCCACGTCGAAGTCGCCGGCCTTGGCGAACTTGACGCTGACGTCGGACTCGTTGATGCCGAAGCCGATGGCGGCCACCACCTTCTCGCTGCGCAGCTTGTCGAGCGCCTTGTAGGCGCCGTCCATCGCCTCCTTGAAGTAGCGCTCCGCATCGACACGGCCGTGCGTCCACACGTCGCAGTCATGGATGAGCAGCACGTCGATGCGGCTCAGGCCGGTGCGCAGAAGCGACTGCTCGACCGAGCGCATCGTTCCGTCATAGGTGTAGTCGAAGCGCGGCGCATGCGGGTAGCCGCCGGCGAATCCGGGCGAGAAGACGTCGGGGTTCTTGGGCGGCGGACTGGTGAAGGCGTCCATCACGCGGCCGATCTTGGTCGAGACGATGACCTCGTCGCGCGGCACATGCCGCAGGCCCGCGCCCACGCGGGACTCGGCCAGCCCGTTGCCGTAGTGCGGCGAGCTGTCGAACACCCTCACCCCGCTGGCGTACGCCCGCTCGATGGTGGCGATGGACGTCTTCTCGTCCAGCAGCTCGTAGAGGTCGCCCATGGGCGCGGTGCCCAGTCCGATGGCGGAGAACGCCAGGTTCGTGCCGTTGCGCGTCTGGAAGTTGCGTGACTTCATTGCGAATGTCTCCTCGTTGGTGCCGCGCGAGCTTAGCGCGGCTTTCGATTTTTCGTGCGGCGCGTAGGTAGCGTGCTACCACCCGCGCCGGCCCATCCCGCCGAATAATCGCCTCGCCCCACAACACGAAGAGACAGCCCATGAAGCCCACCCGCATGCGCCGCAGCCCGCGCACCGCCCCAATCGCGCTGGCGCTCCTGCTCGGCGCCGCCACCGCGCCGGCCCTCGCCAACCAGGCGCTCGCCAGCAAGTACAGCTGCCTCGCCTGCCACGCAGCCGCGACCAAGCTCGTCGGCCCTGCCTACAAGGACGTCGCGGCCAAGTACAAGGACGACAACGATGCCGTCGCCACGCTCGTCAAGAGCATCCGCAACGGCGGCAGCGGCCGCTGGGGCGACATGGCGATGCCGCCGCAACCGCAGGTGTCCGAGGCCGATGCGAAGAAGCTGGCCGAGTGGATCCTCGGCGGCGCGAAGTGACTGCCAAGGGCTTTCCCTTGTATGTAGCCAGCTAAAACCCGGCGCGCCAAGGCGGGTGCAACACTGCAATCACAGGGCCGCACCGAGCCCGTCGACGATGAAAACAGGAGACATGACATGCGTGTGATACCCATCGCACCGTTGACGCTCGACAGCGCCGATGCGTGCAGCGACGAAAGCTACGGCTACGTTCCCAAGCTTTCCCTGCCGCTCGCGCGGCGCGAGTTCCTCAAGGGCTCCGGCATCCTCATGGGCACCATCGCCGCGGGCTCCGTGCTGGCCGCGCTGGCGCCCTCGCCGGTCTGGGCGGTGGAGCTGAAGCAACTCAGCGAGAGCGAGGGCACGACGCTCATGGCCATGGGCCGCGTGCTCTACCCGCACAAGAAACTGCCTGACGCCGTTTATGCGCTGCTGGCCAAGGACCTCGACGGCAAGGCCGATGCGCTGCCCGTGGTGAAGGCCGGCGTCGCGAGCCTCGACCAGGCGACCGGCGGCAGCTTCGTGAAAGCCTCTCCAGCGAAGAAGCTGGCCGCCGTGAAAGCCATCGAAGGCACGCCCTTCTTCAACACCGTGCGCGGCCAGTGCGTGACCTCGCTCTACGACAACGACATGGCCTTCGCCGCGTTGGGCTACCCCGGTTCCGCCTGGGAAAAAGGGGGCTACATCACGCGCGGCTTCCAGGACCTGAAGTGGCTGCCGGCGCCATCGCAAGTCGCCAGCCCGCCGCCGTTCTTCGGCTGATTCCGACCCCGCCAGCGACGTAGCGCACACACAGCAAGCAGGAGACAGAAAATGGCGAAGTTCGACAACACGGACGACTCGGTGGTCGTCATCATCGGTTCGGGCGCCGGCGGCGGCACCCTGGCCAACGAACTGGCCCAGAAGGGCATCAAGGTCGTAGTGCTGGAAGCCGGCGCGACGCAGTCCAGCGCCAAATTCATCAACGACGAATGGAAGTCCTTCGGCCAACTGGCCTGGCTGGACAACCGCACCACCTCCGGCAACTGGCGGGTGGCCAAGGACTTTCCGAACCTGCCGGCCTGGACCTGCAAGACTGTCGGCGGCACCACCACCCACTGGGCCGGCGCATCACTGCGGCTGGAGGAGCACGAGTTCAAGGCGCGCACCACCTACGGCGAGATCAAGGGCGCGAACCTGATGGACTGGCCCGTCACGCTGAAGGAACTGGAGCCCTACTACGATCGCGCCGAGGACAAGATGGGCGTGACCCGCACCCACGGCATCCCCGGCCTGCCCGGCAACAACAACTTCAAGGTGATGTACGCAGGCGCCACGAAGCTCGGCTACAAGCAGGTGCACACCGGCAACATGGCGATCAACAGCCAGCCGCGTGACGACCGCGGCCGCTGCATGCAACTGGGCTTCTGCTTCCAGGGCTGCAAGAGCGGCGCCAAGTGGAGCACGCTCTACACCGAGCTGCCCAAGGCCGAGAAGACCGGCAACATGGACCTGCGCCCCGAAAGTCACGTCACCCGCATCGAGCACAACGACGCCGGCAAGGTGACGGGCGTCGTCTACTTCGACAAGGACGGCAAGGAGCAGCGGCAGAAGGCGCGCGTCGTCTGCGTGGCCGCCAACTCGATCGAGACAGCGCGCCTGCTGTTGCTCTCCGCCTCCAACACCTTCAAGGACGGCCTGGCCAACAGCTCCGGCCAGGTCGGGCGCAACTACATGCGCCACCTGACGGGGTCGGTGTATGGCCTCTTCAAGCAACCGGTGAACATGTACCGCGGCACCACCATGGCCGGCATCATCCGCGACGAGGCCAAGCCGAACACGAAGCGCGGCTTCGTCGGCGGCTACGAGATGGAAACGCTGTCCCTGGGCGTGCCCTTCATGGCCGCCTTCCTCGACCCGGGCGGCTGGGGCAGCGGCTTCACCGAGTACATGGAGAACTACACCAACCTCGCCGGCATGTGGATCGTGGGCGAGGACATGCCGCAGGAGAACAACCGTGTGACGCTGCATGCCAGCCTCAAGGACAAGTGGGGCAGCCCCGTTCCCAACGTGCACTTCGACGACCACGCGAACGACCTCGCCATGCGCGAGCATGCCTTCCGCCAGGGCCAGCGCGTCTATGCGGCGGCCGGCGCCATCAAGTCCTTCCGCACGCCGCCGTATCCGAGCACGCACAACCTCGGCACCTGCCGCATGGGCGCCGATGCGAAGACCAGCGTCTGCAACGCCCACGGCCAGACCCACGACATCCCCAACCTGTTCATCAGCGACGGCAGCCAGTTCACCAGCGGCGGCGCGGAAAACCCCACGCTCACCATCGTCACCCTCGCCATCCGGCAAGCGGAGTACATTGCCAGCGCGATGACCGCCCGCACGGTCTAGTCACGGTCCAGTCACTGCGGGCTCCAGACAAGGAGGCAGCCATGTGTGAGTTCTTCGTCAAGGCCGATCCGATCCAGTACGAGCAGCGGTCCCGCACCGTGCGCATCCACGGCGTGCTGACCAGCCTGCGGCTGGAGAACATGATGTGGGACACGCTCGCCGAGATGGCCGAGGAAGAAGGCCGCACCACCAACGCGCTGATCGCCCTCTTCCACGACGAGATCATGGCGCACCGTGGCGAGGTGCCCAACTTCGCGTCCTTCCTGCGCGTGACCTGCATGCGCTACCTGCGAAGACGGCTGCTCACTGCCGAGCAGGCGCCGCGCACGCTGGCCGCCGCCCCCAAGCTGGCCCCCATTCACCCTTTGGCAGTAGCGCACGCACGATGAGTTTCGACACGGAAAACCACCCGGGCGTGTGCGCCCAACCCAGCGACGCATCGCAGGGCTTCGTCTTCAACCACAGCATGCTGCGCGTGAAGGACCCGGCCATTGCGCTGGACTTCTACACCCGCATCTTCGGCATGCGCGTGCTGCGCAAGCTCGACTTCCCGGAGATGAAGTTCTCGCTCTACTTCCTGCACCGGCCCGCGGCGGACAAGCCGCCACCGGAGGACGTCGGCGAGCGCACCGCCTGGACCTTCAGCCAGACCGGCGTCCTCGAATTCACCCACAACTGGGGCACCGAGAGCGATCCGGCCTTCAAGTACCACGACGGCAATGCACAGCCGCAGGGCTTCGGCCACATCTGCTTCTCCGTGCCTGACCTCGATGCCGCCATCCGATGGTTCGACAGCAACGATGTCCCCTACGTCAAGCGCCCCGAGCAAGGGAAAATGAAGGACGTCGCCTTCATCAAGGACCCGGACGGCTACTGGATCGAGATCGTGGAGCCTGCACGGCTCATGAAGCTCGGTCGCTGACATCGCGGCAGTTGTGCTGAAGGCTGGGCCGCGGTAGAAACGCGGACTTCATGCGTTCACTCCTGCTCGGCATCGACATCGGCACCTTCAGCAGCAAGGCCGCGCTGGTCACGCTCGCGGGCGAGGTGCTGAAGACAGCGGTGGTGCCGCACGGCATCTCCACACCCGCGCCCGGCCATGTGGAGCAGGATGCCGACGGCGTCTGGTGGCACGACCTGTGCGCGCTCTGCCAACAGTTGCTCGACGGCTCGCCCTTCAGCGGCCAGGATGTCGCGTCGGTCGCCGTGAGCGCCATCGGGCCGTGCCTGCTGCCATTGGACGAAGCCGGCCGCCCGCTGCGCCCCGGCATCCTCTACGGCGTGGACGTTCGCGCAGCAGAACAGATCGCCGAGCTCGACGCGCTGATCGGCCGCGAGCAGATCCGCGAGTTCTCGCTGATGGGCCTGACCAGCCAGGCGATCGGCCCCAAGATCCGCTGGCTGCGCCAGCGTGAGCCCGCTGTGTGGCGCCAGACGCGGCGGCTCACCACGGCCAGCGCGTACCTCGTCTGGCGGCTGACCGGCGAACACCGCATCGACCGCCACACCGCCAGCCATTTCATGCCGCTGTACGACCCTCGCACCGGCGAATGGGGCGAGCGCCATGCCGCACATGTGGCGCCCACGTCGATGCTGCCCGCTCCGGGATGGAGCGATGAAGTCGCAGGGGCCGTCACGCAAGCGGCAGCGCAAGCGACGGGTCTCACGCCCGGCACGCCGGTGGCCGTGGGCGCCGTCGATGCGCTGAGCGAGGCCATCAGCGTGGGCGTGGTCCAGCCCGGCGACCTGATGGTGATGTACGGCAGCACCACCTTCTTCATCCTCGTGCAGTCGACGCCGACGCCCGACGAGCGCGTGTGGACCGTGGCCGGCGCGTACCCCGCGCAGTTCAACCTGGCGGCCGGCATGAGCACCACCGGCAGCCTCACGCGCTGGTTCCAGGACCAGTTCGCGCGCGAGTTGCCGGAGGGCGAGGCGGCGGCGCTCTTCGACGCGGCGGCGCGCGTGGCGCCGGGCGCGGGCGGGCTGGTCTTCCTGCCCTACTTCAGCGGCGAGCGCACGCCCTTGAACGACCCGCTGGCCCGCGGCGTGATTGCCGGCCTGAGCCTGGCCCACACGCGCGAGCAGCTCTTTCGCGCGATCCTCGAAGGCGTGGCCTGCGGCGTGCGGCACAACGTCGAGACGCTGGCGCAGCTCGGCGCGCAGACCCGCCGTGTGGTGGCCGTCGGCGGCGGTGCGCAGACCGACACCTGGCTGCAGATCGTGTCCGATGTATCGGGCCTGCGGCAGGAGGTGCCGAGCCTCACGCTCGGCGCCTGCTACGGCGATGCATTCCTCGCGGGCTGCGCAGCCGGCCTGCTGCGGCGCGAGCAGATCACCGAATGGGTGAAGCCGGGGCGCATCATCGAACCCGCCGCCGCGCTGCGCCCGACCTACGACGCGCTGTACCGCGACTACCTAGACCTGTACCAGGATTCGCGCCGCGTGGTGCATCGGCTGGCGGGCCGGCAAGTTTCGGCGTGAAAGCCGGGTCGGCTCTCTCGAATCAATGAAGGAGCAACGAACATGAAGAACAAGCTCGGAGTCCACGCGCTGGTCTGGGTCGGCGGCTGGAGCCATGACGAATGCGAGCGCGCGATGGCGCAGACGGCGGAGATCGGCTTCGACCTGATCGAGATACCCGCGCTCGACCCGTCCTCCATCGACAGCGCCTTCACGCGCAAGATGCTCGACCGCTACAAGCTCGGCACCACGATGTCGCTCGGCCTCGACGATTCCACCGACATATCGAGCGGCGACCCCGAGAAGCAGAAGCGCGGCGAGGCGCGCCTGATGCAGGTGCTGGACGTGGCGCGCGACATCGGCGCCACGCATGTCTGCGGCATCCTGTACTCCGCGTTCCAGAAGTACTTCGAGCCGCCGACGGAGGCCGGCATCGCGGGCTCGGTCGAGGTGATGCGGCGCATCGGGGAACACGCGGCCAGGGACGGCATCACCATCGGCCTGGAAGTCGTCAACCGCTACGAAAGCAACGTGCTCAACACCGCGGCGCAAGCGGTCGCGTATGCCAGGCGCGTGGGCCTGGCGAACGTGACGGTGCACCTCGACACCTATCACATGAACATCGAGGAAGCCGACCTCGAATCGGCGCTGATCGACACGGGCACGATGATGGGCTACTTCCATATCGGCGAGTCGGGGCGGGGCTACCTCGGCGCGGGCAACATCGACTTCGACCGCGTGTTCCGCGGGCTGGCCAAGGCGGGCTACGAAGGACCGATCACCTTCGAATCCTTCTCGTCGGCGGTCGTCAACAAGCAGCTGCAAGGCATCCTCGGCATCTGGCGCAACCTGTGGGAAGACGGCGCGGATCTTGCGCGGCATGCCAAAGGGTTCATCGAGCATGGGATGAAGGCGGCGCGGGAAGCGCATGCGCGGCAGTCGTCCATATAGCGCCTGCCGACAGGCCCTGGCTGAAAGGAGGTCCGCAAATCGTGTCCGTGATCTCGAACTGATTCCATCCTGACATCCAGAGAAGGACTTTCATGAAACCAGTGAATGAATGCTGCGGACCAGACCGCAACGTGGCCACCAACGGACGCCGCGCATGGCTCAAGGCCGGCGCCGGCGGGGCGGCAGTGATCGCCGGGCTCGGACTTCGAACGGACGATGCCGAGGCGGCAGCGCTGAGCAAGTCGCAGCGCGACGCCATGACACCCGACCAGGTCATCGAGATGATGAAGAAGGGAAACGCGCGGTTCCGCACCGGAAAGATGCTTCCGCACGACTACCGCGCGCAAAAGCGATCCAGCGCCGCGGGACAGTTCCCGGCGGCGGTCATCCTGAGCTGCATCGACTCGCGCGCGCCGGCCGAGATCGTCATGGACATGGGCATCGGCGACACCTTCAATGCGCGCATCGCCGGCAACATCGCGAACAAGGACGTGCTGGGCAGCCTCGAGTTCGCCTGCGCCGTCATGGGCGCGAAGGTGGTGCTGGTAATGGGGCACACGTCGTGCGGCGCCATCAAGGGCGCCATCGACAAGGTCGAACTCGGCAACCTCACCGGGCTGCTCGAAACGATCAAGCCCGCTGTCGAGGCCACGCAGTACACCGGTGAGCGCACCAGCAAGAACTACCCGTTCGTCGACATGGTCGCTCGAACGAACGTGAAGATGACGGTCGATGCCATACGCAGCGGCAGTCCGATCCTGGCCGACCTGGAGAAGAAGGGCAGCATCAAGATCGTGGGGGCGATGTACGACCTGTCGAACGGGATGGTGAGCTTCCTGGGCTGACCATCGAGCGTATTCTGTTCAGAAGGCATTGCCGTTGTGTCTTCAACTGACAAATTGGGGGAAGCAACATGTCACTTACATTTTTAGGCATTGAAAATCCATTGGGCGTGCTCGGTCCAAAAGTGAGGGGCGTTCTTCAAACCGAGGAAGATTTGAAGCCGATCATGAACGTGGAGGCAAATACGGATGCCTCGCAATACGCCACCACTCTGGTCCCGAAGTACAAATATCGATCAGAAAGCTTGACAGAAAAAAGCGCCGGCATTGGCAAATTGATGGTCGAAGACACGATCGACAATCGCAAATACGTCCTGAAACTGCTCAACAATCGCGCTGCCCATCCCGACTTGCGACTGGCAATGTGCAGCTCGTTGAATTCAATGCTGAAGTACCTGCTCGCGTCCTGGACCGCAGGCCAGCCCCAGTTTGAATCCGTCGTCGTATATGGCCATGGGCTTCCAGGAAGCATCAATATGGGATTGGGGAAAATCGGCATCGGTCAACCACGAACTTTTGACCACCCGCAATACAAGGAGCGAAAGGAAATTCGACTTGCGTTCGGACTTGACGAAAAGAGTGATGGCGAGAAGCCGGAAGCGCGACGCATCCGCGACCTTGGGACAAAGAATATCAATATCTGGACGGCTGCGTTCAACGGAATCCTGCCGGCATTGACGGTGAGTGACGATTCGGAGTATTTTCATCTTTTCCTGATGGGTTGTTCCGTCGGCGGAGAAAAGATCTCCAAGGCCGGTGACACGACCTTGCTTCATGAAGCCGCGGTGGCAGCGCTCAGCGCTGCATTGGGAGGTATGCGTGTGTGCATTTCAGCCCCGACTGCTCCAATTGACGACGACCATCTGGACTACCTTCTGACTCGACTGTCGAATATCCGCCAGAAAATTGGAGTGCACGCAGACGTATACCTGAAGGGGGCGGAGAAGGATGAGGATGAGGGTAAGAGCAGGAACAAGAACAGGAACAAGAAAAAGGTCAGGGACACAGTCAAGCTGTTGAGTGCATTCAGCCATCCTTATTGACAAAAATGACAAAAAAATTCACTCAGGCCTCGCCGCAGGTCCTTCTGGACGGCAGAGTGAGGTGTGAGGCGAATTGCAGGCAGCGCTGGAGCCTGCGCAGCCCACCGCTTGAATTGCTCTCCACCCACAAGACGAGCCAAAACCGCGACGACGCCTTTTGAGGTTTCCCGACATCGCTCACCACGGCGCATCGGGGTGCCGTTGCCGCCGCAACACCGCACGGAAAGCAAATGACGAAGCGAACCCTGGCCGCACCCGCCCTCCTGCCTCAAATGCGCCTGCGCGTTCAGGCGACTGGACTGAGGCGCCTGGTCGTCAGCGATCGTTGATGCAGACCAGCGCCACGGCATAGGCGCTCAACGCAAGCTTGCGGGTGTCGATCGGCTTCACCTCCGACTCGAAGCTCGCCGGCTGCGTGGTGGCCTCGTCAAAGCTGGCCTCGTCGAGCACGATGCCGAAGGGTTCCTCGCCGTGATGCGACACGCTCACCAGCTGGTCCTTCGCGGTCATGTTGGCCAGCCACAGCAAGGTCGCGCCCTTCGCCCGGTAGGCGAGGCATCGCACGCGCGCATCGTCGGACGACCTGGCTTCCACCAACGCGGCGCCGGCTGCGCGCGTGAGCCCAGCCACGACGTGATACGCCGGATACACCGCGCCAGGACCCAGCGCATCGAAGTACGGCACCGTGGATTCGCCCGCACGATGGATGATCCCCAGCGGCCCGGTCGGCGCGCCGAAGCACACGGTCTCCACGCCCGTCGCGGCCAGGCTAGCGACATAGCCCAGCGTCCACGCCGCGCCGAACAAGCCGCGTTGCCTGGGGTCGCTGTTGACCAGGCAGAGGCGTTCGTTGGCGGGATTGGGCGTGAAGGTCTTGCCATGCGGGTTGTCGCGGCAACCGATGGCGCTGGGGCCGATGCGGTAGCCGCTGTCGCCGATGAAGCTGCGCGCGGTCTGCACCTGGAAAGGCAGCGCCTCCAGCGTTTCCATCACCGAGCGGTCGTCGGCTGCGTGCACGATCGGGCAGGTGCCGTTGTGCGTGAAGTCGAGCCACTCGGCGGGCGGCCGCTTGCGGTTGAGTTCGGTGAAGAACGAAAACATGCCGCCTCCCAGCCGCACGTCCGGAAAGGCCTTGCGCGCGGCGCGATACAGGTCGCCCAGGGGCGGCGCCGGCGGCCGGACGCCACCGGGGAGCACGGACTTCAGGTCGCCGACCGGGCAGATGGCCACGGCCGACAGCTTGAGTCCCGCATCGCGGACCCAGGTCGCGACATTCGCCAGCTCGACGTCGAAGGCATAGAGGCTCTCGACCACGATCTCCAGTTCGCACGCCGCGCCGGTCTCCTCGCACAAGCGCCGATACGCTTTCAGCTGCTTGAAGCCATGGCCCGCGCGCCGGTCGAACTGGCAGATGAGCAGGCGCGGCGCCGCCCGCTTGAGCAGGTCCATCGAAGCCAAGGCCGCATCGATCTCCTGCGCCGGCATGCCCAGGCCGATGGCGGGCATGCGATGGCGCTGCTGCTCCTTGCCCAGCGTGATCTCGACGGCCCCTCCGGCGGCTGCCTTGCCCGCCTTGGGCGCGGCCCCGACGAGCGTCATGCTGACCGACTGCCGCACCACCTCCCCGGCCTTCAGCGTGTAGGGCCACGGCCGGGCCAGCGGCCGCACATAGGTCTTGAACGACGCATCGGTCCAGTTGCGGTGATCCTCCATCTCGAAGGTGTCGCCCTCCATGCGCACGACGGCCTTCAGGCCGGGCATGACCTCGTGCGTCAGCGCGCGCAGGTCCAGGAAGGGTTGCACCGGGTCGACCAGCGCGGGGAAAGTCGACGTGAGCACCCGGCCATCCACATGCTCCACCTCAAGCGCATGGCCCGCGACGCCCTTCAACGGATGCAGCACCACGAAGCCGGTGCGTGCGGTGAGGAAGTCGGTCCGGGGCGTGGCCGCGCCGGTGAATTCGAGGCTGCCGTCGCTGCGCCCCTCGATGCGCGCCTCGTAGCTGAGCGACTGGCTGCCGCGCTTGCAGTCCGCGCGATAGCGCACGCTGAAGCTGTCCTTGCGCTGCTCGACGACCAGGTCGCGCAGCGTCGGCACATAGGTTCCCCAGTTCTCGTCGCGCACCAGGAAGGCCAGCCCGCGCAACACCTCGACGCCCGCGACGCGCAGGTAGCGCAGGTTGCCGTTGTCCAGCTCGACCGTGAGCGGCCCCGCGCTCAGCAGGCGCCCCGCACCATCGGGCTGCTCGGTGCCGCAGAGCTTGACCGCACGGGAAACGCGCGGCGCGCGCGAGGGACCACTGCCTGACTTCATCGTTTCGCCTTCCAGAGAAATTTCCGAAGGCGAAACATTGCCAGCTATTGCGCCAGAAATCCACCGTCCACAGGCAGGGTATGCCCAGTGATCATGCGTGCCCTGGCCGAAGCCAGGAAGACGATCGCCTCCGCCACGTCGGCCGGTTCGGCCAGGCATCGCATCGGCGTCATGTCGAGCACGCGGTTGAGCAACTCGGCATTGCTGAACAGCCCGACCGTGAGTTCCGTGCGCACCCATGTCGGCGCCACGGCGTTGACGCGAATGCCTTGCGCGGCCCATTCGACCGCCAGCGCGCGCGTCATGTTGACGATCGCGCCCTTGGTCGCCTGGTAGGACACGTTCGGATAGAGCCCGCCGCCGGACAAGCCCATGATCGACGAGACATTGACGATGGCGCCCCCGCCCGCCGGCAGCATCCGCCGCGCCGCCGCGCGGCTGCACAGGAACACCGCCGTGAGGTTCACGTCCAGCACCGCCTGCCAGTGCGAGACGGGCATCTCGACGGTCGGGTGGCGCAGCGCGATGCCTGCGTTGTTCACGAGGACGTCGATGCGCCCGAAGCGCGCCATGACCTTGTCGAAGGCCGGTTCCACGGCCGACTCGTGCGTGATGTCGACGTTCTCCGCCAGGTGCTCGATGCCCCGCGCGGCCAGCGCTTCGTGCGCGACCGCCAGCGCCTTCTCGTCGCGGTCGAACACGACCGGCGTCGCCCCTGTCTCCACCAGCGCCTGCACGGTGGCCCAACCGATTCCCTTGGCGCCGCCGGTGACGATGGCGATGCGCGGCGTTGCGGAAGCATTCATGGTTTGTCGGCTTTCAGCGGACACAGTGGAGGATCAGTGTACGCCCGCACCCCACGCATCGAGGCAGGCCCGGTGGCATCATCCGCCGCATGAACGCCCTCCCCTCCGCCCGCGATGTCGTGGCCTTCTGGCGCGAGGCCGGTCCCCGCCGCTGGTTCGCGAAGGACGCGACCTTCGATGCCGAGTTCAAGTCACGCTTCGAAGCCGCCCACCATGCCGCCGCCACGGGCGCGCTCGACCACTGGGCCGACGATGCCGAAGGCGCGCTGGCCTTGCTGATCCTGCTGGACCAGTTGCCGCGCAACGCCTGGCGCGGCAGCGGCCACATGTACGCGACCGATGGCAAGGCCCAGGCGATTGCCCGCGGGGCGGTCGACGCCGGCTTCGACCAGCAGGTCGACGACGCGGAGATGCGCGCGTTCTTCTACCTGCCGCTCATGCACTCGGAATCACTCGACGACCAGCACCGTTGCGTCGCGCTCTGCACCACGCTGAACGAGGAACAGGCGCGCTACGCGGTGCACCATCGCGAGATCATCGAGCGCTTCGGGCGCTTCCCGCATCGCAATGCAGTGCTTGGGCGCACCGCCACGGCGGAAGAGCAGCGGTTCCTGGATGGCGGGGGGTTTGCGGGCTGAGGGCCGGGCCTTCACGCCTTCTTGGGCAAATCCTCTTGCAACTGCTCATCCAGCCAGTCCAGCACCCGCTGGTTGAGCAGCGAGCGGTTCTGCATCTCGCAGTGGGTGCCGGCGCCTTCCGCCGCAGTGAAGCGCAGCAGTTGCTTCGGGCATTTCAATGCTTCGAACAAGGCCGCGGCCGAGTGCGACAGCCGATCGTTCTCCGCTGCCGTGATGAGCGTTGGACAGCGGATCGAATCGATCCGTCCGTCGAGCGTGAACTTCTCGGCCTCGGCGAAATAGTCGCGAAGGTTGTTCACACCGTGGACCCAGTAGCCTCGCTTCATGACGCCCCAATGCAGCTTCGGATCGTTGGCGATGAAGGTCTCCAGCCGCTCGATCCACTGCGCGGGCAGATCGCTCAGTCGCGCGGCCAGCTCGACCGGGACGCCCAGTTGCACGGCCGCGGCGCTGAAGCCGGAAGCCACGCTCGACAAGCCCGGATCCGCGATGCACGCAGCCAGGCGCGGCTCGCCGGAGGCGCCGCGTGGCGCCAGGTAGCCGCCAAGGCTCAAGCCACTGAGCACGATCCGCTGCGGATCGACGATGTCGAAGGTGAGCGCGTGGTCGACGACGGCGCGAACGACCGTCTCCCAGTCCGGCCGCTGGCGGAGTCCCTGCTCGTACAACGCGCCGCCCTGGCCAGGGCCGTCGAACGCGAGGCAGTGATAGCCGCGACGGCTCGCGGCCACGACGGAGCCGAAATACAGGTCGGTGATGGTGGCGTCGTATCCGCTGAGAAGGATCAGCAACGGACGCCGCTCGTGCCCGCGCCTTTCGGCCGGCAGCAGGTAGCCCGGTAGGGTCGTGCCCTCGAACGGAATGCGCAGGCTGGTCGCGGGGGTCTCGTCCAGGGCCAGGGCGCTCTCGAACGCAGCGGTCTGACTCCGGAATGAAGCCAACAGGCGCGGGTCCACGGGCTCACCGAAAAGGGGGTGGAAGGCGGCCGCATGGAAGCAGCTCGCCTTGAGAAAGAGGCCGCGTGCGCTGTCCCGGTGGCCGCGTCCGAGCGCCTCTTGCGCGTTGGCCGAGAGACGCTCTGCCGCCTGCGTCCAGGCGGCATGGAAGGCGCTGTCGTCGCCATCCCCGACCGCCGCGCCCACGGCCGCGATCTCGCCGTAGTCGGCGCCGCCGTAAGGAATGTAGGCGAGAGGCCAGCTCCCGAATTCATCGTGGAGATGGTTGCGAAACAAGGCCATTGGTACTCCTCAGGGCCAGAAGTTGGCCGCAGCCGACGGGCTCGAATCGTATAGGCGGGCGGCTCCCGCGTCATCCTCTTTGCGCGCCGCTGGTTGCGAAAACCACCCTTCGCAGGCACGATATTGCCGCAGTGCGGTGAACCCTCGCGCTCACCATTTGCCGGTGCCGGACTGCGACTGCCGAGTTGCATGAAAAGGTCCGCCACGCGCCGCCATGTCCTTCCTCTGGCCTCAATACCTCTGGCTCTTGCCAGCGCTGGTGCTGCTGCCGCTGGCCTACGCCTGGCTGCTGCGCCGGCGGAGCAAGGCGGCCTTGCGCTACAGCAGCCTGGGCATCGTTCGCGCGGCGGCGGCTGGCCGCAACTGGCGGCGGCACCTGCCGCCCGCGCTGCTCCTGCTGGCCTTCGCAGGGATGCTGCTGGCCGCGGCGCGCCCGGTCTCGCGGGTGCCGTTGCCATGGGCGCGGTCCACCATCATGCTGGCCATGGACGTGTCGCTCAGCATGCGCGTCAGCGACGTCAAGCCGAGCCGCCTGGAGGCCGCGCAGGAGGCAGCCAAGCTGTTCCTGCGCGAGCTGCCCAAGGACATCGAGGTCGGGCTCGTCACCTTCGCCGCCAGCAGCCAGGTCGCGCAGCGCGCCACCCTGGACCGCGAGGTTCTGGCCGCTGGTATCGACGCCTTCCAGATGCAGATGGGCACGGCCGTGGGCAACGCCATCGTGCTGAGCCTGGCGGAGCTGTTTCCGGAGCAGGGCATCGATCTCGCAGACCTGAGCTCCGGCGGCGGCAAGCCGCAGGGTCGCAGCCTGGACGCGCAAGCGAAGAAGGCGCCCCGCGAGTTCACGCCGGTGGCGCCCGGCTCGTACAACTCGGCCGCGATCATCCTCCTGAGCGACGGCCGCCGGACCACGGGGGTCGACACGCTGGAGGCGGCCAGGATGGCGGCCGAGCGCGGGGTGCGCATCTACGCCGTCGGCCTGGGCACGGCGGAGGGCGAGGTCGGCACGCCCGAGGGCATGGCCATCTACCTCAAGCTGGACGAAGTCACGCTGCGCGAAGTGGCGCGCATGACGGGCGGCGAGTACTTCCATGCCGCAACGGCGGAGATGCTGAGCAGCGTCTATGGAAACCTCGGCACGCGCGTGCAGGTGGTGACGCGGGAGACCGAGCTGGCCGGAGTGCTGGCGCTGGCCTCGGCGGTGATCGCGATCGTGGCCGCCCTGCTGTCCATGATCTGGTTCCGGCGAATCACATAGGGCGTCACACCATCGCCAGCGTCCGCTCCACCACGTAGTCTGCGATCGCCAAGGACGCGGTCAGTCCGGGCGACTCCATCCCGAACAGGTTCACCAGCCCCTGGATGCCATGCTGCGTCGAATCCAGGATGACGAAGTCCGTCGCCGTGTTGTGCAGCGACGAGCCCGGGCCGGCCAGGCGGGGGCGGATGCCGGTGTAGCCGAGTTGCAGGTCACCGTCCTGCAACGCCGGGTAGTAGCGCCGGATCGAATCGTAGAACGCCGATTCGCGCGAGGCATCGAAGTGGTAGTCCACGCCGTCGCGCCAGCTCAGGTCCGGGCCGAACTTGCATTGCCCGCCCAGGTCCAGCGTGACGTGCGCGCGCAATGCGCCGTCGCGGCCGGTCGGGTACACGAGGTGATTGAACGGCGACTTGCGCGCCAGACTGAAGTAGTGGCCGATGGCGTAGTACAGCGGCGGCACCAGGCCGGCCGGCATGCCCTCGATCGCACTGGCCACGCGTTGCGCATCCAGTCCCGCGGCATTGACGACGGTGCGGCAGTGGACCTGCATCGCTTCCGGGCCGCCCACCTTCAGCACCACGCCATCGTCGTCCGCCGCGCCGCCGACCACCTGGCTTTGCAGCGCCAGCGTGGCGCCATGGTTCTCCGCATCGCCGAGGTAGCTGAGCATCAAGGCATGGCTGTCGACGATGCCGGTGGACGGCGAATGCAAGGCGCCGACACAAAGCACCTCGGACTCCATCGCACGGGCCTCGTCGGCATTGAGCAAGCGCAGGTCGGTCACACCATGCGCCGCGCCGAGTTCGATGTACTTGTGCAGGTCCGCCAGTTCCGATTCCTGCGCCGCGACGATCAGCTTGCCGATGCGCCGGTGCCCGACGCCGCGCTCCGCGCAATAGGCGTAGAGCGCCGCCTTGCCCGCGACGCACAGCCGGCCCTTGAGCGCGCCGGGCGCGTAGGAGATGCCGGCGTGAATGACCTCGGAGTTGCGCGCGCTGGTCTGCGTGCCGATCGCGTTCTCGCTCTCCAGGATCACGACCTCGCGGCCCGCCATCGCCAGGGCGCGCGCGATGGCGAGCCCGACCACACCCGCGCCGATGACGGCGCAATCGATCTTTTCCATGGCCTCAATCCAGCTTGATGCTGGCCTCGCGGATCAGGCCGCCCCACTTGGCGTGCTCGGCCTTGATCAGCGCCGCGAACTGCTCCGGCGTGCCGGTGACGGGAATGCTGCCTTCGCCGGACAGGCGCTCCTGCACATCCTTGCGGCCCATGATGGACACCACCTCCTTGTTGAGCAGGGTGACAGCGTCCGCAGGCATCTTCGCCGGGCCGACGAGGCCGAGCCAGGTCACGGCCTCGAAGCCGGCGAAACCCTGTTCCGCAACGGTCGGCACCTTGGGCAGTGCCGGCAGCCGCTGGGCCGAGGTCACGGCGAGGGCGCGCACCTTGCCCGCCTGGACCTGCGTCATCACCGACACGCTGTTGCCGAAGTACGCAGGAATCTGTCCACCAAGCAGGTCGGTCATGGCCGGCCCGGCGCCCTTGTACGGCACCTGCAGGACCTGGATGCCGGCGCGGCGCGCCAGCAGTTCGCCCGCGAGGTGACCTACGGTGCCGTTGCCGGCTTGCCCGATGCTCATGGTCCCGGGCTTGTCTTTCGCGGCCTTGACCAGGTCGGCCAAGGTCTTGTACGGCGAGTCGTCGCGCACCACCAGCACCACGGGCTGCACCGCGATCTCGACGATCGGCGTGAAGTCCTTGAGCGGATCGAACGGCATCTTCGAATACAACGCCGGGTTGATGGCCAGGTTCGAGGCCTGGCCCATGCCGAGCGTGTAGCCATCCGGCGCAGACTTGGCGACGGCGTCCAGGCCGATGTTGCCGGCCGCGCCGGGCCTGTTGTCGACCACCACGATCCACTTATGCAGCGTGGTGAACTTCTCGGCCACGAGGCGCGAGGTGGTGTCAGTGCCGCCACCGGGCGGGAACGGCACGATGAGCTTGATCGGCTTGCTCGGGTAGGCCCCTTCGGCCCATGCCGCGGCGGGCGCGATGGCGGCGGCTGCGAGCGCCAGGGAGGTCGACAGGAGGAAATTGCGTCTGTTCATGGAAATGCCTCGTTGGTACTTGAAGGAGTGACGGTTCAGATCGGCAGGCCCTTGGCCCGCAAGGTCGCGTCGAAGCGCTCGGGGTCGGACTTGCCGGCCGCGTTGTCGGCGCGGATCTTTTCCTCCTTGACCAGGTGGGCGCGGGCACGCGTGAGGACGTCGGCGGCTTCGGCCGCGGGAATCGCGATCACGCCATCGGCATCGCCGACGATCAGGTCGCCCGGCAACACGGCCAGGCCGGCGCAGGCGATCGGCACGTTGATCTCGCCCGGGCCGTCCTTGCTCGGGCCACGGTGCGTGTGGCCGCGGGCGAAGATCGGCATGCCCTCCTCCGCCCACTCGCAAAGGTCACGCACCGCGCCGTCGATGACCAGGCCGCCCAGTTTCTTCGCCACGCAGGTCGTGCGGATCAGGCCGCCGACCAGGGCTTGCGACACATCGCCGCCGCCGTCGACGACCAGCACGTCGCCGGGCTGCACCATCATCAGCGCCTTGTGGATCATGAGGTTGTCGCCGGGGCGCACGCGCACCGTGACGGCCGGGCCGCACAGAACCGTGTCGAGGCGGCCATGGTATTGGCGCAGGCCGACCGTGCCGATGTTGCGGCTCATCGCGTCGCCGATCGCGGCCACGGGGATCTCGCGGAATGCCGAGACGATGTCCGCTGCGGGCCCCTCGACGCGGGGGTTGATGCGGTAGCCCGCGGGCCACTGCACCGGCGCAGGGATTGAGGGGTTGGTGGTCATGCGGACACTCCTGAAGCGGGGGTTGTCTCGTTGCGAAGCACCTGCGGATTGACGCAGGCGGATGGATCGGCGGGACGGCCCTGCAGCCAGCCCAGCACATTGCGCGCGGCGCCGCTTGCCATGCCGGCCAGGGCGGCCGGCGTCGAGCCGCCGACATGCGGCGTGAGTACGACGTTGGGCAGTGCGGCGAGCGGGCTGCCCGCGGGCAAGGGCTCCTGCGCCATGGTGTCGAGCCCGGCGGCGTGAAGCTGGCCGCTTTGCAGCGCGTCGATCAGCGCGGGCTCGTCGACGACTTCACCGCGCGCCGTGTTCACGAGTATGGCGCCACGCGGCATCGCCGCGAATTGCGCCGCGCCCAGCATGTTGCGCGTGTGCTTGTTGAGCGGAACGTGCAAGCTGAGCACGTCGGACAGCGGCAGCAGCGCATCGAGCGAAGGCAGCGTGCGAACGCCGTCCACCGGGCTGGCACCGGCCTTGAGCGCAGGGTCGAAGGCCACGACCTTCATGCCCAGCGCCATGCAAACCTTGGCCACGCGCTGGCCGATCTGCCCGAAGCCGACCAGGCCCAGCGTCCGGCCTTGCAACTCGACGCCATCCTGCGCACGGGACCAGCGGCCATCGTGCAGTTCGCGGTCCATCCAGCCGATGCGCCGTGCCGCGGCGAACATCAGGCCGAGCGTCATCTCCGCCACCGACTGCGCGTTGGCGCCGGGCGTCACGTACACCGGAATGCCGCGTTCGGTGGCCGCCTCCACGTCGATGTTGCTCACGCCGACACCGTGCTTGGAAATCACCTTCAACGTCGGGCAGGCTGCAATGGCATTCGCAGACAAAGTGACCGTGCGCGAGATCACCGCATCGATCGGCTCGGTGGCCATCAGATGCTCGAGCTCCTCGACGCTCTCGGCATCCTTCAGGTAGATCACCCGCGCCCCGGCCTCGGCCAGCAGGTCCACGCCTGCCTTGGCCAGCTTGGGCGCGGTGACCAGAACTGTCGCTGTCATTGGACTGTCTCCGTTGTTGATGGACTGGATTCTGGAAAAACCCATTCATTCCGTCCATTCGATAATGTTCATCTTTCGATTCCTGTGATTTATCAATGGACATCAACCTCCGTGACCTGAAGTACTTCGAGACGGTGGCCGAGCTGGGTCATCTGGGCCAGGCGGCCGACAAGCTCGGCCGCACGCAGCCGGCGCTGACCAAGTGCGTGCAGCGCCTGGAGGAAGCCTTCGGCAGCGCGCTGTTCGAGCGCAAGGGGCGCGGCATCCAGCTCACGCCCGTGGGCGAGGTCTTGCTGATGCGGGCCAGGCTGTTGCGCAGCGCCACGGAAGAGGCCCTGCGCGAGGTCGGCGACTTCGCGCGCGGCAACGCCGGCCACGTGCGCATCGGCAGCGGACCGATCGCCGCCGACCACGTGCTACCCGAGATCTGCAGCCTGCTGCTGGCCGAGGCGCCGGGCACCACCATCGACATCACGATCGCGCCGAGCATGGCGCTGCGCGAGCGCCTGCGCGAAGGCACGATCGACCTGCTGATCGGCCTCATGTCGGAGCATGACGATGCCTTCGTCACCCATTCGATCGTCGAGGACGTGGTCGTGGTCGCGACCAGCCCCAGCCATCCGGTGTTCGACCTGCCCAAGGTCACGATGAAGGCGCTGCTGCAATGGAACTGGGTGCTGCCGGACCAGGCGACTCCAAGCCGGCAATGGCTCGATGCGGTGTTCCAGTCGCACGGCCTGGCCAAGCCGACCGTGCAGATCAACGCCAACTCGATTCCCCTGCTGCCGCGCCTGATCGCGCGCACCGATCTGCTGAGCTTCCTGTCGCGCCACACGCTGGGTACGGGCGACCGCCGCAACGCCTTGCGCGAGGTGCCTCTGAAGGAGACGACCCTGCGCCGCAAACTCGGCGTGACCTACCGCAAGGAAGGCTATCTGTCGCCAGCGGCGCAACGTCTGGTGACGCTGCTGCGCTCGCGCGGGGAGCGGCTGTTCACCTCCGCGATGGCAACGGGATCGGAGTGAGGGAGGCGCAAGCAGGCAAGCTCGCTGCTACTTCATCCAGTTCTCGACCTGCAGCCCCTTGACCCGGCCGAAATCCTTCGTGTTGTTGGTGACCACGATGGCGTCCGTCGCACGCGCGTGCGCGGCGATCATCAAATCGGCCGCGCCAAGCTGCGCACCACGCTTCTTCAGGTCCAGCCGAATCTCCGCGTAATGCTGCGCGGCCTCCTGCGGCCACGGCGCGACCGCCAGGTGCAGTTCCAGGTTGTCCAGCGCGGCCTGGTTCTGCTTGCGCCTCGCTGCGGCCGAGGCCCGCACGCCGTAGCTCAGTTCCGCGAACGTCACGACGGACATGAGCTGCTGTTGCAAAGGAACCGCCTGCACGCGAATTTCCAGCATGGGTGACTCGCGGCGCATCAGGAAGATGCAGGTATCCGTGTCCAGCATGTAGACGGGTGCGGTCAAAACGACCGCTCCTGGACCGGCAGACGCTCCGCATCGGCCATGAAGTCCGGCGATGCCACTACGGGCGATTCAAAGAAGCCGCTCCAGTCCGCAGGGCGCGGCGTCAGGATCACGCTCTCGCCCTCGCGGCGAATAAAGACCTCGCGCACGGAGTCTGGAAACCGGAAGTCCACCGGAATCGAAACGGTTTGAACGCGGTTGTTCCAGCCAACACGCGCGGTCGGCCGGTGGGTGGATGCTTGTGGTATTGCCATGTGTCACAGCATATGGCATTCGCCGCCATATATCAAGCCATGTGGCAAATGCGCGCTCTCGCCCGTCGGCTTTGTCAATTCGACTTCACCCATAGCGAGACAGGCCGGGCGCGGGCCGCCCCGGCGACTTTCAGTAAGTCGCATCCTTGCTCCGCGGCAGCCACACCTCGATGGCGCCCGGCGTGCTCTTCAGCGAGGGCGGCAGCTTGATCACCGTCCAGGCCTGGCCGTTCGGCAATGGGGCGGTGAGTTGCAGCAGGTCGGTGCACGCGCGTGCGCTGTCGGCCTGGATGACCATGGTGGGGACAGGATGGCCTCGCGGCGGCGAGCGTCCTTGCCGCTGCGAGGTGCTGATCAGGTCCTCCGTCGGCGGCACCGAGGCGCCGAGTTCGCGCCAACGCCAACGCCATTCGCGGACCTGCTCGCGCATGGCCGGGCCGTAGATCTGCACATAGACGACCGTGCCCGCACAGGCGGCGCTGCTGATCGCGGGAGGCACGGGTGGCGGCACTGGCGGCACGGCCGGTCCGGGGGGACCGACCTGCGGCGCTTCGGTTCCGGCCGGGGGCGCGGGGTAGGACGGCGTGCCGGCCTTGGGAGCCGGTCCGGTCGCCACGGCCACCGACGGCGCAGCACCGGTCAGCATCTCGTTCAGCCACACCACCATCGGCCACGGCGTGGGCAAGGTGCCGCTGCAGTTCTGCGACGGCGGCGTCAACCCGGTGTAGTCGCGCGCCCAGTAGCGCGGCGCGCATGGGGGTGCCTGCGCGGGCTGCAGGCAGTCGATGCCGTTGGCCGGGTCGAGCAGCCGCGCGCAGGCCGGCGTGCGCTGCTCCACCGGCTCGCGCGTGCAAGCCGCCTTGGCATCGTCGACGATCCGCACCGACAGGCGGAACTTCGCCATGAAGTTGTCGCCGCCGTCGCGGCACAGCAGGTCGCCGGTGCGCAGCAGTTCCGCCGCCAGCGAGGCGGGCGCATCGCCGCTGGTGCCGACGCCGTTCTTCAGCCGCGCCCACAGTTGCGACAGGTCCTTGAAGGCCGCGTTCTCCGATTTCTCCGCGTCGGCGAGCTGGGCGCGCCAGCTGTCGATGCCCTGCCACGCGGCCACGCCGATGGTCGCGGCCGTGCCCAGGCCCACGGTGGCCGTGACCGCCCCGGCGCGGAGCACGCGAGCCTGCAGCCGGCTCGCCGTCGTCGCCATCGTGCCGGCGGTGCCGGCAGGTGGCGCACCATCCGCGGCAGCCCGCGTGCCCGCAGCCTGCGCCGCCTGGCCGTCGTCGGGCATGAACAGGCCGGGCGCGCCGTCAGCCACCATGTCGAGCAACTCGCCGTCCAGCCGCGTGCCGATCTGGGCGCCCAGGCGGAAGTAGCTTTCCCACTGCGCCTCGTCGAAGAACTGGTCGGTGGTCGGCTGCTGCGGAAACGCCGGGTTGGCCGCCTTGAAGTTGACCAGGTCCACCGGGAGCGCGGCCGAGACGTTCGGCTTGACCAGGATGATCTGCCCCGTCGCGCCGCTCGTGTAGCGCACTTGCGCGAGCGCGAGGCAAGCCTGGCTGGAGGGCGACGCCAGGTCGTTGAGCGAGCCGAAGGCTTCGAGCTGCGGCAGGCTGGCGCCGGGCCGCGGCTTCATGAAGGTGATCTCGGCGTTGAGGTCGATGCGGGCGCGGCGGATGAGGATCTCGAGGTCGCAGAAGCGGTAGTCTGGGTCGGCGCCGCAATCGGCAATCACGATCAAGGCGGCCTCCTGCCGCAGCAGTGCATACGCGCCGGTGTTCTCGAAATGGCCGCCGTCGCTCAGGTACCAGTTGGCCGAGCTGCTGCCCGGGAAGGCGCCGAAGCATTCGAGCAACAGGAAGCGCGTCTTGGTCAGCAACTTGGTGCCGCGCACTGCCGCGCCACGTTGCAGGATGCCGGCTTCGGCGCTGTTCCACCAGTAGCCCAGCCGCAGCCCCGCGAACACGGTGAGCGCCGCAATGCCGCGCTTGGTCAGGCGGCCGAAGCCGGGCGCGAACGCGGCGCCGGAGATGGCCGTCCACGCGCCCAGCGTCATCGCGCCATCGCCGTGTGCCTTGGCCCATTCGGAGCCACCCGCCTGCATCCAGCCGAGCGGCCCGATGGTCATCGGCAGGCTCTTGCGGTCGCGGTTGAAGAGCTTCTGCTTCGGGTCGTGCGTCTGGTTGATGCAGACGTTGGCCAGGTGCACCGGCCCGCCGTATTGGTGCGGCGCGTACTTGAGTTGCGAGATGTCGTCCTGCCCATCCACCTCGCCCACCGGCACCTGGGGCGGCATGAGCCCGGAGACCTGGTCGGTCGGGCTCGCGCCCAGCCGCCGGGCATTGGCCGCGCCGAGGTAGCCGCGCACGATGCGCGCCTTGTAGAACATGTGCAGCGACGAGATGTTGAGGAACGCGAAGTTCGAGCCCGTGAGCGTTGCATACGCACCCAGGACCACGAACATCGCCGCCAGCCAGGCCCAGCCGCGCCAGAACTCCAGCCCCTCCGGCTGGAACACCTGCAGCAAAGTCGCCGCATACACCACGCCGATCCACCATGCGGCCAGGCAAAAGGCCAGCACCAGGCCGAGCACGCTCGCCAGCGCGGCCAGCATGCTCTTCTCCAGTCCCGGCGTCTGCTGTTTCTGCGACAGGATCACCGGCAGCACCGCGCGCAGGATCGCGGCCACCACCAGCAGCGTCGCGCCATAGGAGGCCCGCATCTGCTGGTTCTCCGCGGCCAGCCACCAGGCCGAGCGGTCGAGCAGGCCCAGCACGCCGATCAGCAAGGTGGTGTTGAGCACCGCAGCCAGCGCATCGGTCAGCTCGTTGCGCTGCTGCGCAGCCGTGCGGTGGCGGCTGCGGTACACGACCCAGGTCAAGGCGATGACCCAGCACAACGCAAAGCCAACGAAGGCGGCCGACAGCCAATCCGGCCCGCCGGCATAGATCACGAGCATCGGGCCGAGGATGCAGGCGCCGATGCTCAAGACGCACCACATGCCCACCTGGACCAGCAGGAACTTGAGCGAGGGTTTGTCGCGCACCGACCAGTACGCGCACGACAGCACGATCGACGCGATGAACGGTCCCGCGGCGGCAAACCACAGCGTGGGCAATTGCGTGGCCGCCTTCACCAGCAGCCCGATCGTGGCCTGCGCCGTGGTCGGCTGCGTGTTGTTGAGATCGACCGCGCGAAACACCGCATCCCACATCAGCAGGTTGCTCGCGGCCAGCGCCATGCCGACCAGGCAGGCGGCAATCGCCAGCTCGATGTGGGTGCCCAGCAGGTTGCGCAGGTAGAGCGCCGCGGCAAACAGCGTGTCGCGCATACCGCCCGGTATGAGATAGCGGCCGTTGGCGCGCAGCCACCACCCGAAGCGCGCGCGGTCCACGTCGGCGAAGGCGCGCTCGATCTCGCGCACCTCGTCCGCGGATTTCGCGTCGGTGCAGAGGCGGCCCAGCGTGGCGCCGATGTAGCCGCCGCCGGAGACCGTCGACACGATGTCGAACTTCAGCAACTGGCGGTGGGCCGCCAGGGACTTGATCAGCCCCAGGCAAAAAGTAGCGCTGCGGATGCCACCACCCGACAGCGCCAAACCCCAGGCGCGACGACCATCGTCCGCGCCATTCAATGCTTCGCGCCGTGTCTTCACAAGCTCACGCAGCGTCTCATCCATCCGGTGACCTCGGTGTGGAGACCCCACTATTCCATCCGCGAACGGAGGCGGCAATTTGGCGGACGGTCTATGGCGCAACGGCAACGGAGCTTGCAGGCATAGTGCTTAGGTGCGCTTAGCCTGCTCCCCTGAGCGTTGCAAGATCGGCCACGAGACAGATTCGCAAGAGGGGGCTCCCTGTGCTGACAGGCGCTCAATTCGCGCAGGTCATGGTTCGCGCTTCGCAGAGAAGCGCCTCCTTGGTGTATCTGGGCCGGCTCGACGGATCCAGCCGACGCATTGCTGCGTGGCACCGCGGCGATCCAGTTGGAGCTGACGCAACCACCTTTCATGCCACCACCCTTCGGGCCGCCGCCTTCGGACACGCTCGCGGTACGGCCCGACAAGGAAGATGCAGCGGAAAGTCACACGACGATCCGCTCCCGCAACTCCCGCCGCAGGATCTTGCCGGACGGCGACTTCGGGATCGCATCCACGAACGCCACCGCGCGCACCCTCGCATAAGGTTCTACATGCGCCGCGACGTGGGCCACGAGCTCGGCTTCGCTGACTTCTGCACGCTTCACGACGAAAGCCTTCGGCGCCTCACCCGTCTCCTCATGGGGGATGCCGATCACCGCCGCGTCCGCCACCGCCGGATGCGTGAGCAGCACCGACTCCAGTTGTGCCGGCGCCACCTGGTGCGCGTTGACCTTGATCAGCTCCTTCAGGCGGTCGACGATGAAGAACTCGCCATCGTCGTCGATGACCACGACGTCGCCGGTATGCAGCCAGCCATCGGCATCGATCGTGGCGTCGGTCGCCTGCACGTTGCCGAAGTAGCCGCGCATGACGGTCGGCCCGCGCACCAGCAGTTCGCCGCGCTGGTTCGGGCCGAGGTCCGCGCCCGTCGCCACGTCGATGACGCGGGCCTCGTTGTTGGGCAGCAGGCGGCCGACCGCGCCCGGCTTGGCCGGATCCTCGTCGCGCCTGCGGCCACTCACGGCCAGCGTACTTTCCGACATGCCATAGCCTTGCCGCACCTCGACGCCCATGCGCGCGCCGGCCTCGTTCTGCAGCGCCTCGCCCAGCGGCGCGGCGCCGCTGTTGATGAACTGGACGGACGACAGGTCGTACTTCGCCACCAGCGGATGCTTGGCCAGCGCCAGCACGATCGGCGGCACGAGCATGAGCGACGTGACGCGGTGGCGCTCGATGAGCTGCAGGAACTGCTCGAAGTCGAAGCGCGGCATCGTCACGCAGGAGAGGCCCCGCCGGACCGTCATGCAGACGAAGGCCAGCAGGCCGTAGCAGTGGAAGAACGGCAGCACCGCCAGCGACTGGTCCTCCGTGGCATCGCCCCACAGGGTTTCGAGCTGCGCCATCATCGCCACCATGTTCCGGTGCGTCAGCATCACCCCCTTGGCGCGGCCCGTGGTGCCGCTGGAGTAAGGCAGCGCGACCAGGTCGCGAGCCGGATCGATCTCGATCCTCAAAAGCCCGGCCTCCTCCGCGACCAGCGCCGCGAACGGCGTGGCGCCCTCGGCTTCGCCGAACACGAACACCTCCTCGACGCCGGCCGCTTTCGCCGCCTCGAGCGCGACGCCGATGAAAGGCGGAACCGTGAGGAGAAAGCGCGCCCTGCTGTCGCCGAGTTGTTCCGCCAGCGTCTCGGTGGTGCACAGCGGGCTGGCCGTGGTCACCACGCCGCCGGCCATCGCCACACCATGGAAGGCCACGACGTACTCGGGCAGGTTCGGGCAGAAGATGCAGAAGACATCGCCCTTGCGCAGGCCGCGTTCTTTCAGCAGCGCGCTGGCCACGCGCCGCGCCATGCCATGCACCTGGCCATGGGTCAGCGTGCGGCCGGTGGGGCCGTCGATGAAAGCGGTCTTCTGCGCATGCGAGGCCGCGTTCGCGAAGACGAAGTCGGTGACGGACTGGGCAGGGATCTCGATGTCGGGCCAGGGGCTGCGAAAGATCATGTCGGCCTCCTCGGCGCGGGACGCCGGGGTGGCACTTTACTGCGGGGGCATGCGTCGACTACGACTTTTTTCTACACCCGTGGAGGGATGAATCAGGCCATCCCGAACACGGTCACATCCGCCCCGCCATCGGGTGCGTCCGCCACCCTCGAAAACTGCCCCAGAATGCCATTGACAAGCCATGGCGCATGGACTGTCATGCACCACCATTTCAAGGAGGACAAACGAATGAATTTCCGATCCGATTCCAGCGCCCCTGCGGCCGTCTTCACCGTGGCTGCCATCCTCGGCGCGCCGGCCGCCCAGGCTCAGGACTCGGAAGAACTGGCCAAGAAGCTGTCGAACCCGGTCGCGGCGCTCATCAGCGTGCCGTTCCAATACAACTACGACCACAAGTACGGCAGCGACGAATCGGGCCATAAGAACGTGCTGAACGTGCAGCCGGTGGTGCCCATCGAGCTCAACGCCGAATGGAACATGATCAGCCGCACCATCGTGCCGATCGTCAGCCAGACCAACATCCAGCCGGGCACCAGCCAGACGGGCCTTGGCGACATCACGCAGAGCCTCTTCTTCTCGCCCAAGGCGCCGGGCCCGGGCGGCATCATCTGGGGCGTCGGCCCGGCGTTCTACCTGCCCACCGGCACCGACTCCGCGTTGAGTGCGCGCAAGTGGGGCGCAGGCCCGACCATCGTGCTGTTGAAGCAGGAAGGCCCGTGGACCTACGGCATGCTGGCCAACCACATCTGGGCGGGCGGCGGCGACTCGAATCGCCCGAGCATCAGCAACACTTTCATCCAGCCTTTCCTGTCGTACACCACGAAGGACGCATGGACCTTCGGCGTCAACACCGAGTCGACCTACGACTGGAAGAACAAGCAATGGTCGGTGCCCGTCAACCTCACGGTGGGCAAGCTCATCAAGGTGGGCAAGCAGCCGATCAGCCTGACCGGCGGCCTGCGCTACTGGGCCGAGAGCCCGGATTCGGGGCCGAAGGACCTGGGCTTACGCTTCGTCGTGACCTTCCTGTTTCCGAAGTAGCACGGCGACGATGCCAATTCGTCGCCGGACGCCGGTGGCGGACCCTCTTCGCCGCCCGACGTTGCGCCTCTACTTGCCGCCTTCCCAGCTCGACTCGATCTGTTTGACCAGGTTCTCAGGCAGCGGAACATATCCCAGGTTTTGCGCGTCTGCCCGGCCGCCCGAGAGCGACGCCTTGAAGAACTTCAATGCCTCGGCCGAGCGGGCAGCGTCGTGTGCCTGGCGCGGCATGAGTGCAAACGTCGTCGCGGTGATCGGCCAGGATTGCGCGCCTGGCGCATCAGTCAGCAGTTGATAGAAATCGGGGCTCGTCCAGGTGGCGCTGGCTGCTGCCGCCTCGAAGCTCTCCGGCGAAGGCCTGACGAAGGCACCGCTCTTGTTGCGCAGCAACGCGTACGTCATCTTGTGCTGGATGGCATAGCTCAGTTCGACGTAGCCGATCGAACCCTTGATGTAGTTGACGTAGCGTGTCACGCCGTCGTTGCCGCCGCCGCCCGTGCCGGTGGGCCAGGCGACCATCGTGCCCTCGCCGACCTTGGTCTTCCACTCCTCGCTCACCTTGCCGAGGTAGTTGACGAAATTGAAGGTCGTGCCCGAGGGGTCCGACCGGTGCGTGACGGTGATCTTGAGATCCGGCAGCTTCAGGTCGGGGTTGAGCGCGGCAATGACGGGATCGTTCCAGTTCGACACCTTGCCGAGGAAGACGGCGGACAGCACCTCACCGCTCAGCCGCAACTGGCCCGGCGCCACGCCATCGATGTTCACGACCACGACCACGCCGCCGATCACGAGCGGGAACTGCATGAGGTCTGCCGCCTTCAGGTCCTCTGGCGCCAGGGGCGTGTCGGAAGCGCCGAACGTGGATTGGCCGGCCTTGACTTGCTGGATACCCGCTCCGGAGCCGATGGCGAGATAGTTCACCTTGACGCCGGTCCTGGCGTAGTAGCTCGCGGCCCATCGCAGCATGACAGGGTAGACGAACGTCGAGCCCGATCCGGTGATGTCGACTGCCGAGGCCGGCATGGCAGCGAGCATCGAGGCGAGTGCCACGACGCCGGCCGCAAACCGTGGCCGGGTTGGATGAAACATCTTCATGACGAGTCTCTCCGCAGTCGAATGGACCGCCGACTATCTCGCCGGCTCGGCGTGAATGCCAATCGCCTGTTTGGCCGACGGCAATAAGCCGTAGGCGCCGTCACCTTTTTCCTCAGTGCGCGCTTGGCGTGCGCACGATTGCCGCCAATGCCTCTAGCGCAGCAACAGGCGCAGGAGATACGCGAATATCGCGAGCCCGCCAAGCGCGACGGCAGCCGTTTCGCCAAGGCTCGCCTCCTTGGGAACCGCTGCGCCGGCCACCGCGTTCGTGCGCGAGGCCGGCGCGGGCGCCTGCGAGAAGGGGTTGAAGATGGCGCCGCCGGGGCGCGCGCCGGGTTCCTGCTTCGGCTCCGGCCCCCCCGTGGCCGATGGCGTTCGCCTTGCTGGCGTGTCCTCGCTTGCCGTGACCTCCTGCTGCGCCATGGGACCTTCGCTTTCGCCGGCCTGCACGGGCGCGCATGTGGCCATGGCCGAAGCGAGTGCCGCGATCAGTAGCAGGAGGCGCATCTTCATGCCCGCGGCGCGATCACGCCCGTCGATCAATCTTCGTCGTCGTCATGGTCGCGGTCCCGGTCGCGCTCGTGCTCGTCGTCCATGCGCTGCGGCAGGTAGCGCGGCAAGTCGCGGTCGTCGAACGCGAACACGAAAAACTGGTTCGGATTGGCGACCATCCCGCGCGTGCCGTCGGCCGGGAGCTTGAGCGGGTCCGCGATCGTGGCAAGGAAGTCGTTGTCGTTGGCGACGAAGAGCGTGTGCCGGGTGATGCCCTTCACCGTGACGTCCTGTCCGAACGCGATGCCTTCGATCTTCGAGGGGATCAGCCGGGGATCGGTGCCGGCGGCCGTCAGCTTGGCCACGACGTCGAGGAAGGGCGTCGTGCTCTTGGTCACGGCATAGGCCGACAGGTCGCCTGCCACACCGCTCACGTCGCGGGCGCCGTCGAGGTCGATCACGTAGAGCTTCTTCACCTTGGCGGCCGACGCGGTGTCGGTCGGCAGGGGCGTGTCGGCCCTGCCGCTGCCGTCGCGCTCGTCGACCAGGAACTCGTGGTTGTTGATGGCCAGGATCTCGCTGACGCCCGAACCGTCGGTGAGGATGTAGGCATATTGGTGCGTGGCACCCGTGTAGGTGTCGATCGTGACGATGCGCAGGCTGCCCTTCTTGTCCTGCTCGAGGTTGGCTTGCATGATGCCCACGAGCTTGCGGCCATCGGGGGTGATGGCCAGGCCCTCCAGCCCCTTGTTGGTGACGCGCCCGACGGTGTTGCCGCTGATCTCGACGGCGCCCTGTGCGCTGAGCTTGCTGATCGCGAGGTTGGCGGGCAAGGCGAAGCTGCGCACGCGCTTGCCGGTGGAGCGCTGGAACTCGTGGACGAAGGGACCGTATTCGTCCGAGACGAAGACGCGCTCGCCGTCGTTGGAGACACGGATGCCCTCCGGATCCAGGCGAGCGTTGTTGGTGTAGGTCGACGGCTTCGAAGCGTCGAAGTTGTCCGAACGGCCAGTGAAGTAGTAGCGGCGGCGCTCGGCGTTCAGCGCCGGCGCGCCGGAGCCCAGCGGCGTCACGCCATCGATGCGAAATCCAAGGCCCGCGCCGGTGCCGTAGACCAGCGGTGTCGGGCTCGACAGCAGGGTCGTCTTGCGCAGCGTCGGCGTGAGGGTGAAGGGCAAGTCGGAGCCCGGATCGCTCGGCGACAGCGCCATCCTGAAGGTCTGGAATCGCGCGATGTACGACACCGTGTCGTCGACCAGCGGGTTATAGGGTTTCGCATTCGGACCGCGGTCCGGCAACGCCAGGAACGTCGTGCCGCCGGCGTAGGCGAAGCCCGAGCCCAGTCCACCGAGACGATTGCCCGGAACCCCGTTTTCGAGAAGTGCGGAAGTCCTGGTCGACAGATCCTCGTATGCGCCGCTGATGCTGCCGATGGCGATCAGGTCGACGCTGGCGTGGGCAGCGGGTGCAAGTGATGCGGCCGACAGCACGCCGAGCAGGAAGGTTCTTTTGATCATGGGTTTCTCCTGTGCGCCGCGGTCGGCGTGGACAGATGCTCACGGCCCGGTGTGACAACGGCGTGAAATTCCACGCGCCGAGGACTTCAGCGGGCGGCCGCTGCCCTGTCACGACATTGACCGATTGCGGTGATATCAATGCAGCATGGACCAAATCACACAGATCGACGGCTACGAGCCGGACTACCTGGGTCGCTGCGAGAACTGCGACGCAGCCCCCGTCGTGACTGCCGTCAAGGACGGCCGAACCATCTACCGCAGCATGCGCTGCGGGCGCTGCACCTGGGGCGAGCAACGCGCGGACGACCCGACCGTCTGGAACGAACTCTGAGCTTCGACGTTCAGGCCTGCGCCCGCAAAGGCCTGGCGTAGGCGCGCCTCGGCTTGCTTCGAGCGCAGCGAAGCGGCCGCCGCGCGGGAACTCGGTCCCGCGCTGCACGTTGAAGAAGCGTTCGGCCCAACCATTGCTCAGGCAGTTGGTGAACAGGAAACTGATGCCCGAACCGTCGGCGCGGCGAACCCGCGGCGAACGCCTCGCGCACCGCGGCTGTTGTCAAGAACATGAAACATGAAGCCGGTACCCTGAAATCCGTATAAATCATTTTCGACGGCCCGGGCCGAGCCTGGACGGCGAGCAACCCCTATCTCATGACCCTCTGGATTGCGGCGATCGACGCAGCGGACAGCATTCACTGCATTAGTTCCGACCTGGCCCCGGTGCCTTGCCGAGATCTGCGCTCATCGACGGTGTTCCCCGATGAATGAACGCGCGCACCGTACCGTGACGACGGCCCATCGCTATGCGGCCTACTACGCGCCAGCATTCGGCGGCCCCCTGTCGGAGGCAGGCAGCCGGTGGTTGGGCCGCAGCGCCTGCGACGGAAGAGCGGTGCCGCAACCGGTGGTCGAAGGCGTGTCGCCGGAACTGCTGCGGCAGTTGACCGCCGGGCCGCGGCGCTACGGCTGGCATGCAACGCTCAAGGCCCCGTTCGCGCTGCTTCCCCAACTCGAGCTTTCCAATCTCCACGGTGGGATTCAGGCCATCTGTGCGGCCTGGGATGCGTTCGAGCTCCCCGCGCTGAAGGTCGATCTCATCGATGACTTCCTGGCCCTCGTGCCCGCCCAGTCAAGCACGGCCATCCATGCGCTTGCGGGCGCGTGCGTCACGGGGCTGAAGTCGTTCGCACGGCCCCTCTCCTCCTTCGAGCTGGAGCGTCGGCGCGCGCCCGGCCTCACGTCCCGCGAAGACGCACTGCTGTGCAGCTGGGGGTACCCCTTCGTGCTCGATTGCTTTCGCTTTCACATGTCCCTGACCGACTCGCTGCGGCACACGGAACCGGAGATCGTGCGCGCCCTGGCGGAAGGCGCGCAGCGGCATTTCGACAAGGTGCCGGCAGGACGATTCGATGCGATCAGCCTGTTTGCCGAGCCCTCGCCCGGCGCCGATTTCATCTGTCTCGAGCAGATTCGCCTCGGCGCATGAAATGACGCTCGGAGCTACTCCCGGAACACCGCGAAGCCATTCGCCTCGATCTGCCGGGCGATGTCGGCAGCGTTGACACCCCCGTACACCGCATCGGGATTGAATCGATGTCGCAGCTTGTATACCACCAGGTTGGCGAGGTCGTCATGCGCCGGAAACTCGAAGGCGGCCGTCGACAGGCCGGCGGGCACGGCCAGGTACTTATTCCGGTCGGTGATGCTGCGGTACAGGTCTACGTCCACCGGTTTGCTCCAAGTCGACCAACGAACCTAGTCGACAACCGTGAAAGCAATATGATGCTTTCGCGTCAGCAGCGTCACCTGGACGGACCGGGTCGCCAACACCGGATGGAACATGGACGATCGCGGTCGAGTCAACGTTCTTTTTGTCTGCAACGACAACTCCGTGCGCAGCCAGATGGCCGAGTCGCTGCTGCAACGCCTGGGCGGCACTCGCTTTCGCGCCTTCTCGGCCGGAAGCGGCGAAGTGGATGACGACGAGCCCGACCCGCGGACCCTGCGAACGCTCCTCGAGGCGGGACTGCCGATCAAGGGGCTGTACTGCAAGAGCTGGCGGGAATTTCTCGGGGGCGGCGCGCCGCACATGGACCTCGTCGTGACCTTGTGCGACGTCGCGGCCGGCGAACCGATGCCCGACATGCCCGGCGAGCCGCCCGCCGCGCATTGGTCCCACCCCAACCCCCTCCACGCCAACCCCGCCGATGCCGCGACCGCGTTCCGGCACGTACTGCATGAAATCCGCCGCCACGTGGAGTTGCTGGTGAACCTCCCGGACGAGCGCGTCCACCGACTGGTGCTGGAAGCCGAGGCACGCGGACTCGCCCGATCGGGCAGCTGAGACGCTTCGGTACTGACCGCCGCTACCGGTCCATGCGCGTTCACGCCGGCGCCAGCGTCTTCCTGTAGAGCGCGTCGCCGGCGAGGTCCTTCAGCGTCACGGTCATGGCTCGCGTCCGGGCATCGATGTCGACCTGGCCAAAGAACTGGAGCCCCGCCGTCGGCGCGGTGTTCTGGACCTCCGGCGCCTTTTGATAGACCACCTGCAAGCCGAAGGTCGAATCCGGCGGGTTGGGACCGAAGCTGCCCGCATTGAGCGGTCCCGACACGAACTCCCAGAACGGCGCGAAGTCGCTGAACTTCGCCCTGGCGGGATCGTAGAAATGCGCGGCGGTGTAGTGCACATCCGCCGTGAGCCAGACCACGTTGCGGATACCCGCCTGCTTGATCTCGCGCAGCAGGCGCGCGATCTCGATCTCGCGTCCCAGCGGCTGGTTCGGCTCGTTGTTGGCGATGGCCTCCCACAGGTCTCGACCCTGGGCATCCTTGCCGTCCGGCACGCCAAGTCCGACCGGCATGTCGGCAGCGATCACCTTCCACACGGCCTTCGACTGCTTCAAGCCCTGGACCAGCCACGCGACCTGGGGCCGCCCGAGAAAGGCGCTGTCCGCATCCTCCGTGGTCTGCAGGTTGGCCGAGTTGGGGCCGCGATAGCTGCGCATGTCCAGCACGAACACATCCAGCAACGGACCCTGCGGCAGGTGGCGATAGACGCGCTGCGCCTCCTCGTCGCCGTGGCGGCGCATCGGCGCGTAGTCGTGGAAGGCGCGGGCCGCGCGCGCGACCATCAGCGGGATGTTCTTCTCGGTGTAGCGGGCATCGTTCAGCACGCTCTTCGCATCCGACCAGTTGTTCATCACCTCATGGTCGTCCCACTGCCAGATCTGCGGCACCTCGGCCGCCATGCCGCGTATGTTGGCGTCCATCATGTTGTAGCGATAGCGCCCCCGGAACTCATGGAGCGTTTCGGCCACCTTGCCGACCTCCTCCGTGACCAGGTTGTTCCACACGGTGCCATCGGGCAGCTTGACTTCGGAAGCGATCGGGCCATCGGCATAGATGGTGTCGCCGCTGTGCAGGAAGAAGTCCGGCGCAAGCTTGCGGATCTGCTCGTAGATCTTCATGCCGCCCCATCGTTCGTTGATGCCGAAGCCCTGCCCGGCGGTGTCACCGCTCCAGACGAAGCGCACGTCGCGCGTGGCACGTCCCGTGCCGGACTGCGGCAGGCGCAGATGGCCTTGCACCGGCTGGGAGAAGACACGCTCGTTGCCCAGGTCCTGCAGGCTGGCACGGTAGAAGATCTCCTGCCCGGCAGGCAGGCCGGTGAGGTCGATGCGTCCCGTGAAGTCGCTGTCCTCCAGCAGGTAGGGCCCGCGCACGCGCTGCGCGTCGGCGAAGCTGGCGACCGTCGACCACTCGAGCCACAGCCGCGCCGGCCGATCGGCACGCGTCCAGACGATGGCGCGGTCGGCCTGCGCATCGCCGCTCTGCACGCCGCTCGTCATCTGCGGCCGCGCGCCATCGCGGGTGATCGCGGCGGGAGCGGACTGGGCAGTCGCCCAACGGGGTATCGCGAGTCCGGCACCGGCGGCCGTGGCAGCGTGGAACAGATCGCGTCGGCGCATGGACATCGGGACTCCGTTGACTTGGCAAAACTGCGGGCACTTTCGGCTCGCACGATGTCAGCCTGATGAATCCAGGGGCCGCGGCGGCTGCTGGCTGCACCGCGCAGCCGCAAGGCCGACGCAGCGTCAGCCCATGTACCCGAGGTCCCGGATGTCGGAACGTATCGCTGCCGGGTCGGCACCTTGCAGCGGCAGGCTGGTGAAGAGCTCCAGTCGGCGTCGCAGGCCGTAGAGGATCTGGAGGGCGATGTGGGCCGCCCGCTCGGCATCGTCCGCCGCGGCGGCGTCCGGGAAGGTCCACAGCGCGGAATAGGGTTGGCCGGGCCAACTGGGCTCCAGCAACTGCGTTGCCTCGTCCAGCGTGATGACGAAATCGACGCGCGGCCCGCCGGCCCGCGCGAGATCGTTCCAGCCCCGTGGCGGAACCTGTGGCACTGCGATGCCGACGGTGCTCAGCGCCCACACCGCGGCGGGATGGACCGACTCGCCGACATGCTTCGGATTGCCGCAGGAGACGGCCGAAAAGCGGTCGCCGGCGATGTGCGCGAGAACCGCCTGGGCCAACACGCTGCGCAACGAATTGCGCTTTGAAACGAAGACTATTCTTGTTGCCATCGAACTCGGCCGGAGCAAACGCCATGCCGCCGCGCCACCCGACGCGGCCTTGCGACGTTGCCCGCATGGCCTGCGGAAAACTGGAAAGCGACAGCCTGCGGCATCGAGAAAAACAGCCAGACTACGTCTGCGCTGCGCATCCCTACCAGCGCTGCAAGCTGCCACCCCCGGCATTCTCGATCCGGATTCTTACGCGGGCAATACAGCATCACCCTGACTGCCCCGGCCGCGCCCACCATCCCGGTTCACGCAACCGTCACATCGTTTCGCGACGATCGCCACCCATGCACAAGAACATGACGCCGGGCCGGTGATGCCGCCCGGCTTCCACCTGCTGATCGCGGGTCAGGCTCTCTCTTCGCTCGCCGACAACGCGCTGCTGATCGTTGCCATCGCACTGCTGCAGGAGCGCAGCCTGCCCGGTTGGTGGGCGCCGCTGCTCAAGTTCTGCTTCACGCTGTCCTATGTCGTGCTGGCGCCGGTGATCGGGCCGCTGGCCGACGCGATGCCGAAGGCACGACTCATGACGGTGATGAATGGGGTCAAGTTCGCGGGCGTGGCCATGCTCATCGCCGGGGTGCATCCCCTGCTTGCCTTCGCGTTGGTCGGCTTCGGCGCCGCTGCCTATGCGCCCGCCAAATATGGCTTGGTCACCGAGATGGTCGCGCCTGGCCAGTTGGTGACGGCGAATGGCTGGCTCGAGGTGTCGGTGGTGTGCGCGGCGCTGCTGGGGACCGTGCTGGGCGGCCTGCTCGTGACCGACCTGGTGCGCGCCTCGGCCGCGAGCCGCGCGTTGCACGAGTGGCTCGCGGCCATCGCGGCGGGCGCGGGCAGCACGCTGGCGCTCTCGATGGTGGCGCTGCTCATGGTGTACCTGCTCGCCGCATGGCTCAACGCACGCGTGCCCGACAGCGGCGTGCGCTATCCGCGCACCCGCATCCACGGCGGGGAATTGATGCGCGACTTCCGCGCGGCATGCCGCACGCTGTGGCGCGACCGGGACGGCGGCCTGTCGCTGGCGGTGACGACCATCTTCTGGGGCGTCGGCGCCACGTTGCAGTTCGCGGTGCTGCGGTGGGCCGCCGACGTGCTGCAGCTGCCGCTCGACCGCGCCGCCTACCTGCAGGCCGCAGTGGCGGTGGGCGTGATCGCGGGCGCGGCCTTTGCCGGACGCCATGTCGGCCTGGCGCAAGCCAAGCGGGTGCTGCCGGCCGGCGTGATGCTCGGGCTGCTGATGCCGGTGGTCGCATCGACGCATTCGCTGATGCTCGCGGTGCCTTTGCTGGCGCTCGTCGGCGTGGTCGGCGGGGTGCTGGTGGTGCCGCTGAACGCGCTGCTGCAGCACCGTGGCTACACGCTGCTGAGCGCCGGCCGTTCGATCGCTGTGCAGGGCTTCAACGAGAACCTCAGCGTGATGGCGATGCTGGCAGGCTATGCCGCGCTGTTGGCGTTCGACGTGCCGATCGTGCCGCTGATGTGGGGCTTCGGCCTGACCGTTGCAGGCGCCATCGCGCTGCTCATGTGGCGCGAGCATGCACTCGACAACGCGGCGCCGGCGGCGGAAGGCTGACGCGGGCGGAATCGTTCAGGCCACGCCTGCAACGGAGCGCATGGGCGCGGCTGCTGCGCGCTCACCCGTGCCGCTGGCGAGCGTGGCAAACATCACCTCTTCCACCTGCTTCACGATGCGCGGCCAGCCCAGCCCGGTCGCGGACTGGCGTGCGCGCCGGCCCATCTCCCGGGCCTGCCCGGGGTCGCGCGCGAGCCGCAGCGCCTGCGCGATGAAGTCGTCCTCGTCGCCTAGGCGCGCGAGCAGTCCGTTGTGCCCGCTGCGGATCAACTGCCCCGCGCTGGCATGGTCGTAGGCGAGCACCGGCAAGCCGCTGGCCATGGCTTCGAGCGTGACGTTGCCGAAGGTCTCGGTCATGCTCGGGAAGACGAACATGTCGGCCGACGCGTAGAAGGCGGCAAGCTCCTCGCCGCGCCGCGTGCCGGCGAAGAAGGCATCGGGCACGGCAGCCGCCAATTGCTCGCGCCACGGCCCGACGCCGACCACCACCAGCCGCAGGTCGGGTCGCTTGCGGCGCATCGCCGCGAACGCGGAGACCAGCGCGCCCAGGTTCTTTTCCGCGGCAAGCCGGCCGACGAACAGGACCACCGGCGTCCCCGGCGGCGCGCCCCACAACTGCCGCACTGCGTCGCTGCGCCGCGCGGGATCGAACAACGCGGTGTCGACGCCGCGCGTCACCAGCACCAGCCTCTCGAAGCCGTTGTCGCGCAGGTCCTGCCGCAGCCGCTCGCTCGGCACCATCGTGAAGGCCGTGCGGTTATGGAACTTGCGCAGGTAGTCCATGATGGGCCGGTACAGCCAGCCGATGCCGTAATGGCGGCTGTAGGCATGGAAGTTGGTGCGGAAGTCCGAGCACACCGGCAGCTTGAGCCGGTTGGCGATCTTCAATGCCGACCAGCCCAGCGGTCCTTCCGTGGCGATGTAGACGAGGTCCGGGCGATGCCGGCTCCACAGCGAGACCAGCGCCTTGTTGGCGGGCATGCCCATCTTCATCTCCGGGTAGCGCGGGATCGGCATGCCGCGCATCAGCACCTCCTCGAAGCTGCCGGTGCGCTGCTGCGCGAGTTCGTCCGGCGCCTGCCGCGGGCGGATCAACTGCACGTCGTGCCGCAATTCGCACAAGCCCTCCACGACATGCTGCAGCGCAAGCGCAACGCCGTTGACCTCGGGCGCGTAGGTCTCGCTGACGACCGCGATGCGCAGCGAGCGGTGCACCGGCGGCAGATGGTCGACCACGATCGGGGGAAGCGATTCAGCCATGCGGCGAATGCTGACCGCCGATTGCAACAGCCAGATGACGGTACAAAAGAATTCCTTCGCAAGGCGTCACCAAACAGTCACGCAGGCCCGCCACGATGCCGCCACGCGCCGGGGCGCGCGCTCGCCGCCCGGCGTACCACCAAGGAGAGCCCGTGAACGATTTTTTCCGCACCCTTTCCGTCCAGCGTTGGGACGATCACCGCTACTACCACCACAGCCGGATCAACCAGGCGCTGCACCTGCTGAGTGCGATCAGCTTCGTGGTGGCCTATGCCCTGCTCTTCGTCGACCCGGTGGCGGCGGCGTTGCTCGCCTGGCTGGTGGCAATGACGAGCCGCCAGGCCGGCCACTTCTTCTTCGAGCCGAAGGGCTACGACCACGTCAACCGCGCGACGCACGAGCACAAGGAAGATATCAAGGTCGGCTACAACCTGCGCCGCAAGGTGGTGCTGATGGCGCTGTGGGCGGCCGCGCCGCTGCTGCTGTGGTTCGACCGCTCGCTGTTCGGCCTGATGACGCCAAGCGCCGGCTTCGAGGGCTTCGCGCGCCAGGTCGGCATGGTCTGGCTGTGGCTCGGCGCGGGCGGCCTGCTGTTTCGCACGGTGCACCTGTTCTTCATCGCCGACGTGCGGACCGGCCTGGTGTGGATGACCAAGGTCCTCACCGACCCGTTCCACGACATCCTGCTCTACTGGCGTGCGCCGCTGCACCTGCTGCGCGGCGAACTGATCGATCCGATGGGCCGGGTCGACCAGCGCGCTTGATACGACTTCGCAATCAATCGCATAACTGCGGTTGGATCGCCTTGCCGTGCTACAGCACTGTCTGCGGCGCTCCGCCTTGTTCTGCGCTTGATTGCAAAGTCGTATGAGCGCGCCGTCGCTACGCCTGCCAGCGCTGCGCGATCATCTCGCGCAGGATGCCGCGCTTGATGGCCTTGTTGGTCAGCGCGGCATCGTGCCACCACCAGCCATCGGCCTGCATTGCGCGGGCGGCGGCAACGAAGCGCCGGGCCACCTCCTCGAAGTCGGCGTCGGTGTAGTTGAGGCTGAAGATCAGGCGCCCAGTGCCGACCCAGCTCAGGGCCAGGCCCTGCGCGCGCAGGTAGTACTGCAGCATCCAGTTGTAGCGGGACGGGCGCGTGTAGAACACCGTCCAGATCGACGACAGGTTGGCCACCTGCACCGGCAAGCCGGCCTCGCGCAGGCGAAGGTTGAGCACGTCGGCGCGGTGGTTCCAGCGCGCATCGAGCCCGTCGTAGAGCGCGCGAACCTCGGGCTGCGCGATGCGATCGAGAAAGGCGTCCATCGCACCCATTACGTACGGATGCGAGTTGAAGGTGCCGCGCGCGAAGCAGATGTCGGCCGGGCGCTCCTCGCGGTAGCGCTTCATCAGGTCGGCACGGCCGCAGACCGCGCCGATCGGCAGGCCGCCGCCCAGCGTCTTGCCGTAGGTGACCATGTCGGCCCGCACGCCGAAGTATTCCTGCGCACCGCCGGGCGCGAGCCGGAAGCCGACGAAGACCTCGTCGAAGATCAGCACGATGCCGCGCTCGGTGCAGACCTCGCGCAGGGCACGCAGCCAGGCCGTGTAGGCCTCGCGGTCGAAGCGTGCGCTGCGGCTGCTGTCGACCAGCGACGAATCGCCCGGCGCGCCCGCGTTGGGGTGCAGCGCCTGCAGCGGGTTGACCAGCACGCAGGCGATATCGCGGCGCTTGCGCAGGACCTGCAAGGTGCGCTCGTCCATCTCGCGCAGCGTGTAGGTCTCGCGCGGCGGCAGCGGATTGCCCAGGCCCGGCTGGACGTCCTCCCACCAGCCGTGGTATGCGCCGCAGAAGCGCACCAGGTGCGAGCGGCGCGTGTGATAGCGCGCGAGGCGCACCGCCTGCATCACGGCCTCGGTGCCGGACATGTGGAAGGACACCTCGTCCATCCCCGTGATGGCGCAGAGCCGCTGTGCGTTGGACGCCACGACGGGGTGATACGCCCCCAGCACCGGCCCGAGCGCTTCCACGCGCGCCGCGCCCTGCGCGATGCAGGACTTGTAGAAGTCGTAGCCGAACACGTTGACGCCGTAGGAGCCAGTGAGGTCGTGGAACACGTTGCCGTCGAGGTCCTCGACGGTCACGCCGCTCGACGCCTGCACGAAGGCGCCCACGGGCAGGTGCTCGCGCAGGTACGGACTGAACTGGAAGGGCACGCGATAGCTGCTGGTGAACTGCAGGTCGGACAGGTGCTGCCGCGCCTGCGAGGTGGCGGCCAGGGAACGCTCGAAGCGCGTGCGGTACAGCCGCGTCAGGGCCTTGAGGCCGCTGCGCCGCTGCGCAGCCACCGGTTCAGGTGCGCCATCGGAATCGAAGAAATCGTCCGCCTCGTAGGCATAGCCCGGCAGCTGCGCGGCCACCCGCTTGGCCATGCGCGAATGGCCGGTCAGCGAGGGATGCTTGGCCCGCGAAAGTTCGAGCCTCCGCCAGGCCATCGGCAGCGTGGCGAGCAGGGAAGCGATGGCGACGGAAGACAGGAGGAATGTAGGTTGCATGGTGAGTTCTGGAGCGATCCCCCTGTCTATCCCACCTTCTTGACAGCCTCATGAAAACACGTCGATGGCGCGATGCCTTGCTGCAGCAGGAAGACCTCAACTTCCTGCTGACCAACCGCGTCCCGCGCATGGCGCTGACGCGCTTCATGGGGTGGTTCAGCAAGTTGCGCAACCCTTGGGTACGAGACGCGTCGATCGCGGTCTGGCGCCTGTTCACCGAGCTCGACCTGAGCGATTCGAAGAAGATGCACTTCGACAGCCTGCACGACTGCTTCACGCGCGAACTCAAGCCCGGCGCGCGCTCTGTCGACGGCGATCCCGATGTATTGGCCAGCCCCTGCGATGCGATCGTCGGCGCCTGCGGCGCGGTCGACGGAACGCGCGTGTTCCAGGCGAAGGGCTTTCCGTACGAAGCAGCTGAACTGTTCGGCGACGCGCAAGCCTTCGAGCCGTTCCGCGACGGCTGCTACGTCACGCTGCGGCTGACGTCGAGCATGTACCACCGCTTCCATGCGCCGCACGACAGCCGGGTCGAGCGAGTGACCTACCTGTCGGGCGATACGTGGAACGTGAACCCGATCGCGCTCAAGCGCGTCGAGCGCCTGTTCTGTCGCAACGAGCGCGCGCTGGTCGAGGCACGACTTCTAGGCAGCGACCACCGCATCGCACTGGTGCCGGTGGCGGCGATCCTGGTGGCCAGCCTGCGACTGCACTGCCTGGACCTGCTGCTGCACCTGGGCTACCGCGGGCCGAAGCGCATCGATTGCACGGCCGACTATCGCAAGGGTGACGAGATGGGCTGGTTCGAGCACGGCTCGACCATCATCGTCTTCGCGCCCGCCGGCTTCTCGCTGTCCCCGGGCATTGCGCCCGGCCGGCAGATCCGCATGGGTCAGGCGCTCATGACGCTGCCTCGCGCCGCAAGCACCGCCAGCACCGCCAGCGGCGGCTGAGTCGACAGAGGCAATCGCGGAAGGCTCAGGCCGCGTCCTTGCGGGGACGGCCTGTCTTCAACGGCGTCAGCGCATCCAGCGCTTCACGCAGGGCCGCGGCCGAGAGCGCCTGCAATGCATGGAGCCCGGCGCGCAGCAACTCGCTCTTCTTCGCCGGGCGCTTGAACTTCAGCGCGCGGTCCTTGAGCGCGGCGATCAGCGCGTAGTCGTCCTTGGGCATCGTGAAGCTGTCGCGAACGAGCTTTGCCTTCGGGGCCTCTGCCTTCTTGACGCCAGCCACGGCCTTTTCCGCATTCTTGCCGGGGGCCTTCTGCTTGATTTCCGTGGACTTGGGCTTGGCCGCCTTGGCTTTCGGCTTGCCTTGCTTCTGCACGGGCGCGCTTGCAGGCTTCGGCGCCTCGGGGGCCGCTACGGCTGGGGCCTTGACCGGCGGCGGAACGAACGCGAGCTTCGTGCCCGGTGCGACCCGCTTCTTCGTCGCGGTCTTCACTGGCGACTTGGCGGGCGTCTTGGCGGCGGTCTTGATCGCTGACTTGGTCACTGACTTGGCGCCGGTCTTGGTGGCGGGCGTGGCGTCAGCCTTCTTGACAACCTTCCTCGCGGCCTTGGCGCCAGCCTTTTTCACGGCCTTCGCGCCAACCTTCTTCGCGACCTTGGTCCCGGCCTCGGCAGCGACCTTCGCACGGCGGGGCGTCGAAGCGGTCTTGGGGGTGCCAGCGGCGGAAGGACTTGCGTCTTGCGTCGCGGCCACAGGCACTGCCTCGGTCCGCACTGCGGATGCCTCAACGGCGTCGAAGGACGGCGTGGCTGCGACGGACGCGGCCTCGACGTCGGTTGGCACGGGGTTCTGGTTCGCGATGCTGGTTGCCATGAGCAGGAATCTGTAATTGATATAAACGGTTTATACCCTTATTTTCGCAAACAGTAACATTCCGTCAAGAATTTGTGGTGCGCAGCACCTCCGCATCAGCCGCGCCCGCGTGCTGTTACAGACGCGGGCCAGCCGTGGGACCTGGACGACAGCGGCCAGTGGTACGACTTCGAGGGCGGCTGCGATGCCGGCTGCATCGAGACCGGCCGCCATTTGGTCAGCGATCCTGCGACGGGAATGCAAGAACCTGAAGGCGAGCTTCCTGTCTTCAGGCAACCGACGAAACGCAGCCCGCCAGCCTCAACTCCACGCACTCACCGACAAGCGCACCTTGCCCGAAATGCTCGGCGCAGCCAGCACCGCGCCCTTCGTCGACAAGGGCACCACGAACTGCAGCTTGCCGTCGATGACATCGTTGTAGTTCGTCGGCACGGTAGCGCGGCCCGCGGTGTCGGATTGCCAGCCGTACTTCACCTTCCATGTCCTGGTCGTGTCGTCGGCGGCCGGCGGCTCGATCTCGATGATCAGCGTGTCGCGGAACAGTGAGCTGCCTTCGTAGTGGCCGTCGACCCAGAACTTTTTGTTGACCTGGTAGTCGGGCACGCGCACACCCAGCGTCATGGCGTACGCGAGCGTGGGACGGTCCTGCTTCACGCGCGCCTTGTTGGAGAGGAACACGGTCGACAGGTAGATCGAGCGCTTCTCCGGCGTCGCGGGATTGGTCAACTCCTTGTGCGTGCGGCAGGCCGGCGAATCCTCCTCCGCCACGCGCCGGCTCAGGTACCAGCGCTTGCCGCGCGGCGCCGCCAGCAGCTCGACCTGGTAGAGCGCATCGACATCGGCGTCCTTCGGAATGTCCGGCGGCAGGATCACGCTGTCGACGTCGAACCAGAGGTCCACCCGCACATCGCCGAACAGGAAGCGCACCAGGTTCTGGAACGCCTCCTCCGAGTTGACGATGCCGAAGTAGCCCGAGTGCGACCGGTAGGTGTAGGCCGTGGCCACCGGCCGCTCCTTGCCGTCCTTGTCGAAGAAGCACAGCGTGGCGTTCTCCACGCGCACCAGGCCGTCGCTGCCGTGGCCCGCGAACATGCGCGACGCGCCCATCGCCACCTCATAGTCGCCGCGGTTCGAGCCCACCATGCAGAACACGCGCTCCGGCGCGATGGCCGTCGGGGGCAGGTAGTCGACGCGGTCGTTGAATTTCGGCGTGGCCAGGAACTCGGCGATCTTGTCGCGGTTGAAGGTGTTGATCTCGTTCGCCGTCAACCAGCTCGGCACGTTGACGCCGCCGATGTCGATGCCGTTGTGTGGCGTGGCGTAGGTGAAGAACTTGTCGACGCACTTGCGCGCCTTGTCGTCGCCGAGCGCGGGGTTCTGCAGAAAGGCGCGGCACACCAGCCCGCCCATCGAATGCGCGACCAGGTAGCAGCGGAAGTCATCCGACCCGGCCGCCCCCTCACGCTTGGCGACCAGGTCCTTCACGCGCAGGATGAGATCGTTCAACCCCTTCGCGTAGGCCATGATGTCGCGCGCCTTGCCATCGCCGAGCAGGTCGGAGCCCGTCTCGTAGTAGCGGTAGATGATGACCGAGGCCGACGGAATGCCATCGACGTCCGCGCCGGTCTCGTCCGGCGGCGGCTTCCAGTCCTCGTCGAGGATGTCGAGCCCGTTCTGGTAGACGCTCATGTACTGGAAGTCGGCCAGCAGCCGCACCACCGGCGACTCGAACACGAACTTCTGCGCCGCCGCCGTCTTGTCGACCGTCGCCCGGTACACCGTCGAGCCCACGTTGAAGCCGCAGAACGGGTCGGCCGTCGTCTCGTCGCGCTCGTTGGCGGTCATCGCGTAGCCGCGCACATAGATGATGGGATAGCGCTTGTCCGTCATGGCAAAGACCTCCGTGTTGCGCGCGCCGTGGCGAGGATTTGCAACGCCGCAGGCGGTGCATGACGCGCGGGACTTGTCCAGCGTTGCCCTCCACTGTGACGCCGGCACCTGGCCGCCGCCATAGCGCGCATGGCGTAGAGCAAGCGGCCGGTCATCCCGGCTACCGACAAGGTCGCTTCGCGCATACCATGACCGTCCCGCCGGTCGCAGAGCACGACCGCGAAACCGACAAGAGAGGCAAGGAGACTCATGCTGACTGCTGCCCTTCGCGAAGACTGCCCGGTTGAAGATGCCGTCGTGACCGACTGGCTGGACTGGCCCGGCCTGGCCGACATCGCCCCGATCTCGATCGATGAACTCGTGCCCGCAGGCGCCCGCGCGGTGGTCGTCGCGCCGCATCCGGACGACGAGGTACTGGCGCTCGGCGGCTTGCTCGCGCAACTGGCCGCGCAAGCGCGCGAGATCTGCATCGTTGCCGTCACCGACGGCATCGCCAGTTCCAGCGAGACACGGCACTGGCCTCCAGACCCGCGCGCCCGCATGCTCCCCGTCGAAAGCCGCCGCGCGCTGCACCGCCTGGGCGTCGTCGACGATCCGGTGCGCCTCGGCTTCCCCGACGGCAGCCTCAACATCCTGCGCCGCATGCTGGCCGAACGCCTGCAGCCGCTGCTGGGGCCGAACGACGTGGTGTTCACCACTTGGCGCATGGATGGCCCGCCCGACCACGAGGCCGCCGGCCATGCCTGCGCCTTCGCCGCCGCCCGCTGCGGCGCTCGACTCGTGGAAACGCCCGTGCGCGCCTGGCACTGGGCCGCGCCCGGCGACGCGCGCCTGCCCTGGCGCCGGGCGCGTCGACTCCCGCTCGACGCCAGCGCGCTGGACCGCAAGCGCAAGGCGCTGGAGGCCTTCGAGGCCCGGCTGCAAACCGTGCCGTCGATCATCGGCGACCCCAACCTTTGCAACAGCGCGGTCACGCGCGCGGCCTGGCCTTTCGAGGTCATGTTCACCTGAACCCGCCGCGCAGCGCTCGCTGTGCACTGAGCATCCAGGCGCTTCCACTATCCTCGCGCGGATGATCGCCACCCGCCTGCTGCTCGCCGCCGCCCTTGTCCTCGTCACCGCCTGCGGAAACTCCGGCGCCTGCGAATCACCCTATGCCGCGTCACCGCAGTTCAAGGACTGCGGCTTCGTCAATGCGCCGAATCCAGACGCGAAGCCCACGGCCAACGCGGCCAGGATCTGGTGGCGCTTCCTGTTCGGCGCCAAACCCGATGCCGTACCGGTCGACGCCATTCCCGTGCGGCCGCTCGACACCGCGCAACTGGAAGCGCTGGACCCGCAAGCCAACCATGTCATGCGCATCGGCCATGCGTCCACCTTGCTCAAGCTGCGCGGCAAGTTCTGGCTGATCGATCCGATGTTCAGCGAGCGCGCGTCGCCCTTCGGCTTCATGGGCCCGAAGCGCTTCCATGCACCGCCCATCGCCCTGCAGCAGTTGCCCGCCATCGACGGCGTGATCATCTCGCACGACCACTACGACCACCTCGACGCTCCCACCATCGAATACCTGGCGCAACGCGCGCAGCGCTTCTTCGTGCCACTGGCCGTGGGCCAGCGCCTGCGATCGATGGGCGTACCCGCCGACCGCATCACCGAACTCGACTGGTGGCAATCCGCCAGGCAGGGCGAGGTGCAGGTGACCGCCACGCCGTCGCAGCACTTCTCCGGCCGCACATTGAGCGATCGCAGCGAAACGCTGTGGGCCTCGTGGGTGATCCAGAGCGGGCCGCAACGCATCTTCTACAGCGGCGACTCCGGCTACTCCAGCGGCTTCAGGAAAATCGGCGAGCGCTTCGACGGCTTCGACCTGGCCATGATCGAGAACGGCCAGTACGACGAATGGTGGCCCTCGGTGCACATGACGCCGGAGGAGGACATACAGGCTTTCGAGGACGTGCGCGCCAAGGTGCTGCTTCCCGTGCACAACAGCACCTTCGACCTCGCCTTTCACACCTGGCACGCACCGCTCGACCGCATCGCGGACCTGGCGGCAGCGAAGAAGATCGACCTCGCGACGCCGGAGATCGGCGAGGTGGTGACCGTCGGCCAGCCGCGAACCAACGTGCGCTGGTGGGCTGGGTTGAAGTAGGTCAGCGCTTCGCGCGCCGCTCGCGTGCGCGCCGCGCCTGTCGGCTTTCATTGGCAAGCGCGGCTTCGCGCTCGCGCTTGGCCTTGCGCTCGCGCCGGCCCTTTCCGATCCAGCGACCGAGATAGACGCTGCAGATGCTGCTGACCACGAAGATCAGGATGGTGACGAGTTCAAATTTCATCTGGCTGTCCCTTGCCTGCCCTTACTGCACGCGCGTGATGCTCGCCGGCTTGAAGCCCAGGTCCGCCGCCTTGCCCTTGCGCGCCCGCGTGCCGCGCGCGTTGTTCAAGGTGCGGATCTCCAGCGTCTCGTCGCGCTCCTTGCCGCCGCGCCCGATGCCCTGGATCTTCACGCTGCGCGTGTAGGCCGCGGCGCCCGCGAGCGTGTCCTTGGCTTCCAGGTCGATCAGCGTGAGCCCGCGGCCGCCCTTTGGCAGGGCCTTGAGTTCACCGATCTCGAAGGTCAGGATGCGCCCGCCGGTCGACGCGCAAGCCACATGCGTGGCAGGCGGCGTCGGCTCCGCGCCGCTGGCGCCGCCCACCAGCGAAGGCCGGCACAACTGCTCGCCCTCGCCCACGTCGACAAAGGCCTTGCCGCCGCGCTGGCGCGACGTCATGTTCTCGACTGTCGCGATGAAGCCGTAGCCACCCGTGTTCGACAACAGCAGGCTCGCGCCCAACGGCCCGGCAAAGTAGTGCGCCACGTGCGTGCCGCTTTCCAGGTCGATCAGCGTCGTCACGGGTTGCCCGTCGCCGCGTGCGCCCGGCAGTGAAGCCACCGCGACGGTGTAGACGCGCACCGCCTTGTCCTTGGCGGTGCCGAACACCAGCAGCGTGTCGACCGAGCGGCATTCGAAGGCGCCGTACAGCGCGTCGCCGGACTTGAAGCTGTACTCCGTCGGCGCGCCGTTGCCGCCCGCCGCCTTCTCGCTGGCCCAGCCCTTCTGCGCGCGCACCCAGCCCTTCTGCGAGACGATCACCGTCACCGGCTCGTCCACCACCCTGACCTCGGCCACGGCGCGCTTCTCCGCCTGGATCACCGTACGGCGCGGGTCCTCGAAGGTCTTCGCGTCCTGCTCGATTTCCTTCACCAGCAGGCGGCGCAATGCGGCCGGGCTGCCGAGGATGTCCTCGAGCTTCTTCTGCTCCTCGCGCAGGCCCTTGAGTTCCTGTTCGATCTTGATGGCTTCGAGCCGCGCCAACTGGCGCAGGCGAATCTCAAGGATGTCCTCGGCCTGCCGCTCGCTCAGGTTGAAGCGCGCGATCAGCGCCGCCTTCGGGTCTTCCGCCGCGCGGATGATCGCGATCACCTCGTCGATGTTCAGCAGCACCAGTTGCCGGCCTTCGAGGATGTGGATGCGGTCCAGCACCTTGTCGAGCCGGTGCCGCGAGCGCTTCTCGACCGTGATCTCGCGGAACGCGATCCACTCGTTGAGCATCTGCCGCAGCGACTTCTGCGTCGGCTTGCCGTCGATGCCGACCATCGTGAGATTGATCGGCGAAGAGGTCTCCAGCGAGGTCTGCGCCAGCAGCGTGGTGATGAACTCATCCTGGCTGATACGCGAGGTCTTCGGCTCGAACACCAGGCGCACCGCCGCGTCCTTGCTCGATTCGTCGCGCACCACGTCCAGCACGGACAGCATCGCCGCCTTGAGCTGTGTCTGCTCGGTGCTCAGCGCCTTCTTGCCGGTCTTGATCTTCGGGTTGGTGATCTCCTCGATCTCTTCCAGCACCTTCTGCGTGCTGACACCCGGCGGCAATTCGTTGACGACCAGTTGCCATTGCCCGCGCGCCAGGTCCTCGATCTTCCAGCGCGCGCGCACCTTCAGCGAGCCGCGTCCGGTGCGATAGGCGTCGGCGATGTCGGTCGGGCTGCTGATGATCTGCGCGCCGCCCGGATAGTCCGGGCCGGGCACGATGACAAACAGCTCTTCCTCGCTGAGCTTGCCGTTGGTCTTGATCAGCGCCACGCAGGCATCGGCGATCTCGCGCAGGTTGTGGCTCGGGATCTCGGTCGCCAGGCCCACCGCGATGCCGCTTGCGCCGTTGAGCAGCGTGAACGGCAGGCGTGCCGGCAGCAGGCGCGGCTCCTGGGTCGAGCCGTCGTAGTTGGGCACGAAGTCCACCGTGCCTTCGTCGATTTCGTCAAGCAGCAGGCTGGTGATGCGAGCCAGCCGCGCTTCCGTGTAGCGCATCGCCGCTGCACCGTCGCCATCGCGGCTGCCGAAGTTGCCCTGGCCGTCGACCAGCGGATAGCGCTGCGAGAAGTCTTGCGCCATGCGCACCAGCGCGTCGTAGGCGGCCTGGTCGCTGTGCGGATGAAAGCGGCCGAGCACGTCGCCCACCACCCGCGCGCTTTTCACCGGCTTGGCGCCGACCGTGCCATTGGCGCCGCCGAAGCCGAGCCCCATGCGCGACATGGAATAGAGAATGCGCCGCTGCACCGGCTTCTGGCCGTCGCACACATCGGGCAACGCGCGGCCCTTGACCACGCTCAGCGCATATTCGAGGTAGGCCTGTTGCGCGTAGTCGGCCAGCGTGATGCCGTTGCCATCGTCTTCGGGTGGCAAGAGGTCGAGCGTTGGTTCGGAGTCCATGAGCAAAAGAGTTCGAGAAAAAAATTAAAGTAGATCGGGCAGGTCAGGAAGCGGGCGCAATGAGCGGCGCAGCGGCCGGCCCAGCAGGCGCATCCGGCAGCGCCGGGAGCGTCCGGCTGCCCGGCTCCGGCGGCATGTTTCCACGGCCGATGGCCCCGCCCTGCGGCACCACCATCTCCATGCGGATGCGCCCCGGCGCCTTGCCGCCGCGGCCCATGCCGGCGCGGGCGCCGGGCTTCAGGTAGGCGTAGAGCTGCAGCACGGTCTGCACGTAGTCCTGGGTTTCGCGGTAGTTCGGGATCTTGTTGCCGGCGCGCTGCACAGCGCCTTCGCCGGCGTTGTACGCGGCAAGCGCGAGTTCGATCTGGCCCGGGAACATCGCGATGAGGTCGCGCAGGTAGCGCGAGCCGGTCGCGATATTGATGCGCGGGTCATAGAGCTTTTCCTCGATGGAGCGGCGCTTGTCGCCCTGCACGCCGTAGCGTTCCGCGGTGGCGGGCATCACCTGCATCAATCCCAGCGCGCCCTTGGGCGACAGCGCCTGCGCATCGAAGCCGGATTCAGTCGCGACCAGGGCCTGCAGCAGCTCGTAGTCGATCGCGTGGCGCTTCGACGCGTCCTGCAACGCCGTCTTGGCGACCCGGTAGTTGGGCGATTTCTCGAACATCGCGACCAGCGCTTGCGACACCGCCGGCGCCTTGCCGCTGCCGCGCCGCCCCGGTGCACCGATGCCATCGGCTGTGTCGAAGCTTTGTCCGCCCTTGAAGAACAACAAGTAGCGCGCATCGAGCTTCTCCGAAGCGAAATGCGCCATGCCCTTCTCGTCGATGTAGCCATAGATGTCGGCCGCGAGCGCGCCGTGCTGCAAGCAAATTGACAGCACGAAGGCGATCAGCAGTCTAGACATCGATCTCCACGTCATCGCCACGCAACTCCATCAGGTCGCGCCGCGCGGCGGCCTCGCCCTTGCCCATGAGCTTGGTGATTTCTCCCTGCGTCTGCGTGAAATCGAGGCGGCCGAGCTGCACCTGCAGCAGGCGGCGCGTGTCCGGGTTCAGCGTGGTTTCCCACAGCTGCTCCGCGCTCATCTCGCCCAGGCCCTTGAAGCGGCTGATGCTCCATGCGCCTTCCTTCACGCCGTCCTTGCGCAGCTTGTCCAGCGTGGCCGTGAGTTCGCCCTCGTCCAGCGCATAGACCTTCGACGCGGGCTTCTTGCCGCGCGCCGGCGCGTCGATGCGAAACAGCGGCGGCTTCGCCACGTACACGTTGCCGGCATCGATGAGCTTCGGAAAGTGGCGGAAGAACAGCGTCAGCAAGAGCACCTGGATGTGGGAGCCGTCCACGTCGGCATCGCTCAGGATGCAGATCTTGCCGTAGCGCAGGCCGCTCATGTCGGGCGTGTCGGTCGGCCCGTGCGGGTCGATGCCGATGGCCACCGAGATGTCATGGATCTCATTGTTGGCAAAGAGCCGGTCGCGCTCGACCTCCCAGGTGTTCAGCACCTTGCCCCGCAACGGCAGGATGGCTTGCGACTCCTTGTCGCGGCCCATCTTGGCGCTGCCGCCGGCCGAGTCGCCCTCGACGAGGAACACCTCGTTGTGCGCCGTGTCCTTGCTCTCGCAATCGGTCAGCTTGCCGGGCAGCACCGCCACGCCGGAGCCCTTGCGCTTCTCGACCTTCTGGCCGGCCTTCTGCCGCGATTGCGCGGCCTTGATGGCCAGTTCGGCGAGCTTCTTGCCGTAGTCGACGTGCTGGTTCAGCCACAACTCCAGCGCGGGACGCACGAAGCTCGACACCAGCCGCACCGCGTCGCGCGAGTTCAGCCGCTCCTTGATCTGGCCCTGGAACTGCGGATCCAGCACCTTGGCGCTCAGCACGTAGGAGGCACGCGCGAACACGTCCTCCGGCAACAGCTTCACGCCCTTGGGCAGCAGCGAATGCAGTTCGACAAAGCCCTTGACCGCATTGAACAAACCGTCGCGCAGCCCGCTCTCATGCGTGCCGCCGGCACTGGTCGGAATCAGGTTGACGTAGCTCTCGCGCACCGGTTGGCCGTCCTCGGTGAAGGCCACGCACCAGTCGGCGCCCTCGCCTTCGGCAAAGTTGTCGGCATTCTTGTCGGCATGGCCAGCACCTTCGAACAGCGGGATCACCGGCTCGCCGTTGAGCGTCTGCATCAGGTAGTCGCGCAAGCCGCCCTTGTAGAGCCATTGCTGCGTCTCCCTGGTCTTCTCGATCACGAGCGTGACGGTCACGCCGGGCATCAGCACCGCCTTGCTGCGCAGGAGGTGCGTGAGTTCGTTCACCGGTAGCGTGGCCGTCTCGAAATACTTCGGATCGGGCCAGGCCCGCACCGTCGTGCCCTGCTTGCGGTCGCGCCCGCCGTCGGGATTGCTGCTACCGCTTTCCTGCGGACGGATCTGCAAGGGCTCGATCACGTCGCCGGCCGAAAAGGCCAGTTGGGCCACCGAACCCTCGCGGTACGTCGTGACCTCGAGCCGCTTCGACAGCGCGTTGGTCACCGAGACGCCCACGCCATGCAGACCACCCGAGAAGCTGTAGGCGCCCCCCGAACCCTTGTCGAACTTGCCACCGGCGTGCAGGCGCGTGTACACCAACTCGACCACCGGGGCCTTCTCTTCCGGGTGCAGCCCGAACGGAATGCCCCGGCCATCGTCCTCGATGCCGACCGAACCATCGGTATGCATCGTCACCTTGATCTTCTTGCCATAGCCCGCGAGCGCCTCGTCGGCCGCGTTGTCGATCACTTCCTGGATGATGTGCAGCGGGTTGTCGGTGCGGGTGTACATGCCCGGCCGCTGCTTGACCGGCTCGAGTCCCTTGAGAACACGGATCGAGCCTTCGGAATACGCCGGGGGAATTGTCTTGCTGGGGGTTGCCATGGGGGCGGATTGTAGTGAGCCAGCCTGATAAAAACTGGATGCCCATACAGGCAACTTTCATGTCGGAGAGCCACTCGGTATCGGTTGCGCCGCAACGCGATGCGCCGGGCGCATCAATGGCTCGAAGATATTTCAACAATCGCCCATGGACCAGCGCCGGAACGGCCCATGGCTTTTGGGTACATTGGCCGGGATGCGCCCCTCCTCCACCCAGCCCCTCAGCCTGAAGCAGGTGCTCCTTTGCGGCGCGATGATCGTCACGCTCTCGATGGGCATCCGCCATGGCTTCGGCCTGTGGCTGCAACCGATCACGCAGGCACAGGACTGGTCGCGCCAGACATTCTCCTTCGCCATCGCCATCCAGAACCTGTCGTGGGGCGTGATGGGGGTATTCGCGGGCATGCTGGCCGACAAGCTGGGCGCGTTCCGCGTGCTGCTGATCGGCGCCGCCTGCTATGCGCTGGGCCTGGTCGGCATGGCGCTCTCGCCGACGCCCACCTTGTTCGCATTGACCGCCGGCGTGCTGATCGGCGCCGCGCAGGCCGGCACCACCTATGCGGTGGTCTACGGCGTGATCGGCCGCCAGATCCCGGCGGAGCGCCGCTCCTGGGCGATGGGCGTGGCCGCCGCGGCCGGCTCCTTCGGGCAATTCCTCATGGTGCCGATCGAAGGCCAACTCATTGCAACCATGGGTTGGCAGACCGCCCTGCTCGCGCTGGCGGCCGTGGTACTGCTTGTGGCGCCGCTCGCCTTCGGCCTGCGCGAGCCGGCTTCCACCACGAGTGGCGCCAGGCGTGAGCAGACCATCGGGCAGGCCCTGGCCGAAGCCTTCCGCACACCCAGCTTCAGCTTGCTGATGGCGGGCTATTTCGTCTGCGGCTTCCAGGTGGTGTTCATCGGCGTGCACATGCCGAGCTACCTGCGCGACAAGGGGCTCTCGCCCGAAGTAGCCAGCTATGCACTGGCGCTGATCGGCCTGTTCAACGTGTTCGGCACCTACACCGCCGGTTCGCTCGGGCAGAAGTACGCCAAGCGCAAGATCCTCGCGGCCATCTACTTCGGCCGCGCCATCGCCATCGCCTTGTTTCTGCTCGTGCCGATCTCGCCGCTGTCGGTCTATGTCTTCTCGGGCGCCATCGGCTTCCTGTGGCTCTCGACCGTGCCTGCGACCAATGCGCTGGTCGCGCAGATCTTCGGCGTGGCGCACCTGTCGATGTTGAGCGGCTTCATCTTCCTGGGCCATCAGGTCGGCTCCTTCCTCGGCGTGTGGCTGGGCGGCGCCCTGTACGACCGCACCGGCAGCTACGACATCGTCTGGTACATCTCCATCGCGCTCGGCGTGTTTGCCGCGTTGATCAATCTGCCGGTGAAGGAAAGCGCCGTCGTGCGCGTCACGCCGCAGCCGGCCTGAAGCCCATGGCCAGCCAGAACCGCCACCGAATCCGTCGCGCCGCCGCCTGGCTGGGCATCTGCGTGGTGCTGGCGCTGGTGTTCGCGCTCTACACCCGTCCCGGCTTCATGGTGACGCTCATCGACCAACTCTGGGCCTGCTTTTGAGTGCGCTGCACGGGTTCGGCGCACCCTCCCCGTGGGTGATGCGCTGGTCGCACCTGCTGCCCGAGGGCGGCAGCGTGCTCGACATCGCCTGCGGCGCCGGGCGGCACATGCGATGGTTTGCCGGGCGTGACCATGTCGTCACCGGCGTGGACCGCGCGCCCGAGGCAGTCGCCGCCGCATCGCACTTCGGCCGCGTGCTGCAGGCCGACATCGAATCGGGGCCCTGGCCGTTCGCTGGCGAGCAGTTCGATGCCGTCGTCGTCACCCATTACCTCTGGCGCCCCCTCCTGCCCCGCATCGTGGCGGCGGTGGCACCCTCAGGCGTACTCCTTTACGAAACTTTTGCAGCCGGTAACGAAAGCGTCGGCAAGCCCTCGCGTCCGGATTTCCTGCTGCGACCCGGCGAATTGCTGGCCGCCAGCGCCGGACTGCGCGTGGTCGCCTACGAAGACGGCTTTCTCGACGATCCCGCCCGATTCGTCCAGCGCATCGCGGCCGTGCGCCCGGCGGGCGCGTCGGCGCGCTACCCGCTCGAAGCGCCGCCCCGGCAATTGACCATCACGCCGCGCCTCTAGGGCACGAAACGGCGGCAAGCAACAGGAAGCGCCGTCATGGGCACCCGCGGAACCGGCGTGAGCTTCGGGGCTGCGGCATCACATCAGTAGAATGGCAGGTTTTCGGCCCGAACAAAGAGAACCCCCCTTGGATCCACTGACTGGCAGCATCGTCGCGCTCGTCACGCCGATGCACGACGACGGCAGCGTCGACTATCCCGCATTGCGCCGCTTGATCGACTGGCACATTGCCGAAGGCACGGACTGCCTCGGCGTCGTTGGCACCACCGGCGAATCGCCGACGGTCGACGTCGAAGAGCACTGCGAAATCATCCGCGTTTCCGTCGAGCAAGCCAAGGGCCGAGTGCCCGTGATGGCCGGTTGTGGCGCCAATTCCACGAAGGAAGCGATCGAGCTTGCCAGGTTCGCGAAGGGTGTGGGCGCGGATTCGCAACTCCAGGTCGTTCCCTACTACAACAAGCCGACGCAGGAAGGCCAGTACCAGCACTTCAAGGCCATCGCCGAAGCCGTCGGCGACCTGCCCACCGTGCTCTACAACGTGCCCGGCCGCAGCGTCGCCGATATGGCGCACGACACGGTGCTTCGCCTGGCGCAGGTGCCCGGCATCATCGGCATCAAGGAAGCCACCGGCAACATCGAGCGGGCCCAATGGCTCATCCGCGAGGTGCCGAAGAACTTCGCCGTCTACTCGGGCGACGACCCGACCGCCGTCGCCCTCATGCTGTGCGGCGGCCAGGGCAATATCAGCGTCACCGCCAACGTGGCGCCCCGCAAGATGCACGAGTTGTGCGTGGCCGCGCTGGCCGGCGACGTCGCCACCGCAATGCGCATCCAGTTCGAACTGATGCCGCTGCACCGCAACCTCTTCATCGAGCCCAACCCGATTCCCGTCAAGTGGGCCATGGCGCGCATGGGCCTTTGCACAGACGCGTTGCGCCTGCCATTGACCGAACTCAGCAAGGCATCCCAGCCCGCCGTGCTGGACGCCCTGAAAGCCACGGGCCTGCTTCACTGACGCCTGCCTCGATTGCGCAATCGCGCATGCAACCTTTTTGCCGACTAGCCACTCACAACCTGCGGCGCCGCATGCGTCCATTGAATTGCGATATTCCAGAAGGAAGACGACGTTGAACCACATTTCGCGACTTGCATTGCTCGGACTCGTCACGAGCCTTGCGGCCTGCTCGGCTCTAGACTCCGACAAGATCGACTACAAGAGCGCCGGCAAGGCCCCGACCCTCGAAGTCCCGCCCGACCTGACCCAGCTCTCGCGCGACAACCGCTACGCCCTTCCCGGCGCGCCGGTCTCGGCGAATTCGTACCAAGCCGGCATCGCCAACGCACCGACCCTGCCGACCGCCGTGTCGAGCATCGGCGACGTGCGGATGGAGCGCGCAGGCAACGAACGCTGGATCGTGGTGAATCGGCCAGCCGACCAGTTGTGGGAACCGGTTCGCGACTTCTGGCAGGAAAGCGGCTTCCTGCTGACCACCGACCAGCGCAACCTCGGCATCATGGAAACAGACTGGGCCGAGAACCGGGGCAAGCTGCCGCAGGACATCATCCGCGGCACCGTCGGCAAGCTGATGGACTCGGTGTACTCCACCGGCGAGCTCGACCGCTTCCGCACGCGCATGGAGCGCACGCCCAACGGCACCGAGATCTACATCACCCATCGGGGCATGGAAGAGGTCTACAGCACCGCCCGCAAGGACCAGACGATCTGGCAGCCGCGCAAGCCCGACCCGGACCTCGAAGCTGAATTCCTGCGCCGCCTGATGGTCAAGCTCGGCGTGTCGCAGGAACAATCGAAGGCCCTGGTGGCGGCAGGCCCGGTGGCGCAGACCTCCAAGGTCAGCACCATCGACGGCCAGCCCGTGGTGCAGATCAACGAAGGCTTCGAACGCGCATGGCGCCGTGTCGGCCTGGCGCTCGACCGCACCGGCTTCACCGTGGAAGACCGTGACCGCGCCGCCGGCACGTACTTCGTGCGCTACGTTCCGCCCAATGCCAACAAGGACCCGGGCTTCATCGCCCGGATGCTCACGCTGGGCCAGGCCGGCAAGTCCGACCCGCCGATCAAGTACCGCATCCAGGTCAAGAGCCAGGGCGAAGCCACCACCGTGGCCGTGCTCAACGACAAGGGCGCGCCCGAGACCTCGGCGAATGCAGAGCGCATCGTGAAGGTCATCGCCGACGACCTGAAGTGAAGTGAAGCCGACGGCGAGCGCTACCGATGCTCCGTTTCAGAAGCCTCGGTAGCGGCAGCACCGGCAACGCCACCTTGGTGGAAGCGGCCAGCGCGGGCCGCACGACCCGGCTGCTGGTGGACTGCGGCTTCGGGCTCAAGCAACTGGAGAAGCGCCTGGCCACGGCCGGACTGGCCATTGCCCAGCTGGATGCCGTCTTCGTCACGCACGAGCACGGCGACCACATCGGCTGCGCGCACATGCTGGCGCGCCGCCATCGAATCCCGGTGTGGATGAGCGAGGGCACCTGGCTCGCCACCGGCGGCCGCGACTTCGAAGGCATGTTGCACCTGGCCCGCGACGGCGCCGACATCGCGATCGGCGAGCTCTCGCTGCATCCCTTCACCGTGCCGCACGATGCGCGGGAGCCGCTGCAACTGGTCTGCACCGACGGCGCCCGCCGCCTCGGCGTGCTGACCGACCTCGGCCACGCCACGCCCTACGTGCTGGCGCAACTGGCCGGCCTCGACGCACTGCTGCTCGAATGCAACCATGACAGCGACTTGCTCGCCCAGTCGAGCTACCCCGCCTTCCTGAAGCATCGGGTGGGCGGCAACTATGGTCACTTGTCGAACACCGCGGCCGCGGACATTGCGCGAGCCGTCCTGCATGGCGGCTTGCGACATGTGGTGGCGGCGCATCTGAGCGAGCAGAACAACCGGCCCGCCATCGTGCGGCAGGTGCTCGCCCAGGCCCTAGGCACGTCGGAGCAAGACATGCTCACCGCCGATGCGGCTTCAGGCTCGCCCTGGCTCGACGTGTAGGTCGCCGGCTCTCGCACCGTGCACACAAAAAAAGCCACCCTCGCGGGTGGCTTTTCCATGAAGGCAGTCGCGCTTACTTCGGCGCGTCCTTGGGCTTGTTCGGATCATCGGCGGCTGCAGGTGCCGCAGCGGGCGCGTCCGCGGCCGGGGCAGGAGGGGCGGCGGCCGGTGCATCGGCAGCAGGCGCGGCGGGCGCTGGAGCCGGCGCTTCCGCGGCAGGCGCAGGCGGGGGCGCGGGAGGCGTCACGACCACAGGTGGCGGCGTCACGACGGCCGGTGCTTCCTCCTTCTTGCTGCACGCACTCAGTGCTGTCACGGCGGCCAACGAGGCGAGCAAGACGGTCTTTTTCATGAAGTCTCCTTTGGATGGGATGGAACAAAAAATTCTAGTCCTCCATCCTGACCGGATGCTGCGACATCCGGCAATTCGCGGCGTTGGCTGACAAGGCTCCTGGTCTTTTGAAAACCAAAGCACTCCTTTCGGTCAAAGGCCCAGCGTGAAGGCCGGGAAGGCCGGGCGCCCTTGGCGCAGGCATTCATCGATGGATTCGCGCAATGCGCGCCGCCGCTCCGGCTGCACCGAACACATCCCCCGCGCATGGTCGATGTCGATGCGCTGCAGACACCAGGACGGCGTCCAGATCGCGCTGGGCACCGTCGGCAGCCCCGGGCCCCTGCAGGCCCGGCAATCGATGATGTGGCTCCAGGTCTGGCGCCAGCGAACGAAGCGCGCATGCTCGCGTTCGAAGACCTTGAAGTGCTCGGCCAGCAAGACCAGGCTGCGGCCCGCGGCGGCCCAGGCCTGCAGCGACTCGATACTGGCGCGCTCGCCCAGCGGCCAGTCCTCGAAATCGATGTCGCTGAAGACGATCTCGCGCCAGTTCTGCCGCGCAGCCTCCGACATTGCCATCCTGAGGTGCGAGCGGAAGGCCTCCCGGCCCTCGAATGGACCGTCGGGCAACATGGCGCCCGCGTGGTGTTCAGGTGGCGGCATGCAGCCATCCGGCTTCGCGCCAGTCGTCCAGCAAGGCCAGGGCATCCTCGCTCGCCCGCGCCAGGTCGGCAGGTTCGAGCGCACGCCGATCGGCCAGGCGACGCATCAAGGTCGCATCGCGGCCCGCGGCCCGAAAGCTCTCGCCGTTGATGTAGAGATGGCGTGCGTCGTAGAGCATCCTGCTGCGGCGGTCGAGCGCGACGCCGCGTGTCACGTCATCCGCATCGCGGGCCTCGAACCAGACCTTGGCCTTTGGTTCGGTCATCGACTCGCCCAACGCGCGCTCGATCGCATGCGGATCGCGCTGCAGGCCAGCCAGCACCGCGTCGCGTGCGAAGGCCTGCAACGCGCACGGCATCTGGGCGGGCTGCTCGACCGCGGGTTGCTGCGGGTCGCGGTAGCGCGGCGGCGCCCTGCGATCCGGGTCTTCGAGCGCGTCCGCCTGTGCCTCGGCAATGCGCACCAGCAGGTCCGCGGCCAGTTCGTCGGCGGCCGGCGTGCGCAGGCCGATCGAACAGGTCATGCAGTCGCCGCCCACCGCCACGCCATCGTGCGCATAGCGCGGGGGCAGGTACAGCATGTCGCCGGGCTCGAGCACGAAGGTCTGCTCCGGCTCGAAGCGCTCGAGGATCTTGAGCGGCACGTTCTTCTGCAAGCTCAGGTCGCGCTGGCGGCCGATCGACCATCGGCGCTGGCCCGTGGCCTGCAGCAGGAACACGTCGTAGCTGTCAAAATGCGGGCCCACGCCGCCCTGGTCGCTGGCGTAGCTGATCATCAGGTCATCTACCCGCGCATCGGGGAGGAAGCTGAACTGCCGCAGCAGCGCGTGAACGCCGTCGTCGTGCGTGTCGACGCCCTGCACCAGCAGCGTCCAGGCAGCCTGCTTCGCCGCCGGAAGGGCTCGGCGCGGGAACGGTCCGTGGCGCAAGGTCCAGCCCTTTTCCGCATGGCGGATCAGGCGCGATTCGACATCGTCCCGCGCGGCCAGTTCGAACAGGCCGGCACGGGAGATCGGGGGGGTCATGCCCGGCACGGCTTGCCGCACCAGCAGCGGCTTCTTCTGCCAATGCCGTCGCATGAACTGCGCGGCGCTCAGTCCGCCCAGCAGGGCGAGGGGTTTGTTGATCTCCATGGGAGAATTATCGCGATGGAAATCTCTGAACAATGCGTGGTCGGCCTGACCTGGACGCTGAAAGACACGCTCGGCGAAGTGCTGGACGTACTCGACGAACCGGTGGAATTCCTGGTGGGCGGCGACGACCTTTTCGCCGCGATCGAGGCCGCGCTGCAGGGGCATGAACCCGGCGCGAAAGTGCAACTGCAACTCGAACCCGAACAGGGCTTCGGCGACTTCAACGACCAGCTTCTGTTCCTGGAACCGCGCGCGCTGTTCCCCGAAGGCACCGAGGAAGGCATGACCTTCGACGGCGCCGCGCTACCCTCCGGCGTGAACCCCGACATGCCGCGCGACGTGCTCTACACGGTGAGCGAGGTCTATCCCGAGCATCTGGTGCTGGACGGCAACCACCCGCTCGCGGGCATCGCGATCCGCCTCGACATCACGGTTCGCTCCGTGCGCGAAGCCACGGAAGAAGAGATCGGCCGCGGCACCGCTGGCACAGGTTTCTTCAAGGTGCCATCGATGGCGCCGGGGAACGACCTGCTGCACTGACTCTCAAGTCGATGTGGCTTTGCCATCTCGACTTGATCCCCCGCAGGGGACGGGCCGGGCCGGGCCCGGCCCTGGGGGCTCAAAACCGCGAGATCTGCCCGTTGTCGATGCGGACGCGGTCGCCGATGCGAAGGTCGCCGGGGTTCGGCACATCGAAGGCGCGATAGGCGCCGTTCTCGGTCTGGATCGACACGCGATAACTTTCATACACACGCGGACCGTTGTTCTGCGCCTCGACACTGTTGCCGAGCAGCGCCCCACCGATGACACCCAGGGCCGTTGCCGCGGCGCGGCCGTTGCCGCTGCCGAACTGGTTGCCCACCACGCCACCGATCACACCGCCCGCCACGGCGCCGGCGCCACCGGTGCCGGTGCCCGGGCGCTCGGTGCGCAAGACTTCGATGTTGGCGATGCGGCCGTACTCGGTATAGGGCGCGGGCTGCGCCGGATAGGCCGCCTGCGGCTGGTACGGATAGCGGCTGGTGGTGTAAGGCGCGGGCGCAACGCAGGCCGTCAGCGTGGCGACTGCCAGGACCAATGCGGCGACGGAAACGATACGTGGAAGCTTTTTCATGATGGACTGTTCCATGGGGCTGAATCTCGACTGTCACTGAAATACACATGCATCCAACGCGCGGCTGCGCGTCCAGATGACCGGCCTGTGTAGGAGCACGTCGCTTATTCAACGGTTCCTCAACGGTTCCGCGCTTTACGCGCCAGATGCAAATCTCAAAACTGGAACAAGCCACGGCCGAATGATCATGCTGCTTGCCCGAAGGCCCAGCGCGGCCAACTGCTCTTCAAGCGCTCAGTGCTTGCCGGTCGAGCCGTAGCCGCCCTCCCCGCGCTCGGAGCGCTGGAACTCGTCTACCACGTTGAATTGCGCCTGCACCACCGGCACGATCACCAGCTGCGCCAGCCGCTCCATCGGTTGCAGCACAAAGGACGTGTTGCTGCGGTTCCAGGCGCTCACCTTGAGTTCGCCCTGGTAGTCACTGTCGATCAGGCCGACCAGGTTTCCCAGCACGATGCCGTGCTTGTGGCCCAGGCCGGAGCGCGGCAGGATCAGCGCCGCATAGCCAGGATCGGCCAGGTGGATCGAGATGCCGGTGCCGATCAGCTGCCAGCCGTTGGGCTCCAGCGTGACCGGTGCATCGAGGCATGCGCGCAGGTCCAGCCCGGCGCTGCCAGGGGTTGCGTAGGCGGGAAGTTGATCCGCCATGCGCGCATCGAGAATTCGTAGGTCCACTTTCACTTGCTGCGTCTTTCCTGTTGTTGTCTTGCGATGTGTTCGAGCCATTGGCGCCAGCTGCCGAAACCGGGCGGCAGGAAGCGGTGGCGCAGGCTGTGGGCCGCCCAGAGCCCGCCGATGAAGACCAGCGTCAACGCGGCCAGCGGCGCGCCCATCGCCATCAATGCGAGTAACAGCACCAGCCAGGCGACGGCCAGGCCCTTGGCCACCTTCAGCCTGATCTCGGCGGCTGTGGCCGGCGGCACCGCGCCCGGCGACGGGAGGGTGGCCGGCAGCCGATGCGAGACGCCCGCGTGCGGTGCGCCCGACGGCGTCATGCCCTCATCGAGCAGATGTTCGTTCTCGCCTGGCGGCCGCTTCGGCATCGCTGCCTCCGCCGCCAGCCTCTCGACCAGGCGCGCGAAATCACCGTTGGGTGGCGTGTTCCATTGCGGGTTCATGGCGGCTTCCGTGCGGGCAGGCGCGCGGCAATTTCGGCCACGAGCTGACGCGCGAGCGCCAGCTTGGTGGCTCGCGGCAGCTCGCGCACGCCGTTCGCGTCGACCAGCAGCAGGCTGTTGTGGTCCTGCCCGAAAGTCAGCGGGCCGATGTTGCCCACCAGCAGCGGAATGCCCTTGCGCTCGCGCTTGGCGCTGGCATGGGCGACGAGGTTCTCGCTTTCGGCCGCGAAGCCGACGCAGAACAACGCGCCGCTCTGGGCACGCGCGCTCCTGGCCACGGTGGCCAGGATGTCCGGGTTCTCGACGAAGTGCAGCATCGGCGGCTGGCCGCTGCCGTCCTTCTTGATCTTCTGGTCGCTGTGCGAGGCGGGGCGCCAGTCGGCCACCGCCGCCGTGGCGACGAAGACCGTCGCGTCCTGCGCATTGCCCATCGTGCTTTCGAGCATGCCTTGCGCCGACTGCACGTCGACACGACGCACGCCACGCGGTGTCTGCTGGCTGACCGGCCCGGCGATCAGCGTGACCTCGGCGCCTGCCTCGCGCGCCGCCCGTGCGATGGCGAAACCCATCTTGCCGGACGAATGGTTGGTGATGCCCCGGATCGGGTCGAGCGCCTCGAAGGTCGGCCCGGCCGTGACCAGCACGCGCTGGCCGGCCAGCACCTTGGGCTGGAAGAAGGCCACGATGTCTTCGAGCAGTTGCACCGGCTCCAGCATGCGGCCGTCGCCGGTTTCGCCGCAGGCCTGGTCGCCGGTTCCGACGCCAAGCGCGATCGCGCCATCGGCCTGCACCTGCGCCAAGTTGCGCTGCGTGGCCGGGTGCGACCACATCTCGCGGTTCATCGCCGGCGCGAGCAGCAGCGGCACTCTGTCACGCGGGCGCGCCAGGCACAGCAGGCTCAGCAATTCGTCCGCCCGCCCCTGCACGAGGCGCGCAATGAAGTCGGCACTGCAGGGTGCCAGCACGATCGCATCGGCCTCGCGGCTCAGGTTGATGTGCGGCATGTTGTTGGGCTCGCGCGTGTCCCATTGCGAACCGTAGACCGCACGGCCGGACAGCGCCTGCATCGTCACCGGCGTGATGAACTGCTCCGCCGCCTCGGACATCACCACCTGCACGGTTGCGCCTGACTTGATGAGCAATCGGCATAGCTCTGCCGACTTGTAGCAGGCGATGCCGCCAGTGAGGCCCAGGACGATGTGTTTGCCAGCGAGATCTTGCATATGCGCGGAAGTGTAATGACCCGCAGCGCAGGCCGGGGCGCGCCAATTCCCGGCATCTATAATCTCAATTTCCCACTGCCCGGACCTTTGCGTTCGGTAATGGCATGACCAAATTTGTCTTCGTCACCGGCGGTGTGGTGTCTTCCCTCGGCAAGGGAATCGCCTCCGCCTCGCTCGCCGCGCTGCTCGAATCGCGCGGCCTCCAAGTCACCCTCATCAAGCTCGATCCGTACATCAATGTCGACCCCGGCACGATGTCGCCTTTCCAGCATGGCGAGGTGTTCGTCACCGATGACGGCGCCGAGACCGACCTCGACCTCGGCCACTACGAGCGCTTCATCAACACGCGCATGCGGCGCGCCAACAACTTCACCACTGGCCAGATCTACAAGACCGTGCTCGAGAAAGAGCGCCGCGGCGATTACCTCGGCAAGACGGTGCAGGTGATTCCGCACATCACCAACGAGATCCAGGAATACGTCAAGCGCGGCGCCGGCATCGGCACCTCGCACGAGGTGGACGTGGCCATCGTGGAAATCGGCGGTACTGTGGGCGACATCGAATCGCTGCCTTTCCTCGAGGCCGTGCGCCAGATGAGCCTGCGCATGGGCCCGAACAATTCGGCCTTCGTGCACCTGTCGTATGTGCCGTGGATCGCTGCCGCCGGCGAGCTCAAGACCAAGCCGACGCAGCACACCGCCAAGGAACTGCGCGCCATCGGCATCCAGGCCGACGCCCTCCTCTGCCGCGCCGACCGCCCGATCCCCGACGACGAGCGCAGCAAGATCTCGCTGTTCTCGAACGTGCCCGAATGGGGCGTGATCTCGATGTGGGACGTGGACACCATCTACAAGGTGCCGCGCATGCTGCACGAGCAAGGCCTGGACGGCCTGATCTGCGACAAGCTGCGCATCAATACACCGCCCGCCAAGCTCAATCGCTGGGACGACCTGGTCTACGAGGTCGAGCATCCGCAGAACGAAGTCACCATCGCGATGGTCGGCAAGTACGTCGAACTGTCGGACAGCTACAAGTCGCTCAACGAAGCGCTGCGCCATGCCGGCATGAAGAACCATGCAAAGGTGAAGATCGAGTACATCGACTCCGAGACCATCACGCCGCAGGACGTCTCGCGCCTGGGCAAGTACGACGCGGTGCTGGTGCCGGGCGGCTTCGGCCAGCGCGGTGTCGAGGGCAAGATCTCGGCTGCGAAGTTCGCACGCGAATCCGGCGTGCCCTACCTTGGCATCTGCCTCGGCATGCAGGTCGCAACCATCGAGTACGCCCGCAACGTGGCCGGCCTCAAGAATGCCAACAGCACCGAGTTCGAGCCCAACACGCCCTGCCCCGTGATCGCGCTGATCACCGAGTGGAAGGACAACGACGGCACCGTCAAGACCCGCAGCGAAAAGTCCGACCTCGGCGGCACCATGCGCCTCGGCGCGCAAAGCTCCGACGTGACGCCGGGCACGCTGGCCCACAGCATCTATGGCGACGTGGTCACCGAGCGCCATCGCCATCGCTACGAAGCCAACGTGCACTATCTGGACCAGCTGCGCGACGCCGGCCTGGTGATCTCGGCGCTGACGCAGCGCGAGCACCTGACCGAAATCGTCGAATTGCCGAAGGAGATCCATCCCTGGTACATGGGCGTGCAGTTCCACCCGGAATTCAAGTCGACACCGTGGGGCGGGCATCCGTTGTTCAATGCGTTCATCAAGGCCGCGCTCGCGCATCAGGCGCAGGGTGAAGGCAGCAAGCCGCTCATGAAGGTGGTTGCATGAGTGCCGCTCACGTAGTGGCAGGCGTGGGGGTCCTATGAAGCTCTGCGGATTCGACATCGGGCTCGACAAGCCCTTTTTCCTCATCGCCGGACCTTGCGTCATCGAATCCGATCAGTTGCAGATGGACACCGCCGGCACGCTGAAGGAAATCACCGCCAGCCTCGGCATCCCGTTCATCTTCAAGAGCAGCTTCGACAAGGCCAACCGCTCGTCGGGCACCACCTTCCGCGGCCCGGGCCGGGAGAAGGGATTGGAGATCCTGGCCAAGGTCAAGCGCGAACTCGGCGTGCCGGTACTGACGGACGTCCACACCGAGGACGACATCGTCGAGGCCGCGAAGGTGGTGGACGTGCTTCAAACGCCCGCCTTCCTCTGCCGCCAGACCGACTTCATCCGCGCCGTGGCGCAGTCGGGCAAGCCGGTCAACATCAAGAAGGGCCAGTTCCTCGCGCCGCACGACATGAAGAACGTGATCGACAAGGCGCGCGCGGCCGCCAGGGAAAAAGGGCTGGAGCAAGACAACTTCCTGGCCTGCGAACGCGGCGCCAGCTTCGGCTACAACAACCTCGTGTCGGACATGCGCTCGCTGTCGATCATGCGCGAGACCGGCGCGCCGGTGGTGTTCGATGCGACGCATTCGGTGCAGCTTCCGGGCGGCCAGGGCACGAGTTCCGGCGGCCAGCGCGAGATGGTTCCGGTGCTGGCGCGCGCAGCCCTCGCCGTCGGCGTGGCCGGTGTCTTCATGGAAACGCATCCCGACCCCGCCAAGGCGATGAGCGACGGGCCGAACGCAGTGCCGCTCAAGCACATGAAAGCGCTCCTCGAGACGCTGGTCGCGCTCGACGCGGTCACCAAGAAAAACGGCTATCTCGAAGACAGGTTCCAGGCATGAGCAACGCAGGATCGCTCCACGTTGCGGATGCCCCCGCGGGGCGCAGCGAGGACACGACCATGCCGAGCGTGGGGGCGCCATGAGCTGCGGATACGTGATCGCATACGTCGAGGTGACCAACCCGACGCAGTACGAGGAATACAAGAAGTGGTCGACCGTCGCCATGCAGGCCCATGGCGCAGAAGTCTGCGTGCGCGGCGGCCAGGTTGAGCCGCTCGAAGGGGACTGGAAGCCCACGCGCGTGATCGTGCTGAAGTTTCCGAGCCTCGAGAAGGCCAAGGCCTTCTACGACACGCCTGAATACCGCAAGGCGCGCGAGGCGCGTGCCGGCGCGGCGATCATGAACATGATTGCCGTCGAAGGTCTGTAAGAATCAAGTTCTCAAACAAAGGGTAAGCAATGAGTGCAATCGTTGACATCGTCGGCCGCGAGATTCTCGACAGCCGAGGCAATCCCACCGTCGAATGCGACGTGCTGCTGGAAAGCGGCACCATGGGCCGCGCGGCCGTGCCTTCGGGCGCTTCGACCGGCTCGCGCGAGGCCATCGAGCTGCGCGACGGCGACAAGAGCCGCTACCTCGGCAAGGGCGTGCTGAAGGCCGTGGAGAACATCAACACCGAGATCTCCGAAGCCGTGCTCGGCCTCGACGCCAGCGAGCAAGCCTTCCTCGACCGCACGCTGAACGACCTGGACGGCACCGACAACAAGGCGCGCCTGGGCGCCAACGCGACGCTGGCCGTGTCGATGGCCGTGGCCCGCGCCGCGGCCGAGGAATCCGGCCTGCCGTTGTACCGCTACTTCGGTGGCATGGGCGGCATGGAATTGCCCGTGCCGATGATGAACGTCATCAACGGCGGCGCCCATGCCAACAACAGCCTGGACCTGCAGGAGTTCATGATCATCCCCGTGGGCGCCAAGAGCTTCCGCGAGGCCGTGCGCTACGGCGCGGAGACCTTCCATGCGCTCAAGGCCATCCTGAATTCCCGTGGCATCAGCACCGCGGTCGGTGACGAAGGCGGCTTCGCGCCCAGTGTCGAAAGCCATGAAGCCGCGATCCAGCTGATCCTCGAAGCCATCGACAAGGCCGGCTATGTGGCCGGCGAACAGATCGCGCTGGGCCTGGACTGCGCCGCCAGCGAGTTCTACAAGGACGGCAAGTACGTGCTGTCGGGCGAGAACCTCACGCTGACGGCCGAAGGCTGGACCGACATGCTCGCGACCTGGGTCGACAAGTACCCGATCATCAGCATCGAGGACGGCATGCACGAAGGCGACTGGGACGGCTGGAAGCACCTGACCGAACGCCTTGGCAAGCGCGTGCAACTGGTGGGCGACGACCTGTTCGTCACCAACACCAAGATCCTGCGCGAAGGCATCGACAAGGGCATTGCCAACTCGATCCTCATCAAGATCAACCAGATCGGCACGCTGACCGAGACTTTCGCCGCCATCGAGATGGCCAAGCGCGCCGGCTATACGGCCGTGATCTCGCACCGCTCGGGGGAAACCGAGGACAGCACCATCGCCGATATTGCGGTGGGGACCAACGCTGGCCAGATCAAGACCGGCTCGCTCTCGCGTTCGGACCGCATCGCCAAGTACAACCAGTTGCTGCGCATCGAGGAAGACCTGGGCGACGTTGCCACCTACCCGGGCCGTTCGGCGTTCTACAGCCTGCGCTGACATTGCATCATGCGCTCCCGCGTCGTCGCTCCCATCGTGCTCGTGTTGCTGCTGCTGTTCTTGCAATGGCAGCTGTGGAACGGCCGCGGCAGCCTGCGCAGCGTGGCGCAGCTCGAGGACAAGCTGGCGACGCAGAAAGCAGCCAATGCCAAGGCTGCCGTAATCAACGACCGACTCACGGCCGAGGTGCGCGACCTGCGCGAAGGCCTCGAGATGGTCGAGGAACGCGCGCGGCAGGAACTCGGCATGGTGAAGCCGAACGAAGTATTCGTCCAGATCACACGCTGATGCGGCCCACCCCCGAAGCGCCTGCGGCGCAGCGTGCGGCGCCCGGAAAACCCACATGACCCCGACTCTCCCGGCCGGCAGCGTGATCGCGCTGCTGGGCGCCGAGAGCACCGGCAAGACCGAACTTGCGCAGGCGCTGGCCACGCGGCTGCAGCAGCGCGGCATCGCGAGCACGTGGGTTCCGGAGCACTTGCGCGAATGGTGCATGCGCGAAGGCCGCGCACCGCGGCGTGATGAACTGCAGGCCATCGCGGACGAGCAGACGCGCCGCATCGTCGAAGCCGCACGCAGCGGCGTTGTCGTGGCGGACACCACCGCATTGTCGATTGCCGTCTACAGCGACACCCTGTTCGGTGACACCTCGCTCTACCCCGGCGCAACGGCCGCGCAGTGCCGGTACACGATCACGCTGTTGACCGCGCTCGACTTGCCCTGGGTCGATGACGGCCTGCAGCGCGAAGGCCCGCAGGTGCGCGAGCCCTTCGATGGGCGGCTGCGCGGCGCATTGGCTGGCGCCGGCATCGGCTACGCCGTCGTCCACGGCACGGGCGCCGAGCGACTGGCCAGTGCCTGGAACGCGATCCATTCGATCGCTTCACGCGAGCGCCCCACGGGGGCCCCGGTGCGGCGTGGCGCCGGCTCGGCGTGGCAGTGGCCTTGCGACAAGTGTTCCGATCCTTCCTGCGAGCACCGGCTGTTCAGCGACCTCGTCGCGGGGCGGCAATAGCGGTCAGTCCCTGCCCCCCCGGACCGGGCGCCTCCGGCCAGCGGAACCCCACGTCCACCGCCATGATGCGCAGCCCCCGGGACTTGACCCGCGCCGTCCCTACTGGACGATCGCCGTCCCGGGCGGCTGGTCGCCCGGCGACTTGAAGATCTGCGCCGCGTCGACGGCATCGAAGCGGTACTGCTTGCCGCAGAAGTCGCAGCCCACCTCGATGTCGCCGCGCTCGGCCAGGATCTCTTCCGCCTCCACGATGCCCAAGCCGCGGATCATTCCGGCCACGCGATCACGGCTGCAGGTGCATGCGAAGTGCGGCCCGAGCAGACCGGCCTGCGGCTCGAATCGCAGCACCTTCTCTTCCCAGAACAGACGATGCAGGATGGTGTCGACGTCGAGCGTCAGCAGCTCGTCGCGCGTCAGGCTGGAGGCCAGGATCGAGATGCGGTTGTAGTCCTCGTTGAGGCCGATCTGGTCCTGGTGCGCTTCCGCGATGCCACTGCGCAGCAGGTTGGCCTCGCCCTTCACCGGCAGGCGCTGGATCAGCAACCCGGCCGCCACCTTGTCGTCGGCCGCCAGCACCAGCGTCGTGTCGAGTTGCTCGCTCTTGAGCATGTAGTGCTGCAGCACGTCGCTGAGCTTGCCGAACTTGTCGTTGTGGTCGCCCACCAGCGGCACCACACCCTGGTAGGGCTGCTGGCCGGGCACCTTGTCCTTCGGGTCGAGCGTGATCGCGCAGCGGCCCTTGCTGTGCACGTTGACCATCTCCGAGAGGTGCGCGTTGTCAGGAATGGCGCCCATCACCTTGGCCGTGGCACGCAGGCTCAGGTCGGCCTGGACTTCGGCGACGGCGATCTTCACCGGCCCGTCGCCGAAGACTTGCAGGATCAGCGCGCCATTGAACTTGATGTTGGCCTGTATCAACGTTGCCGCAGCCGTCATTTCGCCGAGCAGCTCCACGACGGGCGGCGGATAGGCACCCGTGGTGGAGTTCGATGCCCGCCGCGCCAGGATTTCGGTCCAGGGTTGGGTCAGGCGCACGATCATTCCGCGCACGGGCATTCCGTCAAACAAGAACTTGTGCAGCTCGCTCAAAATCATCCTTCAGTCGCCTGGGCAATCAGGCGATCTTCCTCAGGCCCTTCGCGAAGCGATGGCCGTTTTGTACATAGTGCTCGGCGCTTTGCCGCAGCTTGGCGGCGGCCGCATCGTCGAGCGTGCGAACCGCCTTGGCGGGCGCGCCGATGATGAGCGAGTTGTCGGGAAATTCCTTGCCCTCGGTGACCACGCTGCCGGCGCCAACGATCGAGTTGCGGCCGATCTTCGCGTTATTCAAGATGACGGATTGAATGCCGATCAGCGAGTTGTCGCCGATGGTGCAGCCATGCAGCATCACCTGATGCCCCACGGTGACGTTCTCGCCGATGGTGAGCGGGCAACCATGATCGGCATGCAGCACCGACAGGTCCTGCACGTTCGAGTTGCGGCCGATGGTCAGGGTGTCGGTATCCCCGCGCAACACCGCGCCGAACCAGACGCTGGTGTTGTCGGCCAGCTTCACGTTGCCGATCACCTGTGCGCTGTCAGCGACCCATGCGCCATCGCCAAGTTGCGGCGCCACGCCGTCGAGTTCATAGATCGCCATCGTCAGGGTCTCCAGGGAGCAAAACTAGAATTGTAGGGATGCACCATCGCCTGAGCGCCCTTGCCGCGCTGCGCATCGAAGATCCCGCAGAAAAAGTGACCGCGGCACGCGCGGCGGCGGCGCTCGCGGCCGTGGATGCCATCGGCTCGGACGAACTGCGCGGCGTGGTGGACGAGTCCGGCGTGCCGGGGCGGCCGGCGCGGCCCGTCCGAGTCGCCGCCACCTCGGTGCCGCAGCGCTCGCCCTTCACGGACGAGGGCCGCGCCGCGCTGATCCACGCGATCTGCCACATCGAATTCAACGCCATCAACCTCGCGCTCGATGCCGTCTGGCGCTTCGGCGGCATGCCCGAGGCCTACTACCGCGACTGGTGGCGCGTCGCCGACGAAGAGGCGCAGCACTTCGCCTTGCTTCACGCGCACCTGCGCGGGATGGGCTGGCAGTACGGCGACTTTCCCGCGCATGACGGCCTGTGGACCATGTGCGAGAAAACGAGAGACGATGTGACAGCGCGCATGGCGCTGGTGCCCCGCACGCTGGAAGCACGTGGGCTCGACGCCACGCCGCTGATCCAGGCCAAGCTGGCGCGAATCGGCACGCCCGATGCCGTGGCCGCGAGCGCCATCCTCGACATCATCCTGCGCGACGAGATCGGCCACGTGGCCGTCGGCAATCGCTGGTATCGCTGGCTCTGCGAGCGCGACGGGCTGGACCCGATCGCCCACTACCGCATGCTTTATCGCCGCCACGAAGCACCGCGGCTGCGACCGCCGTTCAACCTCGATGCGCGCTCGCGTGCCGGCTTCACGGACGAGGAGCTGGGCGCGCTGTCACAGGCTGACTGAACCAGCGCAATTGACCCAGGAAGACGGGAGCGGACAGCCGTACGCAGAGGACGCAAAGGTTCCGCAAGGACGCGAAAGAAGACAAGGAAAAAGCAAAGGCTTCTCTGGTTTTCTTTTGCGATCTTTGCGAAGCCTTTGCGCCCTCTGCGTTCGGCTGTCCGTTCCCATTCCCGTTCCCGTTCCCGCTACCCCTATCGTCGACGCATCACGACCAGCTTCGGCAGGAAGTGCTGCAGCACCTCGCCGCGCTGGTTGCGCGTCTCGCACCGCATCTGGACCATGCCGCGATCGGGCTTGGAGCGCGATGGCACGATCTCCATCACCTCGGCTTCGACGCGCAGCACGTCGCCCGGCCGCGTCGGATGGGGCCAGCTGAGCTGGCCGCCCGAGCCGATGATGCCGTCGGCCAACGGCAGGCCGCTGGTGACGAGCAAGCGCATGGTGATTGCAGCGGTGTGCCATCCGCTGGCCGCCAGTCCTCCGAAGAAGGTGCTCTTCGCGGCCTCTTCGTCGGTATGGAAAGGCTGCGGGTCGAACAGGTTGGCAAAAGCCTTGATCTGCTCCGCGTCGATCTCGTGCCCCTCGCTCGTGAATCGATCGCCGACTTTCAGATCGTCGAGATACAGCGCCTTGTCGGCCATGGCTTGCTCCGGTGGGATGGATGGGACGCCCATGATGGCAGACCCGTCTATTCCGCCTTGATGTTCGCGGCCTTGATGATGCGCCCGTTGCTTTCGTACTCCGCGGCGATGGCCTTTGCGAAGTCACCCGCGCCGCGGGTCGTCGGCACGTTGTCCGCCGCCAGCAGCTTGGCGCGCAGTTCGGGGCTCTCCAGCGCCTTGTTGATCTCGGCGTTGTAGCGATCGACCAGCGCGCCCGGTATGCGGGCCGGCGCGAACACGCCGAAAAGCGACGACAGGTTCGCCGTCTCGAAGCCGAGTTCGCCCAGCGTCGGCACCGCAGGCAGGCTGTCGAGCCGAGCGGGTGCGCCCGCGGCGAGCGCCCGCAGCTTGCCGCTCTGGATGTGCGCGGTCAACGTCGGACCGGCATTGGTCGACAGGATCTCGAATTGCCCACTCAATGCGTCGGTCAGTTGTTGGCCGCCGCCCTTGTACGGCACATGCGTCACGTCGATGCCCGCGCTCGCACGCAACTGCGCGAGCACGATGTGGCCGAGCGAACCCAGCCCGGAGGTGGCCCAGCGGATGGCGCCCGGCTTGGCCTTCGCTTCGGCCAGCAGCGCCTTGAAGTCCCTCGCCGCTTCGGCGGGCGTGGCCAGCAGCAGCACCGGCGAATACATCACGCTCGCCACCGGCACGATGTCCTTCAACGGGTCGAAGGGCGACTTCGCGAGATGAGGATTCAGCACCAGCGGGCTCGTGGCAGAAAAGCACAGCGTGGCGCCGTCCGGCGCGGACTTGGCCACCGCGTCCATGCCGATGCTGCCGCTGGCGCCGGCCCGGTTCTCGATGATCACCGTCGTGCCGAGTTGCGCCGCGAGCTTCTCGCCCAAGGCTCGCGCCACGTTGTCGCTGACGCCGCCCGGCGGATAGGGCACGACGATGCGGAGGACCTTGGGAAGGGCCTGGGCGCGCGCACGCGCGCTCCAGAGCGCGGATGCAGCCAGTGCAGTGATCGCAAGGTCGCGTCGGGTGAACGCCAGGTTCATCTTGAAAATCCCCTTTTCCATTCCAGATTTCCACTGAAGGCGCCGCGGGCGCTTCGGCGGTGGGCACCATTCAGCCGCGCGGATGATGCTGCGCGTGCAGTTGCTTCAAGCGCTCGCGCGCGACATGGGTGTAGATCGTCGTCGTCGAGATGTCTGCATGGCCCAGCAACAGTTGCACCGCGCGCAGGTCGGCGCCATGGTTGAGGAGGTGCGTGGCGAACGCGTGGCGCAAGGTGTGCGGGGAAAGCGGTACATGGATGCCGGCACGCAGCGCGTGCTTCTTCACGATGATCCAGAACATCACGCGCGTCATGCCCGAGCCGCGTGCGGTCACGAAGAGGTCATCGGTTTGCTGCCCATCGAGGATCTCGGGGCGCGCCTCCTTGAGATAGCGCTCGATCCATCGCCGCGCTTCGCCGCCGAAGGGCACCAGCCGCTCCTTGCTGCCCTTGCCGACGACGCGCAGCACGCCGTCGTTGAGGCTCATGTTCAGCACCTTGAGCGTGACCAGTTCGCTCACGCGCAGCCCGCTGGCGTACATGAGTTCCAGCATCGCGCGATCGCGCAGGCCAAGCGGCGTGTCAACCTCGGGCGCCGTGAGCAGATCTTCCACATGCTGCTCGGTCAGCGTCTTGGGTACGCGCAGCGACTGCCGCGCGGGGCTCAGGCGCAGGGTCGGATCGGCGGTGATGCGACGCTCGCGCAAGGCCCAGCGGAAGTAGCGCTTGAACACGGTGAGCCGCCGGTTGGCCGAGGTGGCCTTGCCCTTGTCGGCGAGCTTGGCGCCCATGTAGGCCTGCAGGTGATGCTCCTGCGTGGCATCCAGCGCGACGCTGCGCTCCGCCAGCCAGCGCTCGAACAATTCAAGGTCGCGCCGGTACGCCTCCAGCGTGTTGTTCGCCAGGCCGTGCTCCAGCCACAGCGCATCGACGAAATCCGTGATGGCGGAGCTTTGGGAAGAGGTCGCGGCGACGGTCATGGGCGCAACCATACCCAAATTGAAAAAGCCGCCCGCGGCGGCTTCTGGTGGGACGGTGCCGTGATCAGTCCAAAGAGAGGTTCTGCTTTTTCACCACATCCTTGTAGACCGCAAATTCCGCCTTGATCTGCGCCGCGAACTGCTCGGGCGTGTTGGCCACGATGAGCGAGCCGGTGTCCTCGATGCGCTTCTTGACGGCCGGGTCTTCCACCGACTTCTTCACGCCGTCGGCGATCTTGTCGACGACTTCCTTGGGCAGGCCCTTGGGTCCGAGGATGCCGTAGTAGGCCATGCGATTGACCGGCTCCAGCCCGACTTCCTTGAAGGTCGGCACATTGGGCAATTCCTTCAACCGCTGCGGCGCGGACACCACGATGGGCACGAGACGGCCCGCCTTGATGAAGGGCATGGCCGAGGGGATGTTGTCGAACATGATGGCCACCTGGCCCGCCACCACGTCGTTGAGCGCCGGGCCCGCACCGCGGTAGGGAATGTGGGTCACGAAGGTGCCGGTCAGGCTCTTGTACAACTCCATCAGCAGGTGCCCGATGCCGCCGGTGCCCGACGACGCATACGAATACTTGCCCGGGTTCTTCTTCAACTCGGCCACGAACTCGGCGTAGTTCTTCGCCGGGAAGTTCGGGTTCACCGCGATGATGTTCGGCGTGGCGGCGATGTTGGTGATCGGCGTGAAATCGGCGATCGGGTCATAGGGCGTCTTCGGATTGATGGCCGGGTTGGCCGCCGTGCTCGACACGGTGGCCACGCCGAGCTTGTAGCCGTCCGGCGCGGCCCGCGCGGTTTCAGCCGCACCCACGATGCCGCCGCCGCCCGGGCGATTGATCACGATCACGGGCTGCCCCAGCACCTTGGCCAATGGCTCGGAGATGACGCGGGCCACGATGTCGGTGGTGCCGCCCGGTGCGAAGGGCACGCTCAATTCGATCGGCTTGTTGGGATAGCCCTCTGCCCAGGCCTGGCCGGCAAACGCAACCATGGCAACGGCGCCCACACTCCATTGACGACGATTCAAGTTCACTGAACTCTCCAGTACAAATTTGCAAACATGAGCCTCATGCTAGCGGCATGCCCGCGGAGCCGCGCCCTGAAATACCCGCGTGATTGCCCGTTTATGCTCTGAGGCGCGCTCCATCATGCGCGGCCTTCATGCGAGACAAGCACCCCCGTGAACTATGCGCAACTGCTCTTCCCCGACTTCTCGCTGATCGCCTGCGGCTGGCTCCTGTGCCGCTTCACCGCGCTCGACCGCCGCGTGTGGGACCAGGTCGAAAGCCTCGTCTACTACTTCCTGTTCCCGGTGCTGCTGTTCCATTCGATCGTGCGCAGCCCCTTCGACTTCGCGGCGACGTCGAGCATGCTGGGAGCGGGCGTCGCCATGAGCCTGTGCGGCGTCGGGCTGTCGTATGCCCTGCCCCATCTCCCGTGGCTGGGCCGGTATATCGATCGCGCCGATCACGCTGCCAGCGCGCAGGTCTCGTTCCGCTTCAACTCCTTCATCTGCCTCGCGCTGGCCGACCGGCTTGCGGGCCCGCAGGGGCTGTTGCTGATCGCGGTGTTGATCGGCGTGTGCGTGCCGCTGCTGAACGTGGCCGCCGTCTGGCCGATGGCCCGCCATGCGCAAACGGGCTTCCTGCGGCAATTGATACGCAACCCGCTGATCATCGCGACGGCGACCGGCCTGCTGGCCAACGTGCTCGGCTTCAGGGTGCCGCCGTGGCTGGAGCCCACGCTCTCGCGCATCGGCGGCGCCTCGCTGGCGCTGGGCCTGATGGCCGCCGGTGCGGGTATGCAGTTCGCCACGCTGGCGCGTGCCAAGGTGCTCGCAAGCTGCGTGCTCGCGATCCGGCACCTGGTCCTGCCGCTGGTCGCGTTCGGCCTGTCGCGCCTGCTGCACCTGGAGCCGACGCAGGCCACCGTGCTGCTGGCCTTCTCCGCCGTGCCCACGGCCTCCAGCGCTTATGTGCTGGCGGCTCGCATGGGCTACAACGGGCCGTTCGTCGCGGGGCTGGTGACGCTGTCGACGACGCTGGGGGTGTTGAGCCTGCCGTTCGCGCTGGGGGTGTTGAGATAGTTGCTGGCCTGGGCCTGTTCCAGCGCCCATTCGACATGCTCGCGAACCAGCGCGGAGGGATGCGCAAGCCGGGCCCTCAGCGCGTCAACCAATCCCGGGTCCGAAGGCGTTATGCGTAGGGCGTTGCCGACCCCGACGGCCAGGTTGCGCAGCCACCGCTCGTGCCCGATGCGACGAATCGGGCTGCCCTCCGTCCATCGAAGGAACTCGTCCTCGGTCCACGCGATCAACTCCGCCAGATGCCGCCCCGTCAACCCTTCCCGCTGATCGAAGTCCGGCAACGCGCTGCGGCGCGCGAACTTGTTCCAGGGGCAGATCAACTGGCAGTCATCGCAACCGTAAATGCGGTTGCCGATCAAGGGCCGCAGCTCGACCGGGATCGCCCCGGCATGCTCGATGGTGAGGTAGGAAATGCAGCGCCGTGCATCGAGCCTGTGGGCGCTCAGGATCGCCCTTGTCGGGCAGATGTCGATGCAGGCGGTGCAGCTTCCGCAATGCGGCGTCACCGGTTCGCTCGCGGGCAATGCCACGTCGACGTAGATCTCGCCGAGGAAGAACATCGAGCCCGCCTCGCGGTCCAGCACCAGCGTGTGCTTGCCCCTCCAGCCCTGGCCGCTGCGCGATGCCAGTTCGGCCTCCAGCACGGGCGCCGAATCGGTGAACACGCGATGCCCGAACGGCCCCATTTCAGCGGCGATCTGGTCGGCCAGCTTCTGCAGTCGCGAGCGCAGCACCTTGTGATAGTCGCGTCCTCGCGCATAGAGCGACACGATCGCCTCGCCCGGTCGCGAGAGACGGTCGAACTCGATGGCCTGCCAATCGGCGGGCGTATCGCGCGGCAGGTAGTTCATGCGCGCGGTGATCACGGTGACCGTCCCCGGCACCAGCTCGGCCGGCCGGGCGCGGCGCGCGCCATGGGCCGCCATGTAGTGCATGTCGCCATGGAAGCCTTCGGCCAGCCATGCCATCAGTCCGGGCTCGGCACTGGACAAGTCGATGCCCGCCACGCCGATTTGGGAGAATCCCAGTTCCCGGGCCAGCGCCTGAATACGAATCACGAGTGGATGGCTGCCGATCACCTGCCGATTGTAGAAACGCAAGACGCCGTGCGCGTCTGGCACACCGAAGAGGACACCGCGGCCTTTGCGCAGACGCTGGCGCACAAGCCGGCGTTGCGTGATGCGTTCGTCGAGTTGCGTGGCGACCTCGGCGCCGGCAAGACCACCTTCGTGCGACACCTGTTGCGCGCGCTCGGCATTGCCGGCCGCATCAAGAGCCCGACCTACGCGGTGGTCGAGCCGCACGAGGCACCCGATGGCCTCGCGATCTTTCATTTCGACTTCTACCGTTTCAGCGATCCCCAGGAGTGGGAAGACGCCGGCTTCCGTGACATTTTCGCGGGCCCCGGCCTCAAGCTCGCCGAATGGCCCGAAAACGCCGCAGGCCGCATTCCGCTTGCAGACCTTGCTATTAAAATCGAAGCAATGACCGACCAATCCCGTACCGTGCGCCTTCGCGCGAACACCGCCCGCGGCCGGCAATTGCTGGCCGGGTTCGTTGAATGAGCGCGAAGTCCTTTCAATGACTCTTGAGCACCCCAATCGCCGCCACCTGTTGAAGGCAGGCAGCCTGGTGCTGCTGCTCGGCGTGCAGGAAATCGCGCATGGCGCAACCATCATGGCCGTGCGCGTCTGGCCGGCCGCCGACTACACCCGCGTGACCATCGAATCCGACGGGCGCCTGCAAACGCAGCAGCTGGTGGTCGGCAATCCGCCGCGCCTGGCCATCGACATCGAAGGCATCGAGCTGAACCCGGCGCTGCGCGAACTGGTCGGCAAGATCAAGCCGGGTGACCCGTACATCAACGGCCTGCGCGTGGGGCAGAACTCGCCCAACGTGGTGCGCATCGTGTTCGACCTGAAGCAGTCCGTGGTTCCGCAGGTGTTCTCGCTCGCGCCGGTCGCCGCGTACCAGCATCGACTCGTGCTCGACCTCTATCCGCAGCAGGCGGTCGATCCGATGGAAGCCCTCATCGCCGAGCGCCTGCGCGACGCGCCGTCTTCCACCGCCAAGGGCAACGCAGACACCACGGTGGCCGGCATCGCCCCACGCGAATTGCCGCGCACCGGCGAGCCGCAAAACGCCACGCGCGCCGCGCCTTCCACAGGCGACGCGCTCGGCGAACTGATGGCGCAGCAATCGATGCGGCCCGCACCGGCCACCCAGGGCGCAAGTCCCGGCGGTTCGCCAACGCTCTCGGCGCCGCCGACTTTGCCGCCTGTCGTCGGTGTCACCCCGGTCAAACCGCCGCCCGTGGCTGCGACAGCGGGTCCCAGTGTCGCCACTTCCAGCCGCACTGATCGGCTCATCATCGTCGCGCTCGATCCCGGCCACGGCGGCGAAGACCCTGGCGCCACCGGGCCGGCCGGCACCCGCGAAAAAGACATCGTGCTGCAAGTCGCCTTCAGGCTGCGCGACCGCATCAACGCGGGCAGCGTGAACGGCAACCCGATGCGCGCATTCCTGACGCGCGACGCGGATTTCTTCGTGCCCTTGGGCGTGCGCGTGCAGAAGGCCCGCCGCGTGCAGGCCGACCTGTTCGTGAGCATCCACGCAGACGCCTTCACCACGCCCGCAGCGCGCGGCGCCAGCGTGTTCGCGCTGAGCCAGGGCGGCGCGTCGAGCAGTGCGGCGCGCTGGCTGGCCAACAAGGAAAACGAGGCAGACAAGGTTGGCGGCATCAACGTCGGCGGCCATGAGGCGCAGGTGCAACGCGCATTGCTCGACATGAGCACCACGGCCCAGATCAACGACAGCCTGAAGCTCGGTGGCGCGATGCTCGGCGAGATTCGAAACGTGGGACGGCTGCACAAGGGCGAGGTCGAACAGGCCAGCTTCGCCGTGCTGAAGGCGCCCGACATTCCAAGCGTGCTGGTCGAGACCGCATTCATCAGCAACCCCGAGGAAGAAGCCAATCTGCGTCGGGTGAGCTACCAGGAAAACCTCGCCGATGCGCTGATGCGCGGCATCCAGCGCTACTTCACGCAGAACCCGCCGCTGGCTCGCAGCCGGCAACTGTAGCCGTCATCAATGCCCGGCCAAACGCCGGGTCCTGCGCGTGCACAAGCCCCGCGCGGCGTCGCGCAAATAACCGGGACCGTCTCCTACAGCCCCGCTGGAGGGGGTTCGCACAATGAGTCCATCACTTCAAAACGAAAGGTGGACATCATGAAAGCACGTCTCTGGATCGCGGCCGCTGCAGCATCTTCGGCAATGGCATTGGTGGGTTGCGCGGGAACCGGGCCCAACCAGCAGTTGGGCGTGGGCGCGGGTGCAGTGGGCGGTGCCTTGGTGGGCCAAGCCATCGGGCACAACACTGCGGCGACTGTTGGCGGCGCGGCGATTGGCGGCCTGATCGGCAACGAGGTTGGACGCAACGCGGACCAGCGCAACTACAACAACAACCGCAACAACTACTACCCGTACAACGGTCCGAGCAACTGAGCGAGTTGAATCGGTCGGGCCGGCGCGAGGAGCGGCTGGCCAGCAAAAAGGCGTGTCATCGACACGCCTTTTTTGTTGAGTCTCGGCAGGCTCACGTAGTCGGTCGTGCCGCCGCGGACGCCATCGCAAGGAAGGCATGCGTCATGGCCATCGCCCGGGCTGCCCAGGGATGATGCGCGGTGTCGTCTTCTTCCCGCACCAGCGCAGGCAACCTGACTGCGGAGCCAATGCTTTCCAGGAGCGCGGCGTATTCGGAAGTGTCGGGTTGTGGGGCTTGCATGGAGGGCATGCTACGCGGCGGGGCTCGACTCACAATTCGTCGGACGGCGTAGGAAGACACAATATCAGAACAAAGTCACACATTGTTTCATGACCTTTGGGACTCGAACCTTCCACCCTCGAACGGGGCTTATTTCTGCAACGCCGCACGCTCGCGTTCCGCACGGCCCGCACGCCATGCGCCAAAGATCGCCATCACGCCCGGTATGAAAATCAGCGCCCAGATGATCTTGTCGAGGTGTTCGCGAACCAACGGCAGGTTGCCGAAGAAGTAGCCCGCCGTCGCAATGCCCAGCACCCAGACCAAGGCGCCCACGATGTTGAACATCGTGAACCTGGCGCGATTCATCGCCGCCACGCCGGCCACGAACGGCGCAAAGGTGCGGATGAACGGCATGAAGCGAGCGAGGATCACGGTCACGCCACCGTAGCGCTCGTAGAACGCGTGGGCCTGGTCGAAGGCCTTTCGGTTGAACAGGCGGGAGTTCTCCCATTGGAAGACCTTCGGCCCGAAGAATCGCCCGATCGCGAAGTTGGACTGGTCGCCCAGGATCGCTGCGGCAATGAGCACAACGCAAGCCAGCGCAAAGTCCATGTGGCCGACACCGCACAGTGCGCCAACGATGAAGATGAGTGAATCGCCGGGCAGGAAGGGCATCACCACGACGCCGGTCTCGACGAAGACGATCAGGAAAAGCAGCGCGTAGACCCAAGGGCCATAGGCGATGACGAATGCTTCGAGGTGCTTGTCGACGTGAAGGATAAAGTCGACGAAATAACTGAGTATGTCCATGGCGGGAGATTATCCGGGGGGCTGCGCGGCCCGCCTGTACGGGTGCTGAACCGGGCGTGCATCCGCCACGGAAATCGCTTCGATGGCCCCGACCTGATCACCGGAACTTCATTCGTGGCTTCTTTCTTCCTGCTGCATTGGCGCATGACCGCCCTTGCGCTGGCAGGACGGCGCGGCGCATGTCGATCTTCACCACTTTGCACCGGCGGCCTATGAGGCCAGGATCGGCGCATTCCTCGCCCTGCGCATGCCAGGACGCAGCACCGCTGCGTCGCCCGGCAAATCCTAGAATCACTGCGTGAACGCCCCCCTCTCCCCCGCCTCCACCCGCCGCCCCATCCGCGATTTGCCCGACGAACTGATCAGCCAGATCGCGGCCGGCGAGGTGGTGGAGCGGCCCGCGTCGGTGGTGCGTGAACTGCTGGACAACGCGCTGGACGCCGGCGCGCGCGAGATCACGGTGCGGTTGTCGGCCGGCGGCGTGCGGCTGATTTCGGTCGAGGACGACGGCGGCGGAATTCCGCGCGATGAACTCACCGTGGCTTTGCGTCGCCATGCCACCAGCAAGATCGCCAGCCTCGGCGAGCTCGAAACCGTCGGCACGATGGGCTTCCGGGGCGAGGCGCTGGCGGCGATCAATGCGATTGCCGACCTGTCGCTGCTCTCGCGCACGGCCGGCGCCGACAGCGCTTGGGCGCTCGATGGCCGGACCGGAGAACTGCGCCCGGTGGCGCGCGCCATCGGCACCACGCTCGAAGTGCGCGAACTGTTCTACGCCACGCCGGCGCGCCGCAAGTTCCTGAAGACCGATGCCACCGAACTGGCGCACTGCGTCGAGGCGGTGCGCCGACAGGCGCTGGCGCGTCCGGATGTCGGTTTCTCGATCTGGCACGAAGGCAAGCTGGTCGAGCAATGGCGCGCCGCCTCGGGCCCCGAGGCGCAGGTGCAACGCCTGGCCGATGTGCTGGGCGACGATTTCGTGGCGCAGAGCGTGGCAGTCGATCGGCCGGGTGGCGCCGTGCGTGTCGTGGGCCGCGCCGGCATACCGGACGCCGCACGCTCGCGCGCGGACCAGCAGTTCTTCTATGTCAACGGCCGCTTCGTCCGCGACAAGGTGCTGGCCCACGCGGTGCGCAGCGCCTATGAAGACGTGCTGCACGGCCAGCGCCAACCCGTGTATGCGCTCTACCTGGAGATCGACCCGGCCCGCGTGGACGTGAACGTGCACCCGACCAAGATCGAAGTGCGATTTCGCGATGGCCGCGAAGTGCACCAGGCGGTCCGGCATGCGATCGAGGATGCGCTCGCCGCACCGCGTGCGGGGGACGCGGTCAACACGCCCGCCGCACCCTTTTTCAAGCAGTCCCAGCCTGCCGCGCCGGCACCGTGGGCACAGCCGGCCATCCACTTTGCGTCCGAGCGACGCCTGGGCGATGCGGCTGCAATGTGGCCCGCGCAACGACTCGACGGCGCCACGACCCCGCCGATGGGTTGGGCGACAACGCCGCAGCCCGCGCAACAGCCCGCCGCGCCCTTCTCCCCCACCTTCCAACCCGCCGCACCCCTCCCGACCACAGGCGACGCCAACGCGGACGCCTGGCCGCTGGGCCGCGCGATCGCCCAGCTCCAGGGGATCTACGTGCTGGCCGAAAACAGCCAGGGCCTGGTCATCGTCGACATGCACGCGGCCCATGAGCGCATCGTCTACGAACGGCTCAAGACCCAGCTTGACGGCGCCGCCATCACCAGCCAGCCGCTGCTGATCCCCGCCACCTTCGCCGCGACGCCGCAGGAAGTCGCCACCGCCGAGGCCTGCGCAGACGTACTGGCGACGCTGGGCCTGGAAATCTCGCCCTTTTCGCCCCGCACGCTGGCGGTGCGCGCCGTGCCCGGCACGCTGGCCGATGGCGACCCGGTCGAACTCGCCCGCAGCGTGCTCGCCGAACTGGGCCAGCACGACGCCAGCACGGTGGTGCAGCGGGCGCAGAACGAGTTGCTGTCGACCATGGCCTGCCACGGCGCGGTGCGCGCCAACCGGCGCCTGACGCTGGACGAAATGAACGCGCTGCTGCGCCAGATGGAAGCCACCGAACGCTCCGACCAGTGCAACCACGGGCGGCCGACCTGGCGGCAACTCTCGCTGCGTGAACTGGACGCGCTGTTCCTGCGAGGACGGTAACATTCAGAAACGTGTCGTCCGATCGGCGGGCACGCGCGTTGCATGACCTTGTCGCGGCCATTGCTGGCAGGCCGCCGGAACTTTCGCGCCAGCCAGGTCTCCCTCTGCCACAAACATGAAACGTTGGGCCTTCCTCGCTTCTGCCATTGCCCTGAGCGCACTTTTCGCGGGTGGTTGTTCCACGCTCGATGAGCGCCAGCGCGAATGGATCTTCCAGCCGAGCGACCAGAGCTGGGGCAACACGGCTGAACAGACGGCCGGCATGGAGCAGGTGTGGATCGACTTCCGCTCCTCGCTCACGGGCGAGCCGGCCCGCCTGCACGGGCTCTGGCTCGGCGCCAAGCCCGAATCGGCCGACACGCCCGTGTTGCTGTACCTGCACGGCGCGCGCTACAACGTCAGCGGCTCGGCGCCGCGCATCCGGCGGATGAATGAATTGGGCTTCTCGGTGCTGGCCATCGACTACCGCGGCTTCGGCAAGAGCACCAAGGGCCTGCCATCGGAAGAAACCGCGCGCGAGGATGCGCGCGCGGCCTGGGCCTGGCTCGCGGCGCGGCATCCGCAGCAGCGCCGCTACATCTTCGGGCACTCGCTGGGAGGCGCCATCGGCATCGACCTGGCGGCCAGCGTGAAGGACGAAAGCGGCGTCATCGTCGAGGGCACCTTCACCTCCATCTCCGACGTGGTGAGCAGCTTCAAGTGGGGCTGGCTGCCGTTCCAGCCTTTCATCACGCAACCCTTCGATGCGCTCGCCAAGGTCAAGGACATCGGCGCGCCGCTGTTGGTGGTACATGGTGCGCTCGACAACCTGATCCGCCCCGAACTCGGCCGCAAGCTGTATGACGCCGCCACCGGTCCGAAGAAGTTCGTGCTGGTCCGGAACGGATCCCACTACAGCACCAACACGGTCGGCGGGACGGAGTACCGCGAGGCGCTCGAGCAACTGTTCAGCGTCAGGGCGCCCGACCCGGCAGCATCGCAGCAGCAGGCCGCGCCCGGCACGGCGCCACCGCGCGCCGCAGCCATGCGGCCGTACGACGGCGGCCGGCAGCTCTGAGCATTTGACGAAGCGCCTCGGCCACAGCCGCCCCGCGGCCCGCCTGGCGCACCTTTGTTAACCTCGGGCGCATGCCCTCTTCCACCGCCGACATGGCCGTTTCCCGTCCGGCCCCTGCGGCAGCGTGGCTCGGCATCGCCGGCCCCACGGCTTGCGGCAAGACGGCCGCCGCACTGGCACTGGCGCGCGAACGCCTGGTCGAGATCGTCAGTGTCGATTCGGCGCTGGTCTATCGCGGCATGGACATCGGAACCGCCAAGCCCAGCGCTGCCGAACTGACTGCCGTCCCGCACCACCTCATCGACATCCGAGATCCGAGCGAGAGCTACAACGCCGCCGCCTTCGTCGCGGACGCCACGCGGCTGGTCGCGGAAATCCGTGCGCGCGGCCGGATGCCGCTGCTGGTCGGCGGAACGATGCTGTACTTCAAGGCGCTGATCGATGGCATTGACGCGATGCCCGCGGCCGAGCCCGCCGTGCGCGCGCGCCTCGATGCCGAAGGCGCGGCATTGGGCTGGCCCGCGATGCACGCGAAACTGGCCGAGATCGATCCCATCGCCGCCGCCCGCCTGTCGCCCAACGACAGCCAGCGCATCCAGCGCGCGCTGGAGGTGTGGCATGCGAGCGGGCAGCCGCTGTCGAGCTTCCACGCGGCACGCCATGCCGGGCGTGCGGACACGGCCGGCTCGCCCGCAGGCATCCTCTTTTCCCTCGAGCCGACGGACCGCGCCTGGTTGCACGAGCGCATCGCGCGCCGCTTCGATGCGATGCTGGACGATGGCTTCCTCGACGAGGTACGCGCGCTGCGGGCGCGCGGCGACCTGCGGCCCGACATGCCGTCGATGCGGTGCGTCGGCTATCGGCAGGCGTGGGAGTTCCTGGACGAGTGCCCGTGCGACCGATCGACCTGCGGCGACCGCGCCGGCCCGTCCATCGCCGCATTTCGCGAACGCGGCATTGCCGCCACCCGGCAGCTCGCCAAACGGCAAATCACATGGCTGCGCAGCATGCCGGCCCGCCGCATCATTCCCGCCGAGGCACCGGACGCCATGGCGCAGCTGGTGCATGCGGCCATGGAGATTCCATGAGCGCAGCGCCGCTTGCACGGACCACATGACGCTCCAAGTCCAGGATCTGGCCAAGCACTACGGCGATGCGGCCGTGTTCGAGCATGTATCGCTCGAAGTCGCGGCCGGGGAGTTCGTTGCCATCGTCGGCGAATCGGGCGTGGGCAAGTCCACGCTGCTCAACTGCATGGCCGGCCTGGACAGCTGGGATGCCGGCAGCATCCGGCACGACGGGGTCGCGCTGGCCACGCTCGACGACGAGGCGCGCGCGCTGTGGCGCCGGCGGCAAGTGGGTTTCGTGTTCCAGGCCTTCCACGTCCTGCCCCATCTGGACGTGGCGCAGAACGTCGCCCTGCCGCTGATGCTGCTGGGCGACATCGATGCAGCGCGCGTGCAACAGATGTTGTCGATCGTGGGACTGGAAGGCTTGGGCGAACGCCTGCCCCAGCAGCTTTCCGGTGGGCAGTTGCAGCGCGTCGCGATTGCCCGGGCGCTGGTGCATCGCCCCAGCCTTCTGCTGGCGGACGAACCGACCGGCAATCTCGATCCCACCACCGCAGGCCGCGTCATGGATGTGCTGGTGCAGCAAACGCGGGAGCATGGCGCGTCGCTGGTGCTGGTCACGCATTCGGAGGCGGCTGCGGCGCGCGCCGATCGGGTGCTGCACCTGCGCGCGGACGGCATCGCTTCCTGACCGTATTTCCGGCCGATATCGCACCCCGGCGGGGGCGGTTTCGGGTCCGATGAAAGTACACGTCGGCGTACCATTCAATGAAAAGTAATTCTTAGGGTTTACGTCATTTCAAAATGTCAAGAAATATTTCAGACAATTCATCGAAATGACGCGTTGAAACGCTTTGTCACACTCATACTGGAGGCCCAACAGCAGGAAAACACCCGTTATGCCCAGCTTGCGTGAGGAATATCGCCAAGTCACCGACGCCCTTGAAGCCGCGTATCTCGCAGACAAGGCCGCCTATGAAGCGCTGCCGCGCCGAAGCAAGGACTTCTGGGCGCTGCAGCCGCCGCAGTCATGGCCGACGGCCGAAGAATTCAAGCCCTGGTTCGAGGCCCGCACGGCCTTGCTGGAGGCCGAGCAGCGCGTGATCCAGATGCTGCGTGCCCGGTGCGAAATGGTCCGCCAGAAATTGGGCCGTGCCGGCATCGAATTGCTGCTGCGCACCGCCAACTACCCGGCCTACATGGAACAGATCGTCGACACCGTGCCGGACGACCTGCACCTGGCCGAATTCATGCGCATGCCGGCAACGGGCGACGAACCGGGCGCCGCGGTGCGACCGATCCCTCAACCGCAGACGCATTGAGCCGGGTTCTGGAGGAATTGTTCAGCATAGCCTTCAGGTCGGGCGCCGCATCCTGAAACGCAAATCGGGCGAAATCTCGAAATAGTCGGCCGGCCCGCCGCCCCGCAGGATCGGGCGCGCAGCGGCGGTGTCGTACACACCGTCCTTGATCAGCGAGCGGTCGATGTGCACCGCGACAACCTCCCCCAGCGTCATCCAGGTTTCGATCGCACCGCCATCGGCGGACTGCAACTGGAAAGATTGCGTGAGCCTGCATTCGAACGCGACCGGGCTCTCGCCCACGCGCGGCGGCGAGACCAGCCGCGACGGCACCTGCGTGAGGCCCGCCAACTCGAACTCGTTGACCTCCGGCGGCACCATCGCGCAACTCGCATTCATCTGCTCGGCGAGCGGCCGCGTGGCCAGGTTCCAGACGAACTCGCGCGTCTGCTGGATGTTGCGCACCGTGTCCTTGTAGCCGATGCTGGCGAAACCGACGATCGGCGGCGTGTAGTTGAAGCCGTTGAAGAAGCTGTAGGGCGCAAGGTTCACGCCGCCGTTCGCGCCGCGCGACGAGATCCAGCCGATGGGACGCGGCCCGACGATCGCGTTGAATGGATCGTGCGGCAGGCCCGTTCCGAGGCGCGGCTCGTAGAAGTGCATGTCGGCATTCATCGTCATGCTGCGCTCGCTCCCGACAGCAGTTCGGCATAGCGCGCCATGTCGACGTTGCCGCCGCTCACGATGATGCCGACGCGCTTGCCGCGGATCGCGTCCCCGGCCGCGCACGCCGCCGCAAATGCGAGGCAACCGGTCGGCTCGACGACCATCTTCATGCGCTCGGCAAAGAAGCGCATGGCTTCGATGAGCTGGGCATCGGTGACGGTGAGGATGTCGGTCACATCACGCTTGATGATGCCGAAGGTGTACTGGCCGAGATGCTGCGTCTGCGCACCGTCGGCGATGGTCTTCGGCGTGTCGATGTGCACGATCTCGCCCTTGCGGAATGACTGCTGGCCGTCGTTGCCGGCCTCGGGCTCGACGCCGTAGATCTTGCATTGCGGGATCAGCGTGCGCGCGGCCAGTGCGCAACCACTGGTCAGGCCGCCGCCGCCGAGGCAGACATAGAGCGCATCGAGCGGCCGGCCGGTCTCGAAGATCAGTTCCATCGCCGCGGTGCCCTGCCCCGCGATGACGTCGGGATGGTCGTAGGGCGGGATCAGCGTCATTCCTCTGTCCGCGGCGATGCGCTTTGTCAGCGCCTCCCGGTCTTCGGCAAAGCGGTCGTACTGCACCACCTCGGCGCCGTAGCCGCGCGTGGCCGCGAGCTTGGCCGCCGGCGCATCGTGCGGCATGACGATGACCACCGGCATGCCGAGGATGCGCGCCGCCAGTGCCATGGCCTGCGCATGGTTGCCCGAGGAAAAGGCGATAGCGCCGGCCTTGCGCTGCGCCGCGTCGAACTGCGACAGCGCATTGAACGCACCGCGGAACTTGAACGCGCCCATGCGCTGGAAGTTCTCGCACTTGAAGAAGAACTGCGCGCCCCATCGCTCGTCGGCCGTGGCCGAGCGGAGCACGGGCGTGCGGTGGGCATGGCCATCGAGCCGCTTGGCGGCCGCGAAGACGTCGTCATAGGTGGGGAGTTGAAGCATGGCACCGAAGATAGCCCATCGGGCCGGCCGGCGTGCCAGGCCAGCGCGATCTTCGCCTCGCGGGTCAGCTTCGACAGGCGCTTGCCCTCGTCGTCGAGCAGCCTTCGAAGCTCGGCCGTGTCCATCGCCGCTGGCCCGGCGACGAGGGCTGCATGGCGGCTCGAGCCTCTACGCCGTCTCCGCGCGCAGCAGCTCGCGCAGCTTGTACTTCTGGATCTTTCCCGATGGCGTGGACGGCATCGTGTCGCGCACCACGAGCCTCTCCGGGATGTATTGCAACGCGATCTTCTGGGCCTTGAGGAAGTCGACGATCGACGGCAGGTCGATCTCGTGGCCGGGGCGTGGCACGACCACCGCGCAGGCCCGTTCGCCGAGGCGCTCGTCCGGGTAGGCGACGATGGCCGCCATCTGCACCGCGGGGTGGCGGTACAGCAGCGACTCGATTTCCACCACCGGGATGTTCTCGCCGCCGCGAATGATCACGTCCTTGCTGCGCCCCGTGATGCGCAGGTAGCCGCGCGCGTCGATGCGCGCGAGATCGCCGGTGTCGAACCAGCCATCGGCATCGGTCCCGTTGAGATGCGGTCGCTTGAGGTAGCCGCCGAAATTGGAGCAGGCGCGCAGCAGCAGCTTGCCCGACTCGCCCGGCGGCAGGCTTGCGCCGTCGATGTCGACCACCTTGATCTCCACGCCGGCCAGCGGCTTGCCGTCGGTGGCGAAGGCGCGCTCGTCATCGTCGTCGAGTTCGATGGTGGTAACGGCGCCGTTCTCGGTCATGCCCCAGGCCGACACGATCTTGGTCTTGAGCACGCTGCGCGCCTGCTCGACCAGCGGGCCGGGGATCGGCGCGCCGGCGCAGAGGAAGGTGCGCAACGTCGGCACGGCCAGGCCGCTTTCGGACACGCCGCGCGTCAGGTCCGCGAGGAACGGCGACGACGCCATCGTGAACGTGACGCGCTCTTCGCGAATCAGGCCGATCGCGCGTGCCGGTTCCCAGATGTCCTGCAACACGGCCGTGGCCTTGAGCATGATGGGCATCATCAGTCCGTACATGAAGCCGGTCTGGTGCGCCATCGGCGAGGCCATCAGCACCACGTCGTCCTGCGTCAGGCCCATGCGCTGCGCATACGGAATGATGTTGGCCATGACCGTGTTGGCCGAGTGCATCACGCCCTTGGGCTCCCCTGTGGTGCCGGAGGTGTAGATGAGTTGCGTGACATCGTCCGGGCCGGGGCGGTGGCGCGTGAGGATGTCCTGCGCGTCGGGTTCGTCTTCCCAGTGCGGGCCGCCCAGCAATGCCTCGAAGCTGTGCGGCGCCGGCTGGCCATCCTGCGTCGCGCCGATCACGACGAGGTGCTGCATGGCCGGCAGACTGGGCCGCAAGTCGACCAGCATCTGCTCGTGGTCGAAGCCGCGGAAGGTCTTCGGCACGATCATCACCTTCGACTCGCCATGCTTGAGCATGAACGACAGCTCGCGCTCGCGGAAGATGTGCATCATCGGATTCAGCACGGCGCCGATGCGCGAGCACGCGAGATAGGTCAGCGTGAATTGCCACCAGTTCGGCAACTGGCAGGAGACCACGTCATTGCGTTCGACGCCCAGACGCGTGAGGCCGACGGCGATGCGGTCGGCCATGCGCGCCATCTCGCGGTAGGTCATGCGCGTGACGGTGCCGCTCTCGACCTGAACCGCCACGATGCCGGTCTTGTCCGGGCAAGCAGCGAGGCAGGCATCGAAGTCGTCGTTGATGGTGCGGTCGTGCCACAAGCCCTGCGCGACCATGGCGGCGCGACGGGACGGAATGAGTACGGCGTCGAATTGCATGTGTGTCTCTTCTGGTCTTTTGTGGAAGGGTCAGGCCGGAACCGCGGAGCGGCCGGCGCGTGCGCGCGCGATGACCGTCTTCATGATCTGCGCTGTTCCGTCGCCGATCTGGAAGCCCAGCACGTCGCGCAGGCGCTGCTCCATCGCGCCGCGGTCGTAGCCGCCGTGGCCGAACATCAGCAGGCACTGGTGGATGCAGTCGTACGCCAGCTTGGGCGCCCACCATTTGCACATCGCGGCTTCGGCGCTGTGCGGCGCGCCGCGGTCCTTCAGCCACAGGGTTTGCAGGCACAGCAGGCGCGCGGCCTCGACCTGCGTGTCGAAGTCGGCCAGCGGATGCGACACGCCCTGGAAGGCGGACAGCGGCTTGCCGAAGGCCTCGCGCTGCGCGACGTAGTCCCACGTTTCCTCGAGCGCCACGCGGGCGACGGCCAGCACCTGCAAGCCGATCAGCGCGCGCGAGAAGTCGAAGCCCTGCATCACCTGCACGAAGCCCTTGTTCTCCTCGCCGAGGCGATGATCGACCGGCACGCGCACGTTCTCGAAGAACAGCGAGCCGCGGCCGATGGCGCGCTGGCCGTGGCAGTCGAAACGGTTGCGCGTGAGGCCCGGCACATCGGCCGGCACCAGCAAGGCAGTGACGCCGTGCGCGCCGTCGCTCACCGCGCCGGTGCGGCCGAACACGACGATGGCATCGGCCTGGTCGGCGGCGGAGATCGAGGTCTTCTCGCCGTTGATGACGTACTCGTCGCCGACGCGCTCCACGCGCAGGCGCAGGTTGGCCGCGTCGGAGCCGCCGCGCGGCTCGGTGAGCGCGATGGCGAACAGGGCCTCGCCGCGCGTCAGCTTCGACAGCCACGGACCGACCACTTCGGGCCGGCCGTGCTCCGACAGGATCTGTCCGTTCAGCGATGCCAGCAGGTTGATGTACGACATGCTCAGGTCGGCCCGGGCGATCTCCTCATGGATCACGCCGGCAGCGAGGCAGCCCATGCCCTGCCCGCCATGCGCTTCGGCGAGTTCGGGCGCGATGAAACCCATCTCGCCCATCTCGCGCATCAGGCCGCGCTCGAGCGTTCGGTTCTTGTCGCGCTCCAGGAAGCCGGGCGCGATGCGTTCGGTGGCGAAGCGCCGGGCGTGGCCGGCCAATGCTTCGAGTTCGTCGTCGAGATAGGGGTTCATCGCGGCGGGCTCACTTCGCGTACTTGCGGAAGTCGGGCTTGCGCTTTTCCTGCAAGGCCTTCACGCCCTCGCGCGATTCCTCGGTGTCGTAGTAGAGCTTGAGCGCGTACATGCCCATGCCGGCGATGCCTGCCTGATGCGCGGTGTCCATGTTGAAGCTGCGCTTGGCGATGGCAATGGCGGTCGGGCTGCGTTCGCAGATGGTCTCAGCCCACTCCTGCACGGTCTCGTCGAGCTTCTCGGGCGCCACGCAGATGTTGGCCAGGCCCATGGCCACGGCCTCCTGGCCCGAGTAGCGCTTGTTGAGGTACCAGATCTCGCGCGCCTTCTTCTCGCCAACCACTCGCGCCAGGAAGGCGGTGCCATAGCCCGGATCGACCGAGCCCATCTTCGGGCCGACCTGGCCGAAGATCGCCTTCTCGGAGCAGATCGTCAGGTCGCAGATGGTGCACAGCACGTTGCCGCCGCCGATGGCAAAGCCCTGCACGCGCGCGATCACCGGCTTGGGCACGTTGCGGATCGCGTCGTGCAACTCCTCCATCGGCAGACCGATGGTGCCGCGGCCGTCGTAGTTGCCGTCATGCGCGGACTGGTCGCCGCCGGTGCAGAAGGCGCGGTCTCCTGCGCCGGCCAGCACGATGGCGCCGATGGCGCGGTCATAGCCGGCACGGTTCAGGGCCTTGATGAGTTCGTCGCAGGTGGTGCCACGGAAGGCGTTCATCTTCTCGGGGCGGTTGATGGTGATCCATGCGACGCCGTTGCGCACTTCGTAGAGGATGTCTTCGTATTCCATGATGAGTCTCCTGGGGTGTGTGGGTTGTTCAGCCGTTCATGGTCAAGCCGCCGGAGACGCTCAACACCTGGCCGGTGATGAAGCCGGCGTCGTCGCTGGCAAAGAAGAGGATCGCACCCGGCAAGTCGTCGGGCTGGCCGATGCGGCCGAGCGGTATGGCGCGGGTGAAAGCTTCCATCAGCTTCTCGGGGTTGCCAGCGCCTTCCTTGTAATCGGCGAACAGCGCGGTGTCGGTCGGGCCGGGGCACACCACGTTCACCGTGATGCCGTGCCGCGCATGCTCGCGCGCGATGGTCTTGGAGAACGAGATGAGCCCGCCCTTGCATGCGGCATACACCGCCTCGCCCGAGGAGCCGACCCGCCCCGCGTCCGATGCGATGTTCACGATGCGCCCGGCCTTGCGCGAGGCCATGCCCGGCAGCACCGCATGGTGCATATGCAGCGCGCCGGTGAGGTTGATGGCGATGAGCTTGTCCCACTGCGCGGGCTCGGTCTTGGTGAAAGGCTTGAACACATCCCAGCCGGCGTTGTTGACCAGCACGTCGATGGGGCCCAGCGTCGATTCGACGGCCGCGATGGCCGCGTCGACGCTAGCGCGGTCGGTGATGTCGCACCTGAATGCCTCGGCCTTGCCGCCATTGGCACGGATGCCCTCGGCGACGCGCTGCGCCGCTTCGAGGTTCATGTCGAGCACCGCCACGACGGCGCCCTCCGCCGCGAATCGGCGGCAGGTCGCGCCGCCGATGCCGCCACCGCCGCCGGTGAGCGCCACCGTCTTGCCCTTGAATCTTTCCATGATGTCTCTCCTTGAGGTTGAAGCTTGGTATCGTCGCGCCATTCGAGTCGACGATTCCCGGATATACGTCAATATGTTGTCGTATCATAGGCGCCTTGCCTCTAGCTCATCAACTTCTTTCACAAGCAGAGTCACCATGGTAATCCCTAATCAAAAAGACGACTCGACTCGCATGGACCTGGCCAATCGCGTCTTCTTCCGCCTCTACCAAAGCGCAAATATGTTGCATAAAACGGGCACCAAGGCCGTGGAGGCCGAAGGGCTGACCACGCAGCAGTGGGCGGTGCTGGGCGCGCTGTCGCGCGAGGAGGCGGAAGGCGGCATGAGCGTGGGCGACCTGGCCCGCTACCTGAAGGTGAGTCGGCAGAACCTGTCGGGCCTGCTGGGCCGCATGGAGCGCGACGGCCACCTGGGCATGGCACCTGACGGGCGCGACCGACGCTCGCGCCTCATCACGATGACGCCGTCCGGCCGGGACGTCTGGCTGGCGCAGGCGCTGCCGAAGATCCACAACTACTACGAGCAGGCGCTGGACGGCTTCTCGGTCAATGACATCGTGCACACGCTGCATTACCTGCTGCGCTTGCTGGAGAACATGGAGCGCGTCGATGCGGCGCAGGGCGGCACGACGGAAGGCGACGAATAGCCACAAATAAACTTTCACGCCGCTGTCGAAACGCACGCGGCCCGCGCGTCATGGAGGCGAGCCATACTGCTCGACAACCCCTTTTTCAAGGAGCCCGCCATGCAATACATGCTGATGTTTTATGTCACCCCCGATGACCTCGCCAAGTACGGCGACGAGCGCGCGGAAGCGCACAAGGCCAGCTGGATGGCCTACGTCGGCGCCGTCTACGAGTCCGGCACTGTCGTCAACGGCGATGGCCTGCTACCGCCCTCCACCGCCACCACGCTGCGTGTGCGCGGCGACAAGCGCCAGGTGCAGGACGGCCCCTTCGCCGACACCAAGGAGCAGCTCGGCGGCTACTTCGTCATCGACGTGCCGCACATCGACGCGGCGCTGGAATGGGCCGCCCGCGCGCCCTGCGCCGCCACCGGCGGCGTGGAAGTGCGACCGGTGATGCCGCGCGACGCAATGTGAACCCGGAAGCGGCAGCGCGCCGTGCCGCGGAGCGCGCGGCGCGCGACTCCTACGGCCGGCTGCTGTCGATCCTGTCGGCCCGCACGCGCGACATCGCGCTGGCCGAGGACGCGCTGGCAGACGCATTCGAAAGCGCCCTCGAAACCTGGCCGCGCACGGGTGTACCTGACAACCCGGCCGCGTGGCTCGTGACGACGGCGCGGCGCAAGACGCTCGACGCGTGGCGTCACGACCAGGTGCGCGAGGCCGCGGCGCAGACCCTGCACCTGCTGGCCGACGAATTCACCGAGAGCGAGGCCGCAGGCGCCGTTCCCGATGAGCGCCTGCGACTGCTGTTCGTCTGTGCGCATCCCGCCATCGATGCGGCGGCGCGCACGCCGCTCATGCTGCAAACCGTGCTCGGCCTCGACGTGCAGCGCATGGCCGGTGCGTTTCTCACCGCGCCGGCCACCTTGGGCCAGCGACTCACGCGCGCCAAGGCACGCATCCGGCAGGCGGGCATTCCCTTCGAATTCCCCGAAGCGCGCGACCTGCCGGATCGCCTGCTGGATGTGCTCGACGGCATCTACGCGGCCTACGGCACAGGTTGGGACGACATCGACGGCACCGACAGCACACGACGCCTGAGCAACGAGGCGATGGAACTCTGCGCGATCCTGTGTCGCCTGATGCCGGGCGAGCCCGAGCCCTTCGGGTTGCTGGCGCTGATGCTGTTCTGCGAATCGCGCGCGGCGGCGCGGCGTGATGCGGCTGGCAGCTATGTGCCACTGGATGCGCAGAACACCGCGCAATGGAGCCGGCCGATGATCGCCGAGGCCGAGCACGCGCTGCGACACGCGGCAAACCTCTCGGCGCGCGGCCCCTATCAACTCGAAGCGGCAATCCAGTCAGCCCACATCCAGCGAGGGCTCGGCGCCGACGTGCCAGCGACGGCGCTGGTATCGCTCTACGACGGGCTGCTCGCGCTGCGGCCGAGCGTTGGTGCGCAAGTCAGCCGTTGCTGCGCGGTGGCGCGTGCCGATGGCCCGCTCGCGGGACTTGCCGCGCTGGAGGCGCTCGATAGCGGCGTCGTGACGAACTACCAGCCATGGTGGGCGGCGCGCGCCCATCTGCTGGCGGAGGCGGGACAGACGGCGGAAGCGCGGGCAGCGTATCAACGCGCCATCGGCTTGGCCGTGCAACCGGCGGTGCGGGCGCATCTGACACGCGTGGCGGCACGGGTCTCCTGACTTTGCCAATATTCGCAGCGAAATTGAACCCGCCTGCGATCCCGTGTGTGCCGACTCAAATCCAGCGCGGCCCATCCCGCCCGCCCAGCGCCCGCAGCCTGGAAAAGCCGGCGACCAGCGCATCGGAATAACTCAGGTAGGTGCGCTCGGAAACGTCGAACTCCGCATAGGAGACGAAGGTACCTTGTTCGCCGGTGCCCTTGAGAATCACCCACGAGTAGGTCCTGGAACTCATTTCACGCACGCTCAAGGCGAGGTCTTGCAAAGTCATGGCGGTTCTCCCTGTTCTGTTTCGATGTCTGGGGCGCATTCTTGAGGGCCCGCGCTTTCCGACCAAGGGCGAGCTTCACGATTCCAGGCGTTTTCTCACGCGCCACAATCGCGGCATGCGCGCCCTGCTCTCCACTTTCTCCTGGCAGGAATTGCGCCACCATCCGTGGCGCAACGCGGCAGCGGTGGTGGCGGTGATGCTGGGCGTGGCGCTGGCCTTTTCGGTGCAACTCATCAATGCCTCGGCACTCGATGAGTTTTCCAGCGCGGTGCGTTCGGTCAACGGGCAGCCCGACCTCGAGTTGCGCGCGGCCCAAGGCAGCTTCGACGAGTCGCTGTTCGCGCGCGTCGTCGCCGATCCGCGCGTGGCGTTGGCGAGCCCGGTGCTCGAGGTCCAGACGGTGGCGCTGGCGCCGGGCTTGTCGGCGCCCCTCTCGATTCGCGTGATCGGCGTGGATGCGCTGGTGCTGCCGTCGATCGCGCCTGAGTTGATCCCCAAGCCTGCAGAGGGCGCGCAACGCCTCGCGCTGCTCGCACCAGCGACGATCTTCCTGAATGCGGGCGCGCGTGGCGCGCTGGGCGACGTGCCAGCGGTCGAACTGCGCACTGCGGCAGGTGCGCGCCGGGTCGATGTTGCGGGCAGCGTCCCGGCGGGCGGCAAGGCGCTGGCCGTGATGGACATCGGCGCGGCACAGGACCTGTTCGGCCGCGGCGGGCAACTCACGCGGATCGATCTGCGCCTGGCGCCAGGAGTCGACCGGTCCGCTTTCGTGCGCTCGCTGCAGCAGTCGGCCGGCTGGCCGGCGGCGGTGCAGGTCGCGGAGCCGGGTGATGCAGCGCAGCGCGTGAGCAACTTGTCCCGGGCCTATCGCGTGAACCTGACGGTGCTGGCGCTGGTCGCACTGTTCACCGGCGCGTTCCTGGTGTTCTCGGTGCTGGCGCTCAGCGTGGCCAAGCGGGCGCAGCAGTTCGCGTTGCTGGGTGTGCTGGGCCTCACGCCGAAGCAGCGGCTGCGGCTGGTGTTGATCGAATCGCTGGTGCTGGGCATCGTCGGCAGCGTGGTGGGCATCGGGCTCGGCACGGCGCTGGCTGCCTTCGCGTTGCAGGTGCTGGGTGGCGACCTGGGTGGCGGCTACTTCGCCGGGGTCGCGCCCGCCTTGCAATGGAGCACGGCGGCGGCGATCTCCTACGGCGCGCTCGGCGTGCTCGCGGCGATGGTGGGTGGCTGGTATCCGGCGCGGGCCGCGCAGGCGTTGCCGGAGGCGCAGACGCTCAAGGGCCTGGGCTCTGCGCCAGCAGGGTCCGGCCGGCAATGGATCGCGGTCGTGCTGGTCGCGGGTGGTGCCTTGCTGGCCTTCGCGCCGGCTGTGTACGGCGTGCCTATCGCGGCCTACCTTTCGGTCGGCTTGCTGCTGGTCGGCGGCATCACCGGCTTGCCGGGACTGATCGCGTTGATCTACGACCGCCTGGCGCCCCTGGTGGCGATGCGCCTGCTGCCGCTGCTGGCGGTGGAACGCGCGCGGCGCATGCGCGGCACCGCGGCAGTGGCCGTCAGCGGCGTGGTCGCGAGCCTGAGCCTGGCGGTGGCGCTCACGGTGATGGTCGCGAGCTTTCGCGATTCGGTCACGCGCTGGCTGGACGTGGTGCTGCCGGCCGATCTCTATCTTCGGGCGGCCAACGCGGGCGGGTCGGGCAGTGGCAGCGACACGGGTGCATTCGGGCCGGACATGGTCGACGCCATCGGGCAGGTGGAAGGTGTGACACGCGTCAGCACGGTGCGCGCGAGGCAGGTGTCGCTGGCCGCGACGCAGCCGCCCGTGACGCTGCTCGCTCGCACCTTCGTCGGCGATGCGGCGCAGGCGCTGCCGCTGGTGGGCGACGCGTTCAAGACACCCCCGGGGAGCATCGGCATCTATGTGAGCGAGGCGGTCGCCGACCTCTACGGCGCGCGGCCCGGCACTGCGTTCGCGCCGCTGGCCAGGGCGTTCGAGCAGGACGGCAAGCCACCTGTCGAGTTCTTCGTGGCGGGGGTGTGGCGCGACTATGTGCGGCAGTTCGGCTCCATCGTGCTCGACGCGCGCGACTTCCAGCGATTGACCTCCGACCGCAGCGTGAACGACGTCTCGCTGTGGCTCGCGCCGGGCGCGGATCTCTCGCAGGTGCAGCAGGCCATCCGCGCGCTGGCGGCGCAAAGGCAGATGGCCGGCGACGCGCTGGAATTCGCGTCGGTGGGCGAACTGCGCGCCACGTCGCTGCGCATCTTCGACCGCAGCTTCGCGGTCACCTACTGGCTGCAGGCCGTGGCGATCGCCATCGGCCTGTTTGGCGTGGCCGCGAGCTTCAGTGCGCAGGTGCTGGCGCGGCGCAAGGAGTTCGGGCTGCTCGCGCACCTGGGGTTCACGCGGCGACAGGTGCTGGCTGTCGTCGCCGGCGAGGGCGCGGCCTGGACCGTGATCGGCGCCTTCGCCGGCATCGCGCTGGGATTGGCGGTGTCGGTGGTGCTGGTGAAGGTGGTAAACCCGCAGAGCTTCCACTGGACCATGGACATCCTGGTGCCTTGGGGCCGGCTGCTCGCGCTGTGCGCCGCCGTCATCGCGGCCGGCACGATGACAGCGTGGTTGGCCGGCCGTGCGGCTGCCGGTCGCGATGCGGTGCTGGCGGTGAAGGAAGACTGGTGAGACAAACGACAGTCATGAGCATGGGCGGACGCCCAAAGTGCCGCTGCGCGTGGCGGCGCCGCAGGAAAGTGGAAAAGCCCTGGGTCAGAACTGTCCGCACGTCGGTGGGGCGATAGGCGCTCCCCTCGTTGTTTCTTGTATGCGTGCCGCAAGGGCCGCGTCTGTGCGGTACCGCTCAGTGTGCGCGGCCGGATTGACGCGCCTCATCCACTGAACATATCGGAACACGTTATGTGCGGTGGCAGACAGCCAGGGTCCATGATTTGCGCCAAGGTGGAACCCTCTCCAGGAACCCCGTATGTCCGCCATCCCAATGGTCAAGGTCGCGCCACCAGCGGAGCACGAACCGAAGAGCGCGATACCCCCCGATTCCGAAAGCGGATTGACGAGTGAAGAGGCTCTGCGTCGCATGGCGGCCGATGGGCCGAATGCGGTTCAGGATGTGGCGCCGCATCCGGTCCGTCGCGCCTTGGGCAAGCTGTGGGCGCCGGTGCCGTGGATGCTCGAGGCGGCGGTGCTGCTGCAACTGGCGCTGCGCGAATATGTCGAGGCGTCGGCCGTCGCGTTTCTCCTGGTGTTCAACGCGGGCCTGGCGTTCTTCCAGGAGGGACGCGCCCAGGCGACGCTCGAAGCCCTGAAGTCCCGTCTTCCATTGAGCGCATCGGCGCGGCGCGACGGCGTGTGGAAAACGCTGGCTGCGGCCGAACTGGTTCAAGGCGACATCATCAAGTTGTCCCTCGGCACCGTGGTCCCCGCCGACGCCCGCCTGATCCGCGGATCCGTGCTGATCGACCACTCGATGCTCACCGGCGAATCCGTGCCGATCGATGCCGGCGCCGGCTTCCAGACCTTTGCCGGCGCGCTGGTGCGTCGGGGCGAGGCTGTCGCCGTGATCGTCGCGACCGGCGCGCGCACGAAGTTCGGGCGCAGCGCCGAACTCATTCGCACGGCCCATGTCGAGAGCACCGAACAGAAGGCCATCGTTCGCGTGGTGCGCAATCTCGCCGTGTTCAACGGCGCAGTGATCATCCTCCTCGTCGGCTATGCGGAGCATCTGGCGATGCCGCTGGTGCAGATCGCGCCCTTGGCGCTGGTAGCCATCCTGGCTTCGATTCCAGTGGCGCTTCCGTCGATGTTCACACTCGCGGCGACGGTTGGAGCGCGGGCCGTGGCGCGACGCGGCGTCTTGCCGACGCGCCTTTCAGCGCTCGACGAAGCAGCCGGGATGGATGTCCTGTGCGTCGACAAGACCGGAACACTGACACGCAATGAACTCGCAGTGACTGCGTGCCGCGCGCTGCCGGGTTTCGAGGAACCGCAAGTCCTGGCGATGGCGGCGCTGGCGAGTTCCGACGGCGGCGCCGATCCCCTGGACGCTGCGATCCGCGCTGCCGCCCAACCCGCAAATGAACCGGCGGTTCAACCGGCGACCGTGGCGCGCTGGAAGCTCGTCACCTTCACGCCTTTCGATCCCACGCGGAAGATGTCGGAGGCCACGGCCATCGACCCCGAGCGCAAGGCGGTCAGGATCGTCAAGGGCGCCTTCACCGTGGTCGCTGCGATTGCCGAACCGTCTCCTGCGGCGTCGGCAATGGTCGAGGAACTTCAGGCCCAGGGCTTTCGCGTCCTTGTCGTCGCCACGGGATCGGCCGAGCCGCTGCGCATGGCCGGCGTGATCGCGCTGAGCGATCCGCCGCGCGCGGATTCCGCGGCACTCGTGGCCCAGTTGCATGGCTTGGGCATTCGCACCGTGATGGTCACCGGCGATGCGCCAGTGACCGCCCGGGTCGTGGCGCAGGCAGTCGGAATCACCGGGGCGGTCAGCCCGGCCGCATCGCTTCCCCACGATGCTCGCGTGGAAGCGTTCGACGTCTTCGCGGGCGTATTGCCCGAAGACAAATACGCGCTGGTCCAGGCGTTCCAGCGTGGCGGCCATGTGGTCGGCATGTGCGGCGATGGCGCCAATGACGCGCCGGCACTGCGGCAAGCGCAGATGGGCATCGCCGTCTTCACCGCGACCGACGTTGCGAAATCGGCGGCCGGCATCGTGCTGACCGACCCCGGTCTCGGCGGCATCGTTGCCGCCGTGCAAGTCGGGCGGACGACGTTCCAGCGAATCCTGACCTACACGTTCCGGTCCATCGTTCACAAGATCGTCCAGGTGCTCTTCCTGCTGGCCGGGCTGGTCATCTCCGGCGCTGCCGTGCTGACCCCGTTGCTGATGGTGCTGATGATGGTGGCGGGCGATTTCTTCGCGTTGTCATCGGCGACCGACAACGTCCGGGCGTCGTTGACCCCCAACGTCTGGCGGATCGGCAACCTCACCATCGCCGGCATCGTCCTGGGGGTATGCGATCTCGTCTTCTGCGTCCTCACGCTCGCGGTCGGGCGCTTCGAACTCCACCTCGACAGCGATACGTTGCGGACGCTGACGGTCGTGACGCTGGTGTTCAGCGGCCAGGCGATTTTCTATGTCACGCGCGAGCGCCAGCACCTGTGGAGTTCGCGGCCCGGCGGCTGGCTGATCGCGTCGTCGGTCCTCGACGTCACGATCTTCAGCGCGCTCGCGACCCAAGGCATCCTGATGATGCCGTTGCCGGCAGCCGTCGTCGCCTGCGTATTCGGCGCGGCAGTCGTCCTGGCCTTCTGCCTGGACATGGTGAAGGTCCTGCTGTTCCGGCGCCTGGCCATTGCCTGACGCCATGGGCGTCGTTACTGGCAGACGTCCGGAACTCTCGCGGTATCGCTATCAGGCCTCGGTCGTCGCGACTGCGGCTTTCGAGTTCTTCACCACGGCATCGGCGACCTGTTCGGCGTTCGCAGTCAGGGCGTCGGCAATTTGCTTGGCTGCCTTGTTCGTGCCCTCGTAGGCGTTTTTCGCGGCAGCCGCCGCCGACTTCGCCAGCGTCAGAAACTGCTCGGTGCCGGGCGCATCCTTCATGACACCGTTGACGGCGTCCGTGAACTTGGCTTGCACATCTTCGAATTGCGCATCGAGGCTCGCGCGTTGGGCTGCCGCGAAGGACGCGAGGATCTCCTGCACCTGGCGGCCATAGGCGGCGGCCTTCTGGGGCGCGGCCTTCAGCGCTTCGGACTGGAGCTTCAGCAGATCGGCCGGGCTCTTCGCGAGCAGCGCGGCCTGGCTGGCTTCATGGGATTCGGCCAGCAGGGTCTTGATCGTCTGGAGGTTCAGCGCGACCAGCTTTTCCACGCTTTCGAACGCTTGCGTGCTCAGGCCGAACAGCGTGTCGACCGAGGCCTTGGTCGGGGCGGCGAATTGGTCAAGATTGATCATGAGAGGCTTTCTATCTGGTGGGAAGGGCTCGGACTTTGCTGCACCGCAGCATGACCAAGTCTATTCCGGGTTTCCCCCAATGCAAGCGTTAATTGCTGCACTGCAACATCTTGATGCATGACAGCGAACGTGAATGCGTGCGTCACCGAACAGACTGGGACCGAGCAGCCGCGCAGGCTGGGCGTTTTCATACCAGGGTGATCTGCGATGACCAAATCAGATAAACAAATCCAGCGAGATGTCCTTGCCGAACTCCGACTGAGCTCGCCATGATGAGCAGGAAAGAGCGGGCGAGTCGGACGCTTGAGCGGGCGATTCCCGCGGGAGAGCGCACCGAAGGCTCGCCCCTGGCCGAGGCCCCGGAGATCGACCCGCAGCGTCAGTCGTCGATCGAGCACAAGCACTACAAGCAGCAGTTGCGGCTGTTGCAGATCGAGCTGGTCAAGCTCCAGCGGGAACTCATCGCCCACGGCGACAGCATCGCGGTGGTGCTGGAGGGGCGCGATGCAGCCGGCAAGGACGGCAGCATCAAGCGCATCGTCGCGCACCTCAGTCCGCGCGAGACGCGGGTCGTCGCCCTGGGTCCGCCGTCCGACCGGGACCGCAACAGCTGGTATTTCGCGCGCTACGTCAGGCAGTTGCCCGTCGGTGGCGAACTGGTGCTGTTCAACCGCAGTTGGTACAACCGTGCGGGCGTGGAACTGGTGATGGGTTTCTGTTCCAGGCAGCAGCATGAAGAGTTCATGGCCTCGGTGCCGAAATTCGAGCAGATGCTGGTCAGCTCGGGCATCCGGTTGCTGAAGTATTACCTGGACATCGGGAAGGCGGAGCAGGTGACCCGTCTGGCCGATCGCGCACGCGATCCGCTCACCCGATGGAAGGTCAGCCCGATCGACGCCATGGCCGTGAAGCACTGGAAGGCGTATTCGAAGGCACGCGACGAGATGCTGCTCGGAACCAGCGCCAGCATCGCGCCGTGGCACATCGTGCGCACCGACGTGAAACACCTGGCGCGCCTGAACCTGATGCGCGACATCCTGTCGAGGTTGCACTACCCGGGCAAGGACAAGCTGCTCGTCCAGCCTGACCGGGACATCGCGTTCGAGTTCACGCCCGATTGCATCGACGGCGGGCGGCTCGTGCGCTAGAGGCGCTCGAACACCGCGGCGATGCCCTGCCCACCGCCAATGCACATCGTCACAAGCGCATAGCGCCCGCCCGCGCGGTGCAATTCGTAGATGGCCTTGGTCGCGAGGAACGCACCGGAGCATCCGATGGGATGGCCCAGCGCAATTGCGCCGCCGTTCGGGTTGACCTTCTTCGCGTCGAACTCCAGCCCGCGCGACACTGCGATGGCTTGCGCGGCAAAGGCCTCGTTGCTCTCGATCACATCCATCTGGTCCAGCGTCATGCCGCACTTCTTCAAGGCCGCCCGGGTCGCGGGGATCGGCCCCTCGCCCATGATCTCGTTCGGCACGCCGGCCACCGCATACGACACCAGGCGGGCCATCGGCTTGTGGCCGGCCGCGGCAGCCACGCTCGCGTCGGCCAGCACGAAGAAGGCGGCGCCGTCATTGATGCCGGACGCGTTGCCTGCCGTCACCGAGCCATCCTTCTTGAAGGCGGGCTTCATCTTTCCCAACGTCTCCATCGAAGTCGTTGCCTTGACATGCTCATCGGTGTCGAAGGTGACCTCGCCCTTTCGGGTCTGCTTGACGATGGGCACGATCTGCGACTTGAAGCGCCCTTCCGCGATGGCGGCCGCGGCGCGTCGATGCGATTCGACGGCCAGCGCGTCCTGCTCCTCGCGGGTGATGCCCCACTTGGCCACCAGGTTCTCGGCCGTGATCCCCATGTGGCCCACGCCGAAGGGGTCGGTCAAGGTGGCGACCATCATGTCGATCATCTTGGTGTCGCCCATGCGCGCGCCATTGCGCATCGCGGGCGACATGTAGCCGCCCCGGCTCATCACCTCGACGCCGCCGCCCACGCCGTAGTCGCAGTCATTGAGCAGGATCTGCTGCGCGGTGGTCACGATGCCCTGGAGGCCCGATGAGCAGAGGCGATTGACCGACATCGCGACCGAGTCCATCGGCAGCCCGGCCTGGATGGCCGCGACCCGCGCGACGTAGGCAAAGCGGTGGTCGGTGGGGATCGTATTGCCGACGGTCACGTAGTTGATGGCCTTCGGGTCGACGCCCGAGCGGCTGACGGCTTCCTTCATCACGGTGCCTGCCAGTTCCGCAGGCTCCATGTCGGCCAGGCCGCCGCCGAAGGTGCCAATCGCCGAACGGGCGGCGCCCAGAATCACGACGTCTCTTTGGGTCATTTCATTTCTCTTTTCAATGTGTATTCGCCCGCGGCTTCTGTCCACGCGCTGCACTACTTGTAGACCGGCGCATCGGACATTGTCGGTGCGCCAGTGCACCCACGGAAAGAATAGTTCGGTAGCGCACAGACCCGCCTGCGCCGCCGGACTACAACGGGTTCGACATGACTGCGCGGTGGGCGAACCTCCTTTACGGGCTGGTCGGAAGGCGGCGCACCCAGGCGGCCAATCGCCAGCTGGGCTGCGTGCTCGCCGCCGTTGCCGGTGCGATCAACGCGGGCGGCTTTCTTGCGGTACACCGCTACACCTCCCACATGACAGGCATCGTGTCGTCGGTCGCGGATGACCTGGCCATCGGCAGCGTGGCGATGGCGTTCGCAGGCGTTGCTGCGCTTGCGACGTTCATGGCCGGCGCCGCCTGTACCGCCCTCCTGATCAACTGGGCGCGGCGCCACAAGTTGCACAGCAAATATGCGCTGGCCCTGATGGTCGAGGCCGCGCTGCTGCTGTTGTTCGGCCTGGCGGGTGCGAACCTCGCGTCATTGCCCCATCTGCTGGTGCCGTCCACGGTGCTGCTGCTGTGCTTCATCATGGGCTTGCAGAACGCGATCATCACCAAGATTTCCGATGCCGAGATCCGAACGACCCATATGACCGGCATCGCGACCGACATCGGCATCGAGCTGGGCCGGCTGGTCTACTGGAACCGCAACGAGACGGCCAACACCGTGCACTTCGTCAAGGCCAACCGCGACAAGCTCTTCATCCATTCCGCCATCCTGGCGTCGTTCTTCGTCGGAGGCGTTGGTGGCGCGATGGCATTCAAGGCCGCGGGGTTCGCGGCGACCGTTCCGATCGCCTGCACATTGGCCGTGCTGGCGTTGCCGCCGATCCTGGTCGACCTCCAAGGTCGCCGGTTCGGGCGCCGCTCCGCGCCGGGAAGATGATGCTCACCTGTCAGATCAGCGCCCTGGCCAGGGCGGGAACAGGTTCGATCACGTGCACCACCCTGGCGGGTGGCGTGGCCGGACCCTTGCGGATGAAGCCGAACGGCTTGCCGAGCGGCAGAAGCTCACGGCCGAAGTAGCTGTTCAGGAACACCGCGCCCGCACAGTAGAAGCCCAGCAACGAGATCGCCAGTTCAGAATACGCCGCGAGCGCACCGAAGAGCGGCGCGCTGATGCCGAAGATGCTCAGGGCCAGCGACGGCAGCAGCACGTTGATCATCACCAGGATGGCCGCGAACACCTTGTTCGCCTCGAATGCCGCGACCATGATGAACAACGAGAAGATGAAAAAGCCGATGCATGCCACGCCAAGCTGCCTGGGGTCGGCGTTGGCGCCGACCGCGCCGAACCAGCCAAGGCTGACGGCCCAGTGCATGGCCACGGCGCCCCAGAACAGGCCGTAGGCGCCCAGCACGATGGCGCCGAAGTAATTGTTTTTCTTGAAGTCGACGCTGGAAGCCCAGACCTGCGCGATCGAGCCCAGGAACAGCGCCCAGGGAATCAGGTAGACGCTGCCACTGGTCCAGCCCATTTTCTGGGAAGACGCCACGAAGGTGACCATCGACAGGCCAAACACGCCCAGCGCGGTCGGGTCGGACATGATGATCCTGGTATCGGTGACCGGGGTCGGGGATGTTGTCGAGGGCATGGACTTTCTCCTTGGGTTCCGCTCGCATTCACGCCAGGCTGAGCGCCGGCGTCTGCTGCGGCTGCACGGCAGCGATCGAGGGCGGCCGCTTGGCGGACGAGGTGGTCATCACCAACGCTTCGCCATCGATCACCACCGTCGTTCCGACCATGCAGATGGTTTCAAGCGTCACGCGGCGGCGAATGGGGTCTACGGATTTGACACTCACGCTGGCATGCACCGTTTCGCCAATGTGCACCGGCGCGCGGAAGTTCAGCAACTGGCTGAGATAGATCGTGCCCGGTCCGGGAAGGTGGTTGGCCACCGCGGCCGAAATCACGCTGGCCGTCAGGAAGCCGTGCGCGATGCGGCCGCCGAAGCGCGTCGTCGCCGCGAACTCCTCGTTCACATGCAGGGCGTTGTTGTCGCCGGAGACGCCGGCAAACAGGACGATGTCGGCCTCGGTGATGGTCTTCGAGTAGGTCGCGGACATGCCCGCCTTCAGGTCTTCGACGTCGTAGCCGTTCATTTCGTTCATGGTGTCTTGTCTCGATGGTTCGGTTGCCTGGAACTGGCAGTGAACAGGAGTTTCATGACAGCACTCACACGATGGCCGAAGCCGAATGCAGTTGCTCGCGCAACACGAACTTCTGGATCTTCCCGGTGGAAGTCTTGGGCAGTTCGCCGAAGATGACCTGCTTGGGCACCTTGAATCGCGCCATCTCGGCGCGGCAATGCGCGATGATTTCCGCCTCCGTCACCGTGGCTCCCTCGCGGAGTTCGACGAAGGCCGCGGCCACCTCGCCCCATTTCTCATCCGGCTTGGCCACGACGGCCGCTGCGAGCACCGCTGCATGGCGATACAGCACCTCCTCGACCTCGACACTGGAAATGTTCTCGCCGCCGGAGATGATCACGTCCTTGCTGCGATCCTTGATCTTGACGTAGCCGTCGGGCTGCGTCACCCCCAGGTCGCCCGTGTGGAACCAGCCACCGGCAAACGCTTCCTCCGTGGCCTTCGCGTTCTTCAGGTAGCCCTTCATCACCACATTGCCGCGGAAGAAGATCTCGCCGATCGTCTCGCCGTCGGCCGGCACCGGCTCCATCGTGTCGGGCGTGAGCACGGCGATGGCCTCCTGCATCGGGTAGGCCACACCCTGGCGGGCGTTCAGGCGGGCGCGTTCGCCCACCGGGAGCGCGGCCCACTCGACCTGCTGGGCGCATACCGCCGCCGGGCCGTAGACCTCGGTCAGGCCGTAGACGTGGGTGATGGCGATGCCCATCTGTTCGCAGCCTTCGATGATGGCGGCGGGCGGCGCCGAGCCGGCGATCAGGCCCTTGACAGCGTGAGCGATCCCCGCGCGCTGCGCTGGGGGCGCGTTGATCAGCATGCCGTAGACGATGGGCGCACCGCACAGGTGGGTGACCTTGTGCTCGCGGATCAGGTCGAAGACCACCGCCGGTTCGAACTTGCGCAGGCAAACGCTGGCGCCGGACTGCAAGGCCAGGGTCCACGGGAAGCACCAGCCGTTGCAATGGAACATCGGCAAGGTCCACAGGTACACGGGGTGGCGCGGCATCTCCCAGGTCACGACGTTCGAAACCGCATTGAGGTAGGCGCCGCGGTGGTGCGTCACCACGCCCTTGGGGTTGCCGGTCGTGCCGGATGTGTAGTTCAGTGCGATGGCGTTCCACTCGTCGGAAGGCAGCTTCCAGTGAAAGCCGGGGTCGCCATGCGAGAGGAAGGACTCGTAGGAAACATCGCCGAGGGACTTGCCGGGCGGTGCATCGTCGTCCTCGACCTCGATCACGAACGGCCGCTTGTCGCCGACCATCGCGAGGGCCTTCTCGATCACGACGGCGAACTCGCGGTCGGTCAGCAGCACCTTGGCCTCGCCGTGCTGCAACATGAAGGCGATGGCCTCTGCATCGAGCCGTGTGTTGAGCGTGTTGAGCACGGCACCCGTCATCGGCACGCCGAAATGCGCCTCGAACATCGCCGGCACGTTGGGCAGCATGACCGCGACGGTGTCGCCGGCGCCGACGCCGCGTTGCACGAGCGCACTGGCCAGTCGGCGACAGCGCGCATACGTGTCGCGCCAGGTTTGCCGTCGTGATCCATAGATCAACGCGATGTGCTCAGGGTAGACGCAGGCTGATCGCTCGATGAAGCTCATGGGCGACAAGGCCACGAAGTTGGCCTCGTTCTTGTCCAGGCCGAATTCGTAGGGGTGGGTTCTTGTCATGATGTCTTCCGGGTTCTCGCGGGCCGCCGGGGCACGCCATACCAACATAGGCGCATCGCGTCGGTCGGTCTGTGCGCTGGCGTACCACGTCATTCCGGCAGCATGGCGCGCCGGGCGCCGCTTGCCGGTGTGCGCTTGCGCACAGATGGAGCCGCCACGTCCGCGTATGTTCAACCTCCATGAATCTCAACACGGACACGCAGCCGTCCGACGCATTGGTCGTGTTCGGCGCGACCGGGGACCTGGCGCACAAGCAGATCTTTCCGGCGCTCTATGCCATGAGCAAGCGCGGCACGTTGAACGTGCCGGTGATCGGCCTCGCCTCGTCCGCGTTGACCCGCGAACAGTTTTGCGCGCGCGTCGAGGCAAGCATCGATGGCAACGGCGGCGTCGACGACGCACCTGCCCTCGAGCGGCTGATGTCGCAGTTGCAGTTCGTCAGCGGCGACTACAACGACGCCGGTACTTTCAACGACTTGAAGCGAACCCTCGGCGCGGCGCGCCGCCCCGCGCACTACCTGGCAATACCACCGTCATTGTTTGCGACGGTGATCCGCGCGCTCGGCGCATCGGGGCTTGCCGCGGAGGCACGCGTCGTCGTCGAAAAGCCCTTCGGCCGCGACCTTGCCTCGGCGCGTGAACTCAACCGCATCGCGCTCGAAGTCTTTCCCGAAGATGCGATCTTCCGCATCGATCACTTCCTCGGCAAGGAAGCGATCATGAACATCCTCTACTTCCGGTTTGCCAATTCATTCCTCGAGCCGATCTGGAATCGCAGCCATGTGGCGAGCGTGCAGGTCACGCTGGCCGAGAAGTTCGGCGTAGAGGGTCGCGGCGCGTTCTACGAGAGCGCCGGATGCCTGCGCGACGTGGTGCAGAACCACTTGCTCCAGATCGTGGCGCTGCTGGCGATGGAGCCGCCGGCGCGACGCGGTTTCGAGGCGGTCAACCGCGAGAAGACCAGCGTCTTCGAAAGCATGCGGCCGCTGCAAGCGCTCGACATGGTGCGGGGGCAATACGCGGGCTACCTCGACGAACCGCAGGTGGCCAAAGACTCCGACGTGGAGACTTTCTGCGCCGCCCGCCTCCATCTCGACTCCTGGCGCTGGGGCGGCGTGCCGTGGTATCTGCGCTCGGGAAAGTGCCTGCCGGAGACGGCGTGCGAAGTGCTTGTGCGACTCAGGGCACCGCCGCAAAACCTCTTTGCCGATTCGGCTGTGCGCGAGGACGCGAACTACCTCCGCTTTCATCTGTCGCCTCACTCGACGATTGCGCTCGGCGCACGGGTCAAGCGGGCCGGCAAGGAGTTTGTAGGAGAACAGCGCGAGTTCTCGCTGCTCGAAGAAGAGCTGGGCGAGCAGAGTCCCTACGAACGATTGCTGCGCGATGCCATGGCCGGCGACCGGTCGCTCTTCGCCAGCGAAGACGCCGTAGAGGCGGCCTGGCGGGTGGTGGAGCCGGTGCTGGCCGAGCACCCGCGTTCGATCATTTATGCACCCGGCTCCTGGGGCCCGCCGGCTGCGAATCACCTCATCGCGGGCGATGGCGGCTGGGACAACTCCGAATACGCGACCTGACGCGCGGTGAGTTGTGCGCGGCACCGAACAGACGGTGCCCGTGCAACCGCTGACAGTGCACAGGTGCGCACCATTCCGGTTGCGACTCGATTCCACAGGAACCATCATGAAGAACTACACATTGCCCTCACTCTTGCTCGGCTCCATCCTCGCGCTTGGCGCTTGCACAGGGCCCATGGGCCCGCAGGGTAACCAAGGCAACACGGGCTATACCGGCGCCACGGGAAACACAGGCAACACCGGAAATACGGGCGCGACCGGAGACACTGGCGGGCAGGGCCGAACCGGCTTCACCGGCTCCACCGGCGCGAGCGGCGACACCGGCGCGCAAGGTGCGACTGGCAACCGGGGCAACACGGGTGCCACCGGCGCCAAGGGCAACGCCGGCGGCGGCGGCGACACCGTGGTGGTCGTACCCGCCCGATGAAAGCCCGCATCCTTCGCCAGAGGACGTCATGAAGACCGACAACCAACTCCAGCAGGACGTCCTCGCAGAACTGAAGTGGGACCCTTCCGTCCACGCCGCCGAGATCGGCGTGGCAGTCAAGGACGGCGTGGTCACCCTGGCCGGCGAGGTCAGCAGCTTCCCCGAGAAATGGGCGGCACAAGGCGCCGCACAACGCGTATTCGGCGTGCAGGCGCTGGTCATGGCGCTGGACGTCAAGCTCTCCGAACTTGGAAAACGAACCGACGCCGACATCGCGCGGTCGGCCGAAACTGCGCTGAACGCCCACACGCTCCTGCCGACCGATGCCGTCAAGGTCATGGTCGAGCACGGATGGATCACCCTTTCGGGCGAGGTGCACTGGCAGTACCAGAGGGAAGCGGCGATCGAATTCGCCAGCCATCTTGCGGGCGTGCGCGGCATCGACAACCAGATCACGCTCAAGCCCCGCGACGCCGAAGGCACTCTCCAGTTGGACCTTGACGCCGCGCTCGCGCGGCTCGCGACGGCCGACGCGCAACCGATTTCGGCTTCGGTCCACGGCGCCGATGTCACGCTGTCGGGAACGGTGCAAGGCTGGCACGAGCGAGACCTCGCCATGCAAAGTGCATGGGCCGCGCCCGGCGTGCGCAGCGTCATCGACAACCTCACGCTCGCCTCGCGGGCCACGTTCACATCACCCACGAAAGCAGCAGCATGATCACCGACATTTCCCCGGCCTACATCTTCGAGACGCGCGTGCAGGCAGAGGACGCGATCTACGCTTTGAGCGAGTCCGGATTCGACGTCAAGAAGCTGTCCCTGGTCGGACGTGGCTATCACAGCGAAGAACACCCGATGGGCTTCTACACCGTCGCCGACAAGATCAAGGCGTGGGGCGGCGCGGGCGCATTCTGGGGTGGGATCTGGGGCCTGTTGCTGGCGCCGGCTGTCTTCATCCTGCCCGGTCTCGGCCTTGTGGCAATGGCAGGCCCCGTCGTGGCAGCACTGGTCAGCGCGCTGGAAGGCGCCGTCCTGGTTGGCAGCCTTTCTGCGCTGGGCGCGGCGCTGACGCAAGTCGGTGTGCCCAAGGATCAGGTCATCAAGTACGAAACTGCCGTCAAGGTCGACAAGTACGTTCTTCTGGTCCATGGCGGCGCGGAAGATCAATCAAAGGTGAGATCTGTTCTTGCCGGGTCGATCGCGCAGGCCACTGCATAAGTGCTCGCACATTGAGGCCAAAGGACTATCGTGACCTACGCAACATTGATGGTGCACCTGCAGATCGGGCAGTTGAACAGCGGCGTGCTGAAGATGGCCCGTCATCTCGCAGAAAGCCATGGCGCCAACGTGATCGGCATCGCAGCCCAACAGCCTCTGGAGATGGCGTACGGCGACGGAATTGTTCCGCAAGAAATGTATGAGGAGAGCCGGGCGCAAACCGCCAGGCTGCTGAAGGATGTCGAGGCAGGTTTTCGAAGCGCACTGCAGGGCATGCCGGAGCCGCTCGAGTGGCGCAGCTCGACGCCCTTTGACCTGTTGGCCGACTACGTCGCAGGCGAAGCGCGCAGCGCCGATCTCATCCTGACCACCGTCGACACGAACCGCATGCTCGACGCTGCCCGCTGCCTCAACACCAACGATCTCATCATGCAGGCCGGACGACCCGTGCTGCTGGTGCCGGCCGCCACCGACAAGGTCGACCTCGATCGCGTGATGATCGGATGGAAGGACACGCGCGAGGCGCGCCGGGCCATCGTCGATGCGATCCCGCTGCTACAGAAAGCCACGCACGTGAGCCTGGTCGAGATTTGCACGCACGCCGATCAGGCTGCGTGTCGAATCCGCCTCGCGGATGTCGCCGCCTGGCTGCAGCGGCATGGCGTTGCTGCGAAGTGCATCGCATCACCATCGACCGGTGACGATGCCGAAGCGCTTTATGCCCTGGGTCAGGACATCGACATCGACTTGATCGTTGCGGGTGCATACGGCCACAGTCGCTTGCGGGAATGGGCGCTGGGTGGTGTCACGAGTGATTTGCTGGTGAGCCCGAATCGATGCGCATTGGTTTCGCATTGAGCATAGGTACGGCACCGCACAGACTGAATTGCGCTATTGGCACAAGCTTTGTCGATCCAGACACGAGCCCATTGCCATGAAGATTTCTGACACGTCCTACCAGAAGGCACCTCGTGTGACATTGACGCTGCGCGGTGTTCGTGGCGCAGCGCCATCTCGCAATTTCAAAGGAAATACCATGATCAGCGCATCGAAGGACGCGGCAGCCAGCAACGATTCCGCGGCCGGCAACGAAGAATTGAATGGCGGCCGGCACGAAATGCTGCGCGGCGGCGACCGGGTGTTGATTCGCCCGATCCACAAGGACGATGTCGAGATGGAGCGCAAGTTCATCGAGGCCCTGTCGCCCGAGTCGCGGCGATTCCGCTTTCTGGAGACCTTGAACTCACCGAGCGATGCGCTGCTTGCAAAGTTGACGACGATCGACCCATCGACGGACATGGCGTACGTGGCAGTGATCGAGGAGAACGCGAAGGAGATTGAAGTAGGCGTTGCCCGATTCAGCGCGCAGGCGGGCGGCAAGGAATGCGAGTTTGCCGTCACCGTCAGCGACGCGTGGCAGAACAAGGGACTCGGCACGCTGTTGATGAAATACCTCATCGTGGCCGCGAAAAAACTCGGCATCGAGCGGATGCATTCGAGCGACCTCGAAGACAACAACCTGATGCGCAAGTTCGCCGCGCACCTGCAACTCGACCACAAGCGCGACCCGGATGACATCACGCAGGTCTTGTACACCGTCGACTTGCGAAAGCCTGCGCTTCACGTGGCGGCAGCCAGCGCCGCATGATGATCTGACCTGAGGAAACCGGCGATGCCCTACGAACTTCTTGAGCGCCTTCGCTGCGCAAGGCTTCCAGCCAGGATCGTTGACGACAGCGAAATCGGCAAGCTGGAGATACTTCGAACGGCGGGTCTGGTCGAAGCCGATCTGCCCCTGACGCACCAGGTTCGCGGCGGCCAGTCCTATATCGGCAATGCCATCGTGATGCGGGTAACGCCCAGCGGCCACGTGGCCGCGAAGGCCCGGTCCGGCGAGCGCTGAGCGCGGAGAGGGGGACAGTCGCCGGCATCGAGGACCGCTCAGTGATGGGCGGGCGCCGAAGCATCCTCTACCAGCGCCGACAGACTGTCACCGGGCAGCATCGCGGAATCCCGGGCTCATGTCCGTGCGACACCGCACATCGCCACACATCGCCGCACATCGCAAACTGATCCGGCACCAAGCGCCAGTCATCGCCCGGCGCCCAGCGCCTTGAATCCCGCAACCACGTCAGACAGCTCATCGTCGATGCTGCTTTGCCGCAGGCGATGAAAGCTGCCGCCGAGCGTGCGCAGCATTTTTTCGATGTTGTGGTCGGCGCGGTCCATTGCCGCCAGGCGGCTCGCGTTTTCACTTGCGAGCGACTCCGCGGCGGCCCGGAAGATCGAGACGAACAGGTACTCGCGGATCAGGGCACGCACCGTTGCGGTGCCCTCGCCCGGCACCTCAACCACCGCCTCACCCGGCACCTCACCCAGCACCTCCGGCAGCATGCCGGTCGGCCAGGGCTGATCGGCGAGCTTTCGTCGCCAGCTCCCGTCGAGTGGCAACAGGCGCTGGCTCACCGGCGCATACGCAGAGCCCGGGACCGGGCGGTTGTTGAACAGGTAGAGCGCCGTGCGTGGGCCGGGCGCATCGTGCGCCTCGTCTTGCCCGACGACCTTCACCATGACCTGCCCGACCAGCGCCGTGATCGCTTGCACCGATCGCGGCACGGCGAAGGTTCCCGCCGCCGGCGTGCGGCGGTCCGCGAGCCCGGAACTGATCCGCTCGCCCACCGCCCAGACCTGCGCCGTTGCCGGCAACGCGGCCAGCGTGGCGCGTGCATGGTCGAGCACCACGTCATTGAAGCGCCCGACCAGGCCCTGGTCGGAACCGAAGATCACGGCGCGGATGGCGCGGCCGGTCTGTCCGTGCGATGGCGGCGCGCCATCGAGCGGCGCACTGCTGCGAAAGCACGCGCCCAGTCCAAGCTCCACCGTGCGGGCATAGTCGCCGAGCGCAGCCACGGACCGCTCGTACTGGCCCACGCTCGCGGCCGCCTGCGACTTCATCGCGCGAACGACCGATTGCAGGTCGCCAGCGCTGGCGATCTTGCGCCGCAGGCTTGCGGACGTGTCGGCCATCAGGGCACTTCCGTCGGCGCAGTCTTGCTCGCCTCGGCATCCGGCAGGAAAGGCACGATGGCCTTGCGGGCCAGTTCGACCATCGCCGCCTGGTCTTCTTCGCGCAGCTTGTCCGCGCTGACAAGCCGGGCAGCCAGGGCTACAGGCATCCCCGCAGCAGCCTCCTGCACCGCGCGCTGGGCTTGCGTCATGCGATCCAGCGTCACAGGCTCGAAGAGCCGCGACTTCAGCGCGAGCAGGATCGCAATCTGCGCCGGCACGGGCACCGGCGACAACTCCGCCTGCTGCAGGCACGCGCGGATGCGTTGTCCATGCTCGATGGCCTGCTGCGTGTCGTCGTCCAGCCTGGCGCCGAAGCGCGCGAAGGACTCGAGTTCCTCGAACTGCGCGTAGCCCAGCTTCAGATCGCCTGTCACCGCCCGGAAAGCCGCGCGCTGCGCCTGGCCACCCACACGCGACACCGACTTGCCGACGTCGACGGCTGGCAGCACGCCGAGTTCGAACAGCGTCGGCGACAGGTAGATCTGGCCGTCCGTGATGGAGATGAGGTTGGTCGGGATGTAGGCCGAGATGTCCTCCGCCTCGGTCTCGATGATGGGCAGCGCCGTGAGCGACCCGCCGCCCAGTTCCTTGCGCAGATGGGTGGCGCGCTCCAGCAGTCGCGAGTGGATGTAGAAGATGTCGCCGGGGAAGGCCTCGCGTCCGGGTGGGCGCTCCAGCAGCAGCGACAACTCGCGGTACGAGCGCGCATGCTGGGTAAGGTCGTCGTAGACGATAAGCACGTCGCGCCCGGCTTCCATGAAGTGCTCGGCGATGCTGGTCGCGGCGTACGGTGCGGCATACGCCAGCCCGGGCGGGTCGTTGCCCTCGGCCACGACCACCACGGTGTAGTCCATCGCGCCCTGCGCGCGCAGCACGGCCACGACCCTGGCCACTGCCGACGCGCGCTGGCAGATCGCGCAATAGATGCACACCACATCCTGACCGCGCTGGTTGACGATGGTGTCGATCGCCATCGAGGTCTTTCCGGTCTGCCGGTCGCCGAGGATGAGTTCGCGCTGGCCGCGTCCGATCGGGATCAACGCGTCCACTACCTTCAGGCCGGTCTGCAATGGCACGTTGACGCTCTCGCGGTCCATGATCGCCGGTGCCGGGCGCTCTATGGGCAAACGGGTGGTGCCGGTCGGCGCATCCTGTCCGTCGAGCGGGCGACCCAGCGGATCGATCACGCGGCCGAGCAGGCTTTCGCCGACCGCGACATCCATCACCCGGCCCGTGCGCTCGACCTCGTCGCCCGCATGCAGGTGGGCATGGTCGCCCAACAGCACCACGCCGATTTCGGTGTCGTCGACGTTGAAGGCAATGCCCGACACATCGCCGGGAAAGCGGATCACCTCCGCATAGCCGACGCCGGGCAACCCGCTGACATGGGCCACGCCGGTGTCGACGGAAGTGACCGTGCCGACCTCGCGCGGCACGAGCCGCGGCACCAATGCATCGCGCGCCTGGGCCAGCAGTTCGAAGGCGGTGTCGAAGGTCTGCTGCAACGTGGCGGTGGGTGCGTTCATGCAGCGCTCGACGCAAGGCTCGATGATGGGGTTGAAGCAGGTGCGGCCCGCGCCTTCAGCAGCTCGCCCACGCCCCGGTCCAACGAGCCGAGGTAGTCGGAGATGCTCCACGCGAACTTGTGCCCCTGCGCACTGAGTTCAATGCCGCCCACGAGCTCCGGCGCAACTTCGAACTGCAATGGGGCATCCATTGAAAAGGTCTCGTTGATCGCATGCTGGACGGCATCGCGCTGCTGCTTTGGCAGCGCGAACGCACTGCGGACGAGCGCAGGGCCATTGCCGGATTTCAGTGCGGCGTCGAGCCCTTCCCGGGCGCTGCCGTCGAGCGCCCGCAGGCGCTGCGTGAACACCTCGCAGGCGCTGGCTTCAAGGCTCGTCGAGGCCAGGTCCGCGAGCGCGCGGCGCGCAATGGCGAACACCTCCTGCACCGTGCGATCGCGCACCGATTCGTTCAGCCGCTGTGCGTCGCCGGCCAGCGTCTCCTGGCGCTTGGCCGCCAGCGCCTCGGCCGCGCTGTGTGCCACGTCGCGCAGTCGCTGGCGGTCCGCGTCGGCGTCGCTCGTCGCCGCGGCAAACAGGGCTGCGCGGTCGCGATCGAAGTCGGCGTTCTTGCGCTGGAAATCCTCGCGCTCCTTGTTCGCCTCGACCTTCCTCGCGTCTGCATCCGCGAGTTCGTCGGCAATGCGCTTTTCGCGTGCGGCGATGGCGTCTTGTACCGGCTTGTAGAGAAAGCGCTTCATCAGCCAGACGAGGACGAGGAAGTTCAGCGCCTGCGCACCGACGGTGAACCAGTCGATCAGCATGGCTACTTCCCGGCGACGTGGGCCGCGACCGTCACGGCGGCATTCCAGAACGGGTTGGCGAAGATCAGGATCATCGACACCACGAAGCAATAGATGGCCGTCGACTCGATCATCGCCAGGCCGACGAACAAGGTGCGCGTGATGGTGGCCGCGGCATCGGGTTGTTGCGCCAGCGCCGTCAACGCCGTGGCCACCGCCCTGCCCTCGGCCAGCGCGGGGCCCATGGTGCCGAAGCCGGTGGTAAGGCCGGCGACGACGATCGATGCGATGGCAATCAGGGTCAGGCTGTCCATGGGCGGGCCTCGGGTGGTGGGGTGGTTGGCGCGGCGGTTTGCTCGACCGATCCAGGCGTGGCAACGCGCGTGGCGGCGGCGATGTATACCGCCGCCAGGATGCTGAAGATGTACGCCTGCACCATGCCGGTGAGCAAGCCCAGCAAGGTCATGACGACCGGAAAGAGAAAAGGCGTGATCGTCAGCAGGATGCCGGCGATCATCGCGCCGCTCATCATGTTGCCGAACAGGCGCACGGCGAGCGCCAGCGTGCGCGATGCCTCGCCGATGATGTTGAAAGGCAGCATCAGGATGGTGGGCTCCAAGTACGACCTGAGGTAACCGCGCAGGCCCTGGCTCGCGATGCCGAAGAAGGGCACCGCCACGAACACGCACAGCGCCAGGGCGGCCGTGGTCGACAACGAACTCGTGGGCGGCTCGAAGCCGGGCAGCACGGTGCACAAGGCCGAGGCCGCGACGAAGACGAACAGCGTGCCGATGAACGCGAGGTACTTGCCAGGTTCGCTCAAGCCGACCTCCCTGATCTGGCCGGCGATGCCTGTCACAACGATCTCGAGCAGGCATTGCCAGCGCGAGAGCTGCCGCCCGCTGCCGAGCCTGCGCGTGACGAGCGCGGACCCTGCGACCAGCACCAGCATCAGCGCCCAGGTGAAGACGATGGTTGCGTTGAGCTTGACGAATCCGTGTTGCCAGAAGATCCATTGGTCCGGGCTAAGGCGCATGGGAGCCTCCAGGGGCCAGGCGCCGGCGCGGCGATGACGCGGGCTGTGCGAGCCAGGTCACCATGCCGCGTGCGATCACGAAGCCGAGCAGGCACGCCAGCAGCCTTTCCCAATGGCCGGCGCCAGCGAAATAGAAGCCCGTCAAGGTCAGGGCCATGCGCAGAAGCAGGCTGGTGAAGATCCACAGGCCGGGCTGCCTCGCCGTGGTGGCGCGGTAGACCGTCCAGCACAGGCCGCCAAAGAAGATCGCCCCGAGCACCGCGCCGGCAATGAAGGACAACGACAGGAACAGCGCTTCATGCATCGCCGGCCCCGCCTTCTTCGTGCATCGCGCGGTCTTCGTTGGCAACCCAACGCCATGCGTTCACGCAACCCAGCACCAGGCCGGCCACCAGCAGCGCGAGCGTCCACGAATGCTGGCCCGCGTAATGCTTGTCCAGCCAAAGGCCGAGTGCGGCGCCCAGCAAGGTCGGCACCGCGACCGACCATCCGACCAGGCCCATCATGCCGAGGCCGAGCCAGACGCCGGGCGTACCATCGCGCCGCGCCTTGAGTTTGCGCTGCGCCTTGGCGCCCACCTGATCGGCCATGGGCGGCCGGGGAGTGTCGTCGTCATGCATTTTCGAAACGCGCGAAGCGTCGCAGAAAGCCGCTCTCCACGGCCGCCATGGCCGATCGAAGGCTCCGCGCTTGCGCGTCCTCCTGCAAGAACTGTTGCGCGACCGCTTCGCGCAACTGCGCCAGGCCCGCACCACGCAAGGCACGGCGCACCGACACCAGCACGTTCGCCCCGGTCTTGACGAGGATGCCCTCGTCCACCGCGAGGCAGACTTCGCCATGGGCGGGCGTTTCGTAGATCAGTATTCCCGGCACCAGTGCGGCGACGCAGTCGAGCCGGTGCGGCAACAAGCCGAACGATCCGCCAAGCGACTCCGCGACGATGCGCGAGACGCCATCCTCGTCGGCGAAGACCTGGAAGGGCAGCAACACCTTAAGCCGCATGCGTCGCCACCTCGGGTTTGGCGGCAGGCGCCGCCTTTGCCTCGCTGATCGCACCGATCATGTAGAGCGCACTCTCGGGCCGGTCGTTGAACTCGTCGCGCAGGATGCGTTCGCAACCCTCCAGCGCATCCTTCAGGCTCACCAGCTTGCCCGCCTGCCCGGTGAATTGCCCGGTCGTGAAGAAGGGCTGCGTCAGGAAGCGCTCCAACCGGCGCGCGCGCGCCACCACGCTGCGATCCGCGGGCGACAGCTGCTCCAGGCCCAGCATCGCGATGATGTCCTTGAGCTTGGCGTACTGCGCGAGCGTGCGCCGGATCTCCTGCGCCAGCGCGTAGTGACGCTCGCCGACGATGCCGGGCGTTGCCATCATCGAGTGCGACTGCAATGGATCGATGGCCGGGTACAAGCCTTCGCTTGCGCGTTGGCGCGACAACACGATGGAGGCGGACAGGTGCGAGAACGTGTGAACCGCTGCCGGATCGGTGAAGTCGTCGGCCGGCACGTACACCGCCTGGATCGAAGTGATCGCGCCGGTGTCGGTGTTGGCGATGCGCTCCTCGAGACCCGCGAGTTCGGTGCCCATCGTCGGCTGGTAGCCGAGCCGCGACGGCATCTGCCCCATCAGGCCCGACACCTCGGAGCCGGCCTGGATGAAGCGGAAGATGTTGTCGATGAGCAGCAGCACGTCGCGGTGCTCGTCGTCACGGAAGTACTCGGCCATCGTCAATGCCGCGTCGCCGACGCGAAAGCGCGCACCCGGGGGTTCGTTCATCTGGGCAAAGATCATCACCATCCTGGACAGTACGCCCGCGGCCTTCATTTCGCCGTAGAGGTCCGCGCCCTCGCGACAACGCTCGCCGATGCCGCAGAAGATGCTGACGCCGTCCTGGCGGCCGATCATGTTGTGGATCATCTCGGTCAACAGCACGGTCTTGCCCACGCCGGCGCCACCGAACATGCCGGCCTTGCCGCCGCGCTCCAGCGGCGCCAGCACGTCGATGACCTTGATGCCGGTCTCGAAGACTTCCGACTTCGTGGACCGCCGCGCCAGCGCAGGCGGCGCCCGATGCACCGACCGCCATTCGACGCCTGCCAGTGGCTCGCCACGATCGATGGTGTTGCCGAACACGTCGAACATGCGCGAGACGATGCCCTTGCCCACCGGCGCGCGAAGCGGCGCGCCGCTGTCGCGCACCGGCATGCCGCGCGCGAGGCCCTCGGTGGGTGTCAGCGCGATGCAGCGCACGTGGTGTGCGTCGCGCTGCGCCAGCACTTCGATGACGATCCGGCTGTCTTCGCCCGCGTGCAGCAGCGAATGGATCGGCGGCAGGTGCCTGTAGAAGCGGACATCGACCACGCTGCCACGCACCGCCGCGACCGTGCCGACGTTGAAGGCGGTCGCGGGGACCTCGGGTTGGGTTACTTCGGCGAGCGATTCCGGTAGCGTCGATGTCTGGATAGGGAACATGCCTCAAGAAAGCAGGAGCGAGAAAACCAGCGTAGGTCTCGCATCGCCGGCGGTCTGTGCGCTGCACAACATAGCGAGGCGCACCGCCTATGCGCGCCCGCGCACAGACGATGCGGCCCGGCGACTTCTATAACAAGGCATGAAGATCGCCACCCTGCCCCCCGAACTGCTCTCCCGCATGGACGCGTACTGGCGCGCCGCCAACTACCTGTCCGTCGGTCAGCTCTATCTCTACGACAACCCCCTGCTGCGCGTGCCGCTGAAGCTGTCGCATGTCAAGCCGCTCGTGGTCGGGCACTGGGGCACCGTGCCGGGCCAGAACTTCATCTACGTGCACCTGAACCGGGTCATCAGGGAGCACGACCTGAACATGATCTATGTCGCCGGCCCCGGCCATGGCGGACAGGCGCTGGTGGGCAACGCCTGGCTCGAGGGCACCTACAGCGAGATCTACCCGGACATCGGGCAGGACGAGGCCGGCATGAAGAAGCTGTTCGCGCAGTTCTCGTTTCCCGGCGGTATTTCGAGCCACGTGGCGCCGACGACGCCAGGTTCCATCCACGAAGGCGGTGAACTGGGCTACTCGCTCAGCCACGCGTTCGGCGCGGTATTCGACAACCCCGACCTGATCGTCGCCTGCGTGGTCGGCGACGGTGAAGCCGAGACAGGCCCGCTGGCCACGGCATGGCATTCGAACAAGATGCTCGACCCGATCAACGACGGCGCAGTGCTGCCAATCCTGCACCTCAACGGTTTCAAGATCAGCAACCCGACCGTGCTGGCACGCATCGAGCGCGACGAACTGGCGCAGTTCTTCCGCGGCTGCGGCTGGACACCGCTGTTCGTGGAGGGCGAGGACCCGGAACAGATGCACCAGCTCATGGCCGCCACGATGGACTACGCCGTCGAGCAGATCCGGCGGATCCAGCAGGATGCGCGCGGCACCGGCGACCACGAGCGGCCGCGCTGGCCGATGATCGTCTTCAGGTCCCCCAAGGGATGGACCGGGCCGAAGGTGGTCGACGGACTGCCGGTCGAAGGCACCTTCCGGTCGCACCAGGTGCCGCTGGTGGTCGATCCCGCGCACCCCGACCACCTGTTGCAACTCGAAGCCTGGATGAAGAGCTATGGCGCCGAAACCCTGTTCGACGAGCGGGGCGGCTTGCTTCCCGAATTGGCCGAGCTGGCACCCAGGGGCACGCGCCGGATGAGCGCCAATCCCCATGCCAACGGTGGCATGCTGCTGCGCGACCTGCGCATGCCCGAGTTCCGGTCCTACGCCATCGCAGTGGAGAGCCCCGGCGCGGTCGACATGGGCGACACGGTGGTGCTCGGCAAGTTTCTGCGCGACGTGATCAAGCTCAATCCGCAGACTTTCCGCCTCTTCGGGCCGGACGAAACGCTCTCGAACCTGTTGGGCGCCGTCTTCGAAGCCACCGCGCGCCAGTGGGACGCGCGGCATGTACCCGGCGACGAGTTCCTCGCGCCGGCCGGCCGCGTGCTCGATTCGATGCTCAGCGAGCACCAGTGCGAAGGCTGGCTGGAAGGCTACCTGCTGACCGGCCGCCACGGCGTGTTCAACAGCTACGAGGCCTTTATTCGCATCGTGGATTCGATGTTCAGCCAGCATGCCAAGTGGTTGAAGGTCACGTCGGAACTGCCGTGGCGGCGCCCGATCGCCTCATTGAACTACCTGCTCGCCTCGCATGTCTGGCAGCAGGACCACAACGGCTTCACGCACCAGGACCCGGGCTTCCTCGACCACGTGGTCAACAAGAAAGCCGACATCGTGCGCATCTACCTGCCGCCCGATGCCAACTGCCTGCTCTCGGTGTTCGACCACTGCCTGCGCAGCCGGCACTATGTCAACGTCGTGGTGGCCGGCAAGCATGCGTTGCCGCAGTGGCTGGACATGGAGGCCGCCGTCACGCATTGCACCGAAGGCATCGGCATCTGGCAATGGGCCAGCAACGACCAGGACGCCGAACCCGACATCGTCATGGCGTGTTGCGGCGATACGCCCACGCTGGAAGTGCTGGCAGCCGTCTCGATCCTGCGCGAACACCTGCCCGAGATCCGGATCCGCGTCATCAACGTCGTCGACCTGATGAAGCTGCAATCCGCGAGCGAGCATCCGCACGGGCTGAACGAGTCGGACTACAACTCGCTGTTCACCACCGACAAGCACATCATCTTTGCCTTCCACGGCTATCCGTCGCTGGTTCATCGCCTGACCTACCGGCGCGCCAACCGCAACCTGCACGTGCACGGCTACCGGGAAGAAGGCACCATCACCACCGTGTTCGACATGCGCGTGCAGAACGAGCTGGACCGCTTCCACCTGGTGCAGGACGTGATCGACTACCTGCCCAACCTGGGGAGCAAGGGCGCCTACCTGAAGCAGATGACGCAGGACAAGCTGATCGCGCACCAGCACTACATCCGCCAGCATGGGCAGGACATGCCCGAGATCCGGAACTGGAAATGGGGCAATCCGCCGTCGACAAGTTCGGGCAGCGGGCACGATGGAGGAGCCGCCGAACATGGAGAGCCGGACGACGAATACCAACGGCCGGTCTACGTCTCCAGCTAGGGAAGCTATTCGTCGACGCCTCCGAGCGAAATACCAAGCGCTGCGTTCCCGGCCGCAGGCGGTTTGGTGACAATCCCCCGATGACGCGTCCCCCCCACACCCCAGGCTGGCAGACCGAGGCGATCCGCCGCATCGAGGCCGACTACCAGCGCAGCGCCGACACGCACCTCATCCCGCTGCCGCTGCCCGGCCTCGCCGCTGCCGGCATCGACCTGTACCTGAAGGACGAGTCGACCCATCCCACGGGCAGCCTGAAGCACCGGCTCGCGCGCTCGCTGTTTCTCTACGCCTTGTGCAACGGCTGGATCCGCGAAGGCACCACGGTCGTCGAGGCATCGAGCGGCTCGACGGCCGTGAGCGAGGCCTACTTCGCGCGCCTGCTGGGCCTGCCCTTCGTCGCGGTGATGCCGCGCATCACCTCGCCTGAAAAGATCGCACAGATCGGCTTCTACGGCGGCCAATGCCATTTCGTCGAGCGCGCCGCGCAGGTCTACGACGAGGCGCGCGCGCTGGCCGAGCGCAGCAACGGCCACTACATGGACCAGTTCACGTTTGCCGAACGCGCCACCGACTGGCGCGGCAACAACAACATCGCGCAGAGCATGTTCGAGCAGATGACGCACGAGCGGCATCCGGTCCCGGCTTGGATCGTGGTCGGCGCCGGCACGGGCGGCACCAGCGCAACCATCGGGCGCTATGTGCGCTATCGCTGCCACGACACCTCGATCTGCGTGGCCGATCCCGAGGGCTCGGTGTTCGGCGCCTACCACCGCACGGGCGATGCATCGCTGACCGCCCCGGGCTCGCGCATCGAGGGCATCGGCCGTCCGCGCGTGGAGCCCAGCTTCATCCGCACGCTGGTGGACCGGATGGTCGAAGTTTCCAACGCCGATTCGGTGGCCGCGATGCGCGCGCTCTCGGCGCTGCTCGGCCGCAAGGTCGGACCCTCGACCGGCACCAACCTGGTGGCGATGCTGGCGCTTGCGCAGGAGATGCGCGATGCCGGCCGGCAGGGCTCGATCCTGTCGCTGCTCTGCGATGCCGGCGAACGCTACCTGCCCAGCTACCACGATGACGATTGGGTGCGCGAAGCGTTCGGCGATGTGAGCGCGGACCAGCGACGCATCGAGGCGCTGCTGAAATGACGCTGCGCCTGTCGCGTCGCCACCTGCTGCTGGGCGCGCTGATGCCGCTGCCGGCCTGGGCCCTGCCGCCCCGCGGCTTGCAGTTTCCGCGCGACTTCGGCAGCCATCCCGACTTGCGCACCGAGTGGTGGTACATCACCGGCCAGGCCACGTCCGGCGCGCGCGTGTTCGGCTTCCAGGTGACCTTCTTTCGATCGCGCATCGCAGAGACGCAAGCCATGCAATCGGCCTTCGCGGCCAGGCAACTGATCTTTGCGCATGCCGCGATGACCGATCTCGCCGGCGGCAAGCTGCTGCACGACCAGCGCATCGCGCGGGCCGGCATGGGCGTGGCCGAGGCGAGCGAAGGCGATACCCGCGTGCATCTGCGCGACTGGCTGCTGGAACGCAAGGCCGAGGAGTACAGCGCCCGCATTCCGGCCAGCGGCTTCGCGCTGGACCTGCGTTTCATGCCCACGCAACCGCCGCTGCTCCAGGGTGACGCCGGCCTGTCGCGCAAGGGCCCGGAGGTCGAGCAGGCCAGCTACTACTACAGCGAGCCGCAACTCGCGACGAGCGGCCGCATCACCCTGCGCGGCCAGCCCTTCGATGTGCAGGGCAAGGCCTGGCTGGATCACGAATGGAGCGAGGCCTACCTGCACCCTGATGCGGCCGGCTGGGACTGGATCGGCATGAACCTCGCGGACGGCAGCGCGCTGATGGCGTTTCGAATGCGCCTCAAGACGGGCGGCGTGCTGTGGGCCGGTGGCTCGTTCCGGGCGGCAGGCGGCATGGCGAAGCCGTTCGCGCCGGGCGAGGTGGCGTTCGAGCCGCTGCGCGTGTGGAAGAGCACGGCCAGCCAGGCGAGCTACCCGGTCGAATGGAAAGTGCGCACGCCTGCGGGGAGCTTTGTCGTCAAGGCCCTGCTGGATGACCAGGAACTCGACAGCCGCGGCTCGACCGGCGCGATCTATTGGGAAGGCCTGAGCGACCTTCTGGATGAAAAAGGCAAGCCCGTCGGGCGGGGCTACCTGGAGATGACGGGCTACGCGGCTGCGCTACGGCTCTGACGCGACTCTGCAATCAAGCGCAGGACAAGGCGGAGCGCCGCAGACAGTGCTGTAGCACGGCAAGGCGATCCAACGCAGTCATGCGTTTGATTGCGAAGTCGTATGAGCGCCCTGCGTGTTCACGTACAGCGCATACACCGACTGGCTCGCCGCCATGAACAGCCGGTTGCGCGCCACGCCGCCAAAGCACAGGTTGGCGCAACGCTCCGGCAGCGTGATGTGCCCGATGGGCTTGCCATCCGGTGCGAACACCCGCACCCCGTCCTGGCCCTCGCCCGTGCCCCAGCCGGCCCAGAGGTTGCCGTCGACATCGCAGCGGAAGCCATCAGGGCGCTCGCCCTTCTTGCAACTGTAGAACACGCCGTCGTTGTAGAGCTGATCACCGCCATCGCTGACATCGAACACGCGGATGCGGGGTGGTGTGGTGCCGGACTCGACCACGTACAGCCGCTTCTCGTCCGGCGAGAAGCACAGTCCATTGGGCCTGTTCACCGAACTCCTGACCACCGTCGCGTGGCCTGTCTTGCCGTCCACGCGATAGATGTTGGTGGGCAACTCCGCCTCGGCGCGATGGCCTTCGTAGTGACCCAGGATGCCGAAGGGCGGATCGGTGAACCAGATCGAGTCGTCGGACTTCACCACGATGTCGTTGGGCGAGTTGAGCCGCTTGCCGTCGAACTTGTCGAGGATCACGGTCACGCGCCCATCGTGCTCGGTACGCGTGACGCTGCGGCTGCCGTGCTCGCAGCTCAGCAGCCGCCCTTGCCGGTCGCGCGTGTGTCCGTTCGCGAAGTTGGACGGCTGCCGGAACACGGTCACGTCGCCACTCGGTTCGTCCCAACGCATCACGCGGTTGTTGGGGATGTCGCTCCACAGCAGGCAGCGATGGTCGCCGAACCAGACCGGCCCCTCCGCCCAGCGCATGCCGGTGGCGATCCGCTCGATGGCGGCACTGAAGATCATGTACTTGCTGAAGCGCGGGTCCAGCACCCGCACTGCGGGATCCGGGTAGCGCGTGGCAGGTTGCCAGCTCATTTCGCCGGCCCCCGCAGCCGATCGATGAAAGCGATGATCTCGCCCATGATCCCGCGCCGGAACGCCAGCACGCAAACCACGAAGATCAGGCCCGTGACCATCGTGACCGACTCGCCCAGCGTATTGAACCAGTCGATGGTGGTGATGCGCGCCAGCAGGTTGCCGAGTTCGCCGATCTTGTTCTCCAGCAGCACCACGACGGCCGAGCCGACCAGCGGTCCCGACAGCGTGCCCAGCCCGCCCACCAGCGTCATCAGGATGACCTGGCCCGATGCCGTCCAGTGCACGTCGCTCAAGGTGGCAAAGCCCAGCACCAGCGTCTTCAGCGAACCCGCCAGGCCCGACAGCGCCGCCGAGATCACGAAGGCCAGCAGCTTGAAGCGGCTCACGTCATAGCCCAGCGACAGCGCACGCGGCTCGTTCTCCTTGATCCCCTTGAGCACCTGCCCGAAGGGCGAATGGATGGTGCGCACGATCAGCAGGAAAGCGAGCACCACGACCACGAGTGCGACGTAGTACATCGTGAGGTCGTTCGACAGGTCGATCACGCCGAACAGCTTGCCGCGCGGCACGCCCTGGAGGCCGTCCTCGCCGCCAGTGAACTTGGCTTGCAGCGCGACGAAGAACATCATCTGCGCCAGCGCCAGCGTGATCATTGCGAAGTAGATGCCCTGGCGGCGGATCGCCAGCACGCCGAACAGCCAGCCCAGCAGCGCGCCGGTGAGCGTGCCGGCCAGCAGGCCGAGTTCCGGCGTCAATCCCCAGACCTTGATCGCATGGCCGGCGACGTAGGCCGACCCGCCGAGAAAGGCGGCATGCCCGAAGGACAGCAACCCGGTGTAGCCCAGCAGCAGGTTGAACGCGGAGGCAAACAGCGCGAAGCACATCAGCTTCATCACGAACACGGGGTACGCGCCGAAGAACGGCGCGACGACCAATGCCACCAGCAGCAGCAAGTAGAAAACGATGGAGATCTTCTTCATGCCTGCGCTTATTTTTCTTTACCGAACAGGCCGGCCGGGCGGATGAGCAGCACGATGACCATGATCACGAACACGACCGTGGACGAAGCTTCCGGATAGAACACCTTGGTGAAGCCCTCCACGACGCCGAGCCCGAGCCCGGTGAGGATGGCGCCCATGATCGAGCCCATGCCACCGATCACCACCACCGCGAACACCACGATGATGAGGTTCTGCCCCATCAACGGCGACACCTGGATCACCGGCGCCGCCAGCACGCCGGCAAAGGCCGCCAGTGCGCATCCGAAGGCATAGGTCAGCGTGATCATCAGCGGCACGTTGACGCCGAAGGCCTCGACCAGCCGCGGGTTCTCGGTGCCGGCACGCAGGTAGGCGCCGAGCCGGGTCTTCTCGATCACGTACCAGGTCGCGAAGCAGATCACCAGCGACGCCAGCACGACCCAGGCGCGGTAGTTGGGCAGGACCATGAAGCCGAGATCCGTCGCGCCCGCCAGCGCGTCGGGTGCGTCGTAAGGCAGGCCGGACGAGCCATAGACCGAGCGGAACACCCCTTCGATCAGCAACGTGAGCCCGAGTGTCAACAGCAGGCCGTAGAGGTGGTCGAGCTTGTAGATCCAGCGCAGCAGCAATCGCTCGATCAGGACGCCGACGATGCCGACCACGATCGGCGCCAGCAGCAGCATGAACCAGTAGTTGATGCCGAAATACTCCGCCGCCATCCACGTGAAGATGGCGCCCAGCATGAACAGCGCGCCGTGCGCGAAGTTGATGACGTTGAGCAACCCGAAGATCACCGCGAGCCCGAGGCTCAGGATCGCGTAGAACGAGCCGTTGACCAGCCCCAAGAGGAGCTGGCTCAACAGGCCCTGGATCGAAATGTTCATGTGGTTGGGAGCGCGCGGGTCAGGTTGGCAGCGAGACGGTTACTTCCAGAGGGCGCACTTCGACTCGGCCTTGGTCGTGAAGACCTCGTCGCCCTTGAGCTTCTGCACCAGCTTGTAGTAGTCCCACGGCTGCTTCGATTCGGCCGGCGACTTGACCTGCATCAGGTACATGTCGTGCACGAAGCGGCCGTCGGCGCGCACCGTGCCCTTGGCATAGAAGTCGTCGATCGGCGTCTTCTTGATCTGGTCCATGACCTTGTCGGCGTCGATGGTCTTGGCGGCCTGCAGCGCCTTCAGGTAGGTCATGGTGGCCGAGTAGTCCGCCGCCTGGATGTCGGTGGGCATGCGCTTGGTCTTTTCGAAGAAGCGCTTGCCGAATTCGCGCGTCTTGTCGTCGAGGTTCCAGTCCCAGCTCGTCGTGACCAGCAGGCCCTCGGCATTCTTGAGGCCGATGCTGTGCACGTCGGTCACGAACACCAGCAGCCCGACCATCTTCATCGTCTTGGTGATGCCGAATTCCTTGGCCGCCTTGATCGCGTTGATGGTGTCGCCGCCGGCGTTGGCCAGCGCCAGCACCTGCGCCTTCGAGTTCTGCGCCTGCAGCAGGAAGGACGAGAAGTCGGAGGTGTTGAGCGGATGCTTGACCGAGCCCACCACCGTGCCGCCCTTCTCCTTCACGACCTTGGTGGCATCGGCTTCGAGCGCCTGGCCGAAGGCGTAGTCGGCCGTGAGGAAGAACCAGCTCTTGTCGCCGCGCGCGATGACGGCGCTGCCGGTGCCCTTGGCCAGCGCCACCGTGTCGTAGGCGTAATGCACGGTGTAGGGGCTGCACTGCTCGTTGGTCAGGGCCGAGCTGCCGGCGCCGTTGACCATGAACACGCGCTTCTTCTCCTGCGCCACCTTGGCCATCGCCAGGCCGGTGCCCGAGCTGGTGCCGCCGAACAGCATCGTCAGGCCCTGCGTGTCGATCCACTCGCGGGCCTTCGAGGCGGCGATGTCGGCCTTGTTCTGGTGGTCGGCGGTGAGCAGTTCGATCGGCATGCCGTTGACCTTGCCGCCGAAGTCGTCGATGGCCATCTGGATGGCCAGTGCGCCGTTCTTGCCTTCGACGTCGGCATAGAGGCTCGACATGTCGGTGATGAAGCCGATCTTGACCTTTTCCTGGGCTTGCGCGGCGCCAGACGCCAACGCGATGGCGAGGGAGACGGCGGAGAGTGCGAGTACCTTTTTCATGTTCGGATTCCTTATTTCCAGAGAGCGCATTTCGATTCGGATTGGGTCGTGAAGATCTGGTCGCCCGGCATCTTCTTGATCACCTTGAGGTAGTCCCACGGCCGCTTCGATTCCTCGGGCTTCTTCACTTCCACGAGGTACATGTCGTGGATGAAGCTGCCGTCGGCGCGGATCTGGCCCTTGGCATAGAAGTCGTCGATCTTCATGCTCTTGAGCTGGGCCATCACCTTGTCGCTGTCGGTGGTCTTGGCGGCCGTCACGGCCTTCAGGTAGGTCATGGTGGCCGAGTAGTCGGCGGCCTGCACGTCGGTCGGCATGCGCTTGGTCTTCTCGAAGTAGCGGGTCGCGAACTTGCGCGTGTCGTCGTTCAGGTCCCAATACCAGCTCGTGGTGTGCAGCAGGCCTTCGGTGTTCTTCAGGCCCAGGCTGTGCACGTCGCTCAGAAACACCAGCAGGCCGGCGACCTTCATGGTCTTGGTGATGCCGAATTCCTTGGCCGCCTTCATCGAGTTGATGAAGTCGCCGCCGGCATTGGCCAGACCCAGGATCTGCGCCTTGGAGTTCTGCGCCTGCAGCAGGAAGGACGAGAAGTCCGACGCGTTGAGCGGATGCCTGACCGAGCCGACCACCGTGCCGCCCTTGGCCTTGACGACCGTCGTGGTGTCGGCCTCGAGCGCCTGCCCGAAGGCATAGTCGGCCGTCAGGAAGAACCAGCTCTTGCCGCCGTTGTCCACCACCGCGCCGCCGGTGCCCTTGGCCAGCGCCACGGTGTCGTAGGCATAGTGCACGGTGTAGGGGCTGCAGGCTTCATTGGTCAGCGCCGATGAGCCCGCGCCGTTGTTGAAGTAGACGCGCTTCTTTTCCTGCGCCACCTTGGCCGCGGCCAGCGCCACACCGGAGTTGGTGCCGCCGAACACCATGGTCACGCCGGCGGTGTCGATCCATTCGCGCGCCTTCGAGGCCGCGATGTCGGCCTTGTTCTGGTGGTCGGCCGTGAGCAGCTCGATCGGCTGGCCCAGCGCCTTGCCGCCGAAGTCGTCGATGGCCATCTGGATCGCGGTGGCGCCGCCCTTGCCTTCCAGGTCGGCGTAGAGGCCCGACAGGTCGGTGACGAAGCCGATCTTGACTTTCTCCTGCGCGTAGGCCGGGACCGCTGCCAACGCGAGCGCGCCGATGGCCAGTGTCAGTGCGGTAAGACGGTATTTCATGGATTCCTCTGTGCGATCGATGGAAAAACGTAGAAGGGAAAAATCAGACGCCCAGCAGTTCATTGAGCACCGGCATCTTGGCCTCGAGTTCCTTCGCGCTGAAGGCCTCGACCATGCGGCCGTGCTCCATCACGTAGAAACGATCGGCCAGCGGCGCGGCAAAGCGGAAGTTCTGCTCCACCATGACGATGGTGTAGCCCTTTGACCGCAGCGTGACGATCATGCGGGCCAGCGCCTGCACGATCACCGGTGCGAGTCCTTCGGAAATTTCGTCCAGCAGCAGCAGCCTGGCGCCGGTGCGCAGGATGCGCCCCACTGCGAGCATCTGTTGCTCGCCGCCCGAGAGCCGCGTGCCCTGGCTGTTGCGGCGCTCGGCCAGGTTGGGAAACATCGCGTAGATCTCTTCCACGGACATGCCCTTCTCGGCACCCTTGAGCACCGGCGGCAGCAGCAGGTTCTCTTCCGCGGAAAGGCTCGCGAAGATGCCGCGCTCTTCCGGGCAATAGCCGATGCCGAGATGCGCGATCTTGTGCGTCGGCAAGCCCACCGTCTCGGTGCCGTGCACCTTGATGCTGCCCTTGCGGCTGCCGGTCAGGCCGAGCACTGCGCGCATCGTGGTGGTGCGCCCTGCACCATTGCGGCCCAGCAGCGTGACCACTTCGCCGGGCTGCACCACCATGTCGACGCCATGCAGCACATGCGACTCGCCGTACCAGGCGTGCAGGTCCTTGATTTCGAGTGCGGGGGCGGCCATCAATGTGCTCCCTGCAGTTGGCCGTCGGTCGTGCCCATGTAGGCCTCCATGACCAGCGGATTCTTCGAGACCTCGGCGTACGGCCCTTCGGCCAGCACGGCGCCGCGCTGCAGCACGGTGATGGTGTCGGCGATGGTCGAGACCACGCTCATGTTGTGCTCGACCATCAGGATGGTGCGGCCCGCCGACACGCGCTTGATGAGTTCGGCGACGCGGTGCACGTCTTCATGCCCCATGCCCTGCGTGGGCTCGTCGAGCAGCATCAATTCGGGTTCCATCGCGAGCGTGGTCGCGATTTCGAGCGCGCGCTTGCGACCGTACGGCAGGTTCACCGTCAACTCGTCGGCCATTTCCTCGAGTCCCACCTCGGACAGCAGTTCGCGCGCCCGCGCCTCGAGCGGCTTGAGCGACTTCTCGCTCTTCCAGAAGTGGTATGAGGTGCCCAGCGAACGCTGCAGGCCCAGCCGCACGTTCTCCAGCAAGGTGAGGTGCGGGAAGACGGCCGAGATCTGGAACGAGCGGATGATGCCCCGCCGCGCGATCTGCGCAGGGCGTTCCTGGGTGATGTCCTGCCCGTTGAAAAGGATCGTGCCGGACGTGGGCTCCAGGAACTTGGTGAGCAGGTTGAAGCAGGTGGTCTTGCCGGCGCCGTTGGGCCCGATCAGCGCATGGATCGCGCCGCGCTTCACGGCAAGGTCGACCTTGCTGACAGCGGTGAAGCCCTTGAATTCCTTGGTGAGCTGGCGCGTTTCAAGAATGATGTCGCTCATCTCGCGCGCTCGCCCTCTTGCTGGCGGAAATTTACGGTCATGCAGTCCATCTGTTCGCGCTACCAAGCGAGCGCGGACGCATGTTAGGCGCGGGCCCATGCCCTTCCTACTGGGGCAAATGCCTATGCTGCAGTGCAACGGGGCGCGGTCCTACGCGCCGTCGTAAGTCTCCTGTCAGTGAGCCCCGGCAGCCGCGTCGCTGGCGCCTGCGCCACCTTTCGGCGGACGCGACAGCCACACCAGCGGAATCAGCAGGATGAAGATCAACGCAGACGCATAGAACAGGTCGTCCGCCGCCAGCATGAAGGCCTGCTGGTCGACCATCCGATTGATCTGCCCCAGCACCTGCTCCGCACTGAACCCGTTGCCGCCCAGCCCCGTGATCGCGCTGGCCGTCGCCGAGCTGCCGTTGGTCACCGCTTCCACGAGTTGCGCGTGGTGCAGCGCCGCGCGGTCTTCCCATACCGTGGTTGCGATCGACGTGCCCATCGCGCCCGCCGTGATGCGCAGGAAATTCGACAGCCCCGATGCCGCCGGAATGCGGTCCGGCGTGAGGCCCGACAGCGTGATCGTGACCAGCGGAATGAAGAAGAACGCCATCGCCACGCCCTGGATGACGGTCGGGATCATCAGCGTCCAGAAGTCGGTCTGCGTGTTGAAGTGCGAACGCATCCACAGCACCAGCGCGAACACGAGGAACGAGAAGGTCGTGTAGCGCCGCGGGTCCACCTTGGCCACCGTCAGTCCGACGATCGGCGAGAACACGATCGCCAGCAGGCCCACCGGCGCCGTCACCATGCCGGCATCCGTCGCGGTGTAGCCCATCCACTGCTGCAGCCACAGCGGCATGATCACCACATTGCCGAAGAACAGGCCGTAGGCGATGGCCGTCGCGAAGGCGCCCGTCCAGAAGTTGCGGCGCTTGAAGAGCGACAGGTCCACTACTGGATGCTCCTCCGTCAGCTCCCAGATCAGGAAGAAGGCAAAGGCGACGACGGCCACCACGGCCAGCGTGACGATGGTGCTCGAATGGAACCAGTCGAGCTCCTTGCCCTTGTCCAGCATGAGCTGCAGCGAGCCGACCCACAGCACCAGCAGCCCGAGTCCGATCGCGTCGATCGGCACCTTGTAGGTCGCGCTGTCGCGATTGCGGTAGAGCGCCCAGGTAATGGCCGCGGCGACGAAACCGACGGGCAGGTTGATGTAGAAGATCCACGGCCACGAGATGTTGTCGGTGATCCAGCCGCCGAGCAGCGGCCCCATCACCGGCGCGACCAGCGTGGTCATCGCCCACATCGCCATCGCCAGCCCGGCCTTGGCTTTCGGATAGCTGGCGAGCAGCAGGGTCTGCGACAACGGGATCATCGGCCCGGCAACGAAGCCCTGGGCCGCGCGGAACAGGATCAGCGTCGTCATGTTCGGCGCCAGGCCGCACAACAGCGAGGTGAGCATGAACAGCGCGATGCTGAGCACGAACAGGCGCACCTGTCCGAAGCGCTGCGTCATGAAGCCGGTCAGCGGCACGGCGATCGCGTTGGCGACCGCGAAGCTGGTGATGACCCAGGTGCCCTGCGTCGCACTGACGCCGAGGTCACCCGAGATGGCAGGCAAGGACACGTTCGCGATCGATGAATCGAGCACGTTCATGAAGGTAGCCGCGGAGAGCGCAATGGTCCCCCAGACGCGCGCGGCGCCTTCGAGGGGTGCGTGGGCTACGTGGGCGGGAGCGGTAGCCATGAAAGGACTGGAAAGCTACCGGGGGATCAGCTGCGCGGCATCGACAGCGCGACCGCCGCCGAGTGCGGACCGCTGGCTTGCGGCGGCTCGGCCGAGGCGCCCGGGCTGGGCACCGCTGGCGCTGGCGCCGGTGTGCCCGGCTGCTTGCCGGCCTGGGGCGCACGCGCACCGCCCACGTTGGCCGCGATGATGCCGTTGACCACGGCTTCGGCGCCCTCGTTCAGCGCGCTATAGACAGCGGTCTGCGAAAACGCCGCGGCGCGCGGAGCATCGGCCAGCATCTTGCCGTCCTTGTTCGACACGTCGATGGTCGCATCCATCGACAGGCCCACGCGCAGCGGATTGGTCTTGAGCTGCTCGGGGTCGAGCGAGATGCGAACCGGTACGCGCTGCACCACCTTGATCCAGTTGCCGGTCGCGTTCTGCGCGGGCAGCAGCGCAAAGGCGGACCCAGTGCCCACGCCCAGGCCTGCGACCTTGCCGGTGTACTCGACCTTCTTGCCGTACAGGTCGGCGGTCATCTTCACCGGCTGGCCGAGGCGGATGTTGCGCAACTGCACTTCCTTGAAGTTGGCATCGACCCAGACCTGGTTCAGCGGCACGATCGACATCATCGGCGTGCCGGCCGCGACGCGCTGGCCCAGCTGGACGGTGCGCCTGGCGACGTAGCCATCGACCGGCGCTGGCATGGCAACGCGTTGCGTGGCCAGGTAGGCCTCGCGCACCTTGGCGGCGGCGGCGAGCACGGCGGGGTGCTTCTCGATGCTGGTCCCTTCGGTCAGCGACTGGTTGCTCACCAGTTGCTCGCGCGCCGACACCACGCCGGCCTGCGCCGCCGCCAACTGGCTCCTGGCGTTCGACAGCGCCGTCTCCGAGTGGCTCAGTTCTTCCTTCGACACGGCGCCGTTGCCGGAAAGCGCCTGGCGGCGCTTCAGGTCCTCCTGGGCGCGTTCGATGTCGCTCTGGGCGCGCACGATGTCGGCCTGGCGCAGGTTGACCTGGGCCGCGAGCGAACCGTTGTTGGCATAGAGCGTGCGCACCTGGCGCACGGCCTGGGCCAGCGCGGCCTCGGACTGCTCCAGCGCAACCCTGGCATCGGCCGGGTCGAACTGCACCAGCGGCTGGCCCGCCTTCACGAAATCGGTGTCGTCGGCGCTGATGGACATCACGGTGCCGCTGATCTGCGGCGTGATCTGGATGACGTTGCCCTGAACGTAGGCGTTGTCGGTGTCCTCGTAGTGGCTCGCGACCAGCCACTCATAGGCGCCCCACGCGCCGCCGGCGATGACGACGACGGCCGCGAGCGCGGTGAGTGCACGGCGACGCTTGCCGTTGGGTGCGGGGACGGCTGCCGGTGCTTCTGCAGCGGGGCTGGTGTTGGCGGTGTCAGTCATTTGTGGGCTCTCTGAATGGGTGGTGATGCGTTCACTGGATCTTGTTGGGGGCGACCAGCGCGGCAGTGCTGGTCTCCGGGGTCGGCTGCCAGCCGCCGCCGAGGGCGCGGGCCAGGCCGACTTGCGTGTCGAGTGCGCGGGCCGCGAGATCGACACCCTGGCGGCGCTGCAGCAGCACGGTGGTTTCGGCCGACAGGACGTCGAGGAAGTTCCCGAGCCCTGCGCCGTATCGCTGCATCGCGATGTCGTAGGCGCTTTCGGCTGCGGCCTGTGCTTCGCGCTGCTGGGCCTGCTGGCGCACCACCGACTGCACGGAAGTCACCGAATCGGCCACGTCGCGCACGGCGTCCAGCACGGTGGTGTTGTAGCTCTCGATGGACGCATCGAGGTCGGCCGACTTGCCGCGCAGGTTGGCACGCAGCCTGCCGCCTTCGAAGATCGGCAGGCGGATCGCCGGGCCGATGCCCCACTGCTGGCTGGCCGACTTCAACAGCGAATCGACGCCGATCGACTGGAAGCCGGCGAAGGCGACCAGGTTGACGTTGGGATAGAACTGGGTCTTCGCGTTCTTCACGTCCTGCATGGCGGCCTCGACGCGCCAGCGTGCTGCGGCGATGTCGGCACGGCGCCCGAGCAGGTCGGCCGGCAACACCGGTTGCAGCGCGATGTTGCGGATCGCCGTCAGTTCGGGCGACTTCAGGTTGGCGGTGGCATTGGGCTGGCCGACCAACGCGTCGAGCGCATGCTGCGACAACGCGATCTGCTCGGTGATCGCCTCCATCTGCTGGCGTGCCTCGGGGATGCCGCCTTCGCTCTGGCGCAATTGCAGGCGGGTGTCGAGTCCGGCCGAGACGCGGTCGCGCACCAGGCGCAAGGTCTCTTGGCGCTGGGCCAGCGTGCGCTTGGCGACCACCAGCTGGTCGTTCCAGCGGGCCCATTGCAGATAGCCGCGCACCACGTTGCTGGCGAGCAGCACACGCGCCGCGTCGGCGTCCGCGGCGGCAGCATTGGTCGCGCCGATGGCGGCATTCAGGGCCGAACGGTTCTTGCCGAAGAAGTCGATCTCCCAGCTGCCGTTGAGCTGCAACGTGCCGGTCTCCTGGATCGATCCGCCGAGCGGTGGCGGGTAGATGTAGGTCTCGCTGAACAGCTGGCGCGTCAGGTCGAGGCCAGCGCCGACTTGCGGCAGCTCCGCGGCGCCGACCACCTGGCTCTGCGCCCGTGCGCGGGCGATGCGGGCTTGTGCCACCTGCAGGTTCGGGTTGCCCTGCAAGGCCTGGTCGACCAGCGCGTTGAGCTGGGTGTCGCCGAAGGCCAGCCACCATTGACTTGCCACAGTCACTTCCGGCGCGGCTTGGGCGGGCAGGTCTAGCGCCGCCGCGTCGCGCATCTGGGCAGCGGAGTCGATGTGGCCCATCTCGGCACAACCGGCCAGCAGCAGCGCCAGCGCGGCGGCGGCCACGGCGGTGCCTCGGCGCGCCGTCTTCATGGCAAGGGAATCAGGAGGAAGAAGGGTCATTTTTTTCTCCACGGGCCGACAGGGCCTGTGCGTTGTCGAGGATGCGGCGCAGGAAGTTCTTGAGCTGTTCCCACTCTTCGGGGCTGAAGCCGGCCAGGTGCTCGTTCTGCACGCGACTCAGGATGTAGGGCACCTGCTCGGCGGCGATGCGGCCTTCGTCGGTCAGTTCGATGTTGACCACCCGGCGGTCGGCCACCGAGCGCACGCGGCGGCACAGGCCCTTGGCTTCGAGACGGTCGAGCAGGCGCGTCATGGCGCCGTTGTCGAGCTGGCATTCTCGCGCCAGTTCGGCCACCGTGGCGGCCTGTCCCATGTGCAGCTTGTGCAGCGGCACCCATTGCGGGAAGGTCGGGCTGCCGGGCTCACACATGTTGAGTTCGACCGACTGCCCCACCGCCGTCATGATGCGACGCATCAGGTAGCCGATGCTCTCTTCCGAGCGATAGTTTTCGCCCGTGTAAAAGCTCGGCACGGCGCGCTCCGGATCGGCATCGGGAGCACCGAGAGACGCAGGAATGTCACGAACTGTCATGGCCTGAATATTAGTTGCCTCGGCAATTATTGTCAAGGCGACCTTTGTATCGGCAGGGGATAGTTACAATGCATACATGGCTGCAATCGCTTCGACGTCTTCCCCTGCGAAGGGCTCGCCCCAATCGCTCTCCGGCCTGAGGCCCTTCCTGCGGCCCTACCGACTCCAGATCTCGCTCGCGGCCCTGTTCCTGGTGCTGGCGGCTGTCACCACGCTGATCTTCCCGATGGCCTTGCGCAGCCTGATCGACGGCGGCCTCGTTTCCACCGACAAGGGTGAGCAGACGATGGCGCTGCGCGACCACTTCCTGGCGCTGTTCGGCGTGGCGGTGGCGCTCGGCATGTTCTCGGCTGCACGCTTCTACACCGTGAGCTGGCTCGGCGAACGCATCACGGCCGACCTGCGCAATGCGGTGTACTCCCACGTGTTGCGGCAAAGCCCCGCCTTCTTCGAGACCACGCAGACCGGCGAGGTGCTGTCCCGCCTGACCGCCGACACCACCCTCGTGCAGACCGTGGTCGGCTCCTCGCTGAGCATGGGCTTGCGCAACGCGGTGATGGGCGCGGGCGCGCTGGCCATGCTGGTATGGACCAACCCTTATGTGATGTTCCAGGTGCTGCTGATCCTGGTGCTGGTGGTGCTGCCGAGCATGTGGTTCGGGCGCCGCGTGCGCAAGCTCTCGCGCGCCAGCCAGGACCGCGTGGCGGACTCCAGCGCCATCGCCGCCGAAGTGCTCAATGCCATTCCGGTGGTGCAGAGCTATACGGCCGAGGCGCGCGAGGCCGAGCGCTTCGGCACTTCGACGCAACATGCCTTCCTCACCGCCGTGCGGCGCACTAAGGCGCGCTCGGTGCTGGTGGCCTTCATCATCATCGCGACCTCGGCCGCGCTGCTGTGGGGCCTGTACCAGGGCACGCAGGCGGTGCTGCATGGCGACATCACGGCGGGGCACTTGGGCCAGACCGTGGTCTACGTGATCATCCTGGCCAGCTCGGCCGCGGTGCTGGGCGAGGTGTATGGCGACCTCTTGCGGGCCGCGGGCGCGACCGAGCGCCTGATGGAACTGCTGCATGCGGAATCGGCCATCGTGTCGCCAGCGAACCCGGCGCAAACGCCAGTGCCCGCCGCCGGCAGCGCGATCCGCCTCGAGGACGTTGGCTTCCACTACCCCTCGCGGCCACAAACGCCGGCGCTGCGCCACTTCAGCCTGGACGTGGCGCCCGGCGAAACGGTGGCGCTGGTCGGCTCCAGCGGCGCGGGCAAGAGCACGGTGTTCCAGTTGCTGCTGCGCTACTACGACCCGCAGTCGGGCCGCATCGTGCTGGACAACGCGCAGTTGACCGAACTCTCGCTCGACCAGCTGCGCCACCGCATCGGGCTGGTGCCGCAGGATGCCGTGATCTTCTCGACCAGCGCACTGGAAAACATCCGCTACGGACGTCCGGAAGCCACCGAGGCCGAGGTCCACGAAGCCGCCCGCGCCGCGTTTGCCGACGACTTCCTGCGCGCCCTGCCCGAGGGCTACGACACCTTCCTGGGCGAGCGCGGCGTGCGCCTGTCGGGCGGCCAGCGCCAGCGCATCGCCATAGCGCGCGCCATCCTCAAGAACCCGCCGCTGCTGCTGCTCGACGAAGCCACCAGCGCGCTCGACGCCGAAAGCGAACGCATGGTGCAGGCCGCGCTGGAATCCGCGATGGAAGGTCGCACCACCCTCGTGATCGCGCACCGGCTGGCCACGGTGCAGAAGGCAGACCGCATCATCGTGCTCGACCACGGCGGCATCGTGGAGCAGGGAAATCACGCGACGCTGGTGGCGCAGGGCGGGGTCTACGCGCGCCTGGCTGCATTGCAGTTCGCCGCCTGAGGAAGCGCTTTCGCGGCCGGTTGCAAGGCGCAAGGCTCAGCGACGAGCCGGGCCGTGCCCCACGGATGGAGCGCCGGTCGACGCCGCTATTGCAGCGTTTCCTTGAGTGCCGCCGGGATCGGCAGCTGGAGCACGGGAATGCCCTCCTCCGCCAGCGCCTCGGCCTGCTCGCGCGTGGCTTGACCTCGGATACCCCGGTCAGTCGCTTCTCCGTAGTGGATCTTGCGGGCCTCGTCGGCAAAGCGATCACCCACGTCCTCGGTCTTCGCCATCAGTTCACGCGCGGCCTGCATCCAGCGCGCCGAAGCTTCGGCCGCCGGTGCGCCGGGCTGCGAAGGCGCCACGGCGCCCAGGTTGATGCGAGGCGCGCTGAGTAACTTCGTGACCCGGGTGTCGCTGCAAACCGGGCATTCGACCAGTCCGCCGGCGAGCTGCGTCTCGAACGCTTCGTTGGACGCGAACCACCCTTCGAAGCCATGCCCCAGCGCGCATTGGAGGTTGAGGACCTTCATGCCGCCAATTATCAGGCCCCGCCCGCTCCGTCCAGGGGCTTCCAGTCGAGTGACCACGCGCCCGACTGCACGTTCTGCAGCCACAGCGCGCAGGTCAGGGTCTTGGCGTCTGTCACGGTGCCATCCCGGCACCATGCCAGCAATTCCTCGGTCGTTGCAGTGATCACGTCGAGAAACTCGCCGTGGTCGAGCTGGCGCGCGCCAAGCTCCAGCCCCCGCGCGAAATACACGTGGATGATCTCCGTCGAATAGGCCACGGCCAGGTGCATCGCTCCCGCATGCGCCCACTCGCGTGCGCGGTAGCCCGTTTCTTCCAGCAGTTCGCGCTGCCCGCAAACGAATGGATCCTCGCCCGCGTCGAGCTTGCCGGCAGGAAACTCCGTCATCACGTGCCCGATCGGATAGCGGAATTGCCGCTCCAGCACCACCCGCCCATCGTCGAGCAGGGGCACCACGACCACGGCGCCCGGATGCACCACGTATTCGCGCGTGGCGCTGTGCCCGTCAGGCAGGCGAACCGTGTCGCGCCGCGCCACCAGGAACTTGCCCTCGAACAGCAACTGGCTGTCCGTGGGTTCTTCTCTCAGATGTGAATCAGGCATGGCCGCCCTTGCGATGTTTGAGGAGGTAGCGCCAGGTGAAGCCGGGGAAGGCCAGCACCAGGAACAGTGCGCCCGTCACGGCATAGAACTCCCAGCCTTGCGGGGCGATCTGCCCCACGCGACGCTCGAAGAGCATGCCGACACCGCCTGCCAGGAAATACAGGACCACCAGTTCGGCGACCCGAAGTGCAAGCGGCTTGCCGCGCCCCGCCAGCGGCACCACGGCCATCAAGCGTTCGTTGACAAAAGGCAGGTTGGCAGCGACCAGCGCCACCAGCAGGACCACCCAGCACGACGCCGCCTGCGACACGCGGTCAGGTGGCCAGCGTGGCCACGATCGCCTTCGCGCAGAGCGTCATGAGGCCGCCCGGCAGGATGCCCAGGATCAGGATCAACGCACCATTGATCGACAGCACCGTGCGCACGTCGAAAGGCGCCGACACCGTCGTCGCCGTCACCGGCTCATCGAAATACATGACCTTGACCACGCGCAGGTAGTAGAACGAGCCGACCAGCGACATCATCACGGCGAACACCGCGAGCCCGATGTAGATCGGCTGGCCCGACGCGATGAGCGCCTGCAGCACCGCGAACTTGGCATCGAAGCCGACCAGCGGCGGCAAGCCTGCCAGCGAGAACATCGCGATCGCCATCACGCCGGCATACAGCGGGCTGCGTTGGTTGAGACCTGCCAGGTCGACGATCTCCTCGCTCTCGAACCCTTCGCGCGCCAGCAGCAGGATGATGCCGAAGCTCGCCAGCGTCGTCAGCACGTAGCTGATGACGTAGAACATCGATGCGCTGTACGCGTACTGGGCGTTGTAGGTGTTGTCGTTGACCACGCCCGCGACGAGGCCGAGCAGCAGGAAGCCCATCTGCGCGATCGTCGAGAAGGCCAGCATCCGCTTCAGGTTGCTTTGCGCAATCGCCGCCAGGTTGCCGACCAGCAGCGAGGCCACGGCCAGCACGGCGAGCATCTGCTGCCAGTCGATCGCGAGCGGCAACAGGCCCTCCACCAACAGGCGGATGATGATCGCGAAGGCGGCCAGTTCCGGCGCGGCGCCGATCAGCAGCGTCACCGCCGTCGGCGCCCCCTGGTACACGTCCGGGACCCACATGTGGAACGGCGCGGCGCCGACCTTGAAGGCCAGGCCCGAGACGATGAACACCAGGCCGAACACCAGCACCTGGTGATCCACCTTGCGGCTCGCGATGGCCTTGTAGACCTCGTTGATGTCGAGCGAACCGGTGGCGCCGTACATCATCGACATGCCGTACAGCAGGAAGCCGCTCGCCATGGCGCCGAGCACGAAGTACTTCATCGCCGCCTCGCTCGCCACCGCGTTGTCGCGGCGCAGTGCCACCAGCGCATAGCTCGACAGCGTCAGCAACTCGAGACCAAGGTAGATCATCAGGAAGTTGGCGCCCGACATCATCACGAAGATGCCCAGCAGCGCGAACATGCTGATGGTGAACATCTCGCCGCCACGCAACATGCCGCGATCGGCCGCGTACGGGCGACCATAGACCAGCGTCACCATCAGCGCGATGGTGGCGAAGCACTTGAGCCAGTTGCCCATCGGATCGCTCACCACCAGGCCGCCAAAGGCATAGACGGTGGTTCCGCCGGCCGCGTTGAGGCCGGTCAGCAAGGCCACGACGGCCAGTGTCAGAGACGTCAGCAAGTAGGTGCGCGAGCGGCGCGGGCTGGTGTCAGACAGGTCGACCAGGCAAATGATGCAGGCCATCGCCAGCAAAACGACCTCGGGGTAGATCGGCGCCAGCCAGCTGAGTTTGTCAATCATCTCGTTCTCTTCTTCAGCGGGTTCAAGGCAGCTTCGACACGGCGACGTGGCGCAGCAATTCACCCACCGAAGCGTTCATCACGTCGGTAAAGGGCTTCGGATAGATACCCATCCACAAGGTGGCGATCGCCAGCAGGGACAGCATCAGGAACTCGCGCCCGTTGATGTCCGACAGTTCCTTGACGTGGTCGTTGCCGGGCTCGCCGAGGTAGACGCGCTTGTACATCCACAGCGTGTAGGCCGCGCCGAAGATCAGCGCCGTGGCCGCCGCGAAGCCGAGCCAGAAGTTGGCCTTGACCGCACCGAGGATCACCATCCACTCGCCCACGAACCCGGCAGTGGCCGGCAAGCCGCAATTGGCCATCGCGAACAGCAGCGCGAAAGCAGCGAACTTGGGCATGGTGTTGACCACGCCGCCGTAGTCCGCGATCTGCCGCGAATGCACGCGGTCATACAACACGCCGATGCAAAGGAACATCGCGGCCGACACGAAGCCGTGCGAGATCATCTGCACGATGCCGCCCGACACGCCGAGGTCGCTGAAGATGAAGAAGCCGAGCGTCACGAAACCCATGTGGGCCACCGACGAATAAGCCACCAGCTTCTTCATGTCCTGCTGGACCAGCGCCACCAGGCCGACGTAGATCACGGCAATGACCGACAAGGCGATGATGAGCCAGGCCCACTCGTGCGATGCGTCCGGCGCGATCGGCAAGGAGAAGCGCAGGAAGCCATAGGCACCGAGCTTCAGCATGATGGCCGCCAGCACGGCGGAGCCGCCGGTCGGCGCCTCGACGTGCACATCGGGCAACCACGTGTGCACCGGCCACATCGGGACCTTGACCGCGAAGGCTGCGAAGAACGCAAAGAACAACAGCGTCTGCGCGGTGCCACTCAGCTTCAACTGGTGCCAGCTCAGGATGTCGAAGCTGCCGCCCGAGGTGTTGTAGAGGTAGACCAGCGCAACCAGCGTCAACAGCGAGCCGAGCAGCGTGTAGAGGAAGAACTTGAACGCAGCGTAGATCTTGTTCGGGCCGCCCCAGATACCGATGATCAGGTACATCGGAATCAGCGTGGCCTCGAAGAACACATAGAACAGGATGCCGTCGAGCGCGCTGAACACGCCGATCATGAAGCCCGACAGGATCAGGAACGCGGCCATGTACTGGTTCACGCGTTCGGTGATCACTTCCCACGCGGAGATCACCACCACCACGGTGATGAAGGCGGTCAGCAGCACCAGCCAGAGCGAGATGCCGTCGACGCCGACGTGGTAATTGATGTGGAAACGATCGATCCAGCTCGCCTTCTCCACGAACTGCATCTTCGCAGTCGTGATGTCGAAGCGCGTGTACAGCGGTATCGTGACCAGGAAGCTCGCGATGGAGCCGACGAGTGCGACCCAGCGCACCATGCGCGCCTGCTCTTCGCGACCGAACGCCAGCAGCACGGCGCCGATGATGATCGGCATCCAGATGGCAAGGCTCAACAAACCCATTTTTCTTTTTCTCCAGCCTGCCGTTTAAGGCTTGACCCAGATGAAGTACGTCATCAGGACGAAGACGCCAAGCAGCATCGCGAATGCGTAGTGATAGATGTAGCCGGTCTGCAACCAGCGCACCGCGGCGGAAATACGGCCGACCAGCTTCCAGGAGCCATTGACGATCGCGCCGTCGATGATGGCCTGGTCGCCGCCCTTCCACAGACCGGTCCCAAGTGCCCGCGTGGCGCGTGCAATGACGTTCTCGTTGAACCAGTCCATGTAGTACTTGTTCTCGAGCAGGTTGTAGATCGGGCTGAACATGCGCTTGATCGCGGCCGGCAGCGCCGGGTTGATCATGTACATGTAGTACGAGAGAGCCACGCCGGCCAGCGCCAGCCAGAACGGCGGTGACGTGAAGCCGTGGAGGGCCATGGCGACCGGGCCATGGAAGGCTTCTTCCAATTCCTTCATCGCATGATGCCTGGTGCCGTCGACCGCGATCGCGTCCTTGAAGAATTCGCCGAACAGCATCGGGTCGATCGTCATGAAGCCGATCACCACGGAGGGAATGGCCAGCAGCACCAGCGGCAGCCAGACCACCCACGGCGACTCGTGCGGCTTGGCATCGTGCCCGTGGTGATCGTCATGGCCGTGATGGTCGTCGTGGTGCGCGTCGGGGTTCTGGTCGTAGCGCTCCTTCCCGTGGAACACGAGGAAGTACATGCGGAACGAATAGAAAGCCGTCACGAACACGCCGGCCATCACGGCGAAGTAGGCAAAGCCCGAGCCCCACAGGTGGCTCTCATGGACCGCTTCGATGATGCTGTCCTTGGAGTAGAAGCCCGCGAAGAACGGCGTGCCGATCAGCGCCAGCGAACCCAGCAGCGAAGTGATCCAGGTGATCGGCATGTACTTGCGCACGCCGCCCATCCAGCGGATGTCCTGGTTGTGGTGCATGCCGATGATGACCGAGCCCGCCCCGAGGAACAGCAGCGCCTTGAAGAAGGCGTGCGTCATCAGGTGGAACACCGCGACCGAATAGGCGGAGGCGCCCAGCGCCACCGTCATGTAGCCCAGCTGCGAGAGCGTCGAGTACGCCACCACGCGCTTGATGTCGTTCTGGATGATGCCGAGGAACCCCATGAACAGCGCCGTGATCGCACCGATCACCAGCACGAAGCTCAGTGCCGTGTCGCTCAGTTCGAACAGCGGCGACATGCGCGCCACCATGAAGATGCCGGCCGTCACCATCGTGGCCGCGTGGATCAGCGCGGAGATGGGCGTCGGGCCTTCCATCGAGTCGGGCAGCCACACGTGCAGCGGGAATTGCGCGCTCTTGCCCATCGCACCGATGAACAGGCAGATGCAGATGACCGTGATCAGCATCCACTCGGTGCCGGGGAAGGTCAGCTTGGCCAGGCTGTCGGCCTTGGCAAAGGCCTCGGCGTAGCTCAGCGTACCGGCGTAGGCCGCGATGAGGCCGATGCCGAGGATGAAGCCAAAGTCACCCACGCGGTTGACCAGGAAGGCCTTCATGTTCGCGAAAATCGCGGTCGGGCGGTTGTACCAGAAGCCGATCAGCAGATACGACACCAGGCCCACCGCTTCCCAGCCGAAGAACAGCTGCAGCATGTTGTTGCTCATCACGAGCATCAACATCGAGAAAGTGAACAGCGAGATGTACGCGAAGAAGCGGTTATAGCCATCGTCTTCCTGCATGTAGCCGATGGTATAGATGTGCACCATCAGCGATACGAAGGTCACGACACACATCATCATGGCCGTGAGGCCGTCGATGAGGAAGCCGATCTCCATCTTCAGCCCGCCGACGACCATCCATTCGTAGATGGTCTCGTTGAAGCGGGCGCCGTCGGACACTACGCTCTTGAGCGTCAGCGCCGAGATGACGAAAGCCACGAACACGCCGAGGATGGTCAGCGAATGGGTCACCGTGCGGCCAAGGCGGTCGCCGGCGAACTTGGTCCCGAACACGCCCGAGACGACGGCGCCGACCAGCGGCGCCAATGGCACGACCAGCAGGGTGGATGCGGAAAGCGTTGCGCTCATGGTGATCTCTTGTTATCCCTTGAGTGCGTTCAGTTCGTCGACGTTGATGTTCGACTTGTTGCGGAACAGGAGCACCAGCAGCGCCAGCCCGATGGCCGACTCGGCCGCAGCCACTGTCAGGATGAAGAACACGAACACCTGGCCGTGCATGTCGCCCAGGTAGTGCGAGAACGCGACGAAGTTCATGTTGACCGCGAGCAGCATCAGTTCGATGCACATCAGCAGCACGATCAGGTTCTTGCGGTTGAGGAAGATGCCGACGACCGCCATCGCGAACAGCATCGCGCCAAGCGACAGGTAATGATGGAGCGACAAGGTCATGCTTTTTTCTCCGCTGCGGCCGCCGGGGCGCCTTCTGCTGGCGTGGCCGGGGATGCCGGCGCTTGTGGCGGTTGTGTCGCCGCCAGCTTGACCAGCGCCATGCGATCGCGCGCCTTGACCTTGACCTGGTCATCGACGTGAACGAACTTGGTGTCCTTCCGCGCGCGCAGCGTCAGCGCAATGGCCGCGATCATCGCCACCACGAGGATGACGGCCGCGATCTGCACGGGGTAGAGATATTCGGTGTAGAGCAGGATGCCCAGCGCCTTGGTGTTGGAGACCTGGCTGGCGGCTGCCTGCGCCGCTGCCGGCAACTGGCGGAAGCCACCCATCAACACGTAGGCCATTTCAAGCGCGATGACCACGCCGACGAGCGCCGCCAACGGGAAGTGCTTCCAGAAGCCCTGTCGCAGGCTGTCGATGTTGAGGTCCAGCATCATCACGACGAACAGGAACAGCACCATCACGGCGCCCAGGTACACAAGCACCAGCACGATGGCCAGGAACTCGGCCCGCAGCAGCAGCCACACCGCCGATGCCTGCGAGAACGCGAGCATCAGGTACAGCACCGCATGCACGGGATTGCGCGCGGTGATCACCCGGAAGGCTGCGAACAGCAGCACGACCGAGAACAGATAGAAGAAGCCAGTCTTGACGTCCATGGATTTTTTTCTTCGGGGCGTCTGCCGTTTAGCGGTACTTCGCGTCCGCGGCCTTGGCGGCCACGATCTCGTTTTCGTAGCGGTCGCCCACGGCCAGCAGCATTTCCTTCGTGAAATACAGGTCGCCGCGCTTTTCGCCGTGGTATTCGAGGATGTGGGTTTCGACGATCGAGTCGACCGGGCAGCTTTCTTCGCAGAAGCCGCAGAAGATGCACTTCGTCAGGTCGATGTCGTAGCGCGAGGTACGGCGCGAACCGTCGTCGCGCACTTCCGACTCGATGGTGATCGCCACCGCCGGACACACGGCCTCGCAAAGCTTGCAGGCAATGCAGCGTTCTTCGCCGTTTTCATAGCGGCGCAGCGCATGCAGGCCGCGGAAGCGCGGGGAAAGCGGCGTCTTTTCCTCGGGGAATTGAACCGTGATCTTGCGCTTGAACGCGTATTTTCCGGTCAGCATCATGCCCTTGAACAATTCCGCGAGCATGAAGCTCTTGAAGAAGTCCTTGACCGAAAAGGAGGAGGCAGCAACGGCTGTCATTTTTTTCTCTCCGCTTATTTCCAGATGTTCCAGGGCGTCTGCATCCAGCCCCCGACCACCAGCAGCCACACCAGGGTGACCGGAATGAAGATCTTCCATCCCAGACGCATGATCTGGTCATAACGGAAGCGCGGGAAGGTGCCGCGAATCCAGATGAACAGCGAGACCACGAAGAAGGTCTTCGCGCCCAGCCAGATCCAGCCCGGAATGAAATCGAGGAAGCCGACCGGCGAAAGCCATCCGCCCAGGAACATCAGTGCGGCCAGGATGGCCACCAGCCACATGCTGGCGTACTCGGCCAGGAAGAAGATCGCGAAGCCCATGCCGGAGTACTCGACCATGTGACCCGCCACGATCTCGGCCTCGCCTTCCACCACGTCGAACGGATGGCGATTGGTTTCGGCCACGCCCGAGATCACATAGACGACGAAGATCGGCAGCAGCGGAAGCCAGTTCCACGACAGGAAGCCCAGGCCCATGTTCGCGAAGGTGCCCTTGCCTTGCATCGCGACGACGTCACCCAGGTTCAGGCTGCCCGACACCATGATGACCACAACCAGGCAGAAGCCCATGGCGATTTCATAGCTCACCATCTGAGCGGAGGCGCGTAGTGCGCCAAGGAAGGCGTACTTCGAATTCGACGCCCAGCCCGCGATGATCACGCCATACACCTCGATGGAGGTGATCGCCATGATCAGCAGCAAGCCGGCATTGACGTTGGCCAGCACCGCTTCGGGACCGAAGGGGATCGCCACCCACGCGGCGAGCGCCGGCATGATGGCCATGATCGGGCCGAGGCGGAACAGGCCCTGGCTCGCCGCCGACGGGTTGATCAGTTCCTTGGTCAGCAGCTTCAACGCGTCAGCGATGGGCTGCAGCAAGCCGAAGGGACCGACGCGGTTCGGCCCCAAGCGCACCTGGATGAAGCCCAGGAACTTGCGCTCCCACAGGGTCAGGTACGCCACCGCACCCAGCAACGGCAGCAGCACGGCCACGATCTTGATCAGCGACCAGATCACCGGCCAACCGCCGCCGACCCACCAGTTCGCGGAACTCAGTCCACGGCCAAAACCATAGATGGCGTCGATCATGCGGGCACTCCGTCGAGCGTCGGAACAGTGCCGCGCACTGCTTGGCCACGGGCATCTGCTGTCAGCTGAAGCGAAGTCGCGCGTCGCACCAGGCCGTCGAGTTGATAAATGGCAGCGACTACCGGCACGACGGAGGCGCCTTGCGCTGCGGCAGACAGATCGATGCCCGCAGGCGCCGCGTTGCTCAGACGATCCGCCGGCACCTGCGCCGTCGCCACGTCCTGGGCGCCCTGGATTTGCGCCAGCACTTCCTGCGACGACTCGAAGTCGAAGCCTTGCAGGCCCAGCATGTTGCCCAGGACGCGCAGCACCTTCCAACCGGGGCGTGCGCCACCTTGCGGCTTGACCACCGCATGGAAGCTCTGCACGCGGCCTTCGGCATTGACGAAGGTGCCCGGTGTTTCGGTGAACGGCGCGATCGGCAGCAACACATCGCTGAACGCGAGATTGGCCTTGAACGGGCTCAAGGTCACGACCATCTGCGCATGCTCGAGACCCGCGGGCGTATCGCTGCCGAGGGCCGAGTCGAACTCAGGCTCGTTGTTCAGCAGGATCACGGCCTTCAGGCCGCCCGTCAGCATCTGGGCTGCGTTGAGGCCGCCGTTCTTCGGCGTGGCACCAACCCATTGCGCCCCGACCGTGTTGGCGGCTTCGGTCAGGTAGCCGACGCTGGCACCGGTCTGCTCGCCAATCCACTGCGCGATGGCCAACAATTGCGAGGCTTGCGGATGGTGGGCGGCAGCGTTGCCGAGCAGGATGGCCTTGCGTTCGCCGCCGAGCAAGGACTTGGCAAGCGCCTTGGCGGCGTCGCTGGCATCACCGTTGACAGGCACAGAAACGCCCTTCTCGGCCCCGATGGCCGAGGCCAGATTGTTCAACGCCGCGATCCATTCGCCCGACGAGGCCGTCTGCGCGCTCGCGAGCGACATCGCCCATGCATCACGCGAAGCGAGTTCCTTGCTCGAATTGATCGAGTGAACCGCCCCACCCTTGCGCGCAGCCTGGCGGATGCGTTGCGCGAACAGCGGATGGTCCTTGCGCAGGTTCGAACCGACGACGAGGACGCGTTGCAGTTGCGACAGCGAGGCGATCGAGGTACCGAGCCAGCGAATGCCGCTGGCTGGCGTGAAGTCGGCGTTGCGCAGGCGGTAGTCGATGTTGTCGCTGCCGAGGCCGCGCACGAGGCCGCTGGCCAGCGCCAGTTCTTCCACCGTGCTGTGCGGGCTCACCAAGGCACCAATGGCCGAAGCGCCATGGTCCGTCTTGATCTGGCGCAGGCCGTTCGCGACATATTCGAGCGCAGTCTGCCAATCGACCGCCTGCCACTTGCCGCCCTGCTTCAGCATCGGCTGCGTCAGGCGCTCGTCGCTGTTGAGCGATTCGTAGGAGAAGCGATCGCGATCGGCGATCCAGCATTCGTTGACGTCTTCGTTCTCGAGCGGAACGACGCGCATCACCTTGTTGTTCTTGACCTGCACGATCAAGTTGGCGCCCGATGAATCGTGCGGCGCGATCGACTTGCGGCGCGACAGTTCCCAGGTGCGAGCGCTGTAGCGGAAGGGCTTGCTGGTGAGCGCGCCGACCGGGCAGATGTCGATCATGTTGCCCGAGAGTTCGGAATCCACGGTCTCGCCGAGCACCGTGGTGATCTCGGAATGCTCGCCGCGATGGATCATGCCGAGTTCCATCACGCCGGCCACTTCCTGGCCGAAGCGGACGCAGCGCGTGCAATGGATGCAGCGGCTCATCTCTTCCATGCTGATCAGCGGGCCGACGTCCTTGTGGAACACGACGCGCTTCTCTTCTTCATAGCGCGACGACGAGCCACCGTAACCCACCGCCAGGTCCTGCAGTTGGCATTCACCGCCCTGGTCGCAGATCGGGCAGTCCAGCGGGTGATTGATGAGCAGGAACTCCATCACCGATTGCTGGGCCTTGATGGCCTTGTCGCTCTTGGTGCGGACGATCATGCCCTGCGTCACCGGCGTGGCGCACGCCGGCATCGGCTTGGGCGCCTTCTCGACGTCGACGAGGCACATGCGGCAGTTGGCCGCGATGCTGAGTTTCTTGTGATAGCAGAAGTGGGGGATGTAGGTTCCCGCCTTGTCGGCCGCATGCATGACCATGCTGCCTTCAACGATCTCCACCTTCTTGCCGTCGATTTCCAGTTCAACCATATGTTTTTCCCGTCCCTCAGGCCTTGGCGGCCGCTGCAGGGACGTAGCCCGGAATGAGCGCCTCGAACTCGTGGCGGAAGTGCTTGATCATCGCGCGCACCGGCATCGCAGCGGCATCGCCCAGTGCGCAGATGGTGCGGCCCTGGATGTTGTCGGCCACCGAATTCAGCAGGTCCATGTCGGTCGCCTTGCCTTGCCCGTTGTGGATGCGCTCGACCACGCGATAGAGCCAGCCCGTGCCTTCGCGGCAGGGCGTGCACTGGCCGCAGGATTCGTGCATGTAGAAATACGAAAGGCGCTTGAGCGACTCGACCATCGAACGGCTGTCGTCCATGACGATGACCGCACCCGAACCCAGCATCGAGCCGGCCTTGGCGATGGAGTCGTAGTCCATCGTGCATTCCATCATGATGGACGCGGGCAGCACCGGCGACGACGATCCGCCGGGGATCACGGCCTTGAGCTGGCGGCCCTTGCGCACCCCGCCGCACAGTTCCAGCAGCTTGCTGAACGGCGTGCCCATCGGCACTTCGTAGTTGCCTGGCAACTCGACGTCGCCGCTCACCGAATAGATCTTGGTGCCGCCGTTGTTCGGCTTGCCGCATTCGAGGTAAGCCGGGCCACCGTTGATGATGATCCACGGTACCGCCGCGAAGGTCTCGGTGTTGTTGATGGTCGTCGGCTTGCCGTAGAGGCCGAAGCTCGCCGGAAACGGCGGCTTGAAGCGCGGCTGGCCCTTCTTGCCTTCGAGCGATTCGAGCAGCGCGGTTTCCTCGCCGCAGATGTAGGCGCCGAAGCCGTGGGCCGCATGCAGCTGGAAGTTGTAGCTGCTGCCCATGATGCCGTTGCCGAGATAGCCGGCGGCACGCGCCTCTTCCAGCGCTTCTTCAAAACGATCGTACGACGCGAAGATCTCGCCGTGGATGTAGTTGTAGCCGACGCTGATGCCCATCGCATACGCGGCGATGGCCATGCCTTCGATCACGATGTGCGGGTTGAACTGCAGAATGTCGCGGTCCTTGCACGTACCCGGCTCGCCTTCGTCCGAATTGCAGACCAGGTATTTCTGGCCCGGGAACTGGCGCGGCATGAAGCTCCACTTCAGGCCGGTGGGAAAGCCGGCGCCACCGCGACCACGCAGCCCGGAAGCCTTGACTTCGGCGATCACCTGCTCCGGCGTCATGCCTTCGCTCAGGATCTTGCGCAGCGCCTTGTAGCCGCCGCGCGCTTCGTAGTCGGCCAGGCGCCAGTTGGTGCCGTCGAGACCCGCATAGATCTGCGGCTCAATATGGCGGTTGTGGAAGCAGGTCTGGACGCCAGTGGCCTGGAACTGGGCGAGGACTTGGTCGGCGTTCATCACGAGGCACTCCCCTGGGCCGTACGGAGGCCGTCGATGAGCTGGTCGAGCTTGTCATTGCTCATGAAGCTGCACATGGTCACGTCATTGACCAGCATCACAGGCGAATCGGCGCAGGCCCCGAGGCATTCGCTCTGCTGCAGGGTGAACAGGCCGTCGGCCGTGGTGTCGCCCATCTTGATGCCGAGCTTCTTCTCCAGGTGCGCCAGCGCGACCACGCCATCGCGCAACTGGCACGGCAGGTTCGTGCACACGTTGAGCTTGAACTTGCCCACCGGATGCTGGTTGTACATGTTGTAGAAGGTGGTGACTTCATGCACCGCGATCTGTGGCATGCCGAGGTAGTCGGCAATGACCTTTTCGCTTTCGAGGCTGACCCAGCCGTGCGCCTTCTGCACGATCTGCAGGCAGGCCATCACGGCCGATTGCGCCTGGTCGGCCGGGTACTTGGCGACCTCGCGCGCGAACAGCGCGAGCATCGCGTCGTCGATCGCTTGCGTGCTCGCAGGTGTGTGGTGGGGATTGCTCATCGATCGATCTCTCCGAACACGATGTCCAGCGTTCCGATCACCGCCACGGTGTCGGCGATCATGTGGCCGCGCGCCATCTCGTCGAGCGCGGCAAGGTGCGCAAAACCAGGTGCGCGAATCTTCAGGCGATAGGGCTTGTTGGCGCCGTCGCTGACCAGGTAGATGCCGAACTCGCCCTTCGGATGCTCGACCGCCGCATAGGCCTCTCCCTCCGGCACATGGAAGCCTTCGGTGAAGAGCTTGAAGTGGTGGATCAGCTCTTCCATGTTGGACTTCATGGATTCGCGCGCGGGTGCGGCCACCTTGTGGTTGTCGGTGATCACGGGGCCGGGGTTCGCGCGCAGCCAGGCGGAGCACTGCTGGATGATGCGGTTGGACTGCGCCATCTCTTCCATGCGCACCAGGTAGCGGTCGTAGCAATCGCCGGTCTTGCCCACGGGGATGTCGAAATCCATGCGGTCGTAGACATCGTACGGCTGCGTCTTGCGCAGGTCCCAGGCGATGCCGGAGCCACGCAGCATCGGACCGGTCAGGCCGAGGCTCAAGGCACGTTCCTGCGTCATCACGCCGATGTTGACGGTCCGCTGCTTCCAGATACGGTTGTCGCTGAGCAGCGTGTGGTACTCCTCCATGTGCTTCACGAAACGCTTCGAGAAGTCATCGATGAAGTCCAGCAGCGAACCCTGGCGGTTCTCGTTCAGGCGCGCCATGGTCTTGGCATTCTTGATCTTGCTGTGCTTGTACTGCGGCATGGTGTCCGGCAGGTCGCGGTAAACACCGCCCGGACGGAAGTAGGCTGCATGCATGCGCGCGCCGGACACGGCTTCGTACATGTCGAACAGGTCTTCGCGTTCACGGAACGCGTAGATCAGCACGGTGGAACTGCCGCAATCGTTCGCGTGGGAGCCGAGCCACATCAGGTGGTTCAGCAAGCGTGTGATTTCCGAGAACATCACGCGGATGTACTGCGCGCGAATCGGCACTTCGAGGCCGAGCAGCTTCTCGATCGCCAGGCAGTAGGCGTGCTCGTTGCACATCATCGACACGTAGTCGAGACGATCCATGTACGGCAGCGACTGGATGAAGGTCTTGCCTTCTGCCAGCTTTTCGGTCGCGCGATGCAGCAGGCCGATGTGCGGGTCGGCGCGCTGCACGACCTCGCCGTCCAGCTCCAGCACGAGGCGCAGTACGCCGTGCGCTGCCGGATGCTGGGGCCCGAAGTTCAGGGTGTAGTTCTTGATGTCGGCCATTTACTGCAGGCCTCCATAGTTCTCTTCGCGGATGATGCGCGGCGTGACTTCACGCGGCTCGATCGTCACGGGCTGGTAGACCACGCGCCGCAGCTCTTCGTCGTAGCGCATCTCGACATGGCCCGACAGCGGGAAATCCTTGCGGAACGGGTGGCCGATGAAGCCGTAGTCGGTCAGGATGCGGCGCAGGTCGACGTGGCCATCGAACACGATGCCGTACAGGTCGAAAGCCTCGCGCTCGAACCAGTTGGCCGAGTTCCAGATGTGCATCACCGAGGGAATGACCGGGAAGTCGTCGTCCGGGCAGAACACCTTGACGCGCACGCGCTGGTTCAGGGATACCGACAACAGGTGGGAGACGGCGCAGTAGCGCGGCCCATCCCATTCCGTGTCTCGCCAAGCCGAGTAGTCCATGCCGCAGATGTCGATGAGCTGCTCGAACTTGCAGCCAGGTGCATCGCGCAATGTTTCCATCGCCTCGAGATAGACGTCGGCCTTGACGGTGACGGTGACCTCGCCCAGCGCCACCTTGATGCTGGCGAGCTTGTCGCCGAGCGCGCTGGAGATCGTGTCCCTGAGGACTTCGGGAGCAATCGCAAAAGTGGTCATGAAGTGCTCAGGCCCGCGCGATAGTGTTGGTTCGGCGAACCTTCTGCTGAAGCTGGATGATCCCGTAGATCAGCGCTTCGGCGGTTGGCGGGCAGCCCGGTACATAGACGTCGACGGGCACGATGCGGTCGCAGCCGCGCACCACGGAATAGCTGTAGTGATAGTAGCCACCGCCGTTGGCGCACGAGCCCATCGACAGCACCCAGCGCGGCTCCGCCATCTGGTCGTAGACCTTGCGCAGCGCCGGCGCCATCTTGTTGCACAGCGTGCCAGCCACGATCATCAGATCGGACTGGCGTGGGCTGGCCCGGAACACCTCGGCGCCGAAGCGACCGATGTCATAGCGTGCGGCGGCCGCATGCATCATTTCGACGGCGCAGCAGGCCAGACCAAAGGTCATGGGCCACAGCGAGCCGGTCTTGGCCCAGTTCACCACGGAGTCGTACGACGTGGTGACGAAGCCTTCCTTGAAAACGCCTTCAATGGCCATTGTTATTCCCAGTCAAGCGCGCCCTTTTTCCATTCGTAGACGAAGCCCACGACAAGGATGGCGAGAAAGATGACGACGGCCCAGAAACCTGCTGCACCTACTTCCTTCAGCGCGACGGCCCAGGGAAACAGGAAAGCGATCTCAAGATCGAAAAGGATGAAGAGGATGGCCACCAGGTAATAGCGGACATCGAACTGCATGCGGGCATTCTCGAAAGCTTCGAAGCCGCACTCGTAGGGGGAGTTCTTTGCAGAATCGGGACGGTTCGGCCCGAGGATGTAGCCGAGGATCTGGGGCGCAATGCCTACCCCGATACCGACCAGGATGAACAACAGGACTGGGAGGTATGTTTCGAGGTTCATCGGGAAGGTTCTATCACCGCTTGCCACGAGCAGGAAGTGTTCCTGCTCGTGAGATTTGGTGCGGTCGGCGAGACTCGAACTCGCACAGCTTTCGCCACTACCCCCTCAAGATAGCGTGTCTACCAATTTCACCACGACCGCGGTTTGTCTTATCTGGATGGCATGAGGACCGTGAAGGATTTGGCTTTCCAGACAGAGTCAGAGTTTACCCTGAAATGAAACGTTTTCTTGCACCGAGTGCATCGAACGATGCATTTACTTTGCCGGGATCTGGGCAGCGCCACCTGCTGGTGCAACAGGCTCCGCCGCGGGTGCGCTCGTGCCCGTTGCCGGTGCCGGCGTCGCCGGAATCTGCGCGGCCGAACCCGATGCTGGAGCAGCCGGCGCAGGCGCCGGCGCGCTGACCGCGGCGCGTTCGATCAGGCTGCCACCACCACTGCTCGGGCGGGCGTGGCTCAGGTAGGCCAGGCCCAGCGTGCAGGCAAAGAAGACCGCCGCCAACACCGCCGTGGTGCGCGAGAGGAAGTTGGCGCTACCGCTTGCACCAAACAGGCTGCCGGCGCTGCCGCTGCCGAAGGCCGCACCCATGTCGGCACCCTTGCCGTGCTGGATCAGGATCAACCCGATCATCGCCAGCGCCGCGAGCATCTGCACGCCCGTCAAGATGTTGAGAAACACGTTCATTCGTTCTTACTCCAGGTTCGATTCGTACCGCAGCGCACGCTCAGCGCGCCGCCGCAATGATTTGCAAAAAGTCAGGGGCCTTGAGCGAAGCACCGCCAATCAGGCCGCCGTTGATGTCGGGCTGTGAGAGCAGTTCGGCCGCATTGGCTGCATTCATGCTGCCGCCGTAGAGGATGCGAATGCCGGCAGCATGTTCGCTGGCCGCGTGATGCAACTGCGCACGCAGCAGCGCGTGCACGGTTTGCGCCTGCGCCGGCGTGGCGGTCTTGCCGGTGCCGATGGCCCACACGGGCTCATAGGCCACCACGATTTCGCTGATGCAATGGCCGTTGACATGTATCACCGCGGCAAGTTGCCGCTTGACCACCTCTTCGGTCTGCCCCGCCTCGCGTTCCGCCAGCGTCTCGCCGACACAGACGATCGGCGTAATACCGTTGGTCAATGCGGCGGCCGTCTTCGCGGCCACCGTCGCGTCCGTCTCACCGTGGTACTGGCGGCGCTCCGAATGGCCGACGATGGCATAGCGCACGCCGAAGTCCTTCAGCATCGCGCTCGACTGCTCGCCGGTGTAGGCGCCTTGCGCGTGCATCGACACGTCCTGCGCGCCCAGTTCGATGGGCGAGCCTGCAACCAGCGACTGCACCTGCGCCAGGTAGGGCGCGGGCACGCACAGTGCGACGTCGCAGGCCGGATCGTCCACGCCCTGCTTCAGCGCTTCCACCAACGCCGAGTTGGCAGCCAAGCTGCCGTTCATCTTCCAGTTGCCCGCGATCAGCTTGTTCTTGTGAGTTGTCATCTATTGATTGCCCTACCAGGTCAGCACGATCTTGCCGATGTGCTGGTTCGACTCCATCAGTTCGTGCGCCTTCGCCGCGCCGCCCTGCTCTGCCGCCGCGAAGCTGCTGTGGATCACGGGCTTGATCGCGCCGCGTTCCAGCAAGGGCCAGACCTTTTCACGCAGGGCCTTCGCGATGGCGGCCTTGAATGCGACGGGGCGCGGACGCAGCGTCGAACCGGTGACGGTCAGGCGCTTGCGCAGCACCAGGCCGGCATTGATCTCGCTCTTGATGCCGCCCTGCACGGCGATGATCACGAGCCGGCCGTCTTCGGCCAGGCACTCGATCTCGCGCGCCACGTAGCTGCCGGCCACCATGTCGAGCACCACGTCGACGCCCTTGCCGCCGGTGAGCTTCTTTGCTTCCTCGACGAAATCGGCGGTCTTGTAGTTGATCGCATGGTCGGCGCCAAGCTTCAGGCAGGCTTCGCACTTGTCGTCGCTGCCAGCCGTCACGATGACGGTCGCGCCGAGCGCCTTGGCCAACTGGATGGCCGTCACGCCGATGCCGCTGGATCCACCCTGCACCAACAGCGTTTCACCGGCCTGCAATCGACCGCGTTCGAACACGTTGCTCCAGACGGTGAAGAAGGTCTCGGGCAGCGTCGCTGCTTCGACATCGCTCCAACCCTTGGGCACCGGCAGACATTGCGCGACCGGCGCGACGCACAGTTCGGCATAGGCACCGCCCGCGACGAGCGCGCAGACGTGGTCGCCGACCTTCAAGCCGGCCGCGGCCATCGCCACGGCGTCGCCAGAGACGATCTCGCCTGCCAGTTCGAGGCCGGGTAAATCGGAGGCGCCGGGCGGCACGGGATAGTGACCCATGCGCTGCAGCACGTCGGGCCGGTTCACGCCGCTGGCCGCGACTCGAACCAGCAATTCACCCGCGCCCGCCACGGGCGCCGGGCGCTCGCCGACGCGCAGCACCTCAGGGGCGCCGAACGTAGTGATTTCAATGGCTTTCATGGTCTCTTCGGACTGCATCCCGTCCCCAGGACGACAACGCTGTGAAACAAACGACAAGGGCCGCCTCGCGACGGCCCCTGCCTGCCGGCCTCAGGGCTGGCGTTCGCCGTTGTCGCTCTCGACGCGCGAGGCATACACGCTTTGCTGCGGCTCGGCCAGGGCCGGTGCGGCTTCACGCGGTTGCTGCTGCTGCGGCTCGTTGCGCTGCTCACGCGGCGCTTCGTTGCGCTCGCCTTCGAAGCGCGGGGCGCGCGGCTCGCGGTCGCCACGCGGCGGGCGATCGCCACGTTCACGGCGTTCGCCGCCACGGTCGCCGCGATCACCACGGTCTTCACGCGGCGCACGCTCCTGGAATTCCATGCCGGCCGGACGCTCGGTCAGGGCCTTCATCGACAGCTTGACGCGGCCCTTTTCATCGGTTTCCAGGACCTTGACCTTCACGATCTGGCCTTCGCTCAGGTAGTCGGTGACCTTCTCGACGCGTTCGTGCGCGATCTGGCTGATGTGCAGCAGGCCGTCCTTGCCGGGCAGCAGGTTGATCAGCGCGCCGAAGTCCAGGATCTTGGTGACCGGGCCTTCATAGACCTTGCCGATTTCGACTTCGGCGGTGATCTGCTCGATGCGCTTCTTCGCGTGTTCCGCCTTTTCAGGATCGGTCGACGCGATGGTGATGGTGCCGTCTTCGTCGATGTTGATCTGGCAGCCGGTTTCCTCGGTCAGCGCACGGATGACCGAGCCGCCCTTGCCGATCACGTCGCGGATCTTCTCGGGGTTGATCTTCATCGTGAACAGGCGCGGAGCGAAGTTCGACACTTCGGCCTTGGCCTCCCCCATCGCTTCCTGCATCTTGCCGAGGATGTGCATGCGCGCTTCCTTGGCCTGCGCCAGTGCGACCTGCATGATTTCCTTGGTGATGCCCTGAATCTTGATGTCCATCTGCAGCGCGGTGATGCCGTTGGTGGTACCCGCTACCTTGAAGTCCATGTCGCCGAGGTGATCTTCGTCGCCCAGGATGTCGGTCAGCACTGCGAAGCGGTTGCCTTCCTTGATCAGGCCCATGGCGATGCCGGCGACGTGCGCCTTCATCGGCACGCCGGCATCCATCATCGACAGGCAGCCACCGCAGACCGAAGCCATCGAAGAGGAGCCGTTCGACTCGGTGATTTCCGAGACGACGCGGATCGTGTACGGGAACTCTTCCTTCTTCGGAAGCACTGCGACGAGCGCACGCTTGGCCAGGCGCCCGTGGCCGACTTCGCGACGCTTGGTCGAGCCCATGCGGCCCACTTCGCCGGTGGCAAAGGGAGGCATGTTGTAGTGGAACAGGAAGCGGTCCTCGTACTCGCCGGCGAGTGCGTCGATGCGCTGTGCATCGCGCTCGGTGCCCAGCGTGGTCACGACCAGCGCCTGCGTTTCACCACGGGTGAACAGGGCCGAACCGTGGGTGCGCGGCAGCACGGAGTTGCGGATCTCGATCGGGCGGACGGTGCGCGTGTCGCGGCCGTCGATGCGCGGTTCGCCTTCGAGGATCTGGCTGCGGACGATCTTGGCTTCGATGCTGAACAGCAGGTCGTTGACCTTGCCGGCGTCGAAGGGTTCGCCGCTTTCCTTGAGCGAGGCCATCACCGAAGCATTGGCTTCGCGCAGGGCTTGGGTGCGGGCTTGCTTGCTGCGGATCTGGTAGACGGCGCGCAGCTTTTCTTCGGCCAGGCCCTTGACCTTGGCGACGAAGTTCTCGTCTTCGGCAGGCGCTTGCCAATCCCACACCGGCTTGCCGGCGTCGCGCACGAGTTCGTGGATCGCATTGATCGCGATGCTGGCTTGTTCATGGCCGAACACCACGCCGCCGAGCATGATTTCTTCGCTCAGTTGCAGGGCTTCGGATTCGACCATCAGCACCGCCGCTTCGGTGCCGGCGACGACCAGGTCCATCTGCGAATCCTTGCGGGCCGTCTGGCCCGGATTCAGCACGTATTGGCCGTTGATGTAGCCCACGCGGGCGGCACCGATCGGGCCGCTGAACGGGATGCCGGAGATCGACAGTGCGGCGCTCACCCCGACCATGGCGGCGATGTCGGCATCGACTTCGGGGTTGAGGGACAGCGTGTGGATGACCACATGCACTTCGTTCAGGAAGCCTTCGGGGAACAGCGGGCGGATCGGACGGTCGATCAGGCGGCTGGTCAGCGTTTCGTGTTCGCTGGGCTTGGCTTCGCGCTTGAAGAAGCTGCCGGGGATCTTGCCGGCGGCATAGGTCTTCTCGATGTAGTCGACGGTCAGCGGGAAGAAGTCCTGGCCAGGTTTGGCGGACTTGGAGGCAACCACGGTGGCGAGGATGACGGTGCCGTCGATGTCGACCTTGACCGCGCCGCTGGCCTGGCGGGCGATTTCACCGGTTTCCAGGACGACGGTCTTGTCGCCCCATTGGAAGGACTTGGTGACTTTGTTGAAGAGGCTCATGTTTGCTCCTGTTTTGATAGCAAGGTCACGCGACCCTGCGAGGCTTTGGAGCGCTTGTCAGAACACGATGCCATTCCAGCGAAGCTCGGCTCGAACTTCCCTGGAATGACACAGCTTCGCTCTGTCTTGCACTCCGAAATGGAACCGCGAAGTAAAAAACGCCTGAGCTAGCGGACTAACTCAGGCGTTTTTGCATGCGGTTGGCTTACTTGCGCAGACCCAGCTTGGCGATCAGCGCGGTGTAACGGTCAGCGTCCTTGGACTTGAGGTAGTCGAGGAGCTTGCGGCGACGGCTCACCATGCGCAGCAGGCCGCGGCGACCGTGGTGGTCCTTGGCGTGCGTCTTGAAGTGAGGGGTGAGTTCGTTGATGCGGGCGGTGAGCAGTGCGACTTGCACTTCGGGGCTGCCAGTGTCGTTGGCGGCGCGGGCGTTGTCTTTGACGACTTCGGCCTTGATGGAGGCTGCGATCATTTGAAAAATTTCCTTGTTCCGATGGGAATTTGACTTGCGGTGTGCGCTGGAACTGCACGCACCGTGCGCCTTGCGGCATGCAAAGCCTGTCGATTATAGCGCGTCCGCTTCAGCGGGCTGGTTTTTGCTGGACCGCGAGCCACTTCTCGAGGCGCTCGACACCCTGCACCAGCCGCTGAGGATCCCTGGAGGCGAAGCACCAGCGCAGCCAGCCCTGGGCTTCCGGCGCGAAGGCGTTGCCGGGGGCGAGGCCAAGGCCGGCTTCGGCGACCAAGCGCTTGGCGACTTCCAGGGAGTCGGAAAAGCCTTCGAGCTGGAAAAAGGCGTACATCCCGCCCCTCGCCGGTGCGACCTTGACGCCGGGAACGCATTGCAGCAAGGGCACCAGCGTGTCGCGGCACTGCTTCAGGTGCGCGACCACGCGGGGCGTGACTTCGTCGGTGCGCCGCAGGGCCTCGATGCCGGCACGCTGGGTGAAGACGCTGGCGCAGGAGGTGTTGTACTCGATGAGCTTGCCGATGCCGTCCATCATCGAAGGCGGCAGCACCAGCCAGCCTAGGCGCCAGCCGGTCATGAGGAAGCTCTTGGAGAAGCTGTGCGCGACCACCAGGCGGTCGTCCGGCGTGCAGATGTCGAGGAAGCTCGGCGCGCAGCCGTTGGGCGTGGGCTCGAAGTAGAGGCGCTCGTAGACCTCGTCGGCCAGGATCCAGGTGCCGGTGGCGCGGCAATGGTCGAGGATGGCTTGCTGTTCCTCGCGGGTGAGCGTCCAGCCGGTGGGGTTGTTCGGGGCGTTGATGATCAGGAGCTTGGTCTGTCGGGTGACGGCGGCGCGCAAGGCATCGAGGTCCAGCGTCCATTCGCCGGCCTTGGGCACCAGCGAGACGCATCGCACCTGGGCGCCAAGGATTGCCGGCTGGGCCGTGAGGTTGGGCCAGACCGGCGTGACCGCGACGACCTCGTCACCCGCGTCGACCAGCGCCTGCACGGCCAGCATCAGCGCATTGACGCCGCCGGAGGTGACCGCGATGCGGCCGGCGTCGATGCGCGGGTGCAATTTGCTGGCATAGGCCGCGATGGCTTCGCGCAACTCGGGCAGGCCGAGGTTATGGGCATAGAAGGTTTCGCCCCTGGCGAGCGAGTCGATGGCGGCCTGACGGATGAATTCGGGCGTGACTTCGTCGCTTTCGCCGAACCAGAAGGCGAGCACGTCGTCGCGGCCCAGGCCAGCATTGGCGACTTCACGGATCTTGGAAGCTTCGAGATGGAGGATGGTTTGACGCATCGGGCGATTCTGCCTGCCGAGCAAGGCCGCGCCGGGCTTCAGGCCTCACGACGCATGCGGCATGTCGTGGGCATTTCTGCCCGTGCCGCGTCGATCGTCCTGATCACGCGGAAGCCGTAGCCCGAGCCCTCGACGTCGAAGCGCACACCAGGCGCACCCTGCCTGTCCATGATGCCGACCACCAATTGCTGCTGGAACTGGTGATCGCTTGCGCGCATGTGCCCGCGGCGACCGGCGAGGGTGACATCGGCATGCTCCAGCGCCTTGGCCAGCGGCAGCGCCTCCGTACTGCCGGCGCGCTCCAGCGACTGCGCCAGCGCCTCGACCAACAGCTGCATGCGCATGTGCACGTAGTCGTCGGCAGGCTTGGGAAAGCGCGTGCGAAAGGACTTGTAGAAGGCCTCCGAGGCCGGCGTCTGTACGTTCGGCAGCCAGTCGGCGACCGCGACGACGCGGCCGACCCCGGCGTCGCCGATGGCGGCCGGCGCGCCCAGCGCATTGCCATAGAAGGTGTAGAACTTGCCTTGGTAACCGGCCTCGCGCGCAGCCTTCACCAGCAGCGTCAGGTCATTGCCCCAATTGCCCGTGACCACGGCCTGCGCGCCGCTCGCGAGGATCTTGCTGGCATAAGGAGCGAAGTCCTTCACGCGGCCCATCGGATGCAGTTCCTCGCCGACGATCCGGATATCGGGCCGGAGCTGGCCGAGCTGGCGCTTCGATTCGCGCAGCACCGACTGGCCGAAGCTGTAGTCCTGCCCGATCAGGTAGACGCGTTCCAGCGACGCGTCGTCCTTCATCACGTCCATCAGCGCGGTCACGCGCATGTCGGCATGGGCGTCGAAGCGGAAGTGCCAGAAGCTGCAGCGCTCGTTGGTGAGGATCGGATCGACCGCCGAATAGTTCAGGAAGACCACCCGCCGGGACGGGTCGCGCTCGTTGTTCTTGTCGATGGCGTCGAGCAGCGCGGCGGCGGTGGCGGACGAGTTGCCTTGCAGGACGATGCGCGAACCGTCGTCGATGGCGGCGCGCAGGGCGGACAAGGCTTCTTCGTTCTGGCCCTTGCTGTCATAGCGCTCGAGCTTGAGCGGCCGGGCGCCGCCGGGCAGCCTGACGCCTCCGCGCGCGTTGACGCGCTCCACCGCCCATTGCAGGTTGCGGAACACGGCCTCGCCGGTGTTGGCGAATGGGCCGCTGAGGCTTTCGATCAGGGCCAGGGAAATGGGCTCGGGAGACTTGGCGCGCGATGGGAGCGACATCGATGCGGCAAGGGCGCCGCCTAGCGCCAGCGCGCCGGATTTCAAGGCCCGGCGGCGCGAAATATTGGGGAAATTCATGCTCTTGAAAGGCGTCCGCACGGGCCTAGATGAGGTGGCATGCGGCACTCATGATGAAAAGGCCGCGCAGTGTAAGGGGCAGCCCCATGCCCGCCCCTTTTGTCCTCAATGACCCTACGAGATCAGGAGATCAACATGTTCTTTGCACCGGCCCTCTACAACTGCTCGCCCCGCGCCCATGACCGCAGCTTCGAGCGCTTCGTCAATCGCGCCTTTGCCAACGCCACCGTGTCGCGCCATGGGGTGAACATCGAGCAGGACGACACCAGCTGGACCCTGTCCTTCGACGTGCCGGGCCTGACCCGCGACGACCTGTCGGTCAGCATCGAAGGCGCCGTGGTTCGCGTCGAGAGCAAGGCAGAAGCCAGGCGCCAGGTCAAGGCAGCCTACGAGATGCCGCTGGAAATCGACACCGCGGCCAGCGAAGCCAAGCTGGAAAACGGCGTGCTGACCCTCAAGCTGGGCAAGCTTCAACCTGTCTCCAACAAGGTCGATTTGTCAATTCAGTAACTCGCCTTCCCAGCCACAAGCCGGTAACTTTTAGTTGCCGGCTTTTTTGTTTTTGCAGCCACAATACCTACAAATCTCACATATTGTGACGTTTATTAAACTTAATTTCTTACATTGACACCGCGGGTTTCGCCGATGCGCTGACCCGTCACGGTGCCCTTGTTGCCAACACGAATCACCGATGGACACGCATTTGCACGCCGCCCACTCGCTTTCGCGCGCCGACACGCTGCTGGTGTTCCTGCCCGGCGCGTTCCTGAAGCCGGAAGAGTTCGAGCGCGAAGGCTTTGTGGATGCCGTACGGCAGCGCCGGATCGACGCCGACGTGCTGATCGTGGATGCCAACGTCTCCTACTACTACGACCAGACCTTCATCGAACGCCTGCAATCGAGCGTGATCCAGCCGCAACGGGAGCGCGGATACAAGTCGATCTGGCTCGTCGGCATTTCGATCGGTGGCTTTGGTGCGCTGATACATGAACTGGCTTCGCCGGGCAGCGTCGACGGCATCGTGACCATCGCGCCCTATCTCGGACGCCGGCCGCTGGGCGCCGACATTGCCCGGGCCGGCGGCCTGCGCTCCTGGCGCCCGCTGGAAGGGCCGCCGTCGGATTCGGAGGCCGACCGTCTGTTGTGGCCATGGCTGCAGCAATACGCCTTCCCGACGCCATCCAGGCGCCTGCCGCCGCTCTACCTGGGTTTCGGGACCAGCGACCGCTTCGCGTGCAACCACAAGGTGCTGGCCGAGGTGCTGCCCGAAGGCCATGTGTTCACGACCGAGGGCGGCCACGACTGGCCGCAATGGGCTCGGCTCTGGCGCGACATGCTCCAGGTCCTGCCGCTGCCGATACTGCGCCCGGTGTCCGCGCAGCGGGATCTGCAAGCTCTCGCTACGCAGCCTGCAACGAATCCAGTGGCCATCGGGGCTTGACGTCGAAGGCATAGCGCGGGGTGGCCGCGGCCATGCCGGCTTGCAGGCGCATGGCCGCGGCCATCGCGATCATGGCGCCGTTGTCGGTGCACAGATGAAGCTCGGGGTAGTGCACACGCACGCCGCGCCTGGCGCAGGCCGCGTCGAGTTGCCGGCGCAGGTCGTGGTTGGCGCCGACGCCGCCGGCCACGACCAGCCGCTTCATGCCGGTGGCCTCCAGCGCCGCCATGCTTTTCTTGAGCAGCACTTCGACGATGGCCGCCTGGGTCGATGCGGCCAGGTCGGCCTTGCGGGCCTCGAGTTCGCCACCGAGTTTCTTCGCCTGCGTCATCACCGCGGTCTTGAGGCCGGCGAAGGAAAAGTCGAGGTCTCCGCTGTGCAGCAAGGGACGCGGCAGCTTGAACGCCGCGGCATCGCCCTGCTCCGCCAGCTTGGCCAGCCACGGGCCGCCGGGATACGGCAGGCCCATGAGCTTGGCGCTCTTGTCGAAGGCTTCGCCGGCGGCATCGTCGATGGTCTCGCCGAGGATCTCGTAGTGGCCCACGCCGTCGACGCGCATCAACTGGGTATGGCCGCCCGACACCAGCAACGCGACGAAGGGAAACTCCGGCGGGTCGGCACTCAGGAAAGGCGACAGCAGGTGGCCTTCGAGGTGATGCACGCCGAGCACCGGCTTGCCGAGCGCCGCGCCCAACGCGCATGCCACGCCGGCGCCCACCAGCAGCGCGCCGGCCAGGCCCGGCCCTCGCGTGTAGGCCACCACATCCACGTCGGCCAGTTGGCGCCCGGCCTCCGCGAACACGGTCTGCGCGAGCGGCAGCACACGGCGGATGTGGTCGCGGCTTGCCAGTTCCGGCACCACGCCGCCATAGGCCTGGTGCATGGCGATCTGGCTGTGCAGCGCGTGGGCGCGCAGCAGCGGTGTGGCGCTGCCTTGCGCTTCCACGAGCGCGACGCCGGTTTCGTCGCAAGACGATTCGATTCCGAGTACAAGCATCCGGGGAGTGTAGGAGCCGCACGGCTTGGGGGCACGGATGTTGCTGCATGACCTTCCACGATGAAATCAGGACTGAGCTTTCTTGTCGCAGCCCGGCGCTGCGAAATCGACGAACTGGACCAGCTCGCGCGCACCAGTGAACTGGTCGGGACGATCGGCCGTCTGGTGCATGCGCTGCAGCGCGAGCGCGGGTTGTCGAACGTGCTGCTGGCCTCGCAGGGCAAGCGTTTTGCCGCGCAACGCAGCGTGCAGGTCGGCGAATCCATTCGGCTGGAGCAGGAGGTGCGTGCCGGCTTCGACAGGTTGCATGCGGAAGCACGCCGCCTGGGCAGCGGCACGCGCCTGTTCAGCCGCATCGCCTGGGTGCTGCCGGGGCTGGATGCCCTGCCCGTTCTGCGGCGGCGCATCGGCGCGCTGGAGATCGGCGTGGCCGACGCGGCGGCGGCCTTTGCCAAGCTGATCACCGGACTGCTGGCGGTGGTGTTCGAGGCGGCCGATGGCGCGACCGACCCGGAAATTTCGCGACTGCTCGCCGCCATGTTCAATTTCATGCAGGGCAAGGAATTCGCGGGCCAGGAGCGTGCCTGTGGAGCGGCCGCGTTTGCCGCGGGCCAGGATGACGGCACCCGCCAGCAGCGATGGCTGCAACTCATTGCGGCGCAGGAGCGCTGCTTCCATGTGTTCACCGAGTTTGCCGGGCCTGTGCTGGCGAGGTTGTGGCGCGACAGCCAACCCGCGGAGGAAACCGCCGAGCTGGAACGGCTGCGCCGCGCGGCCATCACGACCGCACCCGGCGAGCCGCTCGACGCCGAACTCAGCACGGTCTGGTTCGATTGCTGCTCGCTTCGCATCGACGCAATGAAGGCGATCGAGGAACGGCTGGCGAGCGACCTGCGCGCGCTGTGCGACCGCAAGATCGCCGAGGCCCGGGCCGAGGCCGATGCCAACGAGGCCTTGCTGGACCAGGTGACCGGCGCGCAGGAGACCGGCGTGCCGACGGCCTTCTTCGACGACATCGCGCCCCAGCCGCCCACGGTCAAGGCCTATGGACACCAGCTCGAGCGCTCGGTGCTGGACATGCTGCAGGAGCAGTCGCAGCGCCTGCAGGCCATGAGCGACGAACTGGAAGCCGTGCGCGCCGGCCTCAACGAGCGCAAGCTGGTGGAGCGGGCCAAGGGCCTGTTGATGGCCCACAAGCGCATGACGGAAGAGGAGGCGCACAAGATGCTGCGCCAGACCGCGATGAACCAGAACCGGCGGCTGGTCGATGTGGCCGAGTCGGTGCTTTCGATGGCCGACTTCCTGCCCTCCGGAAACTAATTGGTGCGCTGCACAAATCGGGTGCCTCCGGGTCGATCTCATTCAAATCGCGCGGAGATGCTTGTTGAGTAACAGTTCATTGCTATCATTTTGATAGCAATAAGCAACTCGGAAGCGCTGGCACGCCGCTTGCAACCACTTCAGCCATAGACCAAAGACGGTCTTCAGGCAGGTGGCATCCAACGAAGGGTGTCGCCCACCAACAGGACAAAGGCGTCCTTGCCCGCATGCACTCGTATTCATTTCGAGCAGCAGATGCGCGGCAAGGACGCCTTTTTTGTTTTTCGTTTGTTGTTTTGACCGGAGTTCGCCCCATGACCGATGCGCTGAAATTCAAATTGAGCCGACGCACCGCACTGAAAGCCGCCGCCGCAGGCGCGGTCGCTATCGCCCCCGCGTTGCGCGCCACCGTCTGGGCGCAAGGCTCCGACAAGCCCGAGAAGCCCGAGGTGAAGATCGGCTTCATACCGCTGACCGATTGCGCCAGCGTGGTGATGGCCTCGGTGCTGGGCCTCGACAAGAAGCACGGCGTGAAGCTCACGCTGAGCAAGGAGGCCAGTTGGGCCGGCGTGCGCGACAAGCTCGTCAACGGCGAGCTCGACATGGCGCACGTGCTCTACGGCCTGGTCTACGGCGTGCACGTCGGCGCTGGCGGCGCGAAGAAGGACATGGCCGTGCTGATGGGCCTGAACCGCAACGGCCAGGCGATCACGCTGTCGAAGGCGCTGGCCGACAAGGGCGCGGTCGACGGCCCGTCGCTGGCCAAACTGATGGCCAAGGAGAAGCGCGAATACACCTTCGCCGGCACCTTCCCCACCAGCACGCACACGATGTGGCTCAACTATTGGCTGTCGGCCTCGGGCATCAGCCCGATCAGCGATGCCAAGGTCATCGTGGTGCCCCCGCCGCAGATGGTGGCCAACATGCGCGTGGGCAACATGGACGGGTTCTGCGTCGGCGAGCCGTGGGGCCAGCGGGCCATCATCGACAAGATCGGCGTGACCGCGATCACCACGCAGGACATCTGGAAGGACCACCCGGAGAAGGTGCTCGGCACGCGCGCCGAGTTCGTCAAGGCCAATCCGAACACCTGCCGCGCCGTGATGATGGCCGTGATGGAGGCCGGCAAGTGGATCGATGCCAACCTGCAGAACAAGACAAAGATGGCCGAGACGGTGGCCGAGAAGTCGTACATCAACACCAGCGCCGACGCGATCAACCAGCGCATCCTGGGCCGCTACGACAACGGCATGGGCAAGACCTGGGACGACCCCAACCACATGAAGTTCTTCGACGACGGCCAGGTCAACTTCCCTTACCTGTCCGACGGCATGTGGTTCCTCACGCAGCACAAGCGCTGGGGCATCCTGAAGGAGCACCCGGACTACCTCGCGGTCGCGAAGCAGATCAACCAGATCGACCTCTACAAGGACGTCGCCAGCGCGATGAAGGTCAGCGTGCCGAAGGACCCGATGCGCACCAGCAAGCTCTTCGACGGCGTGGTGTGGGACGGCAAGGACCCGAAGAAGTACGCCGATTCGTTCAAGGTCCAGGCCTGAGGAGCACGACATGGTCAGCGCTGTTTTTCACTCCCCGCTCGATGCGTCCATTCCTCTCCCTCTCCCGCGTGCGGGAGAGGGTCGGGGTGAGGGTGTACCTCGTGTCCAGGCTGCCCCTCACCCCAGCCCTCTCCTCACGGGGGAGAGGGAGCAACGGCGCAAAGTCCTAGACCTGCGATGGCTCTGGATGCGCGTGTTGCCGCCGCTCGCGGGCTTCGGCCTGCTGCTGCTGATCTGGGAACTGGTGGCACTCCGGAGCACCAATGGCTTTCCCTCGCCGCTGGAGACCTGGAAGCAGGCGCTCGATGTCTTCAGCGATCCGTTCTACAGCAAGGGGCCGAACGACCAAGGCGTCGGCTGGAACGTGCTCTCGTCGCTGCAGCGTGTCGCCTTGGGCTTCGGGCTCGCGGCCGCGGTCGGCATTCCGGCGGGCTTTGCGATCGGGCGCTTCGAGTTCCTGGCGCGCATGTTCAATCCGCTGATCAGCCTGCTGCGGCCCGTGTCGCCGCTGGCCTGGTTGCCGATCGGCCTGCTCGTTTTCAAGGGCGCCAACCCGGCCGCCATCTGGACCATCTTCATCTGCTCGATCTGGCCGATGGTCATCAACACGGCCGTGGGCGTGCAGCGCGTGCCGAGCGACTACATGAACGTGGCCAAGGTGCTCAACCTCAGCGAGTGGAAGATCATCACCAAGATCCTCTTCCCCGCCGTGCTGCCCTACATGCTCACCGGCGTGCGGCTCGCGGTCGGCACCGCATGGCTGGTAATCGTCGCGGCCGAGATGCTGACCGGCGGCGTCGGCATCGGCTTCTGGGTCTGGGACGAGTGGAACAACCTCAACGTCAAGAACATCATCATCGCGATCTTCGTCATCGGTATCGTCGGCCTGTTGCTGGAGTTCGCGCTCATCAAGATCGCCACCGCGTTCACGTTCGAAGAGGTGAAGTCATGAGTGAAGCCACGACCCTGGAGAAGGCAGACAGGAAGTTCATCGACATCAGCGAAGTCGAGCAGACCTTCAAGACGCCCAAGGGCAGCTTCCAGGCGCTGCGCGACATCAACCTCACGGTCGCCAAGGGCGAGTTCGTGGCGCTCATCGGGCACTCGGGCTGCGGCAAGTCGACACTGCTGAACCTGATCGCCGGGTTGACCAAGCCGACGCATGGCGGGCTGCTCTGCGCCAACAAGGAAATCAACGGCCCGGGCCCGGAGCGCGCGGTGGTGTTCCAGAACCATTCGCTGCTGCCTTGGCTGACCTGCTACGAGAACATCTACCTTGGTGTGGAGCGCGTGTTCGGCTCCGCAGAATCGAGGGTGCAATTGAAGGCGCGCACCGATGCGGCGCTGGCACTCGTCGGCCTCACGCCCGCCACCCACAAGCGACCGGGCGAGATCTCGGGCGGCATGAAGCAGCGCGTCGGCATCGCCCGCGCACTGGCCATGGAGCCCAAGGTGCTGCTGATGGATGAGCCCTTCGGCGCACTCGACGCGCTCACCCGCGCACGCCTGCAGGACGAGCTGCTCGCCATCGTGCAGAAGACGCAGAGCACGGTCGTCATGGTCACGCATGACGTGGACGAGGCGGTGCTGCTGTCCGACAAGATCGTGATGATGACCAATGGCCCCTCGGCCACGATCGGCGAGTTGCTCACGGTGAACCTCGAACGTCCGCGCAATCGCGTGGAACTGGCGGAAGACCGCAACTACGTGCACTACCGCAAGGCGGTGATCGACTTCCTGTACACGCGCCAGGGCCATGTCGAGAAGGCCGCGTGATTTTTCGCCCGCACAACAACCGACGAGGAACCCCACGATGACCCCTAATCAGATCGAACTGGTGCAGTCCAGCTTTGCCAAGGTTGTGCCGATATCCGAGCAGGCCGCGGCCATCTTCTATGGCCGGCTCTTCGAATTGGCGCCGGAGGTGCGCGCACTCTTCAAGGGCGACATGGTCGAACAGGGGCGCAAGCTCATGACGATGCTGGGCGGCGTGACTCGAGGCCTCGGCAACCTCGACACGCTGGTGCCGGTGGCACAGCGCCTGGCCGAGCGGCACGTCGGCTACGGTGCGGAGCCAGCGCACTACGCGGTGGTCGGCGCCGCACTCATCGACACGCTCGACAAGGGGCTGGGCGCCGAATTCACGCCCGACGTGCGCAACGCCTGGGAGACGGCCTACGGCACCCTTTCGGGCGTGATGATCGCGGCGGCCCGGAAGACGGCTGAGGGCTCCGCCATGGAGGCGCAGGCGTGAAGACGTTCATCCGCGTCATCGAGTACTGGGTGCCCAGCGAGGATGGCAGCCTGCTTGAATTTGGTGGCGGCCTGTTCGGCCCTGCACATCGCTTCGCGGCCGTGAGCCAGAACCTGTGCTTCGGCCGTGGCGAAGGCTTGCCGGGCCGCGCCTGGGAGACGGGGCGCCCGATCGTGCTCAAGGAGTTGTCGGGCTCCTACTTCCGGCGCGCCGCGGCAGCGAAGACGGCGGGGCTGACCTGCGGCATCGCGGTGCCGATCTTCAAGGGCGACCGGCTGAGTTCGGTGGCCGTGATCTTCTGCGGCGACGACGAAGAGCATGCCGGCGCCATCGAACTCTGGGGCAACGACCCGGAAGAGTCCACCGACATGACGCTGGTCGACGGCTACTACGGCACCACCGGCGACACCTTCGAGTTCATCTCGCGCGCCACCGCGTTTCGTCGCGGCACGGGGCTGCCCGGCATGGCGTGGGATTCGCAAAAGCCGGTGTTCCTGCCGGACCTCGGCAAGGGCGCGGGATTCATTCGCGCCGACAGCGCGGTGAAGGTCGGCATCAACCGCGGCTTCGCGATCCCCTGCTCGACGCTGGACGGCTCCAGCTTCGTGATGGCCTTCCTGTCGGCCCGCGCGACGCCGATTGCGCGCCGCATCGAGATCTGGGAGCCCGACACCAGCGGCACGCACCTGCGTCGCAGCCTCGGGTTCTCCGACACCGCAGCCAAGGACGACGATGCCTTCGAAGCGATCGCCATGACGGGCGATGCACCGGATGCGGCCGGCGCCATCGCCCGCGCCTTCGCGAGCGGGATTCCGTACACCGCCGAACCCATGATCGCCATCCCGGTCGCGCCGCAAGGCCGCATCACCGCTGTGATGGCGCTGCACTTCTGATCACCTCTCAATCGGGAAGCACACGATGAAAAAGATGAAACTGGTCCTGGTGGGCAACGGCATGGCCGGCGTTCGCGCCGTGGAAGAGTTGATCAAGCTCGCGCCCGACCTCTACGACATCACCGTGTTCGGCGCCGAGCCGCATCCCAACTACAACCGCATCCTGCTGTCGCCGGTGCTGGCCGGCGAGCAAACGGTCGAGCAGATCATCCTGAACTCGTGGGAGTGGTACGCGGAGAACGACATCACGCTGCACGCCGGCAAGCTGGTGACCGAGGTGGACCGTGTGAAGCGCATCGTGCGTGCCGAGGCGGCGGACGGCAGCGTGGTGGAAGCGGAATACGACCGGCTGCTGCTGTGCACCGGTTCCAATCCCTTCATCCTGCCGGTGCCGGGCAAGGAGCTGAAGGGCGTGATCGCCTACCGCGACATCGCCGACACCAACACCATGATCGAGACTGCGAAGACGCACAAGCATGCGGTGGTGATCGGCGGCGGCCTGCTCGGCCTCGAAGCCGCCAACGGCCTGATGCTGCGCGGCATGAGCGTGACCGTGGTGCATGTCAACGCGTGGCTCATGGAGCGCCAGCTCGACGACGTGGCGGGCGGGCTGCTTCGCCAGTCGCTGGAAGCGCGCGGCCTCAACTTCCTGCTGAGCGCGCAGACGCAGGAACTGGTCGGCGACGCCGAAGGACGCGTCAAGTCGGTCAAGTTCAAGGGCGGCACCGAAGTGCCGGCCGACCTGGTCGTGATGGCCGTGGGCATCCGTCCGAACACGGCGCTCGCCGAATCGATGCGCCTGCACTGCAACCGCGGCATCGTGGTCAACGACACCATGCAGACGGTGACCGATGCGCGCGTCTACTCGGTCGGCGAATGCGCGGCGCACCGCGGCATCGCCTATGGCCTGGTGGCGCCGCTGTTCGAGCAGGCCAAGGTCGCGGCGAATCACCTGGCGCAGTTCGGCATCGGCCGCTACATGGGCTCGCTGACCTCGACCAAGCTCAAGGTGACGGGCATCGACCTGTTCAGCGCCGGCCAGTTCATGGGCGGCGAAGGCACCGAGGAGATCGTGATGAGCGATCCCTTCGGCGGGGTCTACAAGAAGCTCGTGATCAAGGACGACAAGCTCGTGGGCGCCTGCCTGTACGGCGACACGGTCGATGGCAGCTGGTACTTCAAGCTGCTGCGCGACGGCCGCAGCGTGAACGACATCCGCGAGAAGCTGATGTTCGGCGAATCGAACATCGGCGACGTCGGCCATGAAGGCCACAGCAGCGCGGCGACGATGCCCGACGAAGCCGAGGTCTGCGGCTGCAATGGCGTGAGCAAGGGCACGATCTGCAAGGCGATCAAGGACAAGGGCCTGTTCACGCTGGACGAGGTGAAGAAGCACACCAAGGCGAGCGCGAGTTGCGGCTCGTGCACGGGGCTGGTCGAGCAGATCCTGATGTTCACCGCCGGCGGCGACTACTCCGCCGCGCCGAAGAAGAAGGCCATGTGCGGCTGCACCGACGCGAGCCACAAGGACGTGCGCGACGCCATCCGTGCCCAGAAATTCCTGACGCATGCCGAGGTGTTCGAAGGCATGGGCTGGCGCACGCCCAACGGCTGCGCGAGCTGCCGCCCGGCCGTCAATTACTACCTGATCAGCACCTGGCCGAAGGAGGCGAAGGACGATCCGCAAAGCCGCTTCATCAACGAGCGCAGCCACGCGAACATCCAGAAGGACGGCACGTATTCGGTGATCCCGCGCATGTGGGGCGGGCACACGACGCCGGACGAACTGCGGCGCATCGCCGATGCGGCGGACAAATACAAGATCCCGACGGTCAAGATCACCGGCGGGCAGCGCATCGACCTGCTGGGCGTGAAGAAGGAAGACCTGCAGGACGTGTGGAAGGACATCGGCATGCCGAGCGGCTTCGCCTACGGCAAGTCGCTGCGCACGGTGAAGACCTGCGTGGGCAGCGAGTGGTGCCGCTTCGGCACGCAGGACTCGACGCAGATGGGCAAGGACCTGGAGCATGCGCTGTGGGCGATGTATTCGCCGCACAAGGTGAAGCTGGCGGTGTCGGGCTGCCCGCGCAACTGCGCCGAGGCCGGCATCAAGGACGTGGGCGTGATTGGCGTGGACTCGGGCTGGGAGGTCTACGTTGGCGGCAACGGCGGCATCAAGACCGAGGTGGCGCAGTTCCTTGTGAAGCTCAAGACGAGCGAGGAAGTGATGGAATACACGGGGGCCTTCCTGCAGCTGTACCGCGAGGAAGGCTGGTACCTGGAGCGTACGGTCCACTACATCTCGCGCGTGGGGCTGGACCATGTCAAGAAGAAGGTTCTCGAGGACGTTGCCGGCCGCAAGGCGCTGTGGGAGCGCTTGCAGTTCGCGCTGGATGGCGAGCCGGATCCGTGGTTCGAAGCGAACCGGGCGCAGGTCGATGTGCGCCAGTTCGTGCCGGTGGCCGACGCGGTCACGGCACCGCTGACTTTCGTGCCGAAGGCCAGCATTGCCTCGCCGGACCTTGCCGATATCTCGTGAAGCAGGAGGCACCGATGACCGAATGGAAAACCATCTGCCGCGTCGACGAGATCCCGGTGCTCGGTTCGCGCCGTGTCTCACGCCCGGTGGGCTTGGCCGTGGCGGTGTTCCGCAACAGCCAGGACGAGGTGTTCGCGCTGCTGGACCGCTGCCCGCACAGGGGCGGGCCGCTGTCGCAAGGGATCGTGTTCGGCACCAGCGTGGCGTGTCCGCTGCACAACTGGACGATCGGGCTCGATGACGGCTGCGCGAGGCAACCCGACGAAGGATGCACGCCGAAGTTTTCGTGCCGCGTCGAGGACGGCCACGTGCTGCTCGATGCGCACGAACTGGCGACGCATGCGCTGGACCTGGAAGCGCCCCGTGCCGGTCCCGGGAGGGCTGCGCCCGCAGGGCCGTTGGGGGACGAGACCTTTGATGTGCAGGCGCCGCATGGCTCTTGAATTCGTCGCTGCTGGTGGAGTGGGCACAGCGCATGTAGGGGACGTGTTGCGTGCAGGGGGCGCATTGCGTGCAGGGGGCGCATTGCGTGCAGGGAGCGCGTCGTCGGGCGGCATGCGGTACGGGCCGGCCGACCCTACTGCGGCGGCCCCTTCGGGGCTCCCTTGCGGTGCTCGCTTTGGGCGGGGTCCACATGAACTCGCTTCGCTCAGACAGCATGTGGCCCTGATCCGCCCAAAGCTGCGCTCCTCAGCACCGCAGAAGGGATCGACCAACCCGTACCGCATACCACCCGCCGCCGTGGACACGTCCGTGGTGCATCAGCATTGCCCCCACTCCCCCGTACGCAGTGCCCCGGTCTTGCTCCCTCTCCCCCTGGGAGAGGGCTGGAGTGAGGGCAGCCGCACCCCCAAAGGGGACGGTGCGTTTCGCCACCCCCAAGCCCGGTGCGCGGTGTGGGTCGGGCGATCCCTTCTGCGCCGCCGAGCAGCGCAGCGTTTCGCGGATCAGGGCCACATGCTGTCTGAGCGAAGCGAGTTCATGTGGACCCCGCGAAACGCGAGCAGCGCAGGGCAGTCGCGAAGCGACCGGCGCAGTAGGGTCGCACGGCCCGCACCGCGTACCGGGCGCTCTGTCCAAGAGACGACTCCCGCCCCCACCGCACGCAAGCCATGAAAGAAACCAAGTCCACCTGCCCCTACTGCGGCGTAGGCTGCGGCGTGATCATCGAGTCGCAGGGCGACCAGATCACTGGCGTGCGTGGCGACCCCGATCATCCGGCCAACTTCGGCCGCCTCTGCACCAAGGGGTCGACCCTGCATCTCACCGCATCGGCGGAGGTCACGCGCCAGACGCGCCTGCTGCATCCCATGCAGCGCCTCGAGCGCAGCGCTGCCCCGCAGCCCGTCAGCTGGGACAGCGCTCTCGACACCGCCGCCGACAAGTTCGCCCAAGTCATCCGCGAGCACGGCCCCGATGCGGTCGGCTTCTACGTCTCCGGCCAGTTGCTCACCGAGGACTACTACGTCTTCAACAAGCTTGCCAAGGGCCTCATCGGCACCAACAACATCGACACCAATTCGCGCCTGTGCATGAGCAGCGCGGTCGCGGGCTACAAGAAGACGCTGGGCGCGGATTCGCCACCGGCCTGCTACGACGATTTCAAGGACGCGCAGTGCCTGTTCATCGTCGGCAGCAACACCGCCTGGGCACATCCGATCCTGTTCCGCCGCATCGAGGATGCGAAGCGCGCCAATCCCGCGATGAAGATCGTCGTGGCCGACCCGCGCCGCACCGACACGGCCGAGATCGCCGACCTGTTCCTGCCGGTCCAGCCCGGCACCGACGTGATGCTGTTCCACGGGATGCTGCACCTGATGCTGTGGGAAGGCTGGACCAAGCCCGAATACATCGCCGCGCACACCAGCGGCTTCGACGCGCTGAAGACCACCGTGCGCGAATGCACGCCCGACAAGGTGGCGCAGATCTGCGGCATCGACAAGGCCGACCTGCTCGAGGCCGCCCGCCTTTTCGCCACCTCGGCCGCCACGCTGAGCCTGTACTGCCAGGGCCTCAACCAGTCGTCCTCGGGCACGGCCAAGAATGCCGCGCTCATCAACCTGCACCTGGCCACGGCGCAGATCGGCAAGCCCGGCGCCGGGCCGTTCTCCCTCACCGGCCAACCCAATGCCATGGGCGGGCGTGAAGTCGGCGGTTTGGCCAACCTGCTGAGCGCGCATCGCGACCTGTCCGACCCGGACCATCGCGCCGAAGTCGCCGCGCTCTGGGGCGTGCCGAGCGTGCCCGCAGTGCCCGGCAAGACCGCCGTCGAAATGTTCCAGGCCGCTGCCGACGGCGAGATCAAGGCACTGTGGATCGCCTGCACCAACCCCGCCCAGTCGATGCCCGACCAGGCCACGGTGCGCCGTGCGCTCGAACGCTGCGAGTTCGTCGTCGTGCAGGAGGCCTTCGCCACCACGGCCACCTGCGTCTATGCCGACCTGCTGCTGCCCGCCACCACATGGGGCGAGAAGACAGGCACCGTGACCAATAGCGAGCGCCGCATCTCGCGCGTGCGCCCGGCCGTCGCGGCGCCCGGCGCGGCCCGGCATGACTGGTCCGCGGCAGCGGACTTCGCGCTTCGACTGGAAGCCCGCGTGCCCCCGCGCGCGTCGACGACGCTCTTCCCCTACACGCTCGACAGCGAGGTCGGCGCCGAATCGATCTGGAACGAGCACCGCGAGACCACGCGCGGCCGCGACCTCGACATCACCGGCATGAGCTGGGCCATGCTCGACGACCGTGGCCCGCAGCAATGGCCCCTGCCGCAAGGCCGCGCGGCCGGCCGCGTCCGGCTCTACGAAGACGGCCGATTCCCGACGCCCGATGGCCGCGCCCGTTTCGTCGACACGCCCTACAAGCCGGTCGCGGAACAGCGCGAGGCCCGCTTCCCCTTCTCCCTCAACACCGGCCGGTTGCGCGACCAGTGGCACGGCATGAGCCGCACCGGCACGCTGGGCCGGCTGTTCGGCCACGTGGCCGAGCCGGTCGTGCAGATGCATGCGCAGGACATGGCCCGGCGCCAGCTCAAGGACGGCGACCTCGTCCACCTGACCTCCCGCCGCGGCAGCATCGTGTTGCCGGCCCAGGCCAGCCGCGAGGTCGGCATGAGCCAGGCCTTCGTCGCGATGCATTGGGGCGAGGAATACCTCAGCGGGCGCGCCTCCAACGGCGATCGGCTCGCCGGCATCAACGCGCTCACCAGCCCGGCCTTCTGCCCCGACTCGAAGCAGCCCGAGCTCAAGCACGCGGCCATCAAGATCCTCAAGGCCGAGTTGCCATGGTCCTTGCTCGCGGCCGCCTGGGTGCCGGACGACCGGGCGCTGAGCACGCTGCAGGAATTGCGCGGGGTGATGAAGGAATTCCCTTTCGCCAGCTGCGTGCCCTTCGGCGCCGGTGGCGCGCTGTCGGCCGGCGCCGCCGAACGCACCGGCTTGCTGTTTCGCGCCGCCAGCCACGAAGCCGCTGCCGACGCCTTGCTGGCCCGCATCGAGACCCTGCTGGGCCTGGCCGCAGCCGACACGCTGCGCTACGCCGATGCCCGCCACGGCCAGCGCCGCGCCGCGCGCCTGGTGCGCCGCGACAGCGCGGCTGGCGAGGCGCACCTGGAAGCCTTCCTGTTGGCCGGCGACACGCGCGCAGAAGCGTGGATCACCGCGCTGCTACGCGAGCAGTTGCCCGCGCAGGCCTTCGGCCGCCAACTGTTGCGCCCCGGACCGACGGCGCCGGCGGGCGTGGCGGCGCGCGGCAAGATCGTCTGCGGTTGCTTTGGCGTGACCGAGACGGCCATCGGCCAGACGCTGCAGGGCTGCACCGGCAACGACGACCAGCGCCTGGCCACGCTCCAGGGCGCGCTGCAATGCGGCACCAACTGCGGCTCCTGCCTGCCGGAGCTGCGGCGCATGGTCCGCGCGGAAGTGGCGGAGGCGGCGCCGTGAGCGCGGTGCCGGGCCGCCCCAAACAAGCTCATGCCCCCTCGGGGGGCAGCGAGGACACGAAGTGCCGAGCGTGGGGGCCCCAGTGACCTCGGATGCAATCCACGCAGGCATAAGCCGACTCACGTATTGGCATAACGCATGCGGGACAATCCGCGCACCCATGGGAATCAGCCAATACATCAAGGAAATCGGCCGCGGCGCACGCGGCGCGAAGCCGCTCACCCGCGCGCAGGCCACCGACCTGTTCGGCCAGGTGCTGGACGGCACCGTCACCGACCTGGAGGTCGGCGGCTTCTGCCTGGCCATGCGCATCAAGGGCGAGACGCCCGACGAGATGGCCGGCTTTCTCGACGCAACGCATGCCCGCCTGCACCGCATCCCGGCCAGCGACCGTCCCCTCATCGTGCTGCCCAGCTACAACGGCGCGCGCAAGTTGCCGGTGCTTACGCCGCTGCTGGCGTTGCTGCTGGCACGCGAAGGCCTGCCCGTGCTGGTACACGGCGCGGCCACCGAATCCACTCGCGTCCTGGCGTCCAGCGTGCTCGCCGCGCTCGGCACCCTGCCGATGACGTCCATCGCCCCCATCGCCGACGGCCAGGTCGCCTTCGCCCCGACGGAACTCCTCAGCCCCGGCCTCAAGCGCCTGCTCGACGTGCGCCGCGTGGTGGGCCTGCGCAACCCGGGCCACAGCGTCGTCAAGCTGATGCAGCCGACCGAAGGCGAATGTGTCGTCGTCGGCAGCTACACCCACCCGGCGTATGCCGAATCGATGGCCGCCACCTTCGAGCTGATGGGCATCACTGCCCTGCTCTCGCGCGGCCTCGAAGGCGAGGTGGTGTCGGACCCGCGCCGCACTGCGCAGATCGACGGCTTCCTGCGCGGCGCCCGCATCGAACTGCAGGCGCAGCAACCCGGCACGCATGCCGAGGTCGAGGGCCTGCCGACCGAGATCGACATCGAGACGACCGCCGACTACACGCGGCGCGTGCTGGCCGGCGAGGCGCCCGTGCCGGCCGCGATCGCGCAACAGGTCGAACACATCAAGCAACTGGCGAACCGGCTATGAGCAAACCCACATTCCCCTCCCAAGGCACTTGCACGCTCGTCGGCGCCGGCCCGGGCGACCCGGACCTGCTGACGCTGAAGGCCGTCAAGGCGATCCATGCGGCCACCGTGCTCTTCGTCGACGACCTGGTCGACGACGCGATCCTCGGCTATGCGCGGCCCGAGGCGCGCATCGTCCACGTGGGCAAGCGCGGCGGCTGCAAGAGCACGCCGCAGGCCTTCATCGAGAAGCTCATGATCACCGCCGTGCGCGAAGGCGAAGCCGTGGTGCGCCTCAAGGGCGGCGACCCATTCATCTTCGGCCGCGGCGGCGAGGAGGTCGAGCACCTGCGCGAAGCCGGCATCGAATGCACCGTGGTCAACGGCATCACTGCGGGCCTGGCGGCGGTGACCTCGCTCAACGTACCGCTCACGCACCGCGACCATGCACAGGGCGTGGTGTTCGTCACCGGCCATGCCAAGACCGGCGCCGGCGCGGCCGAGGCCCCGACGGACTGGCGCGTCCTGGCCGCCACGGTGCGCGACGCGCGGCTCACGCTGGTGATCTACATGGGTGTGTCCGGCGTGCAGCACATCCAGAACGAACTGCTAGAGGGTCTGCCCGGCGATACGCCGGTGGCGGTGATCCAGCATGCGAGCCTGCCGCAGCAACGCCACATCGCGACCACGCTGTCCCGGTTGCAGGCCGGCATTGCGGAGGCCGCCCTCGCGAGCCCGTCGATCATCGTCGTGGGCGACGTGCTGCGCGGCCTGGCCGCGGCCGGTGCGGAGAACCAGTCCCGCTTCGGGACTTGAGAAGCTTTCAGCCGCTGAAGTAGGGCCGCTCCGCTGGCAGCAGCGCCCGCTTTGCAAAGCTCCGCCACGGTGCCGGCGCACGCTGGCCCCAGGCGATGAGCCCGATGCCGTAGGCCTGCGCCCGCAGTTGCGGCGACACGCCTTGCAGCATGGCCTCCAGGTGGATCCGGTCGCGGAATTCCGACTCGGGCCGCACCGGGTCGTGCGACTGGTCACGCAAGGCTTCCAGGCCCGCCACGAAGTCGCTCAGCGCCTTCATCTCGGCGGCCGGCAACCGGCGCACGAGTGCAGCCAGCACGTGATCGGTCTTCTGCCCCGACTTGATCGCGAGGCCGATGGCCATCCAGGCATTGTCGAGATCCATCGCCAGGCGGGCTTGCGCCTTGAGTGCCGCGGCGACGGCCGCAGGCCCGGCGCCGTCGGACGCCCCGACCATCAGCGCCAGCCGATGTTCCGGCGCCGACGGGGCCTCGGCGAGTGCGAGCGCCCTGTCGAGTTGGCCCCGGTCCAATGCGGCGTAGCCAAGCGCTGCCCCGTCCGATACCGACAAGTTTCCACCGCGCAACTCGACCAGGGTCTTGAGCACTTTGGAATGAGCAGCCAGGTCGGCAAGATCGGCGCCCTCGCCACCTTCGATGCGGCGGATGCGCGCCAGCTCCATCGACACGGCGTTGCGCAGCGGCGCACTCCTCGCCGCCGCTTCCAGCGCCTGCCGCGCCTGCGGCCAGGCCTGCTCGGCAGCCCACACATGGGCGGCCGCGTAGGCGAACCAGACGCTGTCCGGATACTGGGCCGCGCCGCGCTTGAAGGTCGCGTCCCGCACCGCTTCATCGCCGATGCAGCGCACCGTCAGATAGACCAGGTCGCCCTGGTCGGGGCGTGCCCGCTGCAGTTCCCGGTGGCGGTCGCAAATACGCTGTCGCTCACCGGGCGTTGCTTCATCCTGCAGTGCTCGCAGCGCGACGACTTCATAGGGGTTGCGCTGCAGCCGTTCGCGCAGGATCGCATCGCGCCCCGGCAAGGCTTGCGCCAGCATGACCCAGTCGAGCAGATCGCCAGATTCCACGTCGTCCCAGCGCGCATGCATCGCGATCAGCGCGTTGCGCTCCGCATCGCTTTCCAGCAGGCCGAGGTTCTCGCGCACCGAGCGCGTTTCGGCGGCGCTCAAGGCTTCGCGCGTGCCACCGCCGCCCGAGGTCCTGATCTGCTTCGGCGGCGCTTCGAGCACATGTTGCGCCGACGGGCTCGACCAGCGCGGCGCGCCCAGCAGCCTGGCCGGGCGGGCCGCTGCGTCGCCATAGGTCGCCGTCCAGGCCACCAGGGGACTGGCGCCCGCGATGTTGTAGACGTAGCGCGCGCCGACCTGTCCTGGCGTGACGGTCAGCGATTCGATCTCCGCGCCATCGGTGGTGCGCGCCGTCAGGGCGAGCGGCTGGTTGGCCTCGACCTCGAACTGCCTCGACGCACCGGCCGCCAGCACCGTCCGCTGCCCGCCCAACTGCACCTCGACATTGCGACCCAGGCCGTTGAAGGCCGTGACCCGCGACGTACCCCAGGACGTGCTCACGCCCATCAGGCTGGCAACGACGCCACCCGCCACGGCAATGCGCGCAGTGCCGGCCCACCATCCATCGGCGATCTGGAACCGCGACCACGCGTCGAGCCTCAGTTGTCGCGGCCGCTCCTGTCCGGTGACCAGCGTGTCGTAGCGCTCCGGCGTGACAGGCATCAGCGGCGCATCGCCCGCAGGCTGCCGCGCGATGGCCGCGTCACGCAGCCGTGCCTCCGCCAGCAGCAGGCTGTCCAGCGCCGCACGCCTCAGACAGCGCAGGGCGCGCGTGATCGGATTGAGCCAGCTGTCGAGCGCTTTCAGCCACTCGTTGAAGTTCTCGTGCGACGGAGGCACGAAATCGAAATCGCCAATGTCCAGCATCTGCTCCCAGCTCGCATGCCCGAGCAGCGCCATCACCTCGGGGCCTGGCAGCATGCAACTGCGCTCGCGCGAGACCTGCGACATCAGCATGAACAAGGCGCCGGCGTCACGCAAGGCGCGCTCCGCATCCTTGGGGCTGGTCTTGCGCTTGGCCGTGACCATCGCGACCGTGTTCTGCAGGACGGCGTGCATGTCGAGCAGGTTGGCTTCGGCGTGCTCGGCGTAGTGCAGCAGGCGCAGCAGGCCGAACCAGCTGGCCTCCCACTCGGCGCCTGCCCTGGAGGCCAGCACGCGGCAGGTGCTGCGGCACAGCCTGTCATGCGCGGCCAGCGCGCGTTCGATGTCGGCGATCTCCCGCGTGACCTCCTCGATCACGCCCGCGAGATCGCGCCGCCTGATCGGGCGTCCACGATGTTCCAGCCGCGTGCCCGCGCTCACGGCGGCGCCGTTGCGAAGCGCGGTCAGCGCGGCGCGCTCGTGGCACAGCGCGTCCAGCCTTTCGAGGTCGCAGGACAGCGACTCGGGGTACAGCTGCGTCGAACCATGCGCGGGCCCTTCCGGATCGAACAACTGTTCCGCCGTCGTCGCCGATCGCGTGACGGCGCGGGCCAGGTAGAGCCCGCGGTATTGACGGCGGTAGGACTCGCGGTCGTACTCGGCATCGAGCGCCGCTTGCGAGGCTTCGCGCGAAGCCACGGCCGGTGCCGGTTCGATGTGGCGGATCAGGCTGGCGCAGATCCGCTCGCGCAACGCATGCGGCTCGTTGAACAGGGTCCAGCTCGACTCGCCGCGCAGCTCCGCCGACAAGTACACGCTCTTGGCGTTCTCTTCGCGCTCGTGGCTGGCCGGGTGCGTCGACCACATGCGCGACATCTGGATCTTGTCGCGCTTGAAGACCCGATGCGCCGCCGGAGCCGACGATGCGGGCGGCACGCCGTAGCCGGGATCGTCGTAGACCGCGCGCAACTTGACCAGCACGCGGGCCTGGATGTCGTAGAGGTCGGCCGTCGCCTGGCCTTTCTTCAACTGCTGGTTGGCGAACTCCAGTGTGCGGTCCCAGGCCGTCTCGGCCGCCTGCATCCTGTAGAGCGCATGCACCAGCGCATCGCTGCCCGCCAGGCCCACGGCCACGCGGTCGGCCTGGAACTCCATCTCGCGCGACAGCGCGCGGTCGGCCAGCACCACCACGCGGAACAAGCTGTCCACCAGCGAGCGGATGGCCCACACCAGCAGCGAGAACATCCAGCCCACCCAGGCTACGCGGATGTCGGCGCGCGACAGGCCGCCGAGGAAGTTGTCGAAGCGGTCGCGCTTGGCCACGACGTGCCCGGCAATCTGCTGCGCCAGGTAAACCCAGCGCCCGACCGCCATCGTGCGCTGCGCGAAATGCCCGAACTCATGGGCCAGCACGGCCTTGAACTCCGACACCGTCAGCATGTTGACCAGCGCCAGCCCGATCTCAAGGTTCTTGCGCGAGGGCAGCAACAGGTTGGCCAGCGACAGGTCGTAGAACACCGCCGCATTGACGCGGGTCGAAAGGTACACCTTGTGCGGCCTCGGCGCATTGGCTTCGTCGGCCAGGCGGTGCAGGAAGGCGAACAGGCGCGGTTGTTCCGCGGCAGAAATCTCCGTGAGCGAACCCAGCTCGCCGCGCCGCACGAACACCAGCGCCTTGAGCATGAAGAAGGCCAGGAAGCCTGCCGCCACGCCCACCGCCAGTTGCCGCACGCCGTCGGGCGAGCCATGCAGCGACGCCCCGATCAACACCCATGCCTTCCAGGCCAGCCACCCTGAAAAACCCAGGTAAGCGGCAACAAATGCCAGCAATGCCGACATCGCGAGCCAGGCTTGCCGGCGGTACGCAGCGGTAGCCCTGACAATCGCATCCTTCCCCGCGTCCGGACCTGCCGGATACAACGCATCCATGTTATGAGCTCCCTCCGGCCGGGGATGCGACGAGGGAATGACCCACTGACAATCGCAACCGGCTGGTTCAAAAATAATGACAGGGATGATCCATCTGTCACCCGATGGCGGAAAGCTAGAAATGCTCGAAAAACTCAACGAATTCAGTGAGAGCCACGGTGAACTTCAACCGGGCAAGGGATTAGTCACAGGAACCATCGCGCTGACCCTCGGCATCCTGTGCTTGCTGGGCGTGCTGGCCTTCCATTTCCCGCAATACCTCACGACGCCGGAGCTGCGCCGCAGCTACAACGTCGACGTGATGCGCTTCATCCTGCTGGCGGCCATGGTGATCGCGGGCGGCATGTCGCTGGTCAACGTGATCTTCAACCGGGCACGCTGGCTGTCGGCCTTCGCGTTCCTGCTGGTCGCGGCCGCACTGCTGCTGGGCGGCCACAAGGTTCCGGTGGACAGCAACTTCCCCGACCACACGCCCTACATCGGGCTCGACTGGTTCATCCTCGACCTGCTCGGCTCGTCGCTGATCTTCATCTTCATCGAGAAGCTGTTCGCCTACCGCAAGGAGCAGCCGGTGTTCCGCGACGAGTGGCAGACTGACCTGCACCACTTCATCGTCAACCACATGATCGTGGGCTTCGTGCTGCTGGCGACCAACCTGCTGGTGCACAAGCTGTTCGGCTGGGCGGCCCACGACGGCATCCGCGGCTGGGTGGCCAACCTGCCGTTCTGGGCCGGGCTGCTGCTCATCATCCTCGTGGCCGACCTGGTGCAGTACTGGACCCATCGCGGCTACCACGAGGTCCCGCTGCTGTGGCGCCTGCATGCGGTGCACCACAGCGTGAAGAGCATGGACTGGATGGCCGGCTCGCGCCAGCACATCCTCGAGCTGCTGATCACCCGCACGCTGGTGCTCGCGCCGATCTACGTGCTGGGCTTCAGCAAGGAAGTGATCGACGCGTACATCGTGGTGGTCGGGTTCCAGGCGGTCTTCAACCATTGCAATGTGAACGTGCGCCTCGGGCCGCTGCGCTACATCATCGTCACGCCCAACTTCCACCATTGGCACCACAGCCAGGACGACGAGGCGATCGACAAGAACTACGCGGCGCACTACGCCTTCCTCGACTACCTCTTCGGCACCGCCGTGAAGAGCACCAGGCTGTGGCCCGAGCACTACGGCGTGGTCGGCGACTACGTGCCGAACGGCTTCTTCAAGCAGCTCAAGTTTCCGTTCGTCTGGAAGGGATGATGAGACTTCCAGCCATGGTCGCCGCGACTTGCGCGGCGCTGTTGATGTCAGCCTGCGCCTCGCGCGTGGACCTTCCGATCCGGGACACGCCGCCAGCCCTTCGCATCCAGAGTTCGGCCATTGCGCCCGGCAACGGCGGGGAACTCATCACCGTTGCCGCGCTCGAACCCGGCGACATCCTGCTGACCTCGGTCGCCACCATCAAGTCGTTTGGGATCCGCCTCGGCAGCTTCGCGCCGGTGAGCCATGCGGTGCTCTACCTGGGTGACGGGCGCATCGCCGAGGCCGTGGGCAGCGGCGTGCGCGCGCGCGGCCTCGACGAAGTGATCGCAGAGGAACAGATGGTGGTGGCCTTTCGCGCGCCCGGCCTCGACGAAGCCCATGTCGAGCGCATGCGCGCCTGGGCCTTGTCGCAGGTGGGCACGCCCTACAACACCGTCGGCGTGATGCTGGATGCACCCTTCGTGCTGAATCGCCGCATGTGCGAGTTGCCGCTGGTGCCGTCGGCGGTCAGCAACTTCTGCGTCACCGGCATGGCCACGGTGCAACTGGGCGCCAGCCGCAACGACCGCTTCTTCTGCTCCCAGTTCGTGCTGGAGGCCTACAACCAGGCCGGCAAGCCGATCACCACCGCCGACCCGCGCTGGGTCAGCCCGGCCGACCTGCTGCACATGCGCGAAGGCGACGTGCCGTCGATCCCGGCGACGCAACCGCTGCGCTACGTCGGGCATCTGAAATACAACCCGATGCCGGTGATCACGGCGGATGGGGCGACGTCGCGATGAACGTCTGCAGGACCGTTGACCATGGCTGACGCAATGAATTTCGACGTCGTGGTCATCGGTGCTGGCGCCGCCGGCCTGTTCTGCGCGGCGCAGGCCGGCCAGCGCGGCCGGAAGGTGCTGCTCATCGACCACAGCGAACGCATTGCCGAGAAGATCCGCATCTCGGGCGGCGGACGCTGCAACTTCACCAATCGCGACCTGGACCCGCGCGCGCCGCAGAAGCACTTCGTCGGCGAGAACCCGAATTTCTGCCGGTCGGCGCTGTCGCGCTATACCTCGCAGCAATTCATCGCCCTGGTGGACCGCCACGGCATCGCGCACCACGAGAAGCACAAGGGCCAGTTGTTCTGCGATGGCCCGTCGCAGCAGATCATCGACATGCTGCTGGCCGAATGCGCCGAGGGCGGCGTCACGCACTGGCAGCCGTGCAGCGTGAAATCGCTCGCGTATTCGGCGGCGGATGGCAAGGCCACGGGCAGCTACCAGGTCGAAACCAGCCGCGGTGCGGTCGAGGCCGCGAACATCGTCGTCGCCACAGGCGGCCTGTCGATCCCGCAGCTTGGCGCGAGCGATTTCGGCTATCGCATCGCGCGCCAGTTCGGCCTGGACGTCATCCCGCCGCGTCCCGCGCTGGTGCCGCTGACTTTCGCCGGCGAAGGCTGGGCGCCTTACGCCGGCCTGGCTGGGCTGGCGCTGCCGGTGCAGATCGAGACCGGCGCCAGGAAGGAGCGCATGTTTTTCCTGGAAGACCTGTTGTTCACGCACCGCGGACTGTCAGGGCCGGCGGTGCTGCAGATCTCCAGCTACTGGAAGGAAGGCACGCCCCTGACCATCGACTTCGCACCCGGTGTCGACGTCGCCGCCGCGCTCGGCGAGGCCAAGGCCCGGTCGCGCAAGCGGATCAACAACGAACTGGCCTCGCTGGTGCCTTCGCGCCTCGCGGACGCCTGGGTGGGCGAGGAACCGGCCCTGCAGCGCCCCATCAATGAAGCAGCCGACCGCGCGCTGCAGGCACTGGCCGAGCGCATCGCCCGCTGGCAGATCACGCCCGCCGGCACCGAAGGTTACAAAAAGGCCGAGGTGACGGCCGGCGGCATCGACACGCGCGAGCTGTCATCGCAGACGATGGAGGCAAAGAAGCAGCCCGGCCTCTACTTCATCGGCGAGGTGGTCGACGTCACGGGTTGGCTCGGCGGTTACAACTTCCAGTGGGCCTGGGCCAGCGCGTTCGCCTGCGCCGGGGCGCTGGCAGCCGTGCGCGGCAACGGCTGAGCCTTGTGCAAAAAGCTGCCCCATAGCCTTTTGTTGCTATAATCTTTGGCTAACTTCTGGCCTCCCCTCAACGGCCGCCCAAAATTTTCAGTTGAGGAACCCCGGCCCGGGGCCTCGATCTCTCCGGGCCAAATCCAGTTCAACGATTCATCAATGACCACCATCCGCGTTAAAGAAAACGAGCCCTTCGACGTCGCACTGCGTCGCTTCAAGCGCACCATCGAAAAGCTCGGCCTGCTGACCGACCTGCGCGCCCGCGAGTTCTACGAAAAGCCGACCGCCGAGCGCAAGCGCAAGAAGGCCGCTGCCGTCAAGCGCCACTACAAGCGCGTGCGCAGCATGCAGCTCCCCAAGAAGCTGTACTAAGCACAGCTTCCGCTGGCCGCACGCCAGTGATCCGAGCCGCGCCGGGGTAACCTGCCGCGGCTTTTGTTTTTGCTTCCCCTCCCCAGGATTCGCCATGAGCCTCAAAGAAAAGATCACCGAAGACATGAAGACCGCCATGCGTGCCAAGGACTCCGAGCGCCTCGGCACCATCCGCCTGCTGTTGGCCGCCCTGAAGCAGAAGGAAGTGGACGAGCGCGTTGAATTGGACGACGCGATGGTCGTGGCCATCGTCGACAAGCTGGTCAAGCAGCGCAAGGATTCGGTCGCCGCCTTCACCCAGGGTGGCCGCCAGGACCTGGCCGACAAGGAAGCCGCCGAGATCAAGGTGCTGGAGGTCTACCTGCCGCAGCGCATGAGCGCCGACGAAGTGGCGGTCGAGGTCAAGGCCATCGTCGCCGAGCTGGGCGCCAAGGGCCCCGGCGACATGGGCAAGGTGATGGGCACCGTCAAGACCAGGCTCGCCGGCAAGGCCGACATGGGCCAGGTCAGCGCCGCGGTCAAGGCGGCTCTCAGCGGCGCATGAGCGCGGGCATCTTCGCCCGGGCTGAGGCATGACCCGTCCCGTCCTCAAGGCCTGCGCCTGCCTTGTGGATGCACAGGGCCGCCTGCTGGTGTTCGACCACCCGGTCGACGGCGGTATGCAATTGCCCAAGGGCACGGTCGAGCCGGGCGAACATCCGGAAGATGCCGTGCGCCGCGAACTGCTCGAGGAGTCGGGCATCGCGTACACCGGCGACCTGCAAGACCTCGGCACCCTGGACCGCCATTGCGAAGCCGGCGTCGAAGGCAACAAGCGACGCCACCCGCAGCTCTGGCACCTGTACCTGATGCGCAGCAGCGCGCCGCTGCCGGAGGCCTTCGAGCACGTCGCCATGGGCAGCCCGGAAGAGGATGGGCTCGTCTTCTCGTTTCGCTGGCTCGCCCCGCAGGACAACACGGACGACTTCGCCTTGCCCTACCGCCGGGTCATCGAGCGCGTGCGCGCCGCGCTTCGGGCGCAGGCCTCAGCCCGATAGTGCGCCAGGCCGCACTGAGGCGATCCCAGTGTTCCGTGCGACTTTGCAATCAAGCGCAGAACAAGGCGGAGCGGCGCAGGCAGTGCTGTAGCACGGCAAGGCGGTCCAACGCAGTGATGCGTTTTTGATTGCGAAGTCGCATCAGTGGGCCCACTGCCGGCCCGCCATGTAGGCGCCGAGCAGCGCGAGACCCACGAAGAAGCAGCGCCGGAAGGCGGCCACCGGCAAGCGCTGCCGCAACGCCGAGCCGGCGACCATCCCGAGCAACGCCGGCAGCAGCATCGGCAGCGACGCTTGCAACGCCGCGCCGGCAAAACCGCCGCTCAGGGCCAGGCCCAGCGCGAGGGCCAGTGTCGACGTGGTGAACGACATGCCCATGGCCTGGATCAATTCGTCCTTCTCCAGCCCCAGACCCTGCAGATACGGAACGGCAGGCAGCACGAAGACCCCGGTCAATGCCGTCAGCAGGCCGGTCAGGGCGCCGGCCACGGGGCCCATCCAGTGCGCATGACCTGCCGGCACCTGCACTCGCCAACCCGCGAGTCCCCACACCGCGTAGCCGACCAGCGCCAGCCCCAGCAGCACCGACGCCCATGCGCCCGCAGGCGCGCCGAACAGGACGGCCCCGCCGAGCGTCCCCGCGACGATGCCGACCTGCATGCCGCCCAGCCGTCGCAGCATCGCCGCCAAGGTCGAGCGCGGCCCCGCCTGCCACGCGTTGGTGACCAGCGAAGGAACGATCAGCAGCGCGGCCGCCTGGGCCGGCGGCATCCACAGCGCCAGCAACGCCATCGACACGGTGGGCAGCCCGAGCCCGATCACGCCTTTCACCATGCCCGCCAGCACGAACACGGCCGCGGTCGCCACCCATGTGGTCCAGATCGTCATGCAATGCCTCTTTCTTCAACCTTGATGGAAAGGCAAGTCTGCCGGCGAAGCCGGAGGCCGAAAATGCGGATCTCGCGCAGCCAGCCTCAGGCAGGGACTGAGCCCCCGACCGGGCCGCCTCTGGCCCGATCGATTGGCGAAGCACCCGTGCTACCTTGGCATCCATGCGATTCGACCTGACCGACCTGCGGCTGTTTCTCAATGTCGTCGAAGCCGGCTCCATCACCGCCGGCGCCGAACGCACGCACATGACGCTCGCTTCTGCCAGCCAGCGCGTGCGCGGCATGGAGGACGCATTGGGCAGTCCGCTGCTGCTGCGCCATGCCCAGGGCGTGACGCCCACCGAGGCCGGTCGCACGCTGCTGCACCATGCGCGGGTGGTGCGCCAGCAGATGGAACAACTGCACGGCGAACTGGGCGACTACGGCACCGGCCTGCAAGGCCATGTCCGCGTGCAATGCAACACCTCGGCCATGACCGAACACCTGCCCGCGCCGCTCGCGCGCTTCCTGGCGCTGCATCCGCGCGTTTCGGTGGATCTGGAAGAGCGCGCCAGCCAGGACATCGTGGAGGCGCTGCATGGCGGCCTGTGCGACATCGGCATCGTCTCGGATGCGGTCGACACCACGGGGCTCGCGCAGTTCGTGTTCCGCCGCGACGACCTGGTCCTGGTCGTGCCGCGCGGCCATGCGCTCGCGCGGCGCCGCCGCGTGGCATTGGCCGATGTGGTCGGCAGCGAATTCATCGGCCTTGCCAACGGCAATCCGCTGCAGGAGCACATTGCCCAGCAGGCGCGCCGCATGGGCAAGCGGCTGAACTACCGCGTGCGCGTGCGCAGCTTCGAGTCGGTCTGCGGGATGGTGGAACAGGGCATCGGCGTCGGCATCGTGCCGCTCACCGCAGCCGGGCGATGCGCGGCAACCATGAAGATCCGGTGCGCCGCCCTCAGCGACGACTGGGCCGCGCGCACGCTGCTGGCCTGCGCGCGCCGCGTGGAAGAACTCTCACCCAACACGCGCCGCTTGCTGGACCACCTGCTGTCGCAAGGCGCAAGCCTATGAGCCCGCGACCTTCATGCGATTGACCAGCAACGAGCCGGTCGACTTGGCGCCATAGTTGTAGACGTCGGCGCCCACCGCCTCGATGCCCATCAGCATGTCCTTGAGGTTGCCGGCGATGGTGATCTCCTGCACCGGGAACGCGATGCGCCCCTTCTCGACCCAGAAGCCGCTCGCGCCGCGCGAGTAGTCGCCGGTCACGTAGTTGACGCCCTGCCCCATCAGCTCGATCACGAACAGGCCGGTGCCGAGCTTGGCGAGCATGGCGTCGAGGTCATCGCCTGCCTGCGTGAGGCGCGAGCGCAGCGTCAGGTTGTGCGAGCCGCCGGCATTGCCGGTGGTCTTCATGCCGAGCTTGCGAGCGGAATAGGTGCTGAGGAAATAGCCTTTCAGCCGGCCCGCATCCACCACCTTGCGCGCCTGGGTCGTCACGCCTTCGTCGTCGAAGGGCGAGCTGCCCTTGCCGCGCAGCACGTGCGGGTCTTCCGCCACGTCGATGTGGTCGGGCAGCACCGCCTTGCCGAGCGAATCGAGCAGGAAAGTGCTCTTTCGATAGAGCGCACCGCCGCTCGTGGCCTGCACCAGTCCGCCGAGCAGACCCGCGGCCAGCGGCGACTCGAACAGCACCGGGCATTCGATGGTCTTGATCTTGCGCGCCTTCAGCCGGCTCAACGCCCGCTCCGCCGCGTAACGGCCGATGGCCGCCGGCGCCGCCAACTCATCGGCCGAGCGCATCGAGCTGTACCAGGCATCGCGCTGCATGTCGTCGCCCTTGCCGGCGATCGGCGCAACCGAGATGGAGTGGCGCGAACTGGCATAGCCGCCTCGGAACCCATGCGTGTGCGCACTGAAGAAATGGCTCTGCTGCGCCGAGACGCCGGCGCCTTCGCTGTTGGTGATGCGCTTGTCGGTCGACAGCGCCGCCGCTTCGCATTCGAGCGCGATGCGCGCGGCTTCCTCGCTCGTCACCGCCCAGGGATGGAACAGGTCGAGATCGGGCTGCTCCTTGACGATGTCTTCCTCGTCCGGCAGGCCGCTGACCGGGTCCTCCGCGGTGAAACGCGCGATGTCGTAGGCCGCCTGCACGGTCTGCGCGATGGCAGCCTCGGAGAAGTCCGAGGTGCTGGCATTGCCGCGTCGGTGCCCCACGTAGACCGTGATGCCGAGCGACTTGTCGCGGTTGCGCTCGACGTTCTCGAGTTCGCCCTTGCGCACCGAGACGCTGAGCCCGCAGCCTTCGGACGCCTCGGCGCCGGCATCCGTGGCGCCGAGCTTTCTGGCATGCGCCAGGGCCGTATCGACCAGGTTTTCAAAGAAGGGGCGGCTGTAGGCAAAGCCGGTTTCCGCTTGCGCGGGCGATGTCTTCGGGGTGGTCTTCATGTAGTGGCTATGATACTTGCGCCCCCTGTGTCGGATGACCTGTCCCTTTCCGAAGACTCGTTCCGGAGCCCCCGAACCAGCCTCAATCCCCTCGCCTGCACATGTCACGCAAACCCAAAAAAGGCTATTTCGTCCGCGGCCAGTTCATTGCCGAAGGCAGCGAACTCGACCTTGAACTCAAGCGCGAGCTCAAGGGCACCGACGAAGCCAGCAAGACCGAACTCAAGCGCGAAAGCGCCGAACTGCAGAAGATCGGCGAAGACCTGCTGACCCTGCGCGCCGGCCTGTTCGACCCGCTGCCGCTCGGCGAGAAACTCGCCGACGCGATCCACGAAGCCAAGCGCATCACCAACTTCGAAGGCAAGCGCCGCCAGATGCAGTTCATCGGCAAGCTGATGCGCGGCCTCGACCCCGAAGTACTCGACGCCGTGCGCGCCGCGCTGGCCGAGCAACACCGTGCCCCCGCCGAGGAGACTGCCATGCTGCATGAAGCCGAACGCTGGCGCGACCGCCTGATCGCCGATGACGACGCCCTCGGCGGATGGATCGAAACCCATCCCGCCACCGACGCACAGCAACTCCGCGCCCTGGTCCGCCAGGCCCGCAAGGACATCAAGGCCGGCCCGCCCGGCGAAGCACCGCGCCAGGGCAAGGCCTACCGCGACGTTTTCCAGATCGTGCGCGAGCAACTGGCCGCGCACGGCAATGCCGACCATGCGGCCCAGTCGGAAGACCTGGAGCGCGAGGACGATGCATGAGCGGATTCGATGAAGTGCGCATCGGCATCGTCTCGGTCAGCGACCGCGCATCGAGTGGCATCTACGAAGACAAGGGGCTGCCGGCGCTGAAGGATTGGCTCGGCCGCGCACTCCTCAACCCGATCACCTTCGAAGCCCGCCTGATCCCCGACGAGCAGGCGGCCATCAGCGCCGCCTTGATCGAACTCGTCGATGCCGGCTGCTCGCTGGTGCTGACCACCGGGGGCACCGGCCCTGCCCTGCGCGACGTGACGCCCGAAGCCACGCTGGCCGTGGGCCACAAGGAGATGCCCGGCTTCGGCGAGCAGATGCGCCAGATCAGCCTGCATTTCGTACCGACCGCGATCCTGTCGCGCCAGGTGGCCGTGATCCGCGACAAGTGCCTGATCCTCAACCTGCCCGGCCAGCCGAAGTCGATTGCGGAAACGCTGGAAGGCTTGAAGGACGCCGAGGGCAAGCAGATCGTGCCGGGCATCTTCGCCGCGGTGCCCTACTGCATCGACTTGATTGGCGGCCCGTATTTCGACACGGACGACAGCGTCTGCAAGGCGTGGCGGCCGAAGGCGGCGATCCGCGCGACCACGAGGTAATTTTGCAACGGACCGCCGTGCTGCTGGACGCAGCATCAGCCAAGAAAAACAGCCAAACGATTCATGCCCATCTACCGTTGCAACAAGTGCGGGTTCGTTTCTGAAGACGCAATTACGCCTGTGGGCATCAAGACGCTGTGCGGTCGCTGCGGCACACCGAGCACCGTCTACGGAACCGTGTTCTACGTGGAAAAACTGGTGGAGCGCTACTTCGCGGCCTTGCGGGAAGTCGCCGCCTTGCAGCAACCAGACAAGGCTGCGGCCGGCGGTGAAGTCGCAGCACTGACGCCGCCCGAAGCCGTCGCCACCCCTGAACAAACACTGGCGGACGCGGATGCTCATAGTTCAGCGGCGCTGGCGACAGCCACGCAGCACGCGCCATTGCAAGCCTGGTTCAAGTCCCGCCAGATCGACGCCCAGTTCGATCACGCCCTCGTCGATACCACCGGTTTCTTCGACGACGCCGCCCGCACACTCGGCGACGACTGGGCGTTGTTTTCCGAGTTGGTAGACCGTGTGCGTTTTGCCTACCGCAAAAGCCACAGCTGGGTGAACCTCGAGCTTGCAAGCCTGAGCCAGAAAGACGCGCAGGCCATCAATACACTGTGCCGCCAGTTCTACAGTCACACGTTCTTCTCACGCTACCACTATCAGAAGCAGGAAAAAATTGTTCGCCTGACGCTTCAGACGGCACCTGCAGTGCGTCAGTTTTTCGATGGCGGCTGGCTCGAGTGGTACGCATTTGTAGAGTTGATTCAGCACGCAAGGGCACGCAATCGTGGCTTCTCGTGCGCACGTGGCGTGAAGGTCGTTTTCCCGAACGAAGACCTGCACGAACTCGATGTCGTTCTGCTTCCCGAAGGGCAGTCGCCGATCTGCGTGGAATGCAAGTCGGGTGAGTTCCGGCGCGACATCGACAAGTACCTGCGTCTGCGCAAGCGCCTCGGCATCGAGCGAAGCAGGTTCATCGTCTGCGCCGCTGACCTCACCGATGAACAAGCGGCGGGCTTGACTGCGATGTACGAACTGACGTTTGTCAATCTTTCATCGCTGAAGCGGCACGTGGACGCTCTTCTTTGACGGAGATGGCGCAGCTTTGATCGGAGATGACGAGAGCTACTTCCCCACCAGCTCCGTCAACTTCTCCGCCTCGAAGCACTCATCCCGCGCCGCATCCGTCGGCACGCAATCCGACTTCTTCCCGCGCTCGGCCGACAGCGTCTCGATCGCCTGCCACAGCAGCGCAATCTGGTGCTCCTGCGACGAGGCGTTGTCGATCAGCCCGCGCATCGCCAGCGACAACGGATCGTCGCTCTGCGACACGCCATAGGCCAGGAAAGTCTCGCCGTTCTCGCCCGATGCACGATCGGCCTTGGCCGGAATGATCCGCGCCGGAATCCCCACCGCAGTTGCGCCCGCAGGCACCGGCTTGATGACCACCGCATTGGCGCCGATGCGCGCCCCATCGCCCACCGTGAAGCCGCCCAGTACCTTGGCGCCCGCGCTCACGACGACATTGCGCCCGAGAGTCGGATGCCGCTTCGTGCCCTTGTAGAGCGACGTGCCGCCGAGCGTCACGCCCTGGTAGATCGTGCAGCCGTCGCCGATCTCGGCCGTCTCGCCCACCACCACGCCCATCGCATGGTCGAAGAACACGCGCTCGCCGATCTTCGCGGCCGGGTGGATCTCGATGCCCGTCATCCAGCGCGCGAAGTGCGCGATGAACGCGCCCAGCCAGCGCAGCCCACGGTTCCAGCACCAGTGCGCCGGCCGGTGCAGGACCACGGCATGCAGGCCGGGATAGAGCGTCAGCACTTCCCAGGCCGAATGGGCGGCCGGGTCGCGCTCGAGGATGCACTGGATGTCGGAGCGGATTCGGGCAAACATCTTTGGGTGATATCGATAGGGGGAACGCAGTCTAAGGTGCGCCGGCATCACCTACGGGCGCTGTGGATTCCCCGTCCCGCGGCGGCCGATGCGGGTCGACCATCGCCTTGGCAATGCCGCGCAGGATGTGGATTTCCTCCTGCGTCGGCTGGGCGCGATTGAAAAGCTGCTGCAAGCGCGGCATCAGTTTCTTCGGCGCGGCCGGGTCGAGAAAACCGATCTGCACCAGTGAACGTTCCCAGTGCGCCAGCATGCCGGCCACGGCCTGTGCATCGGCCGGCAGTTGCACCGGCGTGGCATCGCGGACCTCGAACCCGCCCAGCGCCAGCCGCCATTCATAGGCGACCAACTGGATCGCCGCGCCCAGGTTCAGCGAGCCGAACGAAGGATCGGCCGGGATGCTCAGCGCCACGTTGCAGCGGTACACGTCCTCGTTGCGCATGCCAAAGCGCTCGGAGCCGAACAGGAAGGCCACATGCTGCTCGCCGCCCCTGCCCAGCGGCTCCAGGTGCTCGCGCGGCGTGCGCGTCGGCGGGCCGAAGTCACGCGGGATCATCGCCGTGGCGCACAGGTGCGTGATGCCGTCGAGCGCCTCGTCCAGCGTCTCGACGATGCGGGCATTGGCCAGCACATCCAGCGCGCCGCTGGCCCGCTGGATCGTCTCCTCCCGCCGCAACACGTTGGCCCAGCGCGGGGCCACCAGCACCAGGTCGCCGAAGCCCATGGTCTTCATGGCCCTCGCGGCGGCGCCGACATTGCCGGCATGGCTGGTCTGGATCAGGATGAAGCGGGTGCGCATGGATTCGATCGGGGCTGAAAGGGGCCTGCGGGTAAACTCGGGGGATTGTCGCCGCCCGCATCGCCGGGTCGTATCCACCGGGCCACGCGGCCCCGCGTTCTTTCTCACAGTCCATGTCTTCACCCAATCTGCATCCCATGATCAATGTGGCCATCAAGGCCGCACGCGCCGCGGGCGCCATCATCAATCGCGCCGCGCTCGACGTCGAGGCCGTGCGCGTCTCGCAGAAGCAGGTGAACGACTTCGTGACCGAGGTGGACCACGCGAGCGAACGCGTGATCATCGAGACCCTTCTCACGGCCTACCCCGGCCACGGCATCCTGGCCGAGGAATCGGGCACCGAGCACGGCGCCAAGGATTCGGAATTCGTCTGGATCATCGACCCGCTCGACGGCACCACCAACTTCATCCACGGCTTTCCGGTGTACTGCGTGTCGATCGCGCTGTCGGTCAAGGGAAAGATCGAACAGGCGGTCATCTACGACCCGAGCCGCAACGACCTGTTCACCGCCACCAAGGGCCGCGGCGCCTTCATGAATGACCGCCGCATCCGCGTGAGCAAGCGCACCCGCATGAACGAGTGCCTGATCTCCACCGGCTTCCCGTTCCGTACCGGCGACAACTTCAAGCAGTACCTGGCCATCATGGCCGACCTCATGCCGCGCGCCGCCGGCCTGCGCCGCCCCGGCTCCGCCGCACTCGACCTGGCCTACGTGGCTGCCGGCTTCAGCGACGCATTCTTCGAGACCGGCCTGAACCCGTGGGACATCGCGGCGGGTTCGCTGCTGGTGACCGAGGCCGGCGGCCTGATCGGCAACTTCACCGGCGAGCCGGACTTCCTCGAGCAGCGCGAATGCCTCGCCGGCAATCCGAAGATCTATGGCCAGTTGGTGCCGCTGCTGACCAAGTATTCGAAGTTCGCCGGGGTCGACGACAAGATGGCGGCCAGCGACCGCATCCGCGCCGTCGACTCGTCGAGAGACCTCTACGCGCGCAGCACGGTCGACTTGCAGCAGTCCGATGGCGATGCCGGCGCCTCTGAAGCCGCACCCGCCGCAGCACCGGCGCCGCGCAAGCTGACCCGCGCCCGTCCGCCCGTCGTCGCGCCAGCCGATCCCGCCGGCGAGTGATGCAAGGGGTGGCGCCACACGCCGCTGCGGCGCTGCGCACCCGCGCCGCGCTGCGGGTTGCGTTGAGCCACTATGTTGCGAACGGCCTGTCGGTTGCGCTCGGGCTGTTCCTGATCTCCGGCCTGATGCACCTGTGGCTGGGCGCCATTGCGAGCGCCGCGGCCACCGTCGGCGTGATCGTGACCACGCCGCCCGATCAACCCAGTCCGCGGCGCGGCAAATTCCTGCAGATGCTGCCGGCGCCGCTCCTGTCGATGCCGCTGTTCTTCGCGGTGCAGATGCTGCACACCATGCCGATCCGGCTGGGCATGGTGTTGATTCCCGCCACCTTCCTCGCCTTCAGCGCCATGGCCTGGGGCAAGCGCGGCATCCCGATCGCCATCGCCGTGATGTTCGCGATGATCTTCTCGATGGCGACGCCGGCGCCCACGGGCCTGCATGAAGCGCTTGAACGCACCGCCCATTTCGGGCTCGGCGCCGGGCTCTACGTGGTCTATTCCACGCTGGCCAACCTTGCGCTCAACGGGCGCTATCGCACGCAGTTGATCGCGGACGTGCTGTATTCGATGGCGGCGCTGATGCGCACCGAGGCCAGCCAGTTCAAGGCGCCTGACGAGACGAGCGACGTGCGCGACACACCCGCGCCGCTGCTGGGACAACTGCTGCAGCAAACGGCTGCATTGGCCGACCAGATCCAGGGGGCGCGGGACATCGTGCTCGAATCGCCCCGAACGCCACACCGCCAGCGGCTGGCCGGCATGCTGGTGGTGGTGCTCGAGATGCGCGACCAGTTGCTGGCCAGCGAACTCGACCTGGATGCGCTCACCGCGCTGCCCGAGCATGCGCCGGCCTTGGCCGAGATGCGCAGCGTGCTGGAAGCGCTGTCCGATGAAGTCGTTGCGGTCGCGGACGCGATGCTGATGTTCCGCACGCCGGACGCACTAGCCGACCTGCGGCCGCGCCTGTCGATGATCCGCCTGCCCACGGACAACCCGCATGCCCCGCCGCACGCGGGGCCCTCGCCGGCCGTGCTGGCGCGCGGGCTCGCGAACCGCATCGGCCACATCAATGACGAGGTGCTGCGGCTGAACAAGCTCATGCGCCACGAGATCGAACCCGACCTGGCCGTGGTGCGCGCCAACTGGCGCGTGTTCGTGAGCCCGACCGCATGGTCGTGGCGGCCCTTCCTGGCGCTGTGGCATTGGGATGCCCCGCCCCTGCGCCATGCCATCCGGGCCACGCTCGCGATCGCGGTCGGCTATGGGATCGCGGTGTGGATGCCCTGGGGCTCGCACGACTACTGGATCCTGCTGACCATCGTGGTGGTGCTGCGCGGCAGCCTGTCCCAGACGCTGGAGCGGCGCAATGCCCGCGTGGCCGGCACCTTGCTGGGCTGCGTGCTGGCCGTCGGGCTGCTGGCGACGCATCCGTCAGCCATGATGCTGCTCATGTGCGTGACCTTCGCGCAGGCCATTGCGCATGGCTTCGCGGTGCGCAAGTACCTCGTCACGTCCGTGGCCGGAACGGTGCTGGGCCTGGTGCAGGCACACCTGCTGAACGTCGGCGCGAGTCCGACCTTCGCACTGGTGGAGCGAATTGCCGACACCTTGATCGGCGTCGCTGTCTCATGGGCCTTCTGCTATGTGCTGCCGTCGTGGGAGCGCGGCCAGATTCCGGACCTGGTGCGGCGCACGCTGGTGGCGCAAGCGCTGCACGCACGGCTCGCGCTGGGCCTCGGCCAACTTCACGACATCGACAACAGCATCGAACTCGACTGGCGGCTCGCGCGGCGCGAGGCCTTCGACAGCCTCTCCGCGCTGGTGCAGGCCACCCAACGCTCGCTGGCGGAGCCGCGCGCCGTGCAGCCGCCGCTCGAGCCGCTCGAACACCTGCAGGCCCATAGCTACCAGTTGCTCGCGCAGCTCAGCGCCATCAAGTCGATGCTGGTGCTGCGTCGCGACCGTCTCACGCCCGGCGAAGTCGAAGGGCCGCTGATGCGCACCGCGGAGCGCATCGAATCGCTGATCGGCAGCGCACCCATCGCGTCCTCGCCGCTGCCCACGAGCGCGCCCGCCACCGCATTGGGCGGGGCGATCCCCCTGCCCGACCCCTTCGAGAACGACATCAGCCCGTGGCTGCTGCGCCGGCTCGACCTGGCCACCGGCATTGCGACCCAGCTTCGTGATGATGCGGCGCGGATCCTGCAGCCATCGACCGAGACGGCCACCACAGCGGGTGCCGCCACGTCAGCCGCCGGTACGGCCCCGCACGAGGCGGCATGAGCATTGCCGGACAGCTCCAGGATACGAAGGTTCCATGAACGCCCAATTGGTGTTGCAGCACCCCTGGTTCGGCACCTGGCTGGCCGCGCTGGTCGCGGTGCCGGCGGCGCTGATGGCCTATCGCATCGGCGGGCTGGTATTGATGCGCGTGACGCGGCCGACGCCGGGGTTGCATGCGATGGTCGACAAGGCGCGCTCGGCCGCGCGTTGGGCGCTGCCGCTGGTTGCGTTGCAGATGGTGTGGCAAGCCGCGCCGGACGACCTGCGCTACATCAACACCGTGCGGCACCTGAACGGGCTGTTGGTGATCACCGCGCTGACCTGGCTGCTGGTGCGGGCCATCTCGGGCTTCACCGAAGGCCTGCTGACCAAGTACCCGGCGAACGTCGCCGACAACCTGAACGCGCGCCGCATTCATACGCAGGCGCGGGTGTTGTCTCGCTTGGCCCTGGGGATGGTGCTGGTGGCGGGTGTGTCGCTGGTGCTGATGACCTTTCCGGGAGCGCGGCAGGTCGGCGCCAGCCTGCTGGCCTCGGCCGGCGTCATCGGCCTGATCGTCGGCCTGGCGGCCAAGCCGGTGTTCAGCAACCTGATCGCCGGCTTGCAGATCGCGCTGGCGCAGCCGATCCGCATGGACGACGTGCTGGTGGTCGAGGGCGAATGGGGCACGGTCGAGGAAATCACCGGCACCTTCGTCGTGATGAAACTGTGGGACGAGCGGCGCCTGATCCTGCCGCTCAGCTATTTCATCGAGAAGCCCTTCCAGTGCTGGACGCGGCACACCGCGCAGCTGCTGGGCTCGGCCTTCATTTATGTCGACTACGGCACGCCCCTGGCGCCCTTGCGCGCCGAGCTGGAGCGCATCGTTCGCGCCGCGCCCGAATGGGACGGCCGCACCTTCGTGCTGCAGGTCACCGACGTCACGGAACGCAGCATGCAGTTGCGCATGCTGGCCACCGCGGCAACGGCGGGGCAGGCCTTCGACCTGCGCTGCCGCATGCGCGAAGGAATGATGACCTTCATGCAGCGTGAATACCCACAACACCTGCCCAAGCTTCGGACCGAGGATTCCGACACGGGGCCGTATGCTGCAAGCCCGCCGACGCCTGACGAATTGCCGGCCATCGCCTCAAGGAGCTGATTTGAAGATTCTGCTTGCCTCCACCCTCGCGGCCCTGCTCTGCCTCGTGGCAGGCTGCGGCAGCGCACCTTCCTCCCCTGCGAGCGGCAGCGAGGGCGCGGGTACCTCGACCGGCGGCAGCGGCGTCGAGGTTTTCGGCACCATCGACGCGGGCGTCTCGCACTACCGCACGCGCTAGTTCCATGACCGCGCCGGGCGCCCTGCAACGCTTCGTCGACGCGCAGGCGCCGGTGTACGAGACCGTGCTGGCCGAGCTTCGCGCCGGCCGCAAGCGCAGCCATTGGATGTGGTTCATCTTTCCGCAACTCGACGGGCTGGGCCACAGTGCCATGGCCCGGCGCTACGCGATCGCTTCGCTGGCCGAGGCGCGCGACTACCTGCGGCACCCGCTGCTCGGCCCACGGCTGGAGGCTTGCAGCGCGCTCGTGCTCGACGTGGCCGACACGCCGCTCGACCTGATCCTGGGCCCGCCGGACGATCTCAAGTTCAGGTCGTCGATGACGCTGTTTGCGGCGGCGGCGCCGGAGAAGCAGGTGTTCGACGCCTGCCTGCGCAAGTACTTCGGCGGCATCCCGGAGCCTCGCACGCTCGCGCTTCTCGAACCCTGAACGCATCAGGGTCGTTGTCGCTTTCGACTTGATTTAGACTCGATTTAGATATATCGTAACTGCATCAAATCAAGCAAAGAGGACAGCCAATGCGTCACTTCAGGAATTTCGAACACTGCATCCGCCGTGGCGAGCACGGCGACGGCCCCGGCGCTGGCGGTCGGGGCCGCGGCGATCACCATCGCGACGGCATGCGCGAGGGCATCCGCGGCGGTGGCCGCGTGTTCGGCCACGGCGGCCTGCGTTTCGTGCTGCTGCAACTCATCGCCGACAAGCCGAGCCATGGCTACGAGCTGATCAAGTCGATCGAAGACCGCCTCGGCGGCAGCTACAGCCCCAGCCCGGGCACTGTCTACCCCACGCTCACGCTGCTGGAAGAACTCGGCTACCTCACCGTGGACGAGGCCGATGCCGGCGGCCGCAAGCGCTACAGCATCACCGAGGCCGGCCGGGCCTTCCTGGCCGACAACCGCGTGACTACCGACGCGATGCTGGCCCGCATGCAGGGCGGCGTCGACGGCGCCGGCCCGCGCGGCGGACGACCGCCGCAGGTCACGCGCGCCATCGAGAACCTCAAGCTCGCCATGCGCATGCGGCTGTCGCGCGAGCCCCTCACACCGGCGCAAGCCAGCGCCTTCGCCGCCGTGCTCGACAGCGCGGCCCAGCAACTGGAACAGATCTGACGATGAGCACCGAAACCCTTTCCACCCTGCCCGACCGCCTGCCGCAGCGGGTGCGCCACCCGCTGCGCTTTCGCAAGCTCGAAGTGCGCACTGTGCAACGCGTCACGCCGCACCTGGTCCGTATCACGCTCACCGGCGATGCGCTGGAAGGCTTCACCAGCCTCGGCTTCGACGACCACGTCAAGCTCACGCTCCCCGATGCTGTGACCGGCGTGCTCACCGTGCCGACCATCGGCGCCGACGGCAGCCCGAGCTGGCCGCCGGGCCCCAAGGCCGTGATGCGCGACTACACGCCGCGCCGCTTTGATGCCGAGGCACGCCTGCTCGAGATCGACTTCGCGCTGCACGAGGCCGGCCCTGCTACACGCTGGGCCGAAAGGGCGCAACCGGGCGATGCCATCGGCATCGGCGGGCCGCGCGGCTCCTTCATCGTGCCGATGGATTTCGATTGGCACCTGCTGGTCGGCGACGACACGGCGCTGCCCGCGATCTCGCGCCGACTGGCCGAGTTGCCCGCCGGCGCGCGTGCGCTGGTGCTGGCCGAAGTCGACGGACCGGCCGACCGCATCGCACTGGACAGCCGCGCCGCGGTCGAGGTGATCTGGGTGCACCGGGACGATTTCGGCGCCAACCCATCGGAGCCGCCCTTGTTGACCGCTTTGCGGAAGGCGCGCCTGCCGACGGGCGACTTCCACGGCTGGGTGGGCTGCGAATCAGCCGCCGCCAAGGCCGTGCGCGCCTGGCTCGTCAACGAGTGCGGCGCCAATCCGAAGTGGATCCGCGCGTCGGGCTACTGGCGCCGGGGCGCCGCAGCAACGCATGACTCGCACGACGAGTAGGCCGCGTCCGGCCGCGCTCGCACGGCAAGACGAAGCACGGGCCATCGGGGTAAGCCCGGTCTGGTCGATGAGATGAATCGATCGTCCGCGCTCTAAAGTGAGCCGAAGCCCACAAGGAGAGACATCGATGCGCATCGGACCCGACCTGCAGCGCCGCCGCCTGAACACTGCCCTGGCCGCCGCCGGCGCCATGGCCTTTGCGCCGTTCGCCGCGGCGCAGAACGCCATCGCGCCCGGCACGCCCATCAAGGTGCTTATCGGCGTGCCCGCCGGCGGCACACAGGACGTGCTCACGCGCGCCATCGCGCAGGAAGTGAGGGACTCGCTCGGCCCGCTCATCATCGACAACCGCTCGGGCGCGGCGGGCCGCATCGCGGTCGAAGCCGTGAAGTCGGCGGCGCCCGACGGCCGCACGCTGTTGCTGGGCACGGCCGGCATGATGACCATGTACCCGAGCGCCTACAAGAACCTCACGTACGACCCGGTGAAGGACTTCCAGCCGATCATCAACGCAGCCCGCTTCGAGCTAGCGCTCGTGGTGAACAAGGACGTGCCGGCCAACACGCTGGCCGACTTCATCACCTGGGCCAAGGCGCAAAGCGGCGCCGTGAGCTTCGCCTCGTATGGCGCCGGCACGCCATCGCACTTCCTCGGCGAGATGCTCAATCGCGGGGCCGGGCTGCAGATGGTGCACGTGCCTTATCGCGGCTCGACACCGGCACGGCAGGACGTGATGGGCGGCAGCATCCCGGTCTACTTCGACACGGTCGGCGGCGCCCTGCAGATGCTGCCGAGCGGTCGCGTGAAGGTGCTCGCGACGAGCGGCGACAAGCGCTCGCCGCTGATGCCGAGCCTGCCGACCTTCGTCGAGGCCGGCTACAAGGACGTGATCGCCACCGCGTGGTTCGCCTACTTCGCGCCAGCCAGGACACCCAAGCCCGTCGTCGACCAGTTGCGTGCCGAATTCATGCGCGCCGTGAACACGCGCGAGGTGCGCCAGCAGCTGCTGCAGAACGGCATGTACCCGGTCGCCGACAACGCCGACGCGCTGCTGAAGACCATGCGTGAGGACACCGCGCGCTGGGCCGGCATCATGAAGGCCGTCAATTTCCAGGCAAACGATTGAACGTGGCATGAACAACGAATCCAGGCGCCCCAACATCGTCTTCATCGTGGCCGACGACCTCGGCTTTGCGGACCTCGGCTGCTATGGCGGGCGCGACGCGAGCTTCGGCCCGGTGTCGCCGGTGCTGGACGGCCTGGCCGCGCGCGGCATGCGCTTCACCGACGGCTATTCGAACTCGCCCGTCTGCTCGCCGACCCGCTTCGCGCTGATGACCGCGCGCTACCAGTACCGCCTGCGCGGCGCGGCCGAGGAGCCGATCAACAGCAAGTCCCGCGGTAGCGCCACGCTGGGCCTGCCGCCGGATCACCCGACGCTGCCGTCGCTGCTGCGCAAGGCCGGCTACCGCACCGCGCTGGTCGGCAAGTGGCACCTGGGCTACCCGCCCGCCTTCGGGCCACTGCAATCGGGGTATGAAGAATTCTTCGGACCGTTGTCGGGCGGCGTCGACTATTTCACCCATTGCGACTCGCGCGGCACGCACGACCTGTATGAAGGCAACGAGGAGGCGATGAAAGAGGGCTATCTCACCGACCTGTTCTCCCATCGCGCCGTGGACTACATCGAACGGATGAGCGCGCAGGCCGACCCGTTCTTCCTCTGCCTCACCTACACCGCGCCGCACTGGCCCTGGGAGACCCGCGTCGATGCCGGCATCGCGCCGCAGGTGGCCGACAACCTGTTCCACCTCGATGGCGGCAATGTCGAGACCTACCGGCGCATGATCCATCACATGGACGAGGGCATCGGCTGGATCATGGCCGCGCTCCGGAAGGCCGGCATCGCCGACGACACGCTCGTGGTGTTCACCAGCGACAACGGCGGCGAGCGCTTCTCGGACAACTGGCCGCTGGTGGGCGGCAAGATGGACCTGACCGAAGGCGGCATCCGCGTGCCGTGGATCGCGCATTGGCCTTCCACGATCCGCCCCGGCGGCGAGAGCGCACAGCACTGCATGACGATGGACTGGTCGGCCACGATGCTCGACGTGGCCGGCGCGACGGCGGACCCGGCCTGGCCGCTCGACGGCGTGTCGCTGCTGCCAGTGCTGCGCGACCCGGCGCACGTCTTTCCGAGGCCGCTGCACTGGCGCATGAACCACCGCGACCAGCGCGCGCTGCGCGACGGGGACTGGAAATACCTGCAGGTCGACGGGAACGAATACCTGTTCAACATCCCGGCCGACGCGCGCGAGCGGGCCAACCGCGCCAGGCGGGAGCCCGATAGGCTGGCCGCGATGCGCGCCGACTGGCTGGCCTGGAACGCCACCATGCCGCCCATTCCTGCCGATGCCACGGTCAGCCTCGGCTATTCCGCCAAGGACATGCCGCAGCGTTGATACGACTCCGCAATGCGCCAGATGGCGCTGGCCATTTGTCCGGTTGACATTTAAATACACGGACTCGCAGAATTCACCGCACTTGAATACTTTAGAACTAGCCGCGGAGTGAACTGCAATGGATCTACTTGAGAAGTGGCAACTCATTGGCTGCATGGTCACAGCCATCGTCGTGCTGGCCTTCCTCTACTGGGGATGGAACCAGAAGGCCATCAAGAGCGAGGCGGCGCGGCGCATCGAAGCCGCACGCATCCGATCGGGCCACGTACCCCTCGAAATCCCGACCACGCGCAGCGGCCTGCGAAGCGCCGGCAACACCGACGACCCCGACACGCTGCCCGAATGGTTCATCCAGGGCTCCGGCGAGCACGCCATGGTCGACGAGACGCCGCGCATGCAGATCCGCTACCTGGACGTCGATGGCAAGAAGGTGCAGAACGTGCTCCAGGTGGAGCAGCTCGACCTGCAGAAGAAGCTGATCGTCGGGCACACCGACATCCCCGGCGACGTGCGCAAGATCTTCCTGCACCAGGTGCTGGCGGCGCGCAGTGCGGAGACGGGGCAGCGCTTCAACCTCGACACGTGGGTGGAAGCCGTGCGCGTGGCGCGGCGCCGGCGCGGGCTGGCTCATTAGGCTCGCCCCCAGCTCGCCGCGCGGCGGCTCACGAAAGGGTCAGTGGGGCACTTCGACCGCCGCACCGGCAGCCGGTCCGCGCTTCGGACTGCGGATCATCAGCAGCAACGGGATGGCCGCAAGCGTGATCACCATCATGATCCCGAAGTCGTTGAGGTAGCCGATCAGCGCACCCTGGCGCGTGACCTCCGCGTTGAGCAAGGCCAGGCCGCCGATGGTGTCGGGGTTCATCATGGACGGAAGGCTGGGCAGGCCGAGGTTGCCCGGCGACACCGTCGCCGCCAACTGCGCATGCGCCTTGCTGGAGCCTTCGGTCAGCAGCGCCTGCACGATCGAGATGCCCACGCTGCTGCCGATGTTGCGCAGCAAGCTGAACACCGGCGTGCCCTGGTTGCGCAGCCGCGGGGCCAGCGTCGCGAAGGTGGCGGTCGACAGCGGCACGAAGGTGAAGCCGATGCCCAGGCCCTGGATGAAGCCGGAAACGACGATCAGGGTGCTGTCCATCTGCAGCGTCAGGCGCGTCATCTGCCAGAGCGAGAACGCCGTCAGGCTGAAGCCGACGGCCATGATGGCCCGCACGTCGTACTTCTGCACCAGGCGGCCCACCAGGATCATCGCGATCATCGTGCCGATGCCACGCGGCGCCGTCACCTGGCCGGTGTAGATCACCGGGTAGCCCATCAGGCCCTGCAGGAAGTTGGGCAGCAGCGCCATCGTCGCGAACAGGATCATGCCGACGATGAAGGCGAACAGCAGGCCGGTGACGAAGTTGCGGTCCTTCAGCAACTCGCGGTCAAGGAAGGACACGCCGCGCACCGTCCAGGTGTGGACCACGAAGAAGCCGAACGCGACCAGCGCGGCGGCGGCCTCGAGCTTGATTTCCCAGGAGTCGAACCAGTCGAGCTGCTCGCCACGGTCGAGGAACATCTGCAGCATGCCGATGGCCAGCGACAGCGTCACGAAGCCGAAGATGTCGAGCTTCTCGCCCTGGGGCCGGCTCTCCGGCAAGTAGCGCGCGATGCCCCACAGCGCGAACAGGCCCACCGGCAGGTTGATGAAGAAGACCCAGCGCCAGTCGAAGTTCTCGGTGAGCCAGCCGCCCAGCAGCGGCCCGAGGATCGGCCCGACCATGATGCCGGCGCCCCAGATCGCCATCGCCTGGCCGACCTTCTCGCGCGGGTTGATGTCGAGGAGCACGGCTTGCGAGAGCGGGACCAGCGCGGCGCCGAAGATGCCTTGCAGCAGCCGCGCGCCGACGATCTCGACCAGTGAGCCGGCCAGCCCGCACAGCGCCGAGGCAATGGTGAAGCCGACCACCGAGATGATGAACACGCGGCGCCGGCCCCAGTGGCCGCACAGCCAGCCGGTGAGCGGCAATGCGATGGCCGACGCGACGATGTAGGAGGTCAGCACCCAGGTGATCTGGTCCTGCGACGCCTGCAGGCTGCCTTGCATGTGCGGCAGCGCGACGTTGGCGATCGTGGTGTCGAGCGCCTGCATGATGGTCGCCAGCATGATCGAGATGGTGATCATGCCGCGATGCGGGATGTTGGCGTGGTTCACGGGGGTGGTCATTCCTTCGCCTCCGACTCGCTCGCCGAGGCTACGAGACCGCTGCGCACCTTGCCGAGCAAGGCGATCAATTGAACGCGTTCCGCCGGCTCCAGCACGCTGAGCGTCCTGGCCTGCAGACTGTCGCTGATGGTCAGCGCGCCATCGAGCGCCTTGCTCGCGCTGGCCTCCAGGTGAATCTGGTTGACCCGCCGGTCGGTTGCGCTGGGCTCGCGGCGGATCCAGCCGGCCGCAACCATGCGGTCGCACAGCGTGGCGACCGCCATGGTGCTGAGGCCGAGGCGTTGCGCCAGTTCGGTCTGCGACAGCGCGGCCTCGTCGTCATTCATCGCCAGCACGCCGAGCAACCGGCATTGCGCCCGCGAGAGGCCGATGCGCTCGCGCGCGAGGCGGTCGAAGGCCTCGCCATGGAGCTTTGCCACGTCGTTGACCAGGAAGCCAAACCGCTGCGTGAAATCTCTTTTCATAAGCCCACCTATTATAAGTATGCTTATGATTTTGGGTGCACAGGCTATCAGCAAAACGCTGGCCAACCACGCCGGATTGCACACAATCGATTCGACTAATAAAATAGCGACTAACTCGCTTAAACACCATTTTATTGATGCCAAGGCACACCCCCTCGCTCGTTGGCCTGCCTGCCCCCGTGCAGGCGTCGCTGCTGCGAGCGGGCCAGCGGCTGCGCGCACACCGCGTTCAACGCGGCTGGACGGTGGCCGAAATGGCCGAGCGCCTGTTCTGCTCGCCAACCACTTGGCGGGCGCTTGAAGCGGGCAAGCCGGGCACCAGCATCGGACTCTTCGTGCAGGCGCTGTGGCTGTTCGGGGAACTGGACACGCTGGACGCGGTGGCCCCCGCACCAGCCGGACTGGCGTCCAACCGGCGGGTGCGTCGACCGGCCGGCAAGGTGGCCCCCGGCGTGATCGGAGAAGCCGAGCGTGACTTCTGAGCCCGGTGCCGTCGAACGCAACGTCTACGTCGGCATTGCGCAAGAGCCCCCAGGACCGGGCGGTGCCCGGCCCGCCCCTCGCGGGGGATTGAGTCGAGATGGCAGCGCTACGTCGACTCAAGAGACGCCCGACGATGTGCAGCCGGTCGGGCTGCTGAAGCTGGCTCGGCACGGGGTGATGGAGTCCGGCGAATTCGCCTATGGGCGCCGCTACCTTCAGCAATCCGGCGCACAAGCGCTGAACCCTGACCATCTCCCCCTGCGCGATGCCGCATTCGTGCTGCCCGAGCGGCGCGTGCGCGACGGCGGGGCCATGCCCCTGACCTTGCGCGATGCGCTGCCGGACAGTTGGGGACGCAAGGTGCTGGAAGTGCAGCAAGGCCGGCCGCTGTCGGACCTCGACGCGCTGCTGCTCACCAATGAGGACCGGGTCGGCGCGATGGTGTTCGCCGAGTCATTGCCCATCCGGCCAGATGCACCGGCAACCACGCTCCTCTCGCTCGAAGACCTGGCGGAAGCATCAAGGCGCATCGAGGCCGGAATGGAGGTCACGCCACGCATGCAGCAACTGCTGCGAGGCGGCAGCCTGGGCGGCGCGCGACCCAAGGCGACGTTCGTGCATGAGGGTCGACGCCACATCGCCAAGTTCGCCTCGCGAGGCGACGAGCACGACATGGAAATCGTCGAAGCCGCGACGCTCGGGCTGGCAAGGACCTGCGGGATCGACGTGCCGAGCTTCCTGCTGCAGCCCCTGGCGATGGGCCACGCCTTGCTCATCGAGCGCTTCGACCGCATTGGCCCCGTGATGGACGAACGCCGCCTGCACTACCTCTCGTCCTCCGCGTTGCTGGACGTGCCCTACGAATCCAGCGGTGGCAGCTATGTCGAACTGGCCCAGTTGCTGCGTCGACTTTCCGCCAGCCCGGAGCAGGACGTCCGCGAACTGTTCCGTCGAATGGTGTTCAACCTGTGCGTCGGCAACAGCGACGATCACGTCAAGAACCACGGTGCGCTGCGTCAAGGCAATGGCTCGTGGCGGCTGGCGCCTGCGTTCGACCTGGTCGCGCAGTTGGACAGCCACACCGGCTACCAGGAACTCGCGATCCTGCCGGGCCAGCACGCATCGACCCTTGCGTTGGCGCACGAGGCCGCACCGCATTTCGGGCTGGCGCCCGCGGGTGCCGATGCGCTGATCCAGTCGATCGGCGCCACGGTGGCCGACCGGGCGCAGGCGGCAATCCAGGCCGCCGGCGGCAACGCCGCACTCGTCAAGCGCTTCACGGACTTCGTCGGGCAACAAGCCGAGCGCATCCGCGCCTGAATGTCGCGGAAAATCCCCGCCAGACATCTATCGCCCGCGCCGCCCGGCGTCGGCCTTCCAGGAAACGGATCCCCGCGTTGACTTCGATAGCGCCAGCCGAGCTGGCATCCCACACTCCCATGATGGTGCAGTACCTGCGCCTCAAAGCCGACCATCCGGACACCCTGCTCTTCTACCGGATGGGCGATTTCTACGAGCTGTTCTGGGCCGACGCCGAGAAGGCCGCGCGCCTGCTCGACATCACGCTCACTCAACGCGGTCAGTCGGCCGGCCAGCCGGTGGTGATGTGCGGCGTGCCCTTCCATGCGGTCGACACCTACCTGGCCCGGCTCATCAAGCTGGGCGAGTCGGTCGCCATCTGCGAGCAGGTCGGCGAGGTCGGCGCGAGCAAGGGGCCGGTCGAGCGCAAGGTGATGCGGGTCGTCACGCCCGGAACGCTGACCGATTCCGAGTTGCTCAACGACCGCAGCGAATCGCTGCTGCTCTCCGTGCATGCCGGCACGCGCAATTTCGTCGGGCTGGCCTGGCTCAGCGTGACGGGCGCGGACCTGCACCTGGCCGAATGCCCGGCCGATGCGCTCGAAGGCTGGATCGGCCGCATCGCGCCGAGCGAGGTGCTCTACAGCGCCGAGGTCACGCCGGCCTTCGAGAACCGGCTGAAAGCGGCGCGCTCCGGCACCGCGCCTTTCACCTTGTCGATCCGGCCGGCCTGGCAGTTCGATGGCGGGCTCGGCGAACGCAAGCTGAGCGAGCAACTGGCCAGCGTGAGCCTCGCCGCGTGGAATGCCGAAGGACTGACGAATGCGCATGCCGCCGCCTCGGCCTTGCTCGGCTATGCGGAACACACGCAGGGCCGCGCGCTGACGCATTTGCAGAAGCTCGTGGTCGAACGCGATGGTGAACTGATCGAGCTGCCACCCACCACGCGCCGCAACCTCGAACTCGTGCAGACGCTGCGCGGCGAGGATTCGCCGACGATGTTCTCGCTGCTCGACACCTGCATGACCGGGATGGGCAGCCGCCTGCTCAAGCGCTGGCTGCTGGCGCCGCGGCGCGACCGCAGCGAGGCGCAGGCCCGACTGGAAGCCATCGCCGCGCTGCAGACCGCGCCCGCGGGCAGCACCGTGCTGCCCTGGCGCACGCTGCGCGAGCAACTCAAGAACACCAGCGACGTCGAGCGCATCGCGGCGCGCATTGCCTTGCGCCAGGTGCGGCCACGCGAACTGGTGGCATTGCGCCTCGCGCTCGCCAAGACGGAGCAATTGGCGCCCGCACTGCCGGGCTTCGCCGCGCTGCTCGCCGACATCTGCAACGACTTCGCCGCACCGCCGGGCTGCGCCGAATCGCTGGTCGGCGCGATCAAGCCCGACCCTTCCGCGCTGGTGCGCGACGGTGGCGTGATCGCCATCGGCCACGATGCGGATCTCGACGAACTGCGCGCCATCAGCGACAACTGCGACGACTTTCTCCTCAAGCTCGAAATCGAGGAGCGCGAGCGCACCGGCATCAGCAACCTGCGCGTGCAGTTCAACCGCGTGCATGGCTTCTACATCGAGGTCACGCAGAGCATGCTGGCCAAGGTGCCCGACAACTACCGCCGCCGCCAGACGCTGAAGAATGCCGAGCGCTTCATCACGCCCGAGCTCAAGACCTTCGAGGACAAGGCGCTCTCGGCGCAGGACCGCGCGCTGGCCCGCGAGAAGTTCCTCTACGAGCAACTGCTGGATGCCTTGCAAGCCCACGTTCCCGCGCTCACGCGCCTGGCAACCGCACTGGCCACGCTCGATGCCCTCTGCGCACTGGCCGAGCGCTCGCACACGTTGAACTGGCGCGCGCCCTCGTTCGTGGCGCACCCGTGCATCGAGATCATCGGCGGCCGGCATCCCGTGGTCGAGGCGCGCCTGGCCGAGAAGTCCGCCGGCAACTTCATCGCCAACGACACGCGCATGGGCCCGCAGCAACGCATGCAGGTCATCACCGGCCCCAACATGGGCGGCAAGTCGACCTACATGCGGCAGGTCGCGATCATCGTGCTGCTGGCTTCCATCGGCAGCCACGTGCCGGCCACCGCCTGCCGGCTCGGCCCGATCGACGCGATCCACACCCGCATCGGCGCGGCCGACGACCTGGCCAATGCGCAATCGACCTTCATGCTGGAGATGACCGAGGCCGCGCAGATCCTGCACGGGGCCAGCGCGCAGTCACTGGTCCTGATGGACGAGATCGGCCGCGGGACCAGCACCTTCGACGGCCTCGCGCTCGCGGCAGGCATCGCGGCGCAACTGCATGACCGCACCAAGGCCTTCACGCTGTTCGCGACGCACTACTTCGAGCTGACCGAGTTCCCGGCCACGCACCATGCGGCCGTCAACATGCATGTGAGCGCGACCGAGTCGGGCCGCGACATCGTGTTCCTGCACGAGATGCAGCCGGGCCCGGCCAGCAAGAGCTACGGCATCCAGGTGGCGCGCCTCGCCGGCATGCCGGCCGCCGTGGTGAACCATGCCCGGCAGGCGCTGGAAGCACTGGAGGCGCAGCAGACTCAGACGCGTGCGCAGGTCGACCTGTTCGCGCCGCCGCCCGAGGTCGCGCCGCCCGCAACCAGCGCCGTAGAATCCGCGCTGGCTGCGCTCGACCCCGACGCGATGAGCCCCAGGGAGGCGCTCGAGGCCCTCTACACACTCCAAAGATTGAACGCACGAAGCCAGGGCTGAGGAACGGGCCCGTTTCGTGCACAGAGACTGCTCATGACATATTGCGTAGGCATCAAACTGAACGCCGGCCTGGTGTTCCTCTCCGACTCGCGCACCAACGCGGGAGTCGACCACATCAGCACCTTCCGCAAGATGATCTGCTACGAGCAACCGGGCGACCGCTTCATGGTGCTGCTGTCGGCGGGCAACCTGAGCATTTCGCAATCCGTGCGCGAGATCCTGCAGATCGAGGAACTGCAGGAGCCCAACGGCGGGCCGCCCATCACGATCTGGAACGCGAAGAGCATGTTCGACGCGGCCCGCGTGCTCGGCTCGGCCGTGCGCCACGTGTATGACCGCGATGCCGAGGCGCTGAAGCATGCGGGTCTGGACTTCAACGTGTCCTTCATCTTCGGCGGCCAGGTCAAGGGCGAGGGCATGCGCCTGTTCCTCGTCTACTCCGCAGGCAACTTCATCGAGGCCACGACCGAGACGCCCTACTTCCAGGTCGGCGAATCGAAGTACGGCAAGCCGGTGCTCGACCGCGTGCTCACGCCCGAGACGCCGCTCGACGAGGCCGCCAAGTGCGCACTGGTGTCGATGGACTCGACCATGAAGTCGAACCTCTCGGTCGGCCTGCCGCTCGACCTGGTGGTCTACGAGGCCAACAAGCTGCAGACCGATCGCGTGATCTGCATCGATGCCGAGAACCCCTACTACCGCATGATGCACAACAGCTGGGGCCAGAAGCTGCGCGAGGTGTTCGACAGCATCGAGGACCCGGTGTGGGACGACTCGGCTTCCGCGCATCCCCTGAAGATGCCGGCCGCGCGCCACGGCGCGCTGCGCAAGATCTCCACGCCTGAAGAAAAACTGATCTGAGTCCCGGTACCGTTCGGGCGCGCCCGGCGAACGGGCGAACAACATATGCCTTCCATCGTCTTCTCCCACGGCAACAGTTTCCCGGCCAGCACCTACCGGGTGATGCTCGACAGCCTGCGCAATCGCGGCTTCGAGGTCGATGCCATCGAGAAATTCGGACATGACCCGAAGTACCCCGTCACGGACAACTGGCCGAACCTGGTGCAGCAACTCGCCGACTTCACGAAGGCGCGGATCGGCAAGAAAAAGGGCGGCCCGGTGTTCCTGGTCGGCCACTCGCTCGGCGGGTTCCTGAGCCTGATGTGCGCGGCCCAGCATCCTGAACTGGCGAAAGGCGTGCTGCTGCTCGACTCGCCGCTCATCGGCGGCTGGCGCGCGGACACGCTGAGCCTGGCCAAGCTCTCGCCCTTCATGCGGGCCATGTCGCCCAGCGTGGTGAGCCGCAAGCGCCGCACCACCTGGGCCCATCGCGACGAGGTGTTCGAGCACTTCCGCACCAAGAAGGCCTTTGCCAGGTGGGACGAGCAGGTGCTGCACGACTACATCGACCACGGCACGCTGGATGCGGAAGACTCGCGCGTGCTCAGTTTCGACCGCGATGTCGAGACGGCCATCTACGACACCGTTCCGCACAACCTGGGCAGCCTGCTGCGACGTCATCCGCTCAAGTGCCCGGTCGCCTTCATCGGCGGTCGCCAGTCGCGCGAGATGAAGGCCGCGGGGATGTTGATGACCGAGAAGGTCACGCACGGGCGCATCAGCATGCTCGACGGCACGCACCTGTTCCCGATGGAAAAGCCCATTGCCACGGCCGCGGCGGTCGAGGCGTCGCTGCGCAACCTGCTGGGCTGAGCGGTCGGGGCCGCCGTGCCTACCGCAGTCCCAGCGCCACCTCGACGCTGCGCACCAGCGTCACCAGACGCAGCCCCACGCGCTGTTGCGTGTCGGGTGTCGCGGCCCGGGCCGCGGGCACGGTGCAGTTGAAGACCACGATCTCGGAATTGACCAGCCTGGACATCGGCACGGCGACCGCAAGCCGATCCGGCTGGAAGTAGCCTGGATTCGTGCAGTAGCCACGCGATGCCATCTCCCGCATCGTTTGCGGCAGCCGCCGCGCATGCTCCGCGAACAGCTTGGGATATCGCACCTTGATCTGGTTGAGCGCCGACTCGCGTTCGATGGGGTCGGCACGGGTGAGCCATGCGCGCCCGATGGCGGTGGCGATCAGCGGCATCGATGCGCCGATGTCGATGAGCGGCGCATCGCCTTCCTCCGACCGGGCAGTATCCATGTAGACCATTTCGGCGCGGTCCCGGATGCCGATGCCGACAGTGCCCCCTACTTCGCTCGCCAACTCGTTCATCAGCGGCCTGGCCACCTGTCGCAGGATCATGCTGGCCAGCAACGGATAGCCCATCGACAACACGGCCGCGCCGAGGCGGTACTTGCCCAGCTTGATGTCGTGCCGCAGGTAGCCCAGCGCGGTCAGCGTAAAGCAGAGGCGCGACACCGTTGCCTTGTCGAGGCCGGTGCGGGCGACGAACTCCCTGTTGCCGAGCAGTGGCTCGCCCGGCTTGAAGCACTGGAGCAACTCGAGGCCGTTGGCCAGTGTGCTGGCGAACTGCTTGTCCTGCGGGAGGTCGTCGGCGGGCATGGTGCGTCGTCCGGGCGGCTCAAAGCCCGGCATTTTCATGGTGAGCAAGCCAGGCGCTTTCCACTTCGCGCACCAAGCGCTGCAATGCCGGCGCCACCTCGTCTTCCAGCATCCTGCGCCCCGACAGCACGGCGGGCACGCCGCATGTGAAGACAAGGGTTTCGCTGTCGACCTCCAGCCGCATCGGCACGGCGACGGCATGGATGTCCTGCTGCCAATCGCCCTTCGAAAAGCAGGCGCCGGCGTCGGCAAAGCGACGCAGCGAATCCTGGACTGCGCGGCCGTGCTTCTTCCAGGCAGTCGGGTCGTCGGCCTGGATCTGCCGGAGCACCTCGCAGCGCTGGTCCTCGTCGGTGCCCGCCAGCCAGGCCCGGCCCATGGCGGTGTCCAGCAACGGCAGCGATGCGCCGATGTCCGGCCTGAAGGCGATCGACTCATGGCCGCGGCAGGTCTCGACGTAGACCATGGCGGCGCGATCGCGCATGCCCAGCGACACCGAGCCGTGCGCCTGGTCGGCCAGGGCTTTCATCAAGGGGCGCGCCAGTTGCCGGACGGTCATGTTGGCCAGCAAGGGATAGCCCGCCGACAGCGTGGCCGAGCCCAGGCGGTAGCGTTTGTGCTCCGCGTCGTACTTGAGGAAGCCGAGTTCGCCCAGCGTGTAGGTCAGGCGGGACACGGTGGCCTTCGACAAGCCGGTCCGCTCGGCGAATTCGCGATTGCCGAGGGCAGGCTCGCCGACCTTGAAGCATTTCATGATCGACAGGCCATTGGCCAGGCTGGTCGCGAACATCTGGTGGCGCGGAGGATGCGGTGTTTTCAATGGGAAATGCGTCGCGGCGGTCGGTTGGATGGTGTTTAACATAGAGAAACACGCGGCTCTGAAAGGCTCGCATTCTCCTACATTTCCTGCACCGGCCCAGCGACCGCGGGCTCAACCAGACAGGAGACAAAGATGATTCGAGACACCCAGGGTTTTGAGGTTTTCATCGGCAAGCTGCGCGATTTCGTCCGCACGCGGCTGGTGCCCAACGAGGCACGCGTGGCCGCCGCCGACGAGGTGCCAGTCGACGTGGTGAGCGACATGGCCGCGAACGGGCTGTTCGGCTATTCGATTCCCGAGGCCTATGGCGGCGCCGGCATGACCACCGAGGAACTGGTGCTGGCCGCGATGGAGTTGTCGCAATGCTCGGTGGCGTTTCGTGCCCGCGTCGGCACCAACACCGGCATCGGCTCCGAGGCGCTGGTGGCGGAAGGCTCGGAAGCGCAGAAGCGCCGCTACCTGCCCGACATGGCGAGCGGCAAGCTGACCGGCTGCTTCGCGCTCACCGAACCCGAGGCGGGCTCGGACGCGACGGCCCTGCGCACGACGGCCGTGCGCGACGGCGACCACTACGTCCTCAACGGCACCAAGTGCTTCATCACCAACGCGCCCATCGCCGGCCTGTTCACCGTGATGGCGCGCACCGCGCCGGACAACCCTGGCGCAAGCGGCGTGTCGGCCTTCCTGGTGGAGCGCGAGACGCCGGGCCTGAGCACCGGCAAGCCCTACAGCAAGATGGGACAGGCGGGCTCGCCGGTGTCCGAGGTGCACTTCGACAACTGCCGCGTGCCCGCCGCCAACCTGATCGGCGGCGAAGAGGGCAAGGGTTTCCGCACGGCGATGAAGGTGCTGAACAAGCAGCGCATCCACCTGGCCGCGCTGTGCATCGGCCCGGCCATCCGCATGCTCGACGACGCGATCGCCCACACGGCCAGCCGCAAGCAGTTCGGGCAGCCCGTGGGTGCATTCCAGCTGGTGCAGGCGCTGGTCGCGGACTGCCAGACCGAGATCCATGCGGCGCGCGCACTCGTCCTCGAGACGGCCCGCAAGCGCGATGACGGCAAGGACGTGACGATGGAAGCATCCATCTGCAAGTACTTCGCTTCGGAGATGTGCGGACGCGTCGCCGACCGCTGCGTGCAGATGCTCGGTGGCTACGGCTTCATCTCCGACAACAGCATCGAGCGCTTCTACCGTGACGTGCGGCTGTTCAGGCTCTACGAAGGCACCAGCCAGATCCACCAGATCAACATCGCGAAGCGCACCTTCAGCGCCGCAGGCCACGACCTCACAGCCTGACCCGCAAGGCCTGTTCATCCAGGCCTGACCCACGAACCCCGGCGACCGACTGCCGCGTCGCCCTCCCCCCGATCTCGCCAGCGCGGCAAGGCGGACCGGGTGCCCCTGTGCGCCGTCTTTCCAGGAACCCTTCATGTCTTCGTTCATCCCATTCTTCAACCCACGCTCCGTTGCCGTCATCGGCGCATCGCAGGACCTCGCATCCATCAGCGGGCAGCCGATCGCGCATCTGAAGTCCAAGGGCTATACGGGCGAGATACTGCCCGTCAACCCGCGCTACTCGGAGGTGGCGGGCCATCGCTGCTATCCGGATGTCGCCTCGCTGCCCATGGCACCGGACGTTGCGGTGATCGCCGTCGCGGCCAGGCGCGTGGCCGGCGCGCTGGCCGACCTGGGCCGCAAGGGCTGCCGGTTCGCGGTCATCCTTTCCTCGGGCTTTGCCGAGGCGGGCGAGGAAGGCGCGCAGGCGCAGCGCAACATCGCCGGCACGGCCCGCGAATTCGGCATGCGCGTGATCGGGCCCAACTGCCAGGGCTACATGAACATCAGCGATGGCATTCATGTGGGCTTCGGCGCCCCGTACGGGGCGACCTATCCGGCGGGCCATCTCAGCCTCACCTCGCAGAGCGGCGCCTTCGGCAATTCGATCGTGATGCTGGCCAGCCAGGAGGGCATCGGCTTTCGTCACTACGTGTCGACCGGCAACGAGTCGGTGACGACGTCGCTCGACTTCATGGACGCGATGATCGACGACCCGCAGACGCATGTCATCGCCGGCTATGTGGAGGGCTTCCAGGATGCGCACCGGCTCGTGGGCATCGGCCAGCGCGCGCTGCGTGCGGGGAAGCCGATGCTCGTCTGGAAGGTGGGCACGTCGGAAGCGGGCGCAAGGGCCGCCGCCTCGCACACGGCCAACCTCGGCGGCGCGATGGCGCTGTACCGCGCCGCCTTCAGGCAGGCCGGCATCATCGAGGTGAACGATGTCGGCGACCTGGCGGACTGCGCCAAGGCACTGCTGCCGCGCCGCTTTCCCAGGGGCAATCGACTCGCGGTCGTCACGATCTCCGGCGGCGCCGGCATCGCGATGGCGGACCGTGCTTCCGAGGGCGGCCTGCAATTGCCGGCACTCGACGCATCGACCGTGAGCGCGCTGAAGCAGGTGCTGCCTTCGTTCGCGGCGGTGGCGAATCCCCTGGACGTGACGGCGAGCCTGCTGGCCGATGCCAGCCTGCTGAAGGTGACGCTAGAGAAGCTGGCCGACGATCCGAACGTCGACATGATCGGGCTGGCGCTCGCGGCCGCCAGCGGCAAGCTGGCCGTGGAACTGGCCCGCGAGATCGTCCGCGTCTCGCAGGAGCGCGACATGCCGATCCTCGTGGCGTGGAATGCCGACCCGGCCAACGTGCAGGAGGCCTACGACATCCTCGACGCGGCCGGCATCCCGCGCTACCAGTCGCCGGTGCGTTGTGCGCGTGGCGCCAGCGCGCTGTGGGCCTTCGAGGCGGCGCGCACGCGCATTGGACAGCAGTCGGGCGAGAAGCCGCTCGTCCTCCATCGGCCCGAGGTGCGCGCTTCCATCGTCGGCCGCCGCACCGACCTCACGGAGTACGAGGCCAAGCAGGTGTTGAGCGCCTACGGCATCCGTGCGACGCAGGAAGCGCTGGCGGCGAACGCATCGGACGCGGTCCGAATGGCCGGAGCCATGGACGCGCCGGTCGTCATGAAAATCCAGTCGACCGACATCCCGCACAAGACCGAGGCCGGCGGCGTGCGCCTGGGCGTGCAAGGCGACGACGCGGTGGCGCTTGCCTTCGACGAGATCATGCGCAATGCCAGGGCCCATGCGCCGCAAGCCGCGCTCGACGGCGTGCTGGTGCAGGAGATGGTCGGCGACGCGCACGAACTCATCCTCGGCGTCAACAACGATCCGCTGTTCGGTCCGGCCGTGATGGTGGGCTTCGGTGGCATCTATGCCGAGGTCATGAAGGACGTGAGCTTCCGTATCGCGCCGCTCGTGCGGTCGGAGGCCGAGGCGATGCTGCGCGAACTGCGGGCCTTTCCGATCCTGGATGGCGCGCGCGGTCGTGCCAGGGCCGACATCGACGCCGTGGTCGACACACTCATGCACCTGTCCGCCCTGGCCATCGACCTGCGCGACGTCGTGCATGAACTCGACATCAACCCGCTCTTCGTGAAGAAGGCCGGCGAAGGCGTGAGGGCCGGCGATGCGCTGGCCAGGCCGCTGGTCCAGGCGCACCTGCATCCGCGCCTGCATCCGCAAGTCGCCGAGCCTCAATCGCCAGAAGTCGCGGTCGCGGCGACCCACACCGATCGCTGAAGCCGGCCGTTCCACACCAGACATATCGACCCATAACTATTCGGAGCCAAATCCCATGTCCATCGCACAAACCCACCCATCGCCGATGGGTGCAACCCAACCCGCCAGCGAGGTCGAGCAGACCTATCGCAAGGTGACCTGGCGGCTCATGCCGTTCCTGATCATCTGCTACATCGTCTCGTACCTCGACCGCGCCAACATCAGCTTCGCCAAGCTGCAGTTCATGAACGACCTGGGCTTCAGCGAGGCGGCCTACGGCCTGGGCGCGGGGCTGTTCTTCGTCGGCTATGTGCTCTTCGAGGTGCCGAGCAACGTGCTGATGCAGCGCATCGGCGCGCGCCGCACGCTACTGCGCATCATGGTGCTGTGGGGACTGATCTCGAGCGCGATGATGTTCGTGAATTCGCCGACGGCCTTCTACGTCATGCGCTTCTTCCTGGGGGCTGCCGAGGCGGGCTTCTTCCCGGGCGTCATCTACTTCCTGACGTGCTGGTTTCCGTCGGCGCGCCGTGGCCGCGTCACGGGCTTCTTCATGATGGGTGCGGCGGCCGCCGGCATCATCGGCGGACCGGTGTCGACGTGGATCATGGTGCACATGTCGGGCCTTCACGGCCTGCACGGCTGGCAGTGGCTGTTCCTCCTGGAAGGGATGCCGGCGGTGATCCTCGGCGTGGTCGCGTACTGCTTCCTGTGCGACAAGCCCGCCGATGCCGCATGGCTGACGACACGCGAGAAGGCCATCGTGCTGGGCGACCTGGCGGCCGAAGAACAACAGGCACCGGGGAAGAAGGGCCACGGCTTGCGCAACGCGCTTTCCAATCCCAAGGTCTACGTGGGCATCGCCGTGTACTTCTGCGTGCTGGTGTCGTTCAACGCCATCGGCTTCTGGGCGCCCACCATCATCAGGGACATCGGCGTGAAAGACCTGGTGGATGTCGGCTGGCTGTCGAGCCTGGTGTTCCTGGCCGGCGCGCTGGGTACGTATTTCATCGGGTACAGCTCCGACCGCAAGATGGAGCGTCGCTGGCACCTGGCGGCGAGTTGCGCCGTGGTCACGCTCTGCTTCGCGCTGTTGCCGCTGGCCCATCACAGCGTGGCGCTCTCGATTGCGCTGCTGTCCCTTGCGGCGGCCGCCTCCTACGGCAGCTTCGTCGTGTTCTGGACCCTTCCGCCGAGCTTCCTGCCGGGCGACTCGAAGGCGGGCGGCATCGCGCTGATCACCAGCCTGGGCGGCATCGGCGCCTTCGTCAGCCCGACGCTGGTGGGCGCCATGAAGGCCAGCACCGGCAGCATCTACATGGGCCTGACGATCCTGGGCGCAATCTCCCTGGCGGGCGCACTGCTCATGTTCTTCACGACGCAACGTGCCGGCATCGCGCAAGCCGGAAGATGAAACGGGTCTTGCCGTGAATCGAGACACGCGGCACAGTCGCTCGTCTACATTCGAATTGAAACGAGTCCCCATGCCAAAAGCCTACTGGGTAAGCGCCTACCGTGCGGTCAACGATCCCGACAAGCTTGCCGCCTATGCGAAGCTGGCCGGCCCGGCACTTACTGCCAACGGCGCGCGTTTCCTGGCGCGCGGCGAGCCGTCCAAGGTCTACGAACTCGGCCTGATGCAGCGCACGGTGTTGATCGAATTCGACAGCGTCGAGCAGGCCATGGCGGCGCACGACAGCCCGGCCTACCAGGAAGCCCTGGCCGCCCTGGGCGACGGCGCCGACCGCGAGATCCGCATCATCGAGGGCATTTGAGCGCAACAGCGCGGCGCAGCGCGCCAACGCGAGATCGCCTGCCGGCCGGAGCTTCGAGAAAGCCTCTTCGGCCCTTCAGTCGGCCCACACCACCAACCCGCTCCACGCCGTCGCCAGCACCACGATGCCGAAGGCGATGCGATACCACGCGAACGGCACGAAGTTGTGCGTGCTGATGTAGCGCAGCAGCCAGCGCACGCACAGCCACGCGCTGATGAACGAGAAGGCCAGCCCGACGCCGAACAGCGGCAGGTCGGCCACCGACAGCAGCGCGCGCTCCTTGTAGAGGCTGTAGACCGCCGCGCCGATCAGCGTGGGGATGGCCAGGAAGAACGAGAAGTCCGTGGCGGCCTGCCGGCTCAGCCCCAGCAGCATGCCGCCGATGATGGTCGAGCCGCTGCGGCTGGTGCCGGGAATCATCGCGAAGCATTGCACCAGGCCGACCTTGAGGGCGTCCCAGGGCGTCATGTCGTCGACGTTCTCGATGCGCACAGAACCCGGCGGGCGCTTCTCGGCCCAGAGGATGATGAAGCCGCCGATGATGAAGGTGCTGGCCACCACTGCCGGAATGAACAGGTGCGCCTTGATGTACTTGCCGAACAGCAGGCCCAGCACCACGGCCGGCAGGAACCCGATGAAGATGTTGAGCGCGAGGCGCTGCGCCTTGGCTTGCCTGGGCAACGCGACGACGGTCGAATGGATCTTCTGCCAATAGACCAGGATGACGGCGAAGATCGCGCCGGTCTGGATGGCGATGTCGAACACCTTGGCCTTGTCGTCGTCGAAACCCAGCAACGACCCTGCCAGGATCAGGTGACCGGTCGATGAAATCGGCAGGAACTCCGTCAGGCCCTCGACGATGCCCATGATGGCGGCCTTGACCAGCAAAACAATATCCACGCGCACTCCTTGAAAGAGCGCCGATTATCGCGAGCCAAAGTGCCGCAGGACGGTCAGCCGGCGTTCAGCTTGTGCCGCATTGCCCGAACCGCGCTGTCGACGGTCGTCAGCACCGGCACGCCCGATGCCTGCTCGCACGCCACTCGCGCGCGGGCCATGCTGAACTGGGCCAGTGCGATGCGGGCGCAGCCACGGTCGGCCAGCGCCTTCGCTTCTGCGGCGATCAACGCATCGTGCCGCGCCGCGTCCCCCGCATTCAAGGCGTCCAGGGCGCCATCGACCATCGCAAGCTCCAGTTCCACGCTCTCCGGGAATTCCGGCGGCATCGACAGGAGCGTCGGTCCGAAGGTCGCGATCAGCCCCAGCCGCCCCTGCCCCTGCACGGCCTCATCGACCATGGCCTCGTTGGGCTTGAGCACCGGAATGGCGAAGTGCGTACGCGCCACGCGCTCGATGCAGGCGCCGAAGGCCGAACAGGTGAACAGGATGCCCTGCACGCCCGTGTCGACCACGTACTGCCCCAGCCGCGCAAAGCGCTCGTGCATGGCCCCGTCGAGTTCGCCGCCGCTGCGCGCGAGGTCGGCCGAAAGGCTGTCGTCGAGCACGTTCATGCGCACCGCCTCGGGCCAGTCGCGCGCAAAGGCCTGGTTGATCGGATCGATCGAGTGCGTCAGGGCGTGGATCAGTGCGATGCGAGTCATTGCGGTGGGCTCAGATTCCCTTCGACGACGGGTTCGCGAAGGCGTCCTTCGTCCCGGCATCGAGGGGTAGTGGATGTGATGTTCTTCGGCGGGATCGGCTGCCTGAACCACTGATCGTAGAGCTTTTCCCTCCCGCCGGATTTCATCATGCCACCGACCATGCGGTCCACCAGGGCCCTGGCGTCAGGCGGTCTGGGCCGCGGCGACCCGCGTGACCGCGTCGATCGACTCGGCCAGCACGGTCGCGATCTTCTGCAGGTCCGGCCGGGACGCGATGAACGGTGGTGCGAGCAGCACGTGGTCGCCCTGTCGGCCATCGACGGTGCCGCCGAAGGGATAGCACAACAGGCCTCGCGCCATCGCATCCTTCTTGAGGCGTGCATTGACGGCCTGCCCCCGATCGAAGGGCGACTTGCTCCCCCGGTCGGCAACGAGTTCGACGCCCCAGAAGAAGCCGCGCCCGCGGATGTCGCCCACGTGCGGGTGGGAGCCCAGCGCCTTGCGCAGCATCTGGCCGAACAGCACGCCGTCGTCGCGCACCTTCGCCAGCAGGTCGTCGCGATGTATCACCTGTTGCACCGCCAGCGCCGCCGCGCAGGCCACGGGATGGCCAAGGTAGGTGTGGCCATGCCGGAAGAAGCCGCTGCCCTTCGACATCGCCTCGACAATCTTCTTCTGCGCGAGCACGGCGCCGACAGGCTGGTAGCCGCCGCCGAGCCCCTTGGCGATCGTCACCAGGTCCGGCACGACGCCCTCCTGCTCGCAGGCGTAGAGCGTGCCGGTGCGGCCCATTCCGCACATCACCTCGTCGAGGATCAGCAGCACGCCGTACTTGTCGCAGACCGCGCGCACCGCCTTGAAGTAGCCGGGCACGGGCGCCAGCACGCCAGCCGTGGCGCCCCCGACGGTCTCCGCCACGAAGGCGATCACGCGGTCGGCGCCCTGCGCGAGGATGGCCGCTTCGAGCTCGGCCGCCAGCCGCAATCCGTAGGCCTGCGCCGTTTCGTCGGCACGCTGCTCGCGGTAGGGATAGCACGGCGCCACGTGCGTGGCCGGGATCAGGATGGGCGCGAACGGCGCGCGCCGCCATTCGTTGCCGCCCACCGCCAGCGCGCCGAGCGTATTGCCGTGGTAGCTCTGGCGGCGCGCGATGAAGTGCGTGCGCTGCGGCTGGCCGATCTCGACGAAGTATTGCCGCGCCATCTTGAGCGCCGACTCCACCGCCTCCGATCCGCCGCTGACCAGGTACGCGTGGCTCGTGCCTTCGGGCGCGGTGCGGATCAGTTCGTCGGCCAGCTGCTCGGCGACTTCGGTGGTGAAGAAGCTGGTGTGCGCATAGGGCAGCCGATCGATCTGCGCATGCATGGCGGCGAGCACGTCGGGGTGCGCATGGCCGAGCGAGGACACGGCCGCGCCGCCCGAGGCATCGAGGTATTCGCGCCCCGCGGCATCGCGAATGGTCACGCCGCTGGCGGCGACGGCCACGGGCGGGGTGTTGCGCAAGTGGCGATGGAAGACATGGGTCATGGAAGGCCCCTCGACGGGCGTGTAATCAATGTTCTGGGTTGATTATTGTGTGGAACATATGTTCCGTCAACGTCGAGGTTGCAACAATCATTGGTACATTCGTTCCAAAACCCGAAGCAGTTGAAAGAACCCCGATGCCTGTCAAGGACGACCTGCGTCAGCGCTATGCCGATCTGAGCCCTGCCCTGCAGCAGGTGGCGAAGTACGTGCTCGACCACCCCAACGACGTGGTGACGAGTTCGATGCGAACCATCGGCCAGCGCTCGCAGAGCACGCCGGCGACGCTGGTGCGTTTTGCCCAGCACCTGGGCTATGCGGGCTGGCCTCAGTTGAAGGAGGCGGTGGCGGGCGAGATGGGCCTCGGGCCGGACGCCTACGGCCAGCGAGCGCGCCAGCTCGTCAGCCGCGCGAAGAGTCCGACGCTGGTCAATGAGATGTTCGAGGCGCAGCGCCACAACCTCGATGCCACCGAGCGCCAGAACGCCGGTTCGCTGCAGAAGGCGGCCGCACTGATCGAGAAGGCCGGCAGCGTGCATGCGGCCGGCTTCCGGGCGTGCTTCCCGGTCGCGTTTTCCTTCGTCTACGTCTGCCGCATGTTCCGCCCCGGCGTGCACATGATCGATGGCCAGGGCGGCTCGCTGGAGATGCAGCAGCGGGCCATGGCCAGGGGCGACGCGCTTGTCGTCATCAGCTTCGCGCCGTATTCGCGTGAGGCCCTGCAGGTGGCCGAGGCCGCGAAGCACGCGGGATGCAAGGTCGTCGCCATCACCGACAGCGAGGCGTCGCCACTGTCACTGCTGGCCGACGAGACCATCCTCTTCGCCGTCCACAGCCCGTCCTTCTTCCCCTCGGTCACGGCAGGATTCGCGGTCACGGAAGCGCTCGTGGAACTGCTCGCCAGCCGTGCCGGCAAGGGCGTGGTCAAACGCATCGACCAGGCTGAAGCGCATCTGTTCGAGTCCGGCGCCTACTTGCAGGCTCCGAAGCCGCGCAAGGGCTGATACGACTTCGCAATCAAACGCATAACTGCGTTGGATCGCCTTGCTGTGCTACAGCACTGTCTGCGGCGCTCCGCCTTGTTCTGCGCTTGATTGCAAAGTCGTATGAATCGTCGGCCCGACTCGGTCACCGCTCCGGCCGCAACACCAATCGGCCCTCGGCATCCCTCTCGCACAAACCGGTGAGCGGCGCCTCATGGCGCCCCGGCAATGGAAGACGCGCACCGTCGAATTGCCCCACGCAGGCTTCGCGCATGCCGGGTGGCGGGGCCGCGTCCGCACGCATGTGCGCGGGCGGCCCCATCGACGGCAGCGTCGACATGACGAAGCAGCCCGCCAACGCGAGCGCCATGACGGCAGCCACAAAGCAATCGGTGGTTTTCATCGGACCAGTGTGGCCGCTGATCTTGGAGAAATCGCGGAGGCATCGCGATGCCGGGCGGCGTGATCACACGCCCGTATCGATCAGCCGGCCGGTGCCTCGAAGGCGAAGCCGACGCCATACACCGAACGAATCCAGTCATGGTCCGGTGCGGCTGCAGAGAGCTTGCGGCGCAGGTTCTTGACATGGCTGTCGACCGCGCGCTCGGTCACGTCGACGGTGTCGTCGTAGGCGAGTTCGAGCAATCGCGCACGCGAGAAGATGCGCCCCGGATGCCGCGACAACGCCTGCAGCAAGCCGAACTCGCGCCGTGTCAGGTTGAGCGCGACGCCGTTCAGCGTGGCGCGCCAGTGCGCATCGTCGAGCGCCAGCGGCGTCACGCCCGGGCCCTGCCGCGCGGCACCCTCGGCACCCGTCCTGCGCAGCACGGCCTTCACGCGCGCCAACACCTCGCGCGGCGAGAAGGGCTTGCAGACATAGTCGTCTGCACCCAGTTCCAACCCAAGCAGGCGATCGACCTCCTCGATGCGCGCGGTGAGCATGATGACCGGATGGCTGGTGTGCACCCTGGCTTGCCGCAGCACGCTCATGCCGTCCAGGTGCGGCAGCATGACGTCGAGCAGGGTGAGGTCGGGCGGGTGCTCGAGCATCGTCTTCAGCGCGGTGCGCCCGTCGGCCGCGTGCTCGGCTTCATAGCCGGCGTGGCGCAGGTAATCGAGGAGCACCGAGGCGATGTCGTGCTCGTCCTCGACGACAAGGATGCGTGTCACTGCGATGCTCCCGTGCCGACCAGCGGCAATGCCAACACGATGCGCACCCCGCCCAGCGGCGATGCGGTGGCCTCGATGGTGCCGCCATGCTCCTCGACGGTCGTGCGGCAGATGGACAGGCCCAGGCCCGAGCCGCCGGTCTCGCGGCTGCGAGAGCCTTCGCCGCGGAACAGGCGCTCGAACATGCGCGACAGCTCGTCCGGCGCAACGCCCGGTGCGCTGTCGTCCATCTGGATCACCAGGCGCTGTCCTTCGGGGGATTCATCGATGCGCGCATCCAGTTGCAGGAGGCCGCCCGCATCCGTATAGGCCAGCGTGTTGTCGAGCAGGTTCATGAACACCTGGTGCAGCCGCCGCGCATCGCCGTCGACCAGTGGCTGCACCTGCGCGGCCAGCGCCTGCACGGCATCGGCATCGACGCGGATGCCGCACTGCGCGAAGCGCTCGCGCGTCATCGTGACCGCCTCCATCAGCAGCGCGAGCGGATACGCCGCCGCGCGCGTCGGCGGCGCCAGGTCCTGCGGCTCGCGCATGCTGCTGCGCAGGTCGTCGACCAGCTGGCCCAGGCGCATCACCTGGCGATGCAGGCGCAGCGCGGTGCGGTCGTCGAAGCTGCGCACGCCATCCTGCAGCGCCTCGATCTCGGCGCGCATGGCGGACAGCGGCGTGCGCAGTTCATGAGCCACGTCGGCCAGCCAGGCGCGACGCGATGCCTCGATGGTGTCGAGCCTGGCGGCCATGTCGTTGAAGGTGCGGCCCAGCAGTGCGAGCTCGTCAGTGCCCTGCACCGGCACGCGCGTGACGGGGCGCCCGCTGGCCACGTCGCGCGCGGCTTGCGTCAACGCGTCGATGGGGCTGAACCAGCGCCGTGCCAGCAGCCACGAGAGCGCCAACGCCAGCACCAGGCCGGCCAGGCCGGTCAACATCACGATGCCGGACTGCCGCGCAACGAAGGCGCGATCCGCCTCGCTCTTGAGGCCCTCGAGCGGCGCCAGCGCCAGGTAGCCGACGACGCCCTTCCCCTGGCGGATCGGCAGGCGCGCGGCTTCGCCCGGATCGGCCGCCATGCCGACCAGCGTGGCGCCCGACACATCCACCAGGCTCAGGCGCTGGAACGGCGAATCGCCCGACTGGCGGGCACCGAAGAAGAGCCAGGGCGGCGGTGCGTAGCGCGGCGCGGAAGGCTCGACTGGCTGCCAGGGCGGCGGCCCGCCGTCGCCCGCACTGGGACCGGACGACGGGCGGCGCTGGTACCAGGGCGGCAGGCGGTTGTCGTCGTGGCCGCGCGCGTCCGTGCTCGACAGCCCGAAGTCGCCCATCTGCAGGCGGCGCCAGGCATCCTCGTCGTCTCGCAACTTGTCCCAGCTGCCATTGGCCGCATAGTGCTTCTGCAACAGTTGCACCAGCCAGTCCATGCGGCGGATCTCGATCTCGGCCACGTAGGGTCCGAGGCCGCGCTGCAGGCCGAGGATCGAGAAGCCCGCGAAGATCAGCAGCACCCCGAGCAGCAGCGTGGCCAGCGCGAGAAAGATCTTCTTCGAGAGCGTCAGGCGGGGCATCTGTTCATTCGGCCCACGACCTCATCTTGCGGCAGCCGACTACCGGCATGGCGTCGCTTCCACCGCCGGCGTCGATGCATTTGCCACCAGCGCGCACAGTGGCAGGCGCAGGGTGAGCCCGAGTTCGCCCGTGGGTGCGGGTGCCACATAGACGCGGCCTCCATGCTCGTTCGCGACGCGCTGGCAAGTCGCTGCGCAGGCGCCGACGCTGCCGTGCGCGGATTCGCGTGGCCCATTCGAGGCACGCAAGAACAGGCGCGCCAGCGCGGCGTACTCGCCGTCGGCCCCGGCGTCCATGAAATGCACCACGGCCTGCTCGCCCTCCGCCCGCGCCAGCACCTTCAGCGTGCCGCCGTTCTTCATCGCGTGTGTCGCGATGGTCACGACCTGCGCGAGTAGTTGCCGGATGACCGTCTGCTGCACGAAGACGGGCAACGCGGCGCAGGTGAGTTGCAGCTGCAACGCGATGCCGCCGCGCTGCAGCAGCGCCGAACAGTCGCCCGGCATGGCGCGCAGCAGCTGGATCAGGTCGGTATCGACGCGCGGTTCCATCGCCATCTGCGCGGCGGGTTCCGTCGCCATCTGCGCGACGGGTTTCGGTGGGCTTGCCGGCACGGCCGCCCTCGTCTCCAGCATGCGCCAGAAGACCATCAATGCGGTGGCGGAAAACGCCGCCAGGAAGTGCGGGCCGGTCATGTCAGAACGCGTGGCGCGTGCGCGGACGACTGCGCGGAGACCAGGCCAGCACCCAGTGCTGCCGTCGTTGCCGGGAGGATTCGTTTCATTCAGGTTCTCCGTTGAGGGATTGCGTCGCGTTGCATGCGATGTTGAACAGCGAATGCGGAGGCAATTGGGAGGCTGCGTAAACGCGGGTGCGACGCGCTCAGCGAGCGGAAACGGCGGCCTTGTCCGTCTGCGTGACCTTGTCCGTGACCTTGTCAGTGGCGTTGTCGGTGGCCTTGTCCGTGGCCTTGTCCTGGAGCCAGTCGGCCCCCCAGCCGCCGCCCAGGCCCTGGATCAGGCCCACCGCCGCGGCCTGCCGGCTGACTTGCACCTGCAGCACGGTACGCCGCGCGCTCAATGCCGACGCCTGTGCAGTGACCACGTCCGTATAGCTCACCTGGCCCGCGCGATAGCGGTTGAGAAACTGTTGCTCGGTCTTGTCCGCCGCCACAGAGGCTTCGCGCCGCAGCGTTTCCTGCTGCGCCAGGCTGGCCGTGGCCGTGAGCTGGTCCTCGACGTTCTGGAAGGCCGTGAGCACGGTCTGGCGATAGCCCGCGACAGACGCCGCGTGTGCGGCCTTCGCGGCATCGACACGCGCCCCGATGGCGCCCGCATCGAACAGCACCTGGGAGGCCGAAAGCCCGAAGGACCACACCAGTTGCGGCGCACTGAACAGGTCCTGCCAGCGCAGGGAGGTGGTCCCTGCGGTGGCACTGAGCGTCAGGCTCGGATAGTAGGCGGCGCGTGCGATGCCGATCTGCGCATTGGCCGCCGCAACCGCACGCTCTGCGGCCGCAATGTCCGGTCGGCGTTGCAGCAAGGTCGATGGAATGTCCAGCGGCACGATGGGCACCACCGGCTTCCATGCGCTGAGCGCGACCAGGCTGAACTCGGCCGGCGCAGCGCCGACCAGCACGGCGATGGCATGCTCCAGCGTGTCGCGCGTGCGCCTCAGCACCACGCGATCGGCGCGCGCATTGACCAGTTGCGTCTGCGCCTGCAGCACGTCGCTCTGCGGCGCAATGCCGGCCTCGTAGCGATTGCGGGTGATGGTGTAGCTGCGCTCGTAACCTTCGATCGTGTCGTCCAGCAGCAACCCTTCCGCGTCGGCTTCGCGCAGCGAGAAATAGCTGGAGGCCAGCAGGCCGATGGCCGACAGGCGCGCCGCCGCCAGGTCTGCCGCACTGGCTTGCGCCTGTGCCTGCGCGCTGTTGACGGCGGCGCGCAGGTTGCCCCAGATGTCGGGTGTCCAGTCGGCGTCGAGCGACACGCCCGCGGAGCCCGCGACGATGGGAACGCTGCGGTCGCCGCTGCGCCGCGCGTTGCCCGACAGGCCCAGCGTCGGGAACAGGCCCGCGCGCTGCTCGCGCACCAGCGCCTGGGCCTGGTCGTAGTTGGCAACCGCTGCCGCGATGTTCTGGTTCGACACCTGCACGCGCGCGGCCAACTCGTTCAATTCCGCGTCGCCGAACACCTTCCACCATTCGCCGCGGTCGTCGGCATCTGCTGGCGCAGCCACGACCCAGCCTTGCGCGGCGGGCGCTTCCTTCCAGGTGTCGGGCGAGACCGTCACCGGCTTTTCATAGGTCGGCCCGACGGCGCAGCCGGCCAGCAACATGGTCAGCGCGAGCACGACGGGTTTGATCAGGATGGAGTGCGGGGCAGTCATGACGATAGGCCGGCGGAACGGCTCAAGTACTTTTCGTTGGCGGAACGGCGGCGCAGCTTGTCCATGAGCACGTAGACGACCGGCGTGGTCAGCAGCGTGAGCAGCTGGCTTGCGATGAGGCCGCCGATGATCGACACGCCCAGCGGCTGCCGCAGCTCGGCGCCCTGGCCGAAGCCGATGGCCAGCGGCAGCGCACCGAGCGCAGCGGCCACGGTGGTCATGAGGATCGGGCGGAAGCGCAGCAGGCAGGCCTCGCGCACCGCCTCGGTGGCCGTCAGGCCGCGCGCGCGTTCGGCGTCGAGCGCAAAGTCGATGATCAGGATGGCGTTCTTCTTCACGATGCCGATCAGCAGGAACACGCCGATCAACGCGATGATCGAGAAGTCCATGCGGAACAGCAGCAGCGCCAGCACCGCGCCCACGCCGGCAGAAGGCAGGGTGGTCAGCACAGTGATGGGATGGATCAGGCTTTCATAGAGCACGCCCAGCACGATGTAGATCACCACCAGCGCCGCGAGGATCAGGAAGGCCTGCTGGCCCTGCGATTGCTGCGCGCTCGCCGCCGTGCCGCTGAAGCTGCCGCGCACGTTGATCGGCATCGCGATGTCGGCGCCGGCCTGCTCGACGATCGCGCGCGCCTCGCCAATCGAGACGCCCGGCGCCAGGTCGAAGGAGATGGTGCTCGAAAGCTCGCCGCCCTCGTGGGATATCGATGTGGGTATCGCACGCTCCGACATCGTCGCGACCGTGCTCAGCGGCACCATCGTGGTCGTGGTGTTGGCCAGCGGCGACCCGGTCGACGCGCCGCGCAGGCCCGGGTTGGCCGAGGTGAGCACCGGCACGTTGCCGCTGGTCACGGCAGGGTCCGAAGGCACGTACAGGTCCTTGAGCTCCACCGGCCCCCGCATGAAGCGCGGCGCCCATTCCATGATCACGGCGTACTGGTTGAGCTCGTCGTAGATGGTCGCGACCGAGCGCTGGCCGAAGGCGTTGTAGAGCGAGTTGTCGATCGCGCTCGAGCTCAGGCCCAGGCGCGAGGCGCTGTCGCGGTCGACGTTGACGTAGGTCTCCACGCCATTGTCGGACTGGTCGCTGTCGATGTCGGTGAGCGACTCTTCCAGCTTCAGCCGGTCGGCCAGCTTGCCGACCCAGGTGCGCAGGTCCTTCAGGTTGTCGCTCTTGAGCGTGTACTGGTAGGTTGAGTTGCTGGAGCGCCCGCCCATGCGCAGCTCCTGCACCTGGCCGAGGAACACGCGCAGGCCGGTGAGCTTGTCGAGTTGCGGACGCAGCCGCGCGATGACCTGCGGGCTGGTCGCATCGCGCTGGTTCACCGGCTTGAGGTTGACGAACATGAAGCCACCGCCCGCACGGCTGCCGCCCGCGAAGCCGACCACCGTGTCGACCGCCGGGTCGGCGCGCACGATGTCGACCGCCTGCTTCAGCTTCTCGCCGAGCGCGATCGAGGAGATGCTCTGGTCGGCGCGCAGGCCGCCGTTGAGCTGGCCGTTGTCCTGCTGCGGAAAGTAGCCCTTGGGCACGTGCTGGAACAGGTAGAAGTTCAGCCCGATCACGGCCACCAGCACCAGCATCACGATGGTCTTGCTGTGCAGCGCCCAGTCGAGGCTGTGCTCGTAGATGCGAAGGATGAAGTCGTAGCTGTTCTCGGCCCAGCGCACCGGCCAGGCCTTGCGGCGCTGCGGCGCGTGCGGGTCTTCCTTCGGCTCGGAGGAGAGCAGCCAGGCGCACATCATCGGCGTGGTGGTCAGCGAGATCAGGAGCGAGATCAGCACGGCCGCCGACAGCGTGATCGCGAACTCGCGGAACAGCCGGCCCACCTGCCCATCCATGAACAGCAGCGGTATGAACACCGCCACCAGCGACAGGCTGATCGACAGCACGGTGAAGCCCACCTCGCGCGCGCCGAGCAGCGCGGCGTCGAACCGGTTCATGCCCTCCTCGATGTGGCGACTGGTGTTCTCCAGCACGACGATCGCATCGTCCACCACGAAGCCGGTGGCCACGGTGAGCGCCATCAGGCTGAGGTTGTTGAGGCTGAAGCCCAGCAGGTACATCACGCCGAAGGTGCCGAGCAATGACACGACGGTGGCGACCGCCGGCACGATGGTCGCGCGCGCCTTGCGCAGGAACAGGCCCACGACCAGCACCACGAGCACGATCGAGATCATCAGCGTGCCCTCGACCTCGCGCAGCGATGCGCGGATGGAGTTGGTGCTGTCCGAGGCCACTTCGACGTTAATGTCCTGCGGCAGTTGCGCGCGCAGTTCAGGCAGCAGGTCCCGCACGCCATCGACGGTCTCGATGATGTTGGCGCCGGGCTCGCGCGTGATGAGGATGATGATGGCCGGCTCGCCGTTGAAGAGCCCGGTGGTGCGCCGGTTCTCGACGCCATCCACCACGTTGGCGACATCCGACAGGCGCACGGCTGCGTTGTTGCGCCACGCGATGATCATCGAGCGATAGTCCGTCGCGCGCAGACCCGGCGAGGGCGTGTAGATCTGCAGCCGCCGCCCTTCGCCTTCGATCGCGCCCTTGGGCCGGTTGGCGTTGCTGGCCTGGATGGCGGCGCGCACGTCCTCGGTGCTGATCCCGTATTGGTTGAGCGCATAGGGCTGCAGCTCGATGCGCACCGCCGGGAGCGAGCCGCCACCGATCTCGACATCGCCCACGCCCGGCACTTGCGAGACGCGCTGGCTGACGATGTTGGACACCGCGTCGTAGATCTGTCCCGGCGTCTTGGTCTTGGAGGTGAGCGCCAGGATGATGACGGGCGACGAGGCCGGATTGGCCTTGCGGTAGGTCGGGTTGCGCCGCAGCGTGGCGGGCAGGTCGACGCGTGCCGCATTGATGGCGGCTTGCACTTCGCGCGCTGCGCCGTCGATGTTGCGAGAGAGATCGAATTGCAGGCTGACGCGGCCGGAGCCGGTGGAACTGCTCGACGTCATCTCGTTGACGCCCGCGATGGTGCCGAGCCGCCGTTCCAGCGGCGTGATGACGCTGCTGGCCATGGTGTCGGGGCTGGCGCCGGGCAGTTGCGCCGTGACCGAGATCGCCGGGTAGTCGACATTGGGCAGCGGCGAGACCGGCAACACGAAGAAGGCCGCGATGCCGGCGAGCGCGATGCCGATGGTCAGCAGGACGGTGGCTATCGGTCGCTTGACGAAGGGGCTGGAGAGGTTCACTGGCCTGCTCCTTGACCGGACTCGTCGATGCGCTCGTGCGTGCGTTCCAGGGTGCGGTCGTGGGTGCGGTCCGGGGTATGGTCCGGGATGCGTCGTCGGGCGGCATGCCGCACGGCGCGTGCGACCCTACTGCGCCGGTCGCTTCGCGACTCCCCTGCGCTGCTCACGCTTGGCGGGGTCCACATGAACTCGCTTCGCTCAAACAGCATGTGGCCCTCATCCGCCAAACGCTGCGCTGCTCGGCGGCGCAGAAGGGTCGCCCACCCCGCACCGCATACCACCCGCCGCCGTGGACACGCTCGTGGTGCATCCCTCTTGCTCCCTCTCCCCTCGGGGAGAGGGCTGGGGTGAGGGCTGCCACCTCCAAAGAGGATGGAGCTTCCGATCACCCCCAAGCCCGGTACGCGGTGTGGGTCAGTCGATCCCTTCTGCGGTGCTGAGGAGCGCAGCTTTTCGCGGATCAGGGCCACATGCTGTTTGAGCGAAGCGAGTTCATGTGGACCCCGCGGAAAGCGAGCACCGCAAGGGAGCCGCGAAGCGCCCGCCGCAGTAGGGTCGGCCGGCCCGCACCGCGTGCCGGGCGCTCTCAACGACGAAACGAATGCAGTCACGCAACGACCTCGGATGAAGTCCGCCGACCAAACCGCCGCCCCAGCCGATCGAACGCAAGATAAATCACCGGCGTCGTGAACAGCGTCAGCACCTGGCTCACGATCAGCCCGCCGAAGATCGCCAGCCCCAACGGCCGCCGCAACTCCGCGCCTTCGCCAAACCCCAGCATCAACGGCACGGCAGCAAACAACGCAGCCAAGGTCGTCATCAAGATCGGCCGGAAGCGCAGCAATGCCGCCTGGTGGATCGCCTCCTGCGGCGACTTGCCCTCCGTGCGCTCGGCATCGATCGCGAAGTCGATCATCATGATCGCGTTCTTCTTCACGATGCCGATCAGCAGGATGATCCCGATGATCCCGATCACGCCCAGGTCATTGCCTGTGATCCACAAGGCCAGCAACGCGCCCACGCCAGCCGATGGCAAGGTCGACAGGATCGTCAGCGGATGGATGTAGCTCTCGTACAGCACGCCCAGCACGATGTAGACGCAGACCACAGCGGCCAGGATCAGCCACAACTGGTTCGACAACGACTTCTCATACGCACCCGACGCACCCAGGAAGGTCATCGTCACGCTGGCCGGCATGCCGATCTCCTTCGCGGCCTGGCGGATCGAATCGACCGCCTTGCCCAGCGACACGTTGTGCGCCGTATCGAAGCCCACCGTCGCGGCCGGGTACTGCGCCACATGCGTGATCTGCAGGGGCGCGAGCTGCTCGCGGATCGTCGCCACCGCGGACAAGGGCGTCGGCGCGCCGGTGCCGGTCTTGAGGTTCAGCGTGCCGAGCTGCTGCGGCGTCTCGATCGAATCGGCCTTGGCCTCGAGGATCACGCGGTACTGGTTGGTCTCCGTGAAGATCGTCGACACGATGCGCTGGCCGAAGGCGCTGTAGAGCACGTCGTCGACCGCGCTGGCCGTCACCGCGAGCCGCGAGGCCGTGTTGCGGTCGATGTCGACGTACGCCGACAAGCCCTCCGCGCCGGCATCGCTTGTCACGTTGCGCACGCGCGGCTCATGCTCCAGGCGGGCCATCAGCTTCTTCACCCACTCCGTCACCGTGGCCGAACTCACGCCCTCGATCGACAGGCGGTACTCGGTCGGCCCGCTCTCCGCATCGATGGTCAGGTCCTGCGTCGGCTGCAGGTACAGCGTCACGCCGGCCACCTCGCGCACACGTTCGCGCAGGCGGTTCATCACGTCTTCCTGGTTGCCGTGCCGGGGCTTCAGGTTGACCAGCATGCGGCCGGTGTTGAGCATCGTGTTGTTGGCCGCATCGACGCCGGTGAACGAACTCAGGCTCTCCACATCGGGGTCGGCAAGGATGGCCTTCGCGGCCGCCTGCTGCAGGTCCGACATGCGGTCGTACGACACGTCCTGCGCGGCCTCGATGCGCGCCTGCAACTGGCCCGTGTCCTGCGTCGGGAACAGCCCCTTGGGGATGAACACGTACATCAGGACGGTCAGCACCAGCGTCAGCAGCGCGACGATCATCGTCAGGCCCTGGCGGCGGAACACCCAGCCCAGCGACACGTCGTAGCGTGCAATCACGCCGTCGAAGAAGGCCTGCACCTTGCCCGCCAGGCCGCGCGTCGCGTTGTGCGGCTCGGTCTTCAGCATGCGGGCCGACATCATCGGCACCAGCGTCAGCGACACCACGGCGGAGATGAGGATCGTGATGGCCAGCGTCATCGCGAACTCGCGGAACAGCCGTCCCACCACGTCGCCCATGAACAGCAACGGGATCAGCACCGCGATCAGCGACACCGTCAGCGAGATGATGGTGAAGCCGATCTGCGAAGCGCCCTTGATCGCGGCCGCGAAGGGCTTCTCGCCCTCCTCCAGGTAGCGCGAGATGTTCTCGATCATCACGATCGCGTCGTCCACCACGAAGCCGGTCGCGATGGTCAGAGACATCAGGCTCAGGTTGTTGAGGCTGTAGCCCAGCATGTACATCACGCCGCAGGTGCCGATCAGCGAGATCGGCACGGCCAGGCTGGCGATGATGGTCGCGCGCCAGCTGTGCAGGAAGAAGAAGATCACCAGGACCACCAGCACCACGGCCAGCGCGAGCTCGATCTCGACATGCATCACCGAGGCGCGGATGCCGGTCGTGCGGTCGCTCAGCACCTTCACGTCCAGGCCCGTGGGCAATTGCGCCTGCAGGTCTGGCAACTGTTTCTTGATCGCGTCGACCGTGGCGATGACGTTGGCGCCCGGCTGACGCTGCACGTTCAGGATGATCGCCGGCGTGAGTGTGGGCTCCACGCCCGGCGCCGACGCGTCGCCCGGCCCGTTCACGCCGGACCACGCGCCCAGCTTGGTGTTCTCCGCGCTGTCCACTACCTGCGCCACGTCGATCATGCGCACAGGCGCGTTGTTCTTGTAGGCGACGATCAGGTTCTTGTAGTCGTCCACCGTCACCAACTGGTCGTTGGCATTGATGGTGTAGGAGCGCTTCGGCCCGTCGAAGCTGCCCTTGGCGCTGTTGGCGTTGGCATTCGCAATCGCAGTGCGCAGCGCATCGAGTCCGATGCCGTACGAAGCCAGCGCGCGCGTGTCGGCCTGGATGCGCACCGCAGGCCGCTGCCCGCCCGAAAGCGTGACGAGCCCCACGCCCGAGACCTGGCTGATCTTCTGCGCGAGCCGCGTGTTGACGATGTTCTGCACCTCGGTCAGCGGCATCGTCTTCGAGCTGATGGCCAGCGTGAGCACTGGCGCGTCGGCCGGGTTGACCTTGGCATACACCGGCGGCGCGGGCAAGTCGGCCGGCAGCAGCGAGTTGCTGGCGTTGATGGCGGCCTGCACCTCCTGCTCGGCCACGTCCAGCGTCTCGGTCAGCGAGAACTGCAGCGTGATGATCGACACGCCGGCCGCGCTGGTCGAGCTCATGCGGTTGAGGCCGGACATCTGGCCGAAGTTGCGCTCCAGCGGCGCCGTCACGGTGCGGCTCATCACCTCCGGGCTGCCCCCGGGATACAGCGTCTGGACCTGGATCGTGGGGTAGTCGACCTGCGGCAGCGCCGACAGCGGCAGGAACTTGAAGCCCACCAGCCCGGCCAGCACGATCGCCACCATGAGCAGCGCAGTGGCGACCGGGCGCTCGATGAACGGGCGTGATGGACTCATGGATGCCTCCACGTGCGGCACTTCGCTGCATCGCTGCGTTCCGACCGGGTGCGCGCTGGTCTGAGGCGGGCCGGCAATGCGCCGACCGCCATGCGCCTGGCCCCGAGGTTCGTGCTCATTCCGCCTGGCGCCGCGGGCGCTCGCTCATGCGTTGCCAGCGCTCCAGCGCGGCCGGGTCGCCACGATCGATGGCTTCGAGGAAGCGCTTGCGGCGCTCCAGTTGCTCGGGATCGTCCTTGGCCGAATCGAGCATGCGCTGGCGCTGCTCCGGGGTGGGCGGCTTGACGGCTGCGACAGGGGCGGCCGGCGCGGCAGCGGCTGCT